>JAVETP010000208.1:0-3050 GCA_034006005.1 Pseudomonas sp.
CTACGTTTAGCCGAAGCACTCGACCAACGCTTAACCATCGAAGACCGCTATTTAGATGTACTGGTGCAAATCAATACATCCGGTGAGGAAAGCAAATACGGCATCAATCCAGAGCAAGCACCTGAACTGGTTGCCCAGCTAGGGCAATTCAAACGTTTACGCGTACGCGGCTTAATGACTCTGGCCATGAACTCAGAAGACACAGAAGCCGTGCGTGGCTGCTTTGTGCAGCTGCGTGAACTGCGCGACAGCTTACAAGCCAATGCTCCAGAAGGCATGCAACTGACTGAGCTATCCATGGGCATGTCGGGTGACTTTGAAATCGCCATTGCTGAAGGTGCAACTATTGTACGCATTGGCCAAGCCATCTTTGGTGCGCGTGAGCAGCCTGATAGTTATTATTGGCCTAAGTAATAGCGCCTAGTTGCAGCCATCCCCATCGCTTAAGGTGGGGATCACTTCAAAGCCAACCTTAGGCTAACGATTGCTATCTAGTGCCTATCTAAGGCATTCGATTGAGTAACTGCAACGTCTTTTCATCTTGCTGACCTGCGAAAAACTGCTGTAGCAGCACTAGAGCTTTTACGTGCCATCAACTGCACTAATTCACTGAGCTTAATTTGTACGCAGCAGAAATAGTTCATCACGCAACTCACCTACTTCTAATTACTGAATAAAAAGGAAATGGTGAGTCTAAGCTTACACCTCTCCTGTATGATGGTTTAAATTACAGCTGAATAATAATATCACCTATCCCGCCCTTTTAATTGGGCAACACAGGTGAGATCAGTGATCTAGCTATTACTTTTTCTGTCGAACGCGCGCACGCTCATCAGCCAAGCGCACAATCCACCATGCAACAATAATCACCGGTGGCAGCGAGGCCAAGTTGAGCCAGACCCAACCCAATTTATCGACGCCAACACCCGCCAATAAACTGCCCAAAGCAGCCGCGGTAAACACCATAAACTCGTTGATGCCCTGCACTTTACCCTGCTCGGCCGGCTCATAAGTAAAGGTGAGCAAATGCGTGGCACCAATAAAGGTGAAGTTCCAGCCTACACCCAAGAGTAATAAGCCCGCCAAGTAATGCCAGAAGCTATTACCTAAGACATTGACCAAGACACAGAGCGCAAGAATCATGCAACCCCATAGAATCACGGTGCGCGAGCTAAAGCGACGAATCAAACTACCGGTAAAAAATGACGGTGCATACATACCCAGCACGTGCCATTGAATCACCCAAGCAATATTTTTAAAGGGAAATTCATCACCCTGCATCGCTATCGGAGTGGCGGTCATTAACAGCACCATCACCGCATAGCCCACAGCACCTGAAGCAATCGCAGCAACTAATAAAGGCTGTTTAAACAGCTCACGATAACTGCGCGTGGCTTGCTTAGCTGCGTTTTTGACTGGCACAGCTAAAGGTAAGCTGGCAATCAGTATCAAGGCCAAGATATAGATCAAAAACAGGCCGTAAAAGGCTCCAACAAAAGGATTGCCATCAAACCACTGACGCGACCAGATCGCTAAATTAGGCCCCAACACCGCGGCCAAAATACCACCCGCCATCACCATACTAATGGCACGCGGGCGCTGCTCCACTGAGCAGACATCTAAGGCCGCAAAACGATACTGCTGCGCGGTACCAATGGCCATACCGATCAAGAAGGTACCAGTGGCAAAATGCATTAAGCTACTGGCTTCCAGGCCCTGTAAAGCCACCCAAGTACCACACAAACCAATGCAGTTACCCAGAATAAAACCAACTTTACGACCCATTTTCTGCATTAAGTGTGCGGCGGGTAAGGTTGCTAAAATCATCCCAGTAAACTGCAAGGCAACCGGCAAGGTGATTAACGCGGGATGACTGGCTAATTGTTTACCAATTAAAGCCGACACCGCGACCAGTAAAATATTTCCTGTGGTCAGCAATGCTTGAGCAATCGCTAACCCCCATACGGTAATAGGCACGCAAGGCCTCCAAAATCGAATTAGTATGCGGCGGCATATTATATGAAAAGGCCACGCATTGCCGGTCATTAACTGGAACTTATGCTTTCAATGGCAACGCTGCTACTTTTTCACCTGCGCCAAAGCCTGGCGCAAGGCCACTAAATCAAGCGTCTGCTCAGCATAGTGCTGCTGTTCATAGAGCTCGATAAAACGATGCAACGCTTGCTGCTGTTCTGCTGATAATTGCATACCAATACGCTGGCCAAAACTACGCAAGCCCTCGCCAGTCTCACGTTGAAAACCTCGTCGCAGCAACACCCGCTGAAAATCATTGAGGATACGTTGCACAGGATCGCGCTGCCGCTGCCAGGGTTTAAACATCCACAGCACCAGCACAGCAATAATCAGTGCTGCGCTCAATACCAAGAGCAAACCTATAGTCTGCCAATCCAGTTCGCCAAACCACTGTTTAAGCCAAGCCTGCTGACGCTCACGTTGATAACCTAAGATATTCGCCTGCCAACTGTAATTTAAATGCTCCCAGCCCATACGCAGCTGATTGACCCAAGCAATATGCTGATAGCGCAAAGGCGAGAACACATCCCCTTGAAAGACATCAGCTTCATCTTGCAGTGCTTCTTGTAAGCCGCGCTCGATACGTTCTGGAGCCACTTGAAAGGTTGGATCGACACTTTTCCAGCCATGCTCCGGCTGCCAATACTCAACCCAAGCGTGCGCATCAAATTGGCGCACCTGCACAAACTGCCCTGCTGGATTCGTTTCACCGCCTTGATAGCCGGCCACCACCCGTGACGGAATACCCGCAGCGCGTAAAGTAAAGACCATCGCGCCAGCATAGTGCGCGCAAAAGCCGCGTCGACTGCTAAATAAAAACTCATCGACACTGTCATTGCCCAATAACGGTGGTTTTAGCGTGTAGTGATAAGGCTCTTGGTTAAAGTGACGCAGCATGGCGGTCACCAGCGCTTCGTCATCGGCATATTCATCTCGCAATGCTTGCGCCCAATCCCGGGTTTGTGGATTACCTAAGCGCGGTAATTGTAAAAACTCACGCTGCTGCTCGACGCCCA
>JAVETP010000116.1:0-6888 GCA_034006005.1 Pseudomonas sp.
CTGTGGCCATGATTGAGCTTGATATTGATAAGCACGAGTCACCGGCGTGCTGCGCTGTAAGCGAAAGTCATGCATTAAGCGAATATCGGCCTGCGGGCTACTGCCAACATCCAAGCTAAACAGCCATGGTTGCGTACTGGGCTGCATAATCACGCTGTAATTCAGCGGTTCGCCAAGCGCTTGCCACTCGGGCTCAACAGCGCCAAGAGCCTGACTGATGGACCAACTGCGACCATCAAAGTGCGGCAAAGTTAATGCTCGCCAATATAAAGTCGACTGCGCTGGAATCTCACCCTGAAAGCGTGCACGAAAAGCTAATGCCGATGACTGTCCAAGTTCGGCGATATCATCCGGCGACATACTACTGGATAATCCTGTCATGCCTTTGTCAGACGGCTGCGGCAAACTCCACAGCGGCTCCAAACGCGGAAACAACACAAACAGTAGCACCATCAACGGCACCGCTTGCAGCAACAGACTGCTGGCTAACTTTAATGTGGCCAACGGCTGCACAGCAAAATTGCTTTGATGCAATCCCAATAAGGCAGACAGCAACGCCAGTACTGGTAAAATACTGTAGAGCGCAGCCAGCAAACTGTCGGTAAATAAGTAGCTGGTGACAACACTAAACAGACCTAGAAATATCAGCACCAAGGCATCGCGGCGCGTGCGGACTTCCAGCAGTTTAAGAATAAACGCGGTAATCAGCAGCGCCACACCCGCTTCTAAACCAATCAAGCTGCCACGGTTTAAATATATAAGAAAACCACTGCTAAGCAGCAACGCTGCTTTAGCCCAGCTATTGGGGAATGGCACACGCATACGAAACACTTGAATACGCCAGACCGCGCACCCCAACCACAAACCCACCAACCACAGTGGCACATGCACTAGATGCGGAATAATCACCAAGGCTTGCGCAATCAGCAGCCACATCAGACTGGTGCGTGGAATTCCCTCTCCTATCGGTTGAACAGCTCTCATACTGGGCGCACTCCATACAAGGCCAAGGCACGCAGACAACGCTGGCGGTGTTCAGCGCCGCTATCAGGGCCCAGCTGTTGCCCAGGTAATAACAGGCTATAGGGTTGCTCAGTCTGACTGATTTTAAGTATCTGCGCACAGAGCACCGATAAGCGCAGCTCAACAGGTCCATTTAACTGATTAAAATCCAACACCTGTTGCTGCCCACGCTGCTCACTAAACTGTTTAATCAATAAACCTTGGCCTTTAGACCAGGCTTTCCAGTGAATACGACGTAAAGAATCGCCTGGCTGCCACGCTGCCAAACCTTGAAAGTCATCCACACCAGCAATCTCACTGGCCTGCTGGCTCTCGTGCTGATCACCCTGCCCGGCACTGATCACTACAGCATCGGCAGACGGCTTAGGATAGACCAACACCGCTTGGTCTAAATCCACCTGACTCCACGCGACAAACAAGCCCAATGGAAAACGGGTTTCAATACGTAAACGCGGCGCCTGCTGCCAACCGCGTTTCTGCCCGAGTAGCGCTAATTCAAGCACCTGCTCAGCATCATGCGCGACATCAGCCAACCTAAATGGCTGCTTCGGCCAGCCCACGGCAATGGCTTGATAACTTTGTTTGGCGCTGTGCAAACGCAATCGATACACACCATTGTCACCGGCAAAACAAGGCGATGTACCCGCCGCGCTGATGGTTAATCCAGCTAAGTTACGCCAGGTATGAAACATACTGAGCAAGCCCAATGAGGCCAATAAAAAAGTCAGTCCATAGGCCAAGCTGTTTTGATAGTTAATTGCCACCAGCAACATCAGCAATAAAGCCAAAGCAAAGGCAATACCGGTGACTGTCGGCACAATAAAAATATGCCGCTGACGCAGTTGTAAGCTGCGCACCGGAGGCACACGGCGCGCGACCCAGAGTGCAAATCGCTGCTGTAAAGGCTTAAAGAGCTGATTCAGCATTACAAAACTGGGACTTCGTTTAATAAGTTTTGTACTAGTGCGGTACTGACGAAACCTTGCGAACTGTTTTGCTCACGCAGGCGATGGCTGGCGACAGCAGGAAACACCACTTGCACATCTTCCGGAATGACATAATCACGTCCAGCTAAAAACGCCCAAGCTTTCGCCGCAGCCAATAACGCTAAACTGCCACGTGGTGACAAACCAAACTCCAACTGCGCATGAGTACGTGTGGCCTCTACCAAGCGCAAGATATAGTTGACTAAGGTTTCACTGGCTCGCACAGCACTGACCTGTTGCTGCACGCTTAATAAGTCTGCACGCTCAATCAGGGGTTTAAGTTCGGTGAGTAATTGCCGGCGACTGCTGCCGAGCAATAACTGTCGCTCAGCATGGGTACTGGGATAGCCCAACGACAGGCGCATTAAGAATCGATCCAGCTGCGATTCAGGCAAATTAAAGGTGCCGCCTTGGCTGACAGGGTTTTGCGTAGCAATCACAAAAAACGGTTCAGGTAAGGGACGTGTTGCGCCCTCAATAGTCACCTGCCCTTCTTCCATCGCTTCCAGTAATGCGCTTTGGCTTTTCGGTGTGGCGCGATTGATTTCATCGGCCAATAACAATTCAGTAAAGACTGGGCCTGGATGAAAGATAAACTGCCCCGTATCACGATCAAACACCGAAGTGCCCAAGATATCGCCGGGTAATACATCAGAGGTAAACTGAATGCGCTGATATTTTAAGCCCAGCACTTGCGCCAGTGCGTGACTTAAGGTGGTTTTGCCCATGCCGGGTAAATCTTCAATCAGCAAATGGCCACGAGCCAGTAGACAGGCCATCGCCAATTGCACGGCATGTTCTTTGCCTAAGATCACCTGATTGACCGCCTGGATGCAGGCTTCTATCTGAGTACGCATGGTAAAACTCCATTTCTAGTATGCCGCTATGCTAGCCAGCAATCAGCACGCACGCAAAGCAAATACTAGAAAGGAGTGTAATAACTCACAATAGGTGAGTGAACTTAACGTCCAGCGCGTGATTCTTTAATATAAAAACGTGCTTTTTGTGCTTTACGCGTACAGCCTGCATAGGCTTCAAACTGCTGTTGAGTTTTAGCACCGGTGATTAAAGTGAGGGCTTTTGAATAACTGACACTGCCGGCAAAACCTTCGACTTTAGCAATATCCAGCTCTTTCCAAGCGGCATCCAACTCTTGCGCACAACTGCTGCGGTGGTTAGTTTTTGCCGCACAGCCCGCCAATAAAAGCGCAGCTAAAGGTACACACAACCAAGATAAACGCATACTTTGTATCCTTTTTCGATCATCAATTAAGGTTTGTCGGCTTTTGGCTGATTACTAGCAATCCAATCACTGACTAAGCTGTAAGCCACTGCCAGCAGGGTTGGACCTAAAAAAAGCCCCATAAAACCAAAAGCAAACAATCCACCAAATACGCCCATTAGAACCACCACTAAAGGTAAGTTCCCGCCACGGCTAATCAAATAAGGTTTAAGGAAGTTATCAACGCTGCTAATGACCAGGAACCCCCACAGCAGTAGGAAGACCGCCATGCCATACTCACCTTGGAAAAACAGCCAAGCCACAGCAGGTCCCCAGACTAACGGGGGGCCCATTGGAATCAAGCTGAGCATAAAGGTTAAGGCCGCAAGCAGTAACGCACCGGGCACACCTGCCACTAAAAAGCCAAACAAGGCTATAGCGGCTTGCGCTGCAGCGGTACCAATGACCCCATTCACGACACGGCGTACGGTGCCGGCCACTAAATCAATATAATAATCAGCTCGTTCTTTAATTAAGCGTTGCACCAAACTCTTAGCAAAGTGCGCTAAGCGCGGACCATCGCGGTAAAAGAAAAACACCAAGAGCAAACTCAAAGCCAGCTCTAAAATACCCGCACCGATACTGGCACTGCGCGCCAATAACCAGTTTCCGGTTTGCCCCATATAGGGTTTAGTCGCTGCCAGTAATGCCGCGCCTTGCTGATCCACCGTTTGCCACAATTCAACTAAGCGATCACCAATCATCGGCACGCCCACCAGCCACTCAGGTGCCTCAGGCAAACCGGTCACTCGTAGATTTTTAATCAGCTCGGTGCCGTTGCGAATATGATCAGCAATATTAAATCCAAGCCACACTAAGGGTCCAGCAACAATTAACACCCAACCCGCTGTCAGTAAGCCGGCTGCCAACGAAGCATTACCATTAAGAATACGGGTTAAATAGCGCATTACTGGCCAACTAGCAAATGCCAATACTGCAGCCCAAAACAGCGCAGTTACAAAGGGCGTTAACACCCATAAGCATGCACCCAGTAAAGCCAACAACAAGATTTGTGCTAATAAGCGATCATTACTGAACATGCGGTATACCCATTAATAATTCCTAAAGTTAAGGCAAGCGTTGCAGTAATAACCCTGCATGATTAGATGTGGCTTCCAGCTCAATACGCGAACCGCGCAAACCCTGCTCCACCATGGCATCACGCCAAGCAGATGCCTGTTCACCGGCCATACTCACGCGCATGGTGCTATTTTGATTGAGCGCGCGCACCAGTAACTTTGTCCAGACCGCATCAGGCTCGCCGGTTAAATGCGGTAAACTTAACTTATTATCCACACCTAACTGGCGCTCTAGCGTGGTCGCAGTTGGGCGCAAATCATCCGACAACTGTTCTGCCTGAAAATGCTCAATATGTAAAAAACCACGACCATTGCCGCGGGTAATCGCATACACCGCGACTAAACTTGATGACTCAGCATCCGCCAAACGAAATAACGCATAGGCTTGATCATCATCAGGACCATAGAGGCGGGCATTGTTAAATACATGGTTGGCCCATAGGTTGCTGGGGCCGCACTCACGCGCCACACACCAGTACAGCAATTGCGCATTCTCACTTTGTAGCAACTCACGGCTAGCAGCAAAGGCATCCAGCGCCTCATGCGTAGGCGCCAGCTGTACGGTCAACACATCGACTGAGCCACGCACCAGTACTTCACCGCTGTAGCGCATATTGCCACTGATACGGCGCACTGAGCCTTGCGGGTAGATTTTCTCTAGACTGTCCTGCTGCTTTTGCGTAATAATTTTGGCGTCATGCAGCGATTCAAGCTGTAAGTACTTATCGGCAAAATCATCTGCGTACACACCACTGCCCGTCGCAGTTAAGAGGACGGCCAACGCCGTTTTCAACATCAATCTATGCATAATTACTTTACCAACATCGTCTGCGCCGTTTCTATGAAGCTCTTATCCGGCATCAGCACGGACAGGCGTTTGTCATCCTTTCTGCACAGCGGGGCGTACCGCTAGCGCTTGTATCATTCAGTCGTGTTAAAAAACTTTTGTACACACTCAGCAACGGCTTGCGCACCTTGCTCATCATCTAGATGCAAGTGATGTCCACCGGGCAAGCGTTGCACATCTAGGTCTAAAGTGCTGAGAAACTTTGCAAACTCTTGCTCTTCAGCAAATACACCCTTCTCTGCAAAGATTAATGTGGCGGGACATTGCACTGCCTTTACAAAAGCCATCGCATGCGCACGGGTTAAACGTAACGGTGACGGCAGGGTTAAGCGTGAATCCGTACTCCAGCAATAACCACCTGCGACTGGACTTAAACCGCGCCGTGCCAATAACTCACTGGCCAATTGACTGACCGGCATTAAACCACGCATACGCACTTGTACGGCTTGCTCAACTGTTTTGTAAATGGTTTTATTTTTCGCCGCTAAATCAATATGCGCCAGCAGCGCTTCACCGAGTTTTTGCGGTGACTTATCGGCCTCACCTGTTTCAGGCACCAAACCATCAATCAAAGCTATGCGCTCAACACGCTCAGGTACAGCACCTGCGAGCAAGACACTGATAATGCCACCCAGCGAATGACCTAAGAGTGAAAACTTTTCCCAGCCCAGCTGTTGAGTGGCCATCAGTGCATCTAAGGCATAGTCCCAAAGCTGATAACTGGCACCGGGCTCACGGTGCCCAGAGTGTCCATGGCCCGCTAGATCAATGGCGACAATACGTAAACCTTGCAGCTTAGGTGCCAACAACTCAAAGGTCATTGAGTTGTCCAGCCAGCCGTGCAGTGCCAAGACCGGCTTGCCATCTTCAGGTCCATAGACCCGCGCCGCTAAATCGATATGGGGTAGTTGAATACGTATTTCTTGAACAGAAGCAGTCATTTTGAACTCCTAAATTTAAGTATTTTTATTGGGGGAGATTAAATCGATTATCTCTGCACATGCTGCACAGAGCGTAACTGCATCGTACCTGCACAGACAAACTCACCTTCTAAACACGCGACGCTCGCTGTATCCATAGCAACACTGTGCAAGCGATCGGCATCAGTCAGCCAGCTGGCTAATGCACCCAGTAATGGCTGATGAGCGATAATCAGTAACTTCTCCACGGGATAACCGTCAAGCTTACGGGTGACTTCGCGCACATCATCTTCAGGGGTCAGCCAAGGTACTATTTCAATATTGCCTGTGTACTGCAATGTCGCGCATAACAGCTCAGCCGTTTGTCGTGCACGGATATAAGGGCTGCACAGGACACGATCAAAACTTATATCAGGCAAAAAATCTGCAGCCTGCACAACCTGCTGACGGCCATAATCAGTTAATTGGCGCTCAGCATCATGCGCTTGATAAGGTTCTGCCTCACCATGGCGTACGAGCCACAACTTCATAGCTTAGGCTCAGTGGTGTTTACATCAGCATTTGTTTGCGCCTCTTCAGCGACTCGATCATCTTGAACATCCGCTACTTCTACTACTTCTGATGCTTCTGATGCTTCTGATGCTTCTGATGCTTCTGATGCTTCTGATGCTTCTGATGCTTCTGATGCTTCTGATGCTTCTGATGCTTCTGATGCTTCTGATGCTTCTGATGCTTCTGATGCTTCTGATGC
>JAVETP010000091.1:0-9908 GCA_034006005.1 Pseudomonas sp.
TGCAGAACACCGCATCAAGTCTGTGCATTACCTAAGAAACCCCCACTTCTAAAGTGGTGGGTAGTTCATCTTGTTAGAAATGGTCTCGCCACGCGTTACCCCAGAGCAGGGCGTGGGCATTTATGGCCGCGACTTCACCCAAGGCCCTGCCTGTGCGATTGCCGCTGGCGCTGCCACCATCTACCGTAATTATTTTGTTGATGTGCATGGCCAGCAAGGCCAAAGCAGCACTGTGCAACTCGATGGCATCGCCGACTTGGGCACAGCATTAGGCAATACCAACAACACACTGTGGCAGATGCAAAACGGTTATGTGATGGCCTCAGAACAGGGGCTGGCGCAGATTCAGCAACACCTCAGCAGTATCAGCTATGAGCAGCGCGAGCAGTTGAAAGGCTTGCTACGCATTGGTGTGCATGCCGATATTGATGTCACACTTACGGACTGCAATCATCAAGTCACCCAGGTGTTTTGCAGTGCGTTGCCGTTGGCGTATTCCATGCATGATGATGAGTTGTGGACTGAGTTTGCTCAATTGATTCTCGAAGCCGCCTATGAAGCCACCTTGGCTGCTGCCGTACAGAATGCACAAGCGACTGGTAATAACCGCGTCTATTTAACCCTGCTGGGTGGTGGTGCCTTTGGTAATCCGGATGAGTGGATTATGAATGCCATACGTAAGGCGTTGTTGGCGTATCAGGACAGTGGGATGTGGGTGGGGATTGTCAGCCACTCGCAGTCTAAGGTGCAGGTTAGAGCGCTGGTGGGAGAGATGAGTTAGTGAGGTCTTACAGGCGCGCTAATCATTAGTGCGCCATATATTAATGTTTTTAGAATTGTGTTTTACAACAAAATTATCCTGCCCAACTTCAATACTCATCTTGTCAAAATACTCCCGCGCATCCTCTAAATACTGCTGTTTAACTCGCTGCAAATCCACCGCATCCAGCTTGTCCCACAGCACCGGATCAAAGCCCACCAGATTCAAATCCTTGCAGTGATACACAAAGCGTTTACGCTCAAACTTCTCAAATGGATTCTGTAGCAAGCTGCGCGTCATATAGGCAGCATCCTCTAAGTTTTTGAGTTCATTGAGCGGGTTTTTAGCTTTCTCAACGCGGCCATTTTTTTTATGCAGCTGAATATAAAAGTCTTGATAGCGCTGGGTCAGGGCAGGTAGCTCCACTTCGCCACGCTCATTGCACAGTTCGATAAAGCTCAGTAGAAAAACGATTTTATAAGAGAAGGTGTAATCACGTTGCTCAAGAAACTCAAAAAAGTCATCGCGGCGACTGGCTTCGGTGCGTGGTTTGATAGCTTTGCTGATGCGAATATCTGCGAGCTGCTCCAGTGAGAAATAGTGCAGTTGGGATCGGCCAAAAGGAATGCTTTTAGCTGCAGTGATATCGCCTTTTTTCAGCCAATTTTTGATTGTACTGGTAGAGATAAATAGCTCACGCGCCAGCTGTTCTTCGTTTAACAGATCGCCAAATTCGCGCTCAAAGTTAAAGACGTTAATCGGCTCAATTCTGCGCGTGTATTCGTAGAGTTGATTGAGCATCAGCAACTCATGATTAGGACTGAGCCCTAGGGGATTGATCACATTAGCAAAGGGCTGGTACTGATTGAGCTGAAACAAGTTGTGCACTGACCATGGCTGTAAGATCGCTCCATAGCTGTCGACCACATCAATCACGTACAGCGCTTCTTTCCCAGCAAAGCGACGTGTGCCGCGACCCAGTTGCTGCATATATACAACTTTGGACATGGTAGGACGAGCCATGACTAAGATGCTGGTTTGCGGTGCATCCCAGCCTTCATTGATTAAGTCGCAGGCACACAGAAAACGAATCTCTCCCGCTTTATAACGCTCCAATCCAGCGCGATCTGTACCTGATACAGCTTGTGCACTAATACCTGACGTATTAAGACAAGCGGCCATGCGCTGCGCGTGTTTAATATCAACGCAAAATACTACGCCTTGTTTAAGTGGGGTATTGGTAACTAAAGGCTCGTTAAAGTGCTCAACCAATACATCAGCAACCAACTGGTCACGCGAAGGAATTAAGACGGTTTTATTCAAGTCTTGTTTTAAAAAGTCGCGGCCATTAAAGCGCACGGCTGACAGATCAATATTGGACTCAAGACGAAACACACGAATGGGCGGCACGATGCCTTTTTCAATGGCTTGCTCTAAGCTCAAGTCGACTTTGTAGCTGCCAAACACTTCTTCAAGTTTATGCTGGTCTAGACGTTGGTCAGTGGCTGTGAGGCCGAGTAAAACCTGCGGGTTAAAATGCTCTAGGACTCGGCGCAAACCATAGGCTACGGCGTGGTGGGCTTCATCCACAGCGATATAGCCAAAACGATTGCTGGGTACGGCGCTGAAGTGGCGTGATAAGTAAGCACTGGTTTGTACTACAACTTGTAAGTCGGCATCAAAAGCATCTTCACCGACGCGCAGATTAGAGACATGCTTTTGAAAACGTTCTAGCGTTTGTCTCTTCAGATCGCGTGTCGGTACGATCACTAGGAGATTGGTGACTGAGCCGACGTTAAATTGGCTGATAAAGTCTTCGATTAACACTTCAGTCTTGCCGGTACCGGTAGGGAGTACGACTAGAAAGGTGTCTTTGCCGTCGGCTCTTTCCTCAGATATCCGAGAAATGACCTGAGCTTGGTGATCATATAATTTAAAAGACACAGCGCGTTGTGCGGTAAATCGTGGGCTGGCGGCAAATTGCTGGCGTTCGCCAAAGTATTCACGCAGTTGTTCTTTAAAACGTTCGTTGTCGGCCATGCCGCGATTGGACCAGCGATAGACCAGTACACCGTCAGCAACCAATGAGTTCTGTTTAAACAGCTGTGAGCGATATTGCTTTTTACCTGTGGCTAACGGGTGATGGTATTGCTCGCCGTTCAACTCAATGGCAATCCCACGCTCAGTGGTGGTCAGCCAATAATCAATAAAGCGTCGATGGCCACCACGGTCGTAATACTCACGTTCGGGTTCTAGGGCATAGAGGTATTTTGAGCCGAACACTTCTTCAAAATAATAGGCAAAGTTGTATTCTGGCGGGGTAGGGTCGATGTGGTCATCGGCGCGATTTGCACCAAAGTTCTTTAAATGATGTTCGGACGAGTGATCGATTAAAAATAGCTCAAGCTGTTCCAGCAAGTCTTTTTCATCCAGCCATAAAAACCGTAACAGTCCTGCATAAGCGTGCATCAGGCTGTTTTGTTTGCTGGTGTAATCGGTGTAGGCGTAGCTCTTTAACTCAAGGCTGAATAGGCCCACATCAATCCAGATGGCTGGCGCATTCGGCTTGGTGTAAAGATGCCCGACGTGATCGCTAGTGTGCAGGCTGTAGTGGTAGGTTGCTAAGCAGCGGTCGATAACTTTATGACAATGTGTAGCAACATCCATGTCCAATTACGCCTTTAAAATGACTGTGTTAAAACAAACTCGGCAGCCCAATCCAAATCGTCATGCACGCCCCAGATAACTCACCACCATTAGTCAGTTCCAGTCGTGCTGGGCGTTGTTCTTGGTCGTGCAGGGCGATGATGCTTGCTGCGAAGTACAGTCCTAGTCCGGTGCTGCCGCTGTTGCGGTCGATGCTGCTGGATTGGCTTTGGCGTACAGCACCGAGCAGGCTGTCGGGGTAGCCGGCGCCGTCGTCGTTGATGCTCAGTAAAATGCCGTTGTCTTCGCGCTTGGCTTGCAGGCGAATGGTTTTTTTACAGTAGTTGAGGGCGTTGCCCAGTGCATTATCCAGCACGGTGCCAATCAGGCTGACATCGAAGTAGCCTTCTAGGTCGGCATCATCCAGCTCTATCTGTAAATCGATATTGCGGTAGTCAAGCAGTTCGCGGTGGCGATTGTTTAAATCTTCAAACAGCTCGTCGATGCTGTAATACTCGGGCTGTAAGCGCAGCTGGCCGTGTTCGAGTTTATACAGGCCGAGCAGTTGCATCAGCATGGCATCTAAGCGCAGGGCTTCTTGCTCAATTAAGCGTGCTTGTGGCGAGCGTTGTAGTGCTTCGGGCATCTCAGCAAACAGGCTTTCATAGGCTTGGCTGACGGCGGCAATCACGTTTTTCATATCGTGCACGGTGGAAGCCATCAGGGTGGAGAAATCGATCTGCTTTACCATGGGCTCAGCTCCAAAGACGATTGCATCTGTAAAAAATCAACAGAATCAGGTTCAAGTTTCGATAGGCAGCTAATGCGCTGCAGGCAGGCATCCAAGCGCTGATCGGCGTTGGCTTGTTGTGCATTGAGTTGATCTTGGAATAAGCGTGCGGCAGCCATATTCAATTCAATCAAATCCGGTGTCTGGGCTAAAGCTTGCTCAAACAGGGCTTGTGCTTGCTCGCCTTGCTCCTGGTAGTGCAGCGCTGTGGCTTGTTTGCTGATAGCTAAGGCTTGGCGTAAGGGTTGTAAGTCGAGCGTGGGTAAGCGCGTGCTGATCTGCTCAAGCAGGCCGAGTGTGCCCGCATGACGTGCTGCGCAAAACTGCCAGAGTGCCGTTGCCGCGTCGTGCTCGCCCAGTTGCGCAAGCCAATCACCCAGTTGCACTAAGGTGATCGCGGCATAGAGGTGTTGGTGCTCTTGTAAGCTTTCGATCAAAGCGGGGAGGTTGCTGTGAACGGCTGCAGGGTCTTTGCGGCGTTGTTCTTCAAGACGCAGCACGGCCACAGCAGGCAGTAGATGCACAGCGTGTTTGTAATTCTTCTCAATCAGGCTCAGCCATTGTAGGGCTTCGTCAGGTAGCTTTTTGGCTGAGTTGGCAAGGCTCAGTATCGAGGCCAGTTGCCATAGCAGTTCAGGATCAAAGATATTTGAGTAACGGCCGATTTCCCAAAACTGGCGCAAGGCGTGCTGGGCTGTTTGTGGGTCATGATTCAGCCAAGCGTGGCAGGCGAGTTTGATCTGCCGACGTAAAGTGTTCGGCGACATCGCTACGGCTTCTTTTAAAGCATCCACAGTAGCGGGTAAATCATTATTCAATGCGGCCAGCTCTGCTTGCATATCCAGCAGCTCAGGCATCATTGGAAATTGACGCACTGCAGCGGTTAGCAAGCGTGTGGCGTTATCTAAACGGCCTTGGCGCAACCAGAGTTTGGCTAAGGCTTGTAGATTCCAACCGGTGGGGCGGCTGCGTGCTTGTTGTTCTAAAAACTCTGCCAGTTCTTTGTAGCGGCCGAGGTCTTTTAAGGCTGTTGCCATATGACTGTGGCATAACACGGCAAAGCGCGGGTCTTTGTCGGTGACGGTTTGGCAGGCTTGCAGCACGGCAGTTGGATTGCCCGCTTCTTTGGCGGTCAAGACTGGGGCTAACACTTGCTTGCGGCGCACGGCGCGTTCTAGGCGCGTTTGCAGAGTGACCTTATTAAAGGGCTTAGTCAGGTAATCATCGGGCTGACACTCAAGTGCAGCCAGTACCATGGCCTGTGTATTCTCGGCAGTCACCATAATAAAGATGCAATGCGCTGACAGGAGCTTTTCGGCATGCAACTGTTCGAGGACTTGCTGGCCATTCATGCCATCGCCCAAGTTGTAGTCATGTAAAATAACGTCATAACGCTTGCGGCGGCACAGCTCTAACACTTCGTTGCCATTGGCAGCGGTGTCGATGTCGTGCGCGGCGAGTAAACGAAGAATCCCGCGGATGGAGCTGCGGAACTCAGAAAAGTCGTCTACGACTAGAAATTTCTTTTTACTGAAGTCGATCATTGTTCAGCGCATCCCATTGCAGACATTGCTGTTGAGTAGTGTTGCGCAGTCTAATGGTTATTTGTATCAACTGCACAGAGGCAGGGTGCTTTTGCGGGTTTTAAGTGTTGAAATACTGAGAGCTAAAAGAGTGAGTGTTTTGTGCTTCGATTAGGGAATATTGCATTTAAAGCGGTTTTTTATGCTTATTTTGCTGTTTTTTAACATTTCTTTGATAATGGGCTTGACATGATTGCCGTTTAGGCGAATAATGCGCGCCAAGTTGGCTACATAGCTCAGTTGGTTAGAGCGCAGCATTCATAATGCTGATGTCCCAGGTTCAAATCCCGGTGTAGCCACCAGATTCTACTTTAGTGACATCCAATAAAGTCCACTAAAGCATTTAAAGCCCCGTAATACGGGGCTTTTTTTTGCCTGCAGTTCCATAATCGTCCACCTAAATCCATAGCTATCCACCCCAAATTGTTGTCACAAACGTTGTCATCAAGCAATATCAACAAAACTGATGACAACAATTTAGGTGCGTGTATGAAAAAGCTGAATGGTGAAGAGGTGCGTAAGCTCGTTCCAATTGCCTTAAGGCATATCAAAGCGTCTGGGAAAACTCAGACGCTGTCAGATGGTCATGGCTTGTACTTAGTTGTCATGCCAGCAGGCGCAACATATTGGCGTTATCGCTTTCGCTTTGCAGGCAAGCAAAAACAATTAGCCCTAGGCGTGTTTCCTGATATTACTCTCAGTGAGGCGCGCAAGCTGCACAGGGAAGCGTATAACCAAGTCGCCGATGGCCTTGACCCAACTGAAGAACGTAGAGAAGAGAAGCAAGCACACCTTAAGGCAACAGGTAACTCGTTTGAGGCTGTTGTTAAAGAATGGCTTGAAGTACACATGAGTGATAAAACAGCTGATCATAAGCGTAGAGCTGAGCGATTACTGTTAAAAGACCTCGTTGGACTTGCTAAGCGTCCTGTGGACACCATAACTGCGCCTGAGCTCCTTGTGGAGCTTCGCAAGATAGAAGCTCGTGGAGTTATTGATACTGCGCGCAGAGCGCGTCAAATCGCTTCCCAGCTCTTTACCTACGCAATCGCAACCGGTAGAGCAGATCGCAACATAGCAAATGATCTTGCCGGCACACTTAAAACTGTACCAACAAAAAATAGAGCAGCTATTACTGACCCTATTTTACTTGGTAGGTTGTTACGTAGCATGGATGATTCCACATCAGGGATTGTTGTCAAAACCGCAATGCTTTTAACGCCCATCTTGTTTCAAAGACCTGGTGAGATCCGTGCAATGGAATGGTCGGAAGTTGACCTTGTGGCTGGCCGCTGGGAAATACCTGCTGAAAAAATGAAAATGCGATTGCCGCATATTGTTCCATTGCCTAAGCAAGCTGTCGCGCTGTTGAATGAGATCTACGCATACACAGGCCATGGTAAGTATGTGTTTCCATCAGTGCGCGGTAGTAGTCGGTGTCTGTCTGAAAATGGCGTAAGAACAGCTTTGCGGGATATGGGGTATTGCAATGATACTGTCACGCCCCACGGTTTTAGAGCTACAGCTCGGACCTTGCTAGATGAGGTGCTTGGGTATCGCGTTGAGTGGATTGAGCACCAGCTTGCACACTCTGTTAGAGATGCAAACGGTAGGGCGTACAACAGAACCAGCTTTTTAGAGCCGCGTGCAGAAATGATGCAAGCTTGGGCTGACTATTTAGATAAATTAAGACATAGCATTTAAGCCTAATAGCTTGAGAGTCTGTAAAAAACAGTATGTTAGGATCTAGAGGCAGTGTTTATGTTGTAGGTTGTTTCTAATCTATAAATTTATTACCAAGTGTTTTGATACCGAAGGAGCAAGAGTAGTGAGAGATGGTGCAACAGCTTATTTAGGATTATCCATGCTAGATGGTTTAGATGCGATGAATCTACTTGCGGAGCTGATTGGTGGCGATATAACGCCAAAAGTATTTATTAATTTGTTACAGGAACATCAAGTTTATCCTTATGTTTGCTCAGAAAGACTTTGTTGGTCCTTACAGAAATATAGGCATGAACAAAAAAGGCTGCAAGCCCAGCTTGCTTCTATATTTGGAACTGAGGATCATCTAAGCCCTAAAAAAAACAGGGATGAAGACATGATTGTGCTAACTCAACATGACGTTGAGGTGGAGTTTTCTAAGGGTACGTATCAAAAGATTTTGGAGTGTTTCCTGGAGTACGAGTCGGGAAGATTTTATTTTTCACGTTCACTTCCTAATGAGTTTGAAGGGGTTAGTACCACAGGTGAGCTTGTTAGATGGTGCCCCGAGGTGAGTGTTAGTGATGCTCTTAGGCCTGTTTTTCAGTCGGAAGACATTAAGGCGTTGGCAGAGCAAGTAAAAAAAGGGTGTACGGTCAATGAAGCACCTAGGATCTTTAAATATAAAGAGGGAGGTAAGTTAATTTTGGACTCTATTAAACAGCATGGTTATGACCCCAAAGCCTTACCTGACAGCTCAGGCGGCCTTTCTGGTGTTAAAGCGCTTGTTAGAGCTAAGTTAAATGGAAAGCCGCCATTCAAAAAAAGGACAGCGTTTAAAGGTCAGTGGCAAAGTTTACGAGACAAGGGAGAGATTAAAGAGGTTAATAAGTTGCCGCCTATGAATAATAGTGAATCTAATTAGGTGGCCAAATAAACTATGCTGCTACAATTTTTCGGCTTCCATCTCATTCAAGAGCATCTAGTAAGGCTTTATCTTTTTCTGGCTAATTCATAGCAAATTTCCTTGTGCATTGCTGTTTTTTCAATGGCACACTATTAGTGTCTTGTGTTTTTCCCTGTCTTATCCACGGATATCTTCCGGTTAGTATTTTTTGGATGAAAAGACTGAGGCAGGTTTTTTTCTAGTGATACTGAGTGAAAAACAGCCTGTCACAGTCAGTTTTTAAAAGAATGGGCTGAAACTTGCACTTTCAAAACCAGTGCTAAACTAGCAATAAATGACAGGTAAAATTTACATTCAAGGGAAAGAAAAAGTGTTTGAAAAACTAAAAATAATTTCTATTGTCACAATTGCGGCGCTTACATTGACTGGCTGCGCGTTTGACTACACTCCCAAGTATTACGAGTCGGATAGCTATGCGTACAACACATCTTATACCGGTGGCGTTAGCACTGGCTTAAAAGACCGTACAGCGCCCAAGGGTGGTATTGGTAACTTTACACAAACAGTTGAGTTTGGGGCCGCGTACACTGCCGCAGGGTTCGTAGCGCCTGCATTGGGGTTATCAGGCTTAGCTAGTGGAGGCATAAACTTGCTGGACATGTTGATAGACGATGGCCCTGACGCGGGAAGAAGTACGACGTTTGCATGGATGCCGTTAAGCCAAGCAAGCAGCAAAGAAGAAGCACAGAAGAAAATGGTTTCACATGTGAAACAAGCAATGGAGAAAACATTTGAGACAATGGGGCTGGAATACTCAAAAATAGAACACAAAGACCCGTCTTTCATCGGCTTCTATGTGCACAATGATGAGCTTAACTGCCCAAAAGATGTGAAGTGGGAAAAATGGCACACGGATTATTTTTTTCGTCCAATACGAACTCGCGCCTGCATTGTTCGCGCATCAATTAATATGCCAATGGTTGCAACCACTCCAGACGTTCGTATGACCAACAACCCTGAAGAAAAATCATACCGATTAGTTGCTTCACAGAAGAAGAACTTCAATGCAATCCATGCTCTTAGCCCAAAGAGCAGCACACTTCCCGAAAACCAAATCTATACAGAAATCAGCAAAAATTTGCCTGAATGGATGTTTATTTATTTAGCTCCTAAGACAGTAGCTTTGGCCGATGGAAGCTATGTAGGTTTTCCATACCTTTTAAATCAAGGTAAAGCACATTTCTTTGTCTATCCTGATTAAGTCTGTACTGATAAAACAAAAGGGCGCAAATATTTATGCGCCCTTTTATGTGGTTATATATTTTTGATGTGCTGGCTCTGTGTTTTGTCCATAAAAGGTCTAGAGTCAGAATTACTTGCACTGTGGATATAAGGCTATGTTTGCATCCTCTGTTGGTCTGCATTTATTGCGATACTTAGCCATGCCTTCTCAGACAGTTCCTCCGTTTCAAAAAGCCTCATCCATGCAAGATAATTAGGTAGATACGCCGTTGCGAC
>JAVETP010000092.1:0-9777 GCA_034006005.1 Pseudomonas sp.
ATAGCGATAGAGAAATTATTTTTATTCAGTGTGCTTTAAACAGTACTGTCCGTGCATTCTCTAGCGAACTTGCAACTCTGCAAGCACAACATGCCAACCTAAAGGCTCACGTGCGCTTTAGTGAACCAACAGCGCATGATCTTGAGCACCAGATTCATCAAAGCGAAGGTTTTGTTGATCAAGCATTACTTGATGAGCTTGTAGGCGCGCGTCAAAGTGAATTTTACATCTGCGGCCCAACACCGATGCTTTCGCATGTTTGGCGTTTACTAAAAGCGCGTAATGTAGAAGATAGCGACATTAACTATGAGTTTTTCGGCCCTGCCGGTGAATTAGCCGCTTAAGCACTGCTGTGTTAGTGGCGCAACAAGCCAGGCCATGGATGGCATCGCGCACGCGTACGTAGAAGGCGAATACGACTGCATCAGCACTCACAGCAATATCCTTACAAGCGAGCCACTCGCACTCCAAGCACAACCATCAATCATTCTCTACCGCTACCGTCCTCGGCCAGCGTATCAAACTAGGGGTATATAGCGCTCCTGCAACAGCATCCTGTTATTTTAATCTTAACGCCATCTTAACGCCCTACCTCGCAATCAATACCCGCTCTTAATATCGCTGCGCCTAAAGTACTCACCTCATACATCAGTTGGATCTAAACATGACTGTCTCGATGTTAGTCCTCATTCATTGGGTCTGCGGCATTAGTGCTGCAGGTTTATTTGGATATTTGGCTTACAGCCTCATCCGTGCTGAAAGCTTCTAGCCCGCTCACGCTAAACAGACCGGCCTCATCCGTATCTTGGAAGCCCTACACAAGGAAAATTTTATGTTTGACCTGCTTTTTATAAGTTTGGCAATCGCCTTTTTTGGCATCACAGCTCTATTAATTATGGGCATCAACGCGATTTGAATGAGGCGTTAAAATGTTGATCACTATCGCAAAATTTGCTGTTGTCCTCGCTCTTATGACGGGATTAGCAGTCATCATGGGCATGTATTTGGCGCGAGTCTTTAATCTAGGTTCACACTCTTTAGCAGAGCGGCAGACCTATAGGTTACTAGGCATTGACGCTAGCACTGAGATGTCATGGTCGCATTACGCCTTGGCCTTATTAATGTCGAATGCCGTGATGCTGCTGCTCGGTTATGTATTATTAAGATTGCAGACTTGGCTGCCGTGGAATGATTTAAATATTGCCGCGCAAACGCCTGACTTAGCGTTTAATACCGCAGCCTCGTTTATTACTAATACCAACTGGCAAGCTTATTCAGGCGAAACCAGCTTATCCAACTTCAGCCAAATGGCAGTCATCACGTTCTTGATGTTTGTTGGCTCAACCTCTGGCATTGTCGCTGCGGTAGGTTTTATGCGCGGCATGAGTCGCAGCAGCGCTCAAGCGATAGGTAACTTCTGGGTCGATTTCACCCGCACGACGTACCGCGTCATGCTGCCATTAAGTTTTGTAATGGCGCTGGTGTATATCTGGCAAGGCATACCACAAACCTTAGATTCCAGTGCTGTCGTGTCGACGCTAGAAGGCACTAAGCAGCAGCTCATTGTCGGTGCGGTTGCCAGTCTTGAGTCCATTAAACACATCGGTACCAACGGCGGTGGCTTCTTCAGCATGAATGCGGCTCACCCGTTTGAAAACCCAACACCGCTGACTAATCTTTTACACATTCTAAGCATGTTATTAATTCCCGCAGCGCTGACCTATACCTTCGGCAGCATGTTGATGAAACGTAAACAAGGCTGGGTATTTTTCGGTACTTTCTTAGTGCTGTTTATTGGCTTTCTCGCGCTGACCTATCACGCCGAACAAACCGGTAACCCTCTACTCAGCGCTTTAGGTGCAGACCAAAGCATGAACAGCTTGCAAGGTGGCGGTAACTTAGAAGGTAAAGAGTTACGTTTCGGTATCGCTGACACCAGCTTATTTGTAACCACCACAACCGGTGCAACCACGGGCTCGGTTAACGCGATGCATGATTCTTTAACACCACTGGGCGGCTTGGTTGCTTTAGCGCAAATGATGCTCAACTGTGTGTTTGGCGGCGATGGTGTTGGTCTGATCAACTTGATTCAGTACGCCATTTTGACTGTTTTTTTCGTCGGCATGATGATTGGTCGCAGCCCAGAGTTTCTCGGTAAAAAAATCGAAGCGAAAGAAATCAAGCTGGTCATGTTATCGGTTCTGGCTCACCCACTGTGCGTACTTGGCTTTACTGCGTTAGCCACAGTATGGCCTGGCACACTCGACAGTTTGAACAATTTAGGGCCGCACGGCTTTAGTGAACTGCTGTATGCCTACACCTCAGGCACTGCCAATAATGGCTCAGCATTTGCCGGATTCAATGCCAACACACCTTTCTTTAACACCACTATTGGTCTGGCCATGTTATTGGGCCGTTTCTTTACCATGCTGCCGCTGCTGGCCGTAGCAGGCTCGTTAGCGGCTAAAAAAACCTTATCTGAAAGTGCTGGAACGGTACCCACTGCCACACCTTTATTTATGTTTTTAGTGGTCTTTATCATTCTGGTTGTAGGCGGACTGACATTTTTACCGGCACTGGCTTTAGGCCCACTGGTTGAGCAACTTCTCATGCTCTCCGGCCAAACTTTTTAACTAAGGATCGCGAAGATGACTTTCCCAACGAAAATATTAATGTGGCCGCAAATCATACGCCCAGCCTTGATAGCCGCGGTGTTGTTCATGCTGATCACGGGTTTGTTATACCCATTGCTCACCGTATTAGCAGGGCAAACACTGTTCCCCTTTCAGGCTCAAGGCAGTGTTATCACGCGTGATGGAGAAACCCTTGGCTCGGCGCTGATTGGTCAGAACTTTACCCAGCCCTACTATTTCCACTCGCGCCCAAGCATGACGCAAATGACTGACCCTGACGATCCAAGTAGCAGCATCAGCCATCCTTACAACGCAGCACTCAGTGCTGCCAGCAACCATGGCCCAACCAGTAAAAAACTACTAAGTGCCGTACAGGATCGAGTTCAGGATTATCGTAAGTTGAATGGCTTATCTGCCAATACTGCAGTGCCTGTTGACGCTGTAACCGCTTCTGCTTCGGGTTTAGATCCGCATATTTCGTTAGCCAATGCTTACCTGCAAGCGCAGCGCGTACGAGTCAATCGCGGTATGAGCCAAGAGCAAATACTGGCTGTAGTAAAAGCGCATAGCGTGCCGCGCACATTAGGCCTATTTGGTGAGCCGCGAATTAATGTACTGCAACTAAACATCGCACTGGATGAGCAATTTAAACCTGTGTTACCGACAACACAATTGCACGAGAACAATCATGAAGAATGAGCAAAAACGTTTGCCTGTGTTTGAACGCAGCTTATTAATCGCAGCTTGCCGTGGAGCCATCACTAAGCTACTGCCACAAAACCAATGGCACAATCCCGTCATGTTTGTGGTGTATCTCGGCAGTATTTTAACCACGCTGTTATGGCTGCAATCATTAAGCGGGGCCGGCGATGATTCCAGTGGCTTCATCTTGAGCATCGCCGCATGGCTCTGGTTTACCGTTCTGTTTGCTAACTTTGCTGAAGCACTGGCTGAAGGCCGCAGCCGCGCACAGGCGGCAAGTTTGCGCAAAATGAAACAACAAACGCCGGCTAAAGTTTTACAGGAGCCTCACTACGGCGCGGCTTGGACACAAACCGACGCCAGTGCACTGCACAAAAACCTCGTGGTCTTGGTTGAAGCAGGTGATTTAATTCCTCTCGATGGTACAGTCATTGAGGGTATTGCCTCGGTCGATGAAAGTGCCATTACCGGTGAGTCTGCGCCGGTGATTCGAGAAGCAGGCGGTGACTTTTCTTCGGTAACGGGTGGTACTCGGGTTTTATCCGACTGGTTAGTGGTGCAAATCACGGTGAATCCTGGCGAGTCGTTTATCGATCGCATGATCAGCATGGTGGAGTCGGCTCAGCGCCGCAAAACCCCAAACGAAGTCGCCTTAGCCATTCTTCTGGCCGGTCTCACCTTACTGTTCCTATTGGTGATTGTGACCTTAAGCAGTTTCTCTACATTTTCCGTCGCTATCAGCGGCGCAGGCAACCCAGTGAGCATAACGGTGTTAACCGCGCTGTTAGTGTGCTTAATCCCCACCACCATTGGTGGATTACTGTCGGCGATTGGCGTCGCCGGCATGAGCCGAATGATGGCGGCCAACGTGATTGCCACCTCAGGCCGAGCGATCGAAGCTGCCGGTGACATCGATGTTTTACTCCTCGATAAAACCGGCACCATTACCTTGGGTAATCGTCACGCCAGTCACTTATGGTCTGCTCCTGATATTCAACAAAGTGAGTTTGTCAAAGCCGCTTGGCTGGCCTCTGTTGCCGATGAAACCCCAGAAGGTCGCAGTATCGTGTTGTTAGCCGAACAACAAAACTACCTGTCAGAGCATGACACAGACAGATTACACGAGTACTTTGTGCCCTTTACCGCACACACTCGAATGAGTGGCCTCGATTTACCTGATGGACGGGTGATTCGCAAAGGCGCTGCCGATGCCATCCGCAAACACGTTGAACAACTCGGCGGGCAACTACCCCAAGCGCTACAAATCCGTATTGATGAAGTATCTAGGCGCGGCAGTACACCCTTGGTTGTTTCGGTAGGCAACATCGTTCTCGGGGTGATTGAACTCAAAGACGTGGTTAAACCAGGAATCAAAGAACGCTTTATTGAACTGCGCAACATGGGTATTCGCACCGTGATGATCACTGGCGACAACCCATTAACCGCAGCGGCGATTGCAGCTGAAGCAGGCGTTGATGACTTTTTAGCAGAAGCGCGCCCTGAAGATAAGTTACAAATGATCCGCGACTATCAAGCTCAAGGCCGCTTAGTGGCAATGACCGGTGACGGTACCAATGATGCTCCAGCCTTAGCCCAAGCTGATGTGGCGTTGGCAATGAACAGTGGTACCCAAGCCGCGAAGGAAGCGGGCAACATGGTCGACCTCGACAACAACCCAACCAAGTTGATTGAAGTGGTCGAAGTCGGCAAACAAATGCTGATGACCCGTGGTGCGTTAACCACTTTTAGTCTGGCTAACGATATCGCCAAGTATTTTGCAATCATTCCAGCGGCGTTTATTGCAACCTACCCACAGTTATCAAGCTTGAATTTTATGCACCTGGGCAGCCCAAAATCAGCAATACTAAGCGCTGTGATTTTTAACGCGCTGATTATCATTGCGCTCGTGCCTTTGGCCTTACGCGGTGTGACCTATAAAGCAATCGGTGCCACAGCTTTGCTCAATCGCAATTTATTGATTTATGGCTTAGGCGGCATTATTGCGCCGTTTATCGGCATCAAACTGATTGATATGCTGCTCACCGCAACTGGACTGTATTAAGCAGCACTTGTGTTTTAGCAACCTTTTAGCAACCTATGTGGTTAAGGTCAGATATGAATTACGCACACCCCTCTGCAGATATTCAGCGTCCCGACCCAGATAGGTTGCTGGAACAGATCAAGCAAGACTCACAGATCCCAGCAGGCAAGCTGCATATTTATTTTGGCTCCAATGCCGGCGTTGGAAAAACTTATAGCATGCTGATTCATGCGCAACGTGAGCAGCTGCAAAAGCGCGATATTGTAGTTGGCATTATTGAAACACATGGTCGCCCTGAAACGATTAAACAGCTGTCTGGGCTGGAAGTATTGCCATTAAACCAGCTGACCTACCATGGCAAAACACTTTCAGAGTTTGATTTAGATGCCGCCCTTGCCCGTCATCCAGAGATCATTTTAATTGACGAACTGGCGCACAGTAATGTTGCTGGCTCGCGCCATACCAAGCGCTGGCAAGATGTCGAAGAACTACTCAAGGCCGGTATTGAAGTGTGGACCACATTAAATGTCCAACATTTAGAAAGTCTCAATGACGTGGTACGCAGCATTGTAGGCGTACCCATTCATGAAACCGTACCTGATCATATTTTTGACAGCGCCCACGAAGTGATCATGATTGATCTGCCGCCCGATGAATTATTAGATCGGTTAAATTCAGGACAAATATACTCGACAAAAAGCACGCAACAGGCGAAGCAAAACTTTTTTCGCCGAGGCAATTTATTAGCGCTACGAGAACTGGCATTACGGCGTACCGCTGATCGCGTCGATATGGACATGCGCGTGTATCGTACCGCGCGCTCAATTGACGCCGTCTGGCCTGCACGCGAGCGTTTACTGGTTGGTCTGGGTGGCTATAGCTCAGATGAGCGCTTGGTGCGTGATGCCGCCCGCTTGGCGCAAAAGCTGGGTGCTGATTGGCTGGCGGTCTATGTCGACAGTGGCTTTACAAAACATCGAGACAGGCACACCAGCGCATTAAAAACCTTAACGTTAGCACAACAATTCGGCGCGCAAACGGCAGTTCTGTATGGGCAGGATATTGCCAGAACCTTGGTGCAGTGTGCGCAAGAACGAAATGCCAACCGCTTATTACTGGCACAGCAGCCCAGAAATAGATGGCGCTTTTGGCACCTGTCCATCAGCGATAAAATCAGTCAAACCCATCCTGAGATTGACCAAATAATTTTAGCCAAAAACACCCATAAACAACGCCGAGTCAAACACACAAAAGTCCTGCAAAAAAACACCAAGAGAAGACTTTTCCTGCACTACCTTGGCGCGAGCTTAACCTGTTTAGCCACCGCAGTGACAGCCTCACTGTTACTGCAAGTCTTTGATCTGGCTAACGTTGTGATGCTTTTTTTACTGAGCGTGGTGATCGTTGCATTACGCTTCGGGCGTGGCCCAAGTATCTGGGCTGCGATGCTCAATGTGCTGTGCCTTAATTTTTTCTTTGTCGCACCGCACTGGTCGTTTACCGTCAACGATACGCAATACTTCTTCACCTTTGCTTTAATGCTCGGCATTGCTTTAATCATCGGCCAGCTCACGGTACGGCTTCGTTTGGAAGCGCGTACAGCCGCGATTCGTGAGCGCCGCGCCACCTCACTGTCACATTTGGCCCGTGATTTATCTGCGGCCTTAACCATAGAGCAAGTGCTCGCGGTTGCGGTGCATACCTTCAGTCGTGTGTTTGACGCTCAAGTCAGCGTTGCACTTCCAGATGAAAACAATCGTATTGATCTAGCTAAAGGCGGCATGGTTGAAATAGATAGCAATGTCGCGCAATGGGTCTATGACAATAACCAAATAGCAGGTAAAGGCACCCATACCTTATCAGCTACGCCTGCCAATTATTTCCCACTCAAAGCACCCATGCGTGTTCGCGGTGTATTGGTTGCTCAGTTCAGCCAAGACAACCGCTTGCAAGACCCTGAGGAGCTGCACTTATTGGAGACCTGCATGAGTCAGCTAGCCATTGCTTTAGAGCGTGTTCACTTCGTTGATGTCGCGCAAAAAACCATTGTGCAAATAGAGGGTGAACGCTTAAGAAATACTTTGTTGTCGTCTATTTCACATGACCTAAAAACGCCGTTAACCACCATTATGGGTGCCGCAGACGCAGCCAAGCCTTACGCTATATCGCAACCATTACCGGCACTGCTGGACAGCATCCACGCGCAAGCACTGGCCATGCATCGTTTGATTGAAAACTTACTGGATATGGCGCGCATGCAAGAAAATGGTCCTCGCTTAAACATGCAATGGCATTCGATTGAGGAAATAGTCGGCAGCGTCTTACGCCAACTAACTGAAGTCCTCAGCGATCATCGGCTGACGACTGCGATTCCTAGCGACTTACCACTCGTAGAAATGGATGGTTTGCTGATTGAAAGAGCCTTAGTTAATCTATTAGACAATGCTTGTAAATACACACCAAGCGGCACCTTAATCAGCATTTCAGCAAAAGTAGAAAATGAAACAGTCCTTATTACCGTTATGGATAATGGCCCTAGCCACTTTACTGAGAGTCAATGCAGTTCGATATTTGATGCCTTTACTCGCGGAAACCCAGAGTCCAATGTGCCAGGCATTGGCTTAGGATTGGCGCTGGTTAAGCGTATTATTGAAGCTCACAAAGGTACAATAAGCGCTAACAATCAAGAGGGTGGCGGTATTATGTTCACGATACGTTTACCCGCCGGTCAGCCACCTTTTGCAAGCACTGGAGTTGAGTGATGTTGACTCGTTTATTAATCGTCGAAGATGAGCCACATATCCGCCACTTCATCCGCATTGCTTTGCAAAACGAAGGCTTTCAAGTCTTTGAAGCTCAAAGCATTAAGCAAGCATTGCTAGACGCCGCCACCCGCCAACCTGATTTAATTATTATTGATTTAGGCTTGCCAGATGGCGATGGTAAGCAGCTGATTAGCGAGTTACGTGCATGGTGCTCTACACCCATATTGGTGCTATCGGCGCGTGATAGAGAGGAAGATAAAGTGTCTGCTTTGGATGCCGGCGCGGATGATTATCTATCGAAGCCTTTCGGTATGCCAGAACTCTTAGCACGGATCAGAGCACTGATCAGACGCAATCGAATTCTTCCAGGGCGCGCGTCTAATCGAGTAGGCTTTGGCAATATTAAAATAGACCTAGCCTCACACGAAGTCTCTCGTGATGAGCAACCTGTGCACTTAACACCGATAGAATACCGTTTACTGATGGCTCTAATCGAAGGGCAAGGCTGTGTCTTAACCCACCGACAATTACTCCTGAAAGTTTGGGGCGCTGAGTATTCGGAACGCGCCCATTATTTACGCGTGCACATGGCTCATTTACGCCAAAAACTCGAGGCTGAACCGGCTCAGCCTCGCCACCTGATCACCGAATTACAAGTGGGCTATCGCCTGCTCGGTTTACAAAATCTATAAACATCCGTGTCATAACATTGCGCCCACAGGTTATCTCTAGTTAAGCGTTACCTTTCAGCTGAATCTGCGCATCGCGAGTAAAGTCGAGCATCCGCTGCAAAGGACGTACTGCCTTTGGAATCAAAGCGGGATCAACCATGATTTCATTGTCGCCATTTTGCAAACCCAAGAGTAACGCTTCTAAAGTATTCATCGCCATCCACGGGCAGTTGGCACAGCTGCGACAAGCAGCGCCCTCACCGGCAGTCGGCGCTTCAATAAAGCTTTTATTGGGGCTTAACTGCTGCATTTTATAAAAAATACCGCGATCAGTGGCAACAATAAACTGCTGATTGGGCAACTCTTGTGTGGCTTTAATCAGCTGCGTGGTCGAACCGATCACATCAGCCAATTCCAACACCGCAGTCGGTGATTCTGGGTGAGCCAACACTGCAGCGTCTGGATAGAGTACTTTCATATCCGCTAGCTGCTTAGCCTTAAACTCTTCATGAACAATGCAAGAGCCTTCCCAAAGCAGCATATCTGCGCCGGTTTCACGCTGAATATAACGGCCTAAGTGCTGATCAGGGGCCCATAAAATAGTCTCACCGTTGTCCATCAGGCTTTCGACAATGTCTAAAGCACAACTGGAGGTGACCACCCAATCGGCACGGGCTTTCACTGCCGCCGAAGTATTGGCGTAGACCACCACAGTGCGCTCAGGATGCTGATCACAGAACTCAGAAAACTCTTTAACTGGACAACCTAAATCCAACGAACAGGTGGCCTCAAGAGTAGGCATCAAAATACGTTTTTCAGGATTGAGGATTTTTGCGGTTTCGCCCATAAAGCGTACACCGGCGACCACCAGTGTTTGTGCACTGTGCTGACTGCCGAAACGGGCCATTTCTAGTGAATCAGCGACACAGCCGCCACTTTTTTCAGCCAGTTCTTGAATCACTGGA
>JAVETP010000093.1:0-9621 GCA_034006005.1 Pseudomonas sp.
TGAAGTGTTAGCTACCGGTGGTGATAGTGCACTGGGCGGCGATGACTTTGATCATGCGTTGGCCAAATGGGTGATTGAGCAAGCAGGTTTATCCAGCGACTTATCACCAAGCCAGCAGCGAGACCTTCTCCAGCTCGCCTGTGCTGCAAAAGAATCGTTAACCACGCAAGATAGCGTAGCTATTGAATACGCTGGTTGGCAGGGCAGTTTAAGCCGCGACACTTTTGACCAGCTGATTGAGCCATTAGTAGCGCGCAGTTTGAGATCCTGTCGCCGTGCGCTGCGAGATTCCGAAGTTGATTTAGATGATATCGACTCTGTGGTGATGGTTGGCGGGTCAACTCGCGTGCCGTTGGTGCGTACCCGTGTCGGCGAGTTATTTAACTGCACACCCATGACTGATATTGATCCCGACCAAGTGGTTGCCATCGGTGCTGCGATTCAGGCCGATACCTTGGTGGGCAATAAGCGTGCGGGCGATGAATTGCTTTTGCTCGATGTCACGCCTTTATCTCTAGGTCTGGAAACTATGGGTGATTTGGTTGAAAAAATCATCCCGCGTAACACCACGATTCCCGTGACCCGTGCGCAAGAATTTACCACCGGACGTGACGGGCAAACAGCCATGGCGGTGCATGTTTTACAAGGTGAGCGCGAATTAGTCAGCGATTGTCGCTCATTAGCACGCTTTGAGTTGCGTGGCATTCCGCCGATGGTGGCGGGTGCTGCAAAAATTCGTGTGACCTTCCAAGTTGATGCTGATGGTTTGCTGGGTGTGACTGCGCGCGAGTTGGGCAGTGGTGTTGAAGCCAGTATTCAAGTCAAACCTTCATATGGTCTCACTGATGAAGAAATTGGTGGCATGCTCAAAGCGTCTTTCGAGAATGCCGCACATGATAAACAAGCACGCGCTTTACAAGAGCAGCGTGTGGATGCTGAACGTTTACTGGAAACGGTGCGCTCAGCATTAGCAGCGGACGCTGAAGCGTTACTCACTGCTGAAGAGCGTGCCGTGATTGAAGAGCGCATGAGTGCGTTAGATACGGTGCGCCAAGCTGAAGATATCAATGCGATTGCGCGACATGTACAGCAGCTTAATCATGCAACGAACGAGTTCGCTGCACGCCGTCTGGATGCCACAGTGAAAACTGCTTTGGCCGGACGACAACTTAATGAAATGGAGGGTTAACCCCTAATGCCGCAAATTATCTTTTTGCCACATGCAGAGCTTTGCCCAGAAGGTGCGGTCGTTGATGCCATCCCTGGTGAAACCATTATTGAAGCAGCCAAGCGCAATGGTATCGAAATTGAACATGCCTGCGAAATGTCATGTGCTTGCACCACCTGTCACGTTGTTGTACGTGAAGGTTTCGATTCACTGGAAGAGTCTGATGAACTCGAAGACGATATGCTGGATAAAGCCTGGGGTCTTGAGCCTGATTCGCGTTTATCATGCCAGGCTGTCGTTGCAGATACAGATTTGACGGTGGAAATTCCGAAGTACACTATTAACCAAGTCTCAGAGCGTCAGTAATCGGGAGAGCGTTATGATGAAATTAAAGTGGGTGGATGTGCTGGAAATTGCGATTCAACTCAGTGAAGCGCATGAGGATATTGATCCGCGTTATATTAATTTTGTAAATTTACGTCGCTTAGTCACCGAACTACCTGAGTTTGATGATGATCCTGAGCGCACTGGTGAAAAAGTTCTTGAAGCTATTCAAGCCGCTTGGATTGAAGAAATCGAATAATGCCACGCTCAGTTTATGCAGTGCATTGCTGCAAAATACAACGAGCGGATCAAGTACCTGTGCGAGTGGCTACGCATTTCCAACAAACCCGCGTATAATTCGCGGGTTTAATCCTTATAAACACTTAATTCACTGGAGTTCTACATGACTGTTCAACGTACATTCTCAATCATCAAGCCTGATGCAGTTGCAAAAAACGTTGTTGGCGAAATCGTTTCACGCTTTGAAAAAGCGGGTTTACGTGTTGTTGCCTCTAAAATGGTACAACTGTCAGCACGCGAAGCAGGCGGTTTCTACGCTGAGCACAAAGAGCGTCCTTTCTATAACGACCTCGTAAGCTTTATGACTTCAGGCCCTGTTATCGTTCAGGTTCTAGAAGGCGAAAACGCTATCGCTGCAAACCGTGACCTGATGGGCGCAACTAACCCTAAAGAAGCGGCAGCTGGCACTATCCGTGCTGATTTCGCAGTATCTATCGACGAAAACGCTGTACACGGTTCTGATTCAGAAGCCGCTGCTGCACGTGAAATTTCATACTTCTTCGCAGCAACTGAAGTATGTGACCGTATCCGTTAATAACGGATAGGTAAATAAAGGTGAATCCATGACAACTGTAACTCAAAAAGTTAATTTACTTGGCTTAACGCGCGAACAATTGATTGAGTTTTTCGCTTCTATTGGCGAGAAGAAATTTCGTGCCGACCAGGTAATGAAGTGGATTCACCATTTTGGTGTAAATGATTTTTCGGCGATGACCAACGTCAGTAAAGTGCTGCAAGAAAAGCTTGCTGCCTGTGCTGAAGTGCGCGGTCCGGAAATCGTTAGCCAAGATATTTCCAGCGATGGCACCCGTAAATGGGTTGTGCGTGTCGCTTCGGGCAGTTGTGTTGAAACTGTCTATATACCCCAGGGTACACGCGGTACCTTATGTGTGTCGTCCCAAGCAGGCTGCGCGTTAGATTGCAGTTTTTGCTCAACGGGAAAACAAGGCTTTAATAGTGATCTGACCAGTGCTGAAATTATTGGCCAAGTCTGGATTGCTTCGAAATCATTTGGCTCCATCCCCGGCACTGTTGAACGCTCGGTCACTAACGTAGTGATGATGGGTATGGGTGAGCCATTACTGAATTTTAATAATGTCGTTGATGCAATGACCATTATGCTGGATGACTTAGGCTATGGTATTTCCAAGCGTAAGGTGACTCTATCAACGGCAGGTGTTGCGCCGATGATTGATAAGCTCGGTGAGCATATTGATGTGTCGCTGGCCTTATCTTTGCACGCACCCAATGATGTATTACGTAATACTTTGGTGCCGGTCAATAAAAAGTACCCGCTGAATGTGGTGCTGGATGCCTGTAAACGCTATGTCGCTAAATTGGGTGAAAAGCGTTACTTGACCATTGAATACACTTTGCTTAAAGACATTAATGACCTACCTGAGCATGCTGAGGAATTGGTTGAGCTGTTAAAAGATGTTCCTTGCAAAGTGAACTTGATCCCGTTCAATCCATTCCCGCACTCAGGCTATGAGCGCCCCAGTAACAATGCCATTCGTCGATTCCAAGATACTTTGCATCATGCAGGTTATAGTGTGACAGTGCGGATGCCGCGTGGCGAAGATATTGATGCTGCATGTGGTCAGTTGGTGGGGCAGGTGCAAGACCGGACACGTCGCAGTGAGCGCTATATAGCGGTACGTCAGCTTAATAGCTGAACGAAACACCGTGCTGGCCCTGCTGCAACCTGTCGAACTTAAAGGAAGTGGATATGATTGTTCGTGCAGTACTTTTACTGGCTTTTTATAGCCTACTTAGTGCCTGTGTATCCAGTGGTGGTACCTCGCAACTGCGTACGAGCGACGGCCGTAATCAAGCACGAGATGCCTATATTCAATTGGGTATTGGTTATTTGCAGCAAGGTATCAACGAGCAAGCTAAAGCACCCTTACAAAAAGCCCTAGATATTGATCCCAATAGTGCCGATGCCCATGCGGCTTTAGCCTTGGTGTTTCAGAATGAACTTGAGCCAGAGCTTGCTGAGCAACATTATCGTAAGGCTTTAGCGCAAGGTAAAAGTACGCGTATTCAAAATAATTACGGTGGTTTTCTGTATGAGCAAGGCGATTACGCTGGAGCTTATAAGCAGTTTACAGGTGCAGCCGAAGATACAATGTATGTAGAGCGCTCGCGTGTTTTTGAAAATTTAGGCTTAGCAGCTTTACGCTTAAATAATGAAGCGCTGGCGATCCAGCATTTTGAGCGTTCTTTGCGGCTTAATCCACAGCAAGCACAAGTGAATTTAGAATTGGCTTTGTTGATGTACGAGCGCCGTCAGTATGTTCCGGCACAAGGGTATTATCAGGCTTTTATGCAGCAGGGTGAGCATTCTGCGCGCAGCTTATTACTCGGATACCGCTTAGCAAAGATTTTTGAAGATCGTAATCAAGCCGCTAGTTTAGGGCTGCAGCTCAAGCGCTTGTATCCTGCCAGCGCTGAGTATAAACAGTATCAAACGGAGCAGTAATGAGCGAATCATCTCCAGTGACAGATACGAGAAAAATGACAGTTGGCGGCGCTTTACGCGATGCACGCGTAGCTGCTGGTTTAACAGTCTCTGAAGTCGCTAGTAAATTAAACTTAACTGCACAAGCGATTGAAGCGCTTGAAACAAATAAACTTGAACGCCTGCCAGGGTTAACTTTTGCCCGCGGTTATATTCGCAATTATGCAAAGTTGTTGGGGTTGGATGCTGAGCAACTGGCTAAACAGTTTGATCAACAAACGGGTAGCAGTATCGAGAGCGTCCACGTACAGACTGTTGATCAAGTCGGTGAAGCGCGTCGCATGTCGCGCGGCATGTTGCAATTTAGCGCTTTTTTTGTGTTTTTAGTCGTTCTCGGCGCAATCTATTATGGTTGGAAAACCTTTACTGCAGTAGAGCCCGATACATCCAATCAGTCCGCTATATTTGAGCGGGTTGAAGTGGAGCGTGCTGATGGTTCAGTGCATGTGCAAACCTTAGATGAGCCTGAAGATCAAGCGGTAGTCGCAGCACTTGAAGAGTCGACTGAGTACTTAGACTTGGATGAATCTGCTGAGACTGTCGACTTAGAGGTTCAAGTCGATGAGTCACCTATTGAAAGCGAGTCGGCGGCTAAAAAAGTTATCGAAGCTCAGGCTATAACAAAGTCGGTAGCTGAACAAAAAATAGCAGAGCCACTGCTCGCTGAGGTCAAAAAAAAAGTTGAAAATGCCTCAGGCATAGGTGATTTGCAGTTAAGTTTTGAAAATGACTGCTGGTTACGCATTGTTGATGCAGATGGTAAGGAAGTGATGAGTGGAATTAAGCGTGCAGGGGAACAACTGCATGTGACCGGTAAAGCACCACTGGATGTGCACTTAGGCTACGCCACAGGCGTTAGCGTTCTTTATAATGGTGAACCTGTCGATATAAGTTCGGCGATTCGTGGTGAAACTGCCAGAATTAAACTGGGCCAATAATTATGCATGGACAATCTTTAATTAAACGTCGTATTTCTCGAAAAATTTATGTTGGCTCAGTGGCTGTCGGTGGCGATGCCCCGATTAGTGTACAGAGTATGACCAATACCGATACCTGTGATGTCGATGCCACCGTTGCGCAAATTTTGCGATTAGAAAACGCTGGTGCAGATATCGTACGTGTGTCGGTACCTGATATGGAATCGGCTGAAGCATTTGGCCGTATTAAAAAGCTGGTGAATGCGCCGTTAGTAGCTGATATCCACTTTGACTATCGCATTGCCTTACGCGTAGCTGAGCTGGGTGTGGATTGCTTGCGTATTAACCCAGGTAATATCGGTAATGAAGCACGTGTTAAAGCAGTTGTTGATGCGGCGCGTGATCGTGGTATTCCAATTCGTATTGGTGTTAATGCCGGTTCTTTAGAAAAAGATTTACAGAAGAAATACGGCGAGCCAACACCAGAAGCACTGGTTGAGTCAGCATTACGCCATGTTGAACACTTGGATCGTTTAAACTATCCAGACTTTAAAGTCAGTGTTAAAGCCTCCGATGTGTTTATGGCTGTGGCTGCTTACCGTCAGTTAGCTCAAGTGATTGAGCAGCCTATACACTTAGGCATTACTGAAGCAGGTGGTTTGCGTTCGGGCACGGTTAAATCAGCAGTGGGCTTGGGCATGTTATTAGCCGAAGGCATTGGTGATACGTTGCGTGTGTCCTTGGCAGCGGACCCGGTTGAAGAAATCAAAGTCGGTTTTGATATTTTGAAATCACTGAAATTGCGTTCACGCGGCATTAACTTTATTGCCTGTCCAAGCTGCTCCAGGCAGAACTTTGATGTGGTGAAAACCATGAATGAGTTGGAAGTGCGTTTAGAAGATTTACTGGTGCCGTTGGATGTAGCCGTAATTGGCTGCGTGGTCAATGGCCCTGGCGAAGCAAAAGAAGTGCATGTCGGCTTAACGGGTGGCACACCCAACTTGGTGTATATCGATGGTAAGCCGGTACAGAAGCTGAATAATGAAAATTTAGTGGATCAGCTTGAAGCGCTGATTCGCAAGCGTGCCAGTGATAAAGTTGCAGCTGAGGCTGCGCTGATCGTACGCAGTTAATCATCAAGGAATTTTTGTGAGTAAACCACTACAAGCCATTCGCGGCATGAATGATATTTTGCCAGAGCAAACTCCGCTGTGGCGTTATTTTGAAAAAACAGTTGCTGATTTGTTGGATGGCTACGGCTACCGTCAAATTCGTATGCCGATAGTGGAATTCACCGAGTTATTTAAACGCTCGATTGGTGAAGTGACCGATATCGTTGAAAAAGAAATGTACACCTTTGCCGATCGCAATGGTGATTCACTGACCTTGCGCCCAGAAGGTACAGCCAGTTGCGTCCGTGCTGTGCTTGAGCACAGTTTGGCCGGTGGTGGTCAAGTGCAAAAGCTCTGGTACCAAGGTCCAATGTTTCGCCATGAGCGCCCGCAAAAAGGCCGTTATCGTCAGTTTCAGCAAATTGGTGTCGAAGCCTTTAACTTGGCCGGTCCTGACATTGATGCTGAGCTTATTATTTTAACTTGGCGTTTATGGAAAAAGTTGGGCATCAGTGAGCATGTCACTCTTGAGCTGAATAGCTTGGGAACATCTGCCTCGCGAGCGGTGTACCGTGAAGCTTTGGTTGAGTATTTAAACGCGCGTCATGATCAGTTGGATGAGGACAGTCAGCGCCGTGTACTGACTAATCCTTTACGAGTGCTCGATAGTAAATCAGCCAGCACGCAAGCCTTGTTAGCTGATGCACCACAGTTGAGTGACTATTTAGATGAGGCTTCACGTGCGCATTTTGCGGGTCTACGTGCGCGCTTGGATGTTGCCGGTGTGCCTTATGTGATCAATCAGCGCTTAGTGCGTGGTTTAGATTATTACAGTGAAACAGTGTTTGAGTGGGTTACTGATCAACTGGGTTCGCAAGGTACCGTCTGTGCCGGTGGTCGTTATGATGGTCTGCTAGAACAATTGGGTGGACGAGCTGCACCGGCTGTGGGTTTTGCCATGGGGGTGGAGCGTTTGATTTTGATGCTGGAAACTTTAGATCAAATCCCTGAAGAACTGTCGCGTCAGATTGATGTCTATTTTTGTGCCTTTGGTGAGGCCAGCGAGTTAGCCGCCTTATCTTTAGCTGAGCAATTGCGTGATGCATTACCTGGATTGCGCTTACAAGTGAATGCCGGTGCAGGTAGTTTTAAAAGTCAGTTCAAAAAAGCTGACAAAAGTGGTGCATTATATGCCTTAATATTGGGCGAAGATGAACTGCAATCCAAAACCGTAGCGATTAAACCGTTGCGTACTGACGCTGAGCAGCAGTCGGTTACTTGGGATGCTTTAAGCGAATACTTAAAAAACAGCCTGTAAGACGACGCATTATTTATTAAATAGGAGTCTCAGCGTGAGCGATTACACTGAAGAAGAACAAGTTGCGCAGATTAAAGAGTGGTGGCAACGTAACGGTAAGCCATTATTGGTGGGTGGCGCTTTAGCGTTGGTGATTGTATTTGGTTGGCAAGCGTGGCAAAAAAATCAAGCGCAAGCGGCACAGACTGCTTCCATGGTATATCAGCAGTTGTTGGATGTTGCTTTAGTACCGAATGATGAAGTTGATGCGCAAAAAGTAGCACAGCTGCTGGCTGACTTGAAAAAAATCAATGCAAACAGTGCTTATGCTCAGTACGCTGGCTTATTGGCTGTTAAAGTTGCTGTAGATAGCAATCAGCTGGATGATGCGGCACTTGAGTTGAATGTTATTTTAGCTAAACCCGCTAACGATACCTTGGCTGAGCTGGCTCGCCAACGCTTAGCCCGTGTGCTTTTAGCGCAAGAGCAAGCAGAGCAAGCGTTAGCGTTGCTTGATGCTAAAGTGTTACCTGCTTTTGCAGCAACACGAGAAGAATTACGCGGTGATGCTTTAGTGATTCTAGAGCGTCCTGTGGAAGCTAAAGCAGCGTATTTGCAAGCTCAGCAGGCTTTGTCGCCTGACGCTGCAGCCGGTAGTTTGCTGATGAAAATTGATAATCTAAATGATAAGGATGCCTAACTTGAAACGATACAAGTATATGGCTGTGCTTGCTTTAGCGCTGTTTACAGTGGGTTGCAGCAGCAGTAGCAGCAAAAAAGAGTTAAAACCACAGGCGTTAGAAAAAATCACGTCTGAGGTTCAGTTGAAAAAAGAGTGGAGTACATCCATTGGTCAGGGCCAAGGCAAGTTGTGGAATACCTTGACGCCTGCCGTGGATGGTGATCATTTATTTGTCACTGATGTGAACGGTCGTGTATCTGCGCTGGATCGTTTTACCGGTAAGTCGATCTGGACGCGTAAGCTCAAGCTGGATGTTTCTGGTGGTGTCGGAGTTGGCGCAGGTATGGTCTTACTGGGCACACTGAATGGTGATGTGATTGCTCTCAATGCGGAGACTGGTGAAGACCTGTGGCGCAGTAAAGTACCCAGTGAGGTGCTTTCTGCTCCAGCAACCAACGGTGATGTTGTGGTTGTGCAAACCCAAGATGACCGTTTGATCGCTTTAGAAGCATCATCTGGTCAGCAACGTTGGATTTATGACAATACGCCTGCGGTGCTGACTTTGCGCGGTACCGGTGCGCCGCTTGTAACTGAATATGTTGCGTATGCAGGCTTATCTACAGGTAAAGTGATTGCTGTTGATACTGAGCGTGGCTTACCGATTTGGGAACAGCGGATTGCTGTGCCCAGTGGTCGTACTGAGCTTGAGCGTATGGTCGATATCGATGGTAGCTTATTACTGTCAGGTAACACCTTGTATGTCACCAGTTATCAAGGCCGTGTTGCTGGACTCAATGCCCAAAGTGGCGAAGTGTTCTGGCAGCGTGATGCATCGAGTTATGTGGGTGCCGCAGAAGGTTTTGGTAATGCCTATATCAGCTTGGCGGGTGGTGTGATTGAAAGTGTGGACGAACGTTCATCTTTGGCAATGTGGAGCAATAAGGCTTTATTGCGTCGTCAGTTATCAGCACCGGCAGTTTTTTCAAGCTATATCGCCGTAGGTGATTATGCAGGTTACTTGCACGTGTTGAGCCAAGTGGATGGTCGTTTTGTGGCACGTACAAAAATTGATGGTAAAGGATTACGAGTACAACCTTTAGTGGTTGGTGGCTGGCTGTATGTTTACGGTAATGGCGGCAAGCTGGTTGCTTTAACCATTAAGTAAAGGGTTAGATAGATTGAGTTTGTCTAACAAAGAGTTTAGCCGCTGTCGTTAGGTCGACAGCGGCTTTTGTGTTTTTTGAATTATCGCTGGAGGAGCCAATGGTTCCCGTAATTGCTCTGGTGGGCCGACCGA
>JAVETP010000094.1:0-9595 GCA_034006005.1 Pseudomonas sp.
GATGCGGCTGCTAAGAATATTAAAAAATAGAGAATCGTTACTGGATTTCAAGGAAGACATGTGCGCTCAGCTCTTAGAAAAATAAAGGGTTATTTTCTAAAAGCGCAGTTACCACAGATGCAGTATCCCGTGGTCAAAACTGCACAGTAGCCAGGCGTGCTGTAGAGCGGTGAGTAAAGGCATAGTGTCAATTTAATCAGGGTGGCTATAACCAATGCGAGCGTGCATCAGTCAGGGCAAGAGAAATATAAATTCGCGGTTTGGAACGTGCTATATTACGCGCAAGTATAGACTGCTATAAAAACCATTACCACACATTCCCACAGAGCACTCTTGCAAGCCTCTAAATACAAGCCTTTGTTGTTGATTGGTAGCCATTGTTATCGCAAGCAATAACACCTATTATCAGAGCCAAGTGGTACCCTTAATGGTACCCAGTGGCACCCTGATAACGAGGCGATCAGCATGGATAATAAAGACAAGGCAGACGAGAAGAAAGATGCAACCAGCGCTAAGGGCGTTAAAGCGCTTATAAAAAAAGGTGATGCCGGCATGTATCTGTCAGGTAACGGCCTATACCTAAAAATTAGCGGTAAAGGCACTGGCAGTTGGATATATCGATATCAGCTGGACGGCAAGCGTCGCAAGATGGGTTTAGGCTCATGCGCTGGCGTATCGCTCGCTGATGCTCGTGCATTTGTTGCAGAACAAGCTGCGCTAATTGCGCGTGGTATCGATCCAGCAAACAACCGCGATCAGCAAGCGCTAGAAAAGAAAAAGCTATCTGTCACGATGGCAGACGTTGCGCTTGATTACATTGATGAGCAATCAAAAAGCTGGAGCTATAACACGCTAGTAAATTGGAGAAGTACAAACCTCCGATATATAACGCCGACTATTGGGCATCTTACGCCTGCTGATGTGACAACAGAGCACATACTGGAGTTATTGCAGCCTATATGGCTTGATAAACCAGCACAGGCCAGACAGGTGCGATCAAGAACTGAGAAGCTATTGAATGCGGCAAAGGCTCGTAAGTTGCGAGACGGTGAAAACGTGGCATCGTGGCATGGTCACTTAGAATTGCTGTTAACCCAAAGTTCAAAAGCAAAAACTAACGCTAAGAGAAAGCATCATCCGGCTTTACCTTGGGCGCAAGTTGCTGAGTTCTGGCGAGTGCTACAGAGTGATAAAAATATATCGGCCGATGCCTTAAGACTGATAATGCTTACAGCAGTGCGTGCAAATGAAGCCGCCGCTGCGCATTGGTCTGAGTTTGACCTAGATGCAGCAGTGTGGACGGTACCAGCCGAACGCATGAAGATGAAGTACCCACACCGCGTACCGCTAAGCAGTGCAGCTCTTGATTTTCTGGAAACCTTGCCGCGTCTTGCAGGTGGCTATCTATTCGCTGGTCGCGATGAAAACCCAACAATCAGATCACAAGCAATACTCGACACAGTAAACCGACTACATAAAGGCAAAATAGAAATAGACGGTAAAGGCTGGATTGATGACAAGGGCGACAAAATCACCGTTCATGGCTTTAGGTCTACTTTTAGAGATTGGGCAGAAGATACGACCAACACTCCCGACCGAGTAATTGAGCGATGTATTGCGCACGCCACAGGTTCGCAAACCGTTAAAGCATATCTGCGCACAGACCAGCTTGAGCGCCGCCGTGAGCTTATGGAGGCATGGGGCGAGTACGTCACACGACCAGCCGACAGTAATGTCGTACAGCTACGCAAGGAGGCTTGAGCATGGCTATCGCTAAAGAAGAAGTGCCGGCGTTTATCGCTCTTATGTATGGCCTGGAGCTTGAAAGATTCGACACGTGGATGAGGTCGCTTCCCGATGGCGAGTCTAAGAGAAAATTAGAAAGATGCCGTGCTCGCTTAATTGACGCAATTACAACAAATCAAAAAGACGTTGCCGATGATATTGCATCCTTAATGCGGCTGGCGTTGCACGGTGATTCTGTGGAGGGCGTACTGAGGCCGTTAGCTGTCGCAAAAGCTAAAGACTACAGCGACAGGCAGAAACCTAGAGCCTCAAGACAACCTGAGATTGATAATTGGATTGCTGAGCAGTTGAAGTCACACCCAAACCATACAGCCAAACAGTTGTGGCGATTGATACCGGTTACCCAAGGGCTGGAGACGTCAGGCGTATATCTTGAGGATGAAAAAGCACGTGGCTATTCTGGTGACATTGAGCGTAAAGGAATCACATTTAATACATTCCAAGGCATGATGACAAAAATAAAAGCCGCTAAAAATCGTAGTTAAACTTTAGCAGAGATTCGCGTGCATAGACTTGGTAACCATCATTAACAGCCTATACAGGTAAACAACGATGGTTACCCAAACAACCCCCACAGTAAAAACTCGCCCGAAAGCCACAGCCGCACACTTTAAAATCAGCGTGATGACGTTATGGCGCTGGAGGCAAGACCCAGCATTCCCACAGCCATTGCAGCGCGGCCAAGTCGTTCTATATGACATTGCCGCTATCGAAGCTTGGCTCAATGCTGGCGAGGTGGCGTGATATGACCGCCCACAAAAAAGCCGCTGGCGGCGGCTCGATTGTCAAAACTATATCAGTGCTGATTATACTCGCAGGCAACCCCATCGTACAACAAACCATGCCAGTTTTAGCGCTGGCACTAGGCTATGTTGCGGGGGTGGTGTTATGAGCACCTTTGCAGAGTTCGCACAGCGCTATACCGGCCACCGCGAAGCACACCTCGACCTAATCGCACTACTGCTGAGCAAGGACGATCACCAGTCACACCACCGCATCATTGAAGTCTGCAAAGCAAATGGCTTTGAGCCGCTTGAGACACGCGGCCTTCTCTCGAAGATGGCCGAAGAATGCCTGATTTTTTACCATGTGAAGGATCACAAGAACTTCCCTACAGTCATCGTGCAGCCCGTTATCGGTTCTAAGCTTGCCGAGTATGTGGAGATCCTTGTATGACTGATTACGAGAACTACCACGATGCCGGATTGATCGTATTCCCCTTGCACCCTATCGTTAATGGTACTTGTGGATGCAGTAACCCAAAATGCACAGACGGCGGCAAGCATCCTGCAATAAGTGGTTACACCAGCCTGAAATATATGTCTGATGGTGACTTTGAGCGCATGGCTGAGGCAACACCACTGGCAAACGGATACGGCGTACTAATGAGCCGTAGAAAGGAGCCAGAATTAAAAAACCTTGTGATAGATATTGACGAGCGCAACGGTGGCGTTGAGTCATACGAAAAGCTAATTGAGCGCATACCCGAGGCTGCAAATTCTAAGTTTATCGTTGAGACTGGAAGCAGCAAAAGCTCAAAGCACATGTATTTCACAGTGCCAGCAGACGCAGATCTTAGAACTAACCACGCGGCATACCCAGGTCTGGATTTTAAGAGCAACGGGTTTGTGGTTGGATCGGGTTCAGACCATTTAAGCGGCAAGAAATACCGTGTGCTTTTTGGTTCACCGGCTGACATAGATGCAGCGCCGGTAGCTTTGCTTAATGTATTGCGTCAGGAGCGCATAAAAGAGGACGGCAGCGCGCCACAAGCAAGTGGTGCCACAGCAGAGCAGTTGCGCAAGTTAATCGAAGTCCTACCCAATGAGAAAGTAGATTACGACAATATATTTTTAATGGCTGGCATGGCCTTACACTTTGAGATGAAAGGACATCCGGAAAGCCTCGCACTGTGGAAGCAATTCTCAAGAAAAAACACAGAGCACGATGAAGATTGGATGTTTAAGAAGTGGCGCAGTTTCAAACTGGATAAGCCAGACCCAATACGCATTGGCTCGCTGAGACGTTACGCTCGGCAAATGGGCGTTGATTGGCACTCTATTTTTCCCCACTTAGATATTACCGGCGAAGTGATACAAGCCAGCAAGACCGCCGAGCGTATCGCTACAAAAGGCGCTGAAACATTAAAAGAGCAGCTCGGGTTAACAGAGTCAGCAGACGAGTTAATAAAAGCACTTGGCATTGATCCTGTAGTAATAGACCGCTTTATAAGTGAGACGGTGCGCAATAGTACAAACTCGGGCGAACTGCTTATTCTGACTAAGGCAGAACACCTAAACAATCACCGCAAGAATGAATCATGGCCTTATCTGCTGCGCACTTATGGGGCGCCGTACAACAGCAAGGCAGTAGAGAAATTGATTCTCGACAAACTGGCAATCTGTGACGAGGACGGGAAGGAGCCTTCAAAAGCGGCAATCGACAAGCTGTTAAAAGACCTTGGCAATCCTGTTTTTACGCCAATAATGCAGCATATCGAGTACCACAATCAGCGCGGCGCTGTGAGCTTCCAAGTCGATATGTTTGCGCATGAGTGTAGCGTTAGGTTAAGAGATCGCGATGCAGCCTATACACTGACACACAGGCCGCTTGTGTCGTCAGACCATGATCCATTGGCGCAATATGACGCGGCGATTGTTGCCGATTATAAAGACCACTTCCCCGAGCTGGACGAGGTGCTTGATTTTCTTTCTATGGCTCGCTTTGCGCCGGATCGTAAAAAGGCTTATCTGTGGTTACATTGCCCGAGCGACTGGGGCAAAGGATTTTTTAAGTCAGCGCTCAAGATCATCGGTGCTACTGCTGAGCTGAATGTTAAAGAAGTGGAGGCATTCTTTGAGGGTAAGCCAGTTGGCCGCGATCCGCACGAGTTCACTAGGACGCTGTGCTTAGTTTTTGACGAGTTCAAAAGCGTTAAGTCAGAACTTAAGCAGATTGAAAACACAATCACTGTCACGCCTAAATTTAAAATGGCAAGTGAAGTTGAAGTGTTCGCAAAGCTGTTTTTAAGTGCTGAGACAGTAGGCAGCTTAATAGGTGAGTCAGGTATTGAAGATCAAATGGCCAACCGATTTAGCTGCATTTTAGGCACCGGAAACTTAGAGGTTCGCCCGATGTTTGTGGAAGTCGGGAAGCATGAATATATGCAGCACATCGTCTGCTATATGTTGGAGCGATTAAATACCACCATAGAGCAAGGTCGTAACCTCGGGCGCGCTGATGCCGCTAAACAAGCAGACAGGGCGCTTAGTGCCTTCCACCAAAAACACGGCATCGACAAGTTAGCACCTCGACTAAGTGAAGCGCTGGAAGGTATCGCAAACGAGTTCCTGAGTGACATATATGCAGAACACAAGCAAATCGACAGCGGCATGGGTTTATTGCGAGGCTTATACACAAACAGCAGTCAGCTATACAGGAACGCCGCCGGCGACCTGTGTCTAAGACAAGCCAGCAAGACCGTTGGTGATTGGCTAAAGAACACACGCGATCACAGCGAACTGCGCACGCTTAGTTTTAAGCGCGCTGAGATACTGAAGCTAATCAGTAAGGACGGATCGGGCAAAGCAGCCACTGTGCGCAATCCTGCGAGGCATGGCGAAACAGGAAAAGCTGTGGTTTTGAGATCCTTACATACCGATTATGCAGCCCACCGAGACGGCGAGGACGAACACGAGTTCGACATTTAAAAAGTTACAAAGGTTACAAACAGAGCCTCGCTGAAAAGTGGGGCTTTTTATTTTGTGCCTTTTTCCACTTGAAACAGCAGAAATGTAACCTTTTTGGCAAATGTAACCTTTTTGTAACTTTTTGGCGTTTTGAAAAGGTTACATGGAGAAGCCCATGGTACGGGGCTTACAGACGTTTGTAACTTTGTAACCTCCTTTTTTACGATTTAGTGAAAAATTAAAAAAGTAGAAAGTAGAAATAGTGTTATTTGTAAAAGTAAGGAATAGAGAAAAACGAGGTTACAAAGTTACAAATCGCTGTAACCCGCATGAGGTGGGCTTATACGTGTAACTTTTACGATTTTAAAAAGGTTACATAAAGGTTACAAAAGTTACAAATGCCCTGTAACCCTTATGGCACGGGCTTATACGTGTAACCTTTTGAAAAGTTACACAGGTTACACCGCCGTCTAGTGGTACAAGTCACCGCAGCCACACACTACCCGCCCTGCAAAAACACTGCACAAACCGGCCTTTGTTTTTATTGCTGAGAATTGTCAGGCCGCGCAATGATTCGCCTATTTTGCACCCCAGCAAATAACCGCAGATTGAGTTAAGCGCGAAGTCACGCAGTACCCAGCATTAGGCGTTTTAACTGTTACGTTATACAATAACGCTATCGGTTTGATTGGCTTGATAGGCGGTGACTATATGAATGACGAGCGAATGATCCAGCATGGTTTAGATGAGCACGCCCGTTATGCATTGCGTTACCCGCGCCGGTGGCTGAAGAAGTTCGGGGGCATAAAATTGAGCTTCTATGACGCACCCGCAAGCCTAAAGCGCGAGTTCGCCACAGTACGCCGTCAGGCTGAAGAAGCATTACCCCAGCCAGCGACTGGCGAGCAAGAAGTGACCTACAGGATTGTCCGTTGAGCACCCAGCACACATGCCCCACATGCTCGCAAGCGATTGCTGTAGAGCGATTGGTGGCTGAGGAGTGCAACAGGATCAGGGCATGGGCAGAACGTCACCAGCACACCACACACCCGCTTGATTCGCTAAAACTGGATGCCTGTGCGCAATATTTGGATTTTTCTCATACACAATCACTTCGCAACGCTATCAGTGAGGGGCGTCTCGATCTACGGCCTATAAAAATAGGCGGGCGAGTTCGTATAAAAATCAGTGAGCTGGCAGCCGTCAGCGTGGCTAAAGGCCTTAACTTCTAACTTATTTATAACGGATCAGCACCTTAAAAGGTGGTGGCGTTATGGTGAGTCATACCCAATTTGCAGGAGCTAAAAACAATGATTGATCCGGAAATCTTCGGCCAAGAAATTGGCAAAGTTGTTAAAGAAATTATTGACAAACTAAAGGCACAAATTGAAGAACTACAAAAACGTGTTGCCGAACTTGAAAATCTCACAGAGGGCTTGAAATGAACAAGAAATTTAATGCAGAACAGATCACCAAAGCACTGGCTAAAATCGCACGCAGCGAGTCTGCTGAGCTTGCCGTAAGTTCACTGGAAGATGCAGGCGATTATGACGGCGCGCTTGTTATCAAGTCGATGCAAACAACCGGCGATGTCACCGGCGCGGGAGTTGGAGTTTTTGATAGTTTCCTACCTCTAATCCGACGCCGCAGCCTGATCGGCATGATTGATAGTGTTCGACCATTCTATAAAGTGCCTGAAAACGTCCGCGTATTGTTTGGCGATAATCCAGACGCTGGATTCGTAGCAGAAGGTGCAGAGATCCCATTTTTGCAATCAGACCTCGCAACCGTTGTCATGACTCCAAAGCGGATCAGCGCGATCCAGGTCATAACTCAAGAATTGGTACGTTCACACGCAGAACATTTATTAAGTAAGGCCATCATAACCAGCACGGCTAAAATCGAGAGCCAGACATTTATCAGTGCAACAGCAGCCAGCCAAGAACAACCCGCAGGCGTGCTTAATGGGCTAACACCGTTGACCGGTTCTGCCGTTTTAGCCGACGATGTTGCAGCACTTGTGGCAGCGTTTGACGGCGACCTGAGCCAAGCCGTTCTGGTGGTATCGGATAAGACAGCAGTAAAACTTTCAGCCATTTTTCCGAACGCCGGTATTGGTGGTGACATTGGCGGGGTGGCCATCGTTGCTAATCACAGCGTGCCTAATGACCTGATGGCGATTATTGAGCCGCAGCGCATCTTACTCAGTGATGCTGGCGTTAGTGTGGAAATATCCAAAGACGCTACGCTTGTTATGCGTGATGAAGATGGCGTGACCGTGACCGGTGACTTGAATCTTTTCCAACAGAATCTACAGGCATGCCGCGTTAACCGCTATATCGACTGGAAACCGGCAGCAGGCGCAGCAGTGGTTATCACTGGAGGTACTTATTGATGAGCGATGTAATTCTAAAGGCATTAAAAGATATGTCACCAACCAGCGCAGTCCTACTTGACCGCGCTTATGCGGCAGGTCATAGAGCTGGACAGCGTGCAGCTGAGTATAAAGCAGCGACCGGCCTTGCTGAGGGCTTAGCCGTTGCGCGTGCTGAGCTATCGCTGAGCAGCCTTAGCGAGCGTGTGGACGCATTGGCAGACACTGTTAACGACAATTTTGCAATCATTGCCGAGGCGCTGGGCAGTGTGTTGATTGATCCAGACGAGGGCTTGAGCGAGCAGGAGGCCGTTGAGTTCGTTTGTCAGCTGCATGATGACGGTGAACTGCCTGCATTCGTTGAGCATTGCCGTAAGCAACATGAGCAAGGTTAAACTCAAAACACTGAGCCACAAGCTACCCGTCAAGGCATTGACCAAGACGGGTTTAGCTAAGGCAGCACCCCAGCAGCTAAACAAGCGCCGGCTAACAGGTACGACACTGCAAAATAAGCGTGCTGAGTTATGGTTAGCAGCACGTGGTAAGTGTAAGGCTTGCGGTGAAGTTGTGGCGACAAGTGGCGAGTACCATTTAGATCACGTTGTACCTTTGCACCAAGGCGGCACAGATGCAGACGACAACCTAGCTATCCTGTGCATTGAGTGCCACGCAGGAAAAACCAAGGCCGAGATGCAGGCCATAGGCAAGACTTGGAGCGGGAAGTTCTATTGATACGGGGCGGGGGAGTATAAAAAGTGATGCGCATTGCTTTAAATAAATCTCTCCTCCACTCATAAAAAGATACCCGTCACGATTTATACCATTTTCGAGGCCAGACAAATGACCGATAAAACACACAAAGCACCCCCCAGCAGCCTCGGGAACGCTGGCAAGAAACTATGGCTTGAAACTGTAAACGCTGTAGTCGATGAGCCACATATTCATGCAATGCTGCTGAGCTACTGCGAGCAGGCTGATGTGATCGCCAGCGCTGAAAAGGTGCTAAAGACTCAAGGTCGATATTATCAGGCCGGTGAGCTTATCCGTGTACACCCAGCGGAACAGACAATCATAGCGAGTCACAGGGTGATGCAAACCTATGCGCGGCAGTTGGGGATCAGTCGAACAAATATCAGAACGACAGAGAAAGATAAGCGTGCAGAAAAGGCTATAAAGGCCGCAAACGTGTTCCAAATGCAGGCTATACCAAGCAAAGCGCGTAAGTAAAAACCAGCAGCACACTAGACCCGCAGAGCCTAATCAGCCGAGCGGGTTTTTTATTGCCGTTCGTCGGAAAAAAGGTGCTGAAAAAACACGATAATCGAAAGTTTAAAAGGTGCTACAGTAGCGCTGTAATCCACATAAAAGATTACTGAGCGGCACCCTGAGCGGCACCCTAAGTTGAGTTGCTTGGTGGAAAGTCTAATTAAATCAGCGAGTTATATCCTGTCTTGGTATATTACGCGCAAATAATTGTTCTGTGATATGTATTATGAAGTTTGTTCATCAGCGAGAATATTTAAAAGAAGGCGACGCTGTGGTGATTCAGTGCTCGCAAACCTGCAATATCCGTTTAATGAGTGACGCTAATTTCCGTAGCTTTAAAAACGGTGGTCGCCATACCTATCATGGTGGTGCCTTTGATCGTTTCCCAGCGCGTCTTATAGTGCCAAGCACCGGCTATTGGAATATCACCTTGGATACGGTCAGCCGCCGTGCGATCAGC
>JAVETP010000096.1:0-9033 GCA_034006005.1 Pseudomonas sp.
ATGCCCACCGGTTAATACATGTCAAACCTGTCCCTGTTGTTCTGTTTAATCCATTGCAAACGGGCCATGGGTAAGATTGCAACCCTATTGCGCGGGCATAAATGCCCGCCCTACAAGAACTAAAAATCACCCGCCCGGCATTCCAATACCGGCAAACTATTGTATTCTTAGCCCATTCAAGAGCCGGACACAGCCCAGGTTCGCAGATTCACAATGGAGCCCGCAGTCGATATGTCTTACCTATTACGCATCATTATGATCAATGGCCACTTGCAAGGTGTCATTGAGTTGGATCTGGATGGCCACACCAATATTTGCGGCACCAACGCCTCAGGAAAAACCACGCTGCAACGTCTAATCCCGGTGTTTTACGGTGAACGACCCAATACTGTGGTGCCGAAAACCCGCAAGAAATTTGATCAGTTTTACCTGCCCAACAGTAACTCCTATCTGATTTATGAATACCGCCGTGAAACGGGCAATACCTGTCATGTCGCCATCACCCGTAAAAAAGATGACGGCGTCAGCTATCGTTTTATTAATGCGGCCTATAGCCCAGAGCTGTATTTTAATGATGAGCGTAAAGCTTATAGCTACGCAGAATTTACCGCCGGTTTACGTCAGCGCGGTATCGACAGTTCGCACCGCATTGATACCATCAGTGAATACCGCAGCATTATTCAGAATGACTTTAGCTTACTGACCGGCAGCTTACCGCGCGTTGAGTCGACCCGTATTCGACAAACTGCGCTGCGTTACAGTCTGGTGGAAAGCCCGCACCGTTTACGTCATATCGAAAAGCTGGTGTCGGCTGTGCATGCCAAAGAAGGCAAAATGGACACCTTGAAAACCATGTTGGCGGCGATCTTTGAGGATGAGGGCGTTGCATTACCCACCACTCAGATCAAAGGTGCACAAGTGCGCGAGTGGGTGCAGCGTGTACGTCAATCACGTCGTCTCAGTAGTCTCAATCAAGATGTCACCGGCATCAGTACGCAAGTGGATACGCTGAATACGCTTGAGCAGACCTTGTGGCAATTGCAGCCGCTGTTATTGGAAGATGCCAGTCAGCTTGAGCGTCAATGTGCTGATCAAGAGGCCGAGATTAAACAGGCTCAACGCGCGCTGGATTTAAAAGAACAGCAGTATGAAAGTCAGCGTCAGACGCAGAACGACAAGCACAGTCAAGTCAGTAGTCAGCTGGCGCAAGTTGAAACCGACCTGAATGATATTGAATTACGCTATGAGCAATTTACTCAGGCGGATATGCAAGGCTTAGAAAACGACGTTAATCAATTGCCTGAGTGGCGTGCTAAACGTGAAGAACTGGCCACGCACTTGCAGTTGATGCGTGAAGTTGAGGGTGGTTCGCGGCAGCGCTTTGAGTCGCGTAAGTTGGAATTGTCTGAGCAGCTGAATGCCTTTGTCGAAAAGATGGGCCAGCAGCAGCATAAACTGCGCAATAGTGAACAAGAACTGCGCGCACAGCAGACGCAAGAACAACGTCAGCTGGAGCAGGAAGACCGCCAAAAGCAGCAACTGCTTAACGAAGACTATCAAGCTAAGCATACGACTCTTATTGAGCAGCAAGCGGACAGTAAGGCGCGTTTAAATGCGCCACTAATGACCGTGGAAGAGCAGCAGAACCTTGATGAGAAACAAGCGCGTATTGATGATGTGCAACTGCAATTGTCTGCGCAAGCTGATGATATTGAGCGTCTGCATGCAGCCTGTGAGCAGAGTAAAGCGCAGCAGCATCAACACTTAGACGCCATCAGTGCGCAGCGCAAAACCCTACGTTTAGCTCAACAGCGTTATGCGCAGTTAAAACTGCAGCGAGAGCCTAAACCGGGTAGCTTGCGTCATTTTTTACAGCAACAGATTCCAGATTGGCAGCACAGTGTCGGCAAGGTGATTCGTGATGACTTACTCGAGCGCACTGATTTAGCACCAACGCTGATGGAGTCGGTAGCAGAGTCTGCCCAGTTAGACAGCTCGACTCAGCAGCAACTGTTTAATATGCAATTGGATTTAGCTGCGATTGAATTGCCGGTCTATGCTCAAGATGAGCAGGCATTATTGACCGCGATCGAGAAGGCGCTCAGTGATATAAGTCATCTTGAGCAGCACTTAGCGGCTTTGGAAAACGAACAGAAAGGCCTGAATAGCAACGCCCAGCAGCAACAGGCACTGTGGTACAAGGCTCGGCAAAAGCGCGATATCACTCTGACGGATTTAAACTTTGCCAGCGATGCTCGTCAGCGTTTAGTTGAGGAATATCAGCAACTGCAACAGCAGCGTAAAGTCAGCTTGCAAGAGCAGCAGCAACAGTTAGAGAAGCAGCTAGAAACCCTCAAGTCCCAGCACAAAACAGCCGAGCATGAGCATGACAGTGCCTTTAAAACGATGTTGTTGGAATACCAAGCCTATTGGCAGCAGGCGCTGAATGTACTGCGCGAGCAGATTGTACAGCTGGATAAAAATACCCAAGCAAAACGCCAAGAAACTGAGCAGCAAGTCCATGAGTTGCAAGTGGCGTTAGAGCACGAGTTACGTGAGCAAGGGATTGATCCGGAAAAACTCAAAGAGATTGAGCTGCGCTTAAAAACGATTCGTCAGCAGGTTAATGTCACCGAAGAGCGCCGCGATGAGTTGGATGCGTACCGTCAATTTATGCGCGTGGATTGGCAGCAGCGTAAACCTGATTTACTCGGTCAAGAACGCTTACTCAAACAGCAAAAGACCGAACTGGCCGGGCAGCTTGCCGAACATAAAGCACAGTTTTTAGAGCAGAAGAAAAGCGCTACTTCGGCGATTAAAGTCAGCGAAGTCAAGCTGGATCAGCAGCGTAAACAACGTGAACAGATAGTGCCGTTACTGAAGCAGTTGGAGCAATTTCCGAAACCCAGTACAACGCTGGAGCTGACGCAGAGTACCGGTGATTGCGCTGAACGTATTGAGCGCGCTCGCAGTGCCTTACAAGAAAAACAGCAGCTGGATCTGCAGCTTAAAAACACCATGCAAGTCTTTGAGCGCGAGTTGCTCAAGGATGCTGCGCAAGATTTTCTGGACATGTGGGGGCATCAGCAGCAGGCGATGGGGCTGACACCTTCGCCACAACAGAGCTTGGCGGCTTATCAGCAAATGCTGCGTATTTTGCAGGATCTACAGCTGAGTTTGCTGGCGCAGGGCAGTAACTATGGTGCTGATCTGAGTACCTTCTTTGATGTGTTTAGTGATCTCAATCGCCGTATTAGTGCGCAAAGCCGACGCTTAAGCGAGGAAGTCACTGAAGAGTTTGTACTGGAAGGTATCAGTAAATCAGAGGTGCGTATTCACTCCAGTATTGATGAACTGGGCTTTTGGAAACCGCTGAAACGCTTCGCTAAGCTCTATCAAGAGTGGGAGCAAGATGCCGAGCAGTTGCCCAGCGATGCTTATTTAGACGCACTGAATGCGGTGGCGGAGTTATTACGCAATGATCAGCAGTTCTCTTTTGAGAGTTTATTACGCTTAGAGCTGCATCTGAATGAAGGCGGTTCGGATCTAATTATTCGTAACGATCGTCAGCTGTTAGAAGCCTCCAGTCACGGTATGGCGTATCTGATTTTATGCAAGTATTTATTGGCCTTTACCCGTTTGTTGCGCGATAAAGCGCAGGTGACGATTCATTGGCCGATTGATGAAATTGGCACCTTGGCTTATCACAACGTTGAGAAGTTATTTAAAGCCTGTGAAAACAACAATATCTTTATTGTCGGCGCGTTTCCAAACCCTGAGTCTGATGTACTGACGCTGTTTAAAAACCGCTATTTAATTGAAAAAGACAATAAGAAAAACTCTCACAGCCAGCTTAAGCGTATCGAGCCTCAACTCAGTCGTTTGTCACAGCGCTTATTGCAACACCGTCAGGAGATTGGCCAATGATGATGCAGCACGGTTATTTACTTGAGCAATTACTCAATGGCGCCTTTGTCTGTGAAGTGAGTCACAGTGAGGCGTTTCGCCAGTTGCAAAATGAGCAAACGCGCGAAGATTTTGATCAGTATTTACGTCCACTCAATCGCCGCTTAGCCAGTAATCCTGAAGGCAGTGTTTGGTTTTTAGCCTGGCGTGAATTAAGCCCGCCGTTGCGTGAGCAGTTGTCCCAGCAATTTAAAGACACGCTGGACAGCTTAGTGCCGATGCTCAAATTGCTGCAGCTGGCGCAAGAAACCTTAGGTCATGAAAACGTCCTCACCGCTAACGATATTCTCAATCGTCACGATATGGCCGCACGTATTGAAAACAACCCCAGCTTGCGTGAGCAGTTGCAGGCCTTGGTGCAAACCCGTTTTTTCCAATCGCAAAGTGACGATGTTGGTGGTCAACTTAAGCAAGTGTTTGATCGTTTACGCAGCCATGGTTATCTGCATCAGCCGCATAAAGATCGCCACCATTATATTGTCACTGGCAAGATTGATTACCTAATTGATTTAACCCGCTTTATTCGTGAAGAAGAAAATATTTATATCGATGACGAGCTGCCACCCAGTCAAGAGGACCTGCTTGAATGAGTACGCTTGATTACCATAGCGAAGCCGTTAAAAAGGGCGTTGAGCGTTTAAAAATACTCGGCAGACACGGCGAGTTATTGATGCAGAGTTACTATGGTGTGGCTCCAGATGAAGCGCAGCTGGGTGCGCGTGCGATTAATCAACTGATGGATGCCAATATTCTAGAGCGCTTGGGTGAGGCGTCGGGCTTAACCTTAAGTGATCCAGTGCGGCAGATGATTGTGCATCTGATCGCCGATGAGCAGCGGCGTAAAGTGAATGCCGATATCGGCGATTTTTTGCTGAATATTCGTAAGTTAGTCACCAAGATTTATGATGCTGAAGGCAAGGGAAATTATCAGGGTAGCGCCTATTGGCAAGCGCAGTTAGGCCAAGAAGTGGATGACTTAAACAGCCGTATTGCCACTGGGATTAAAAGTCTATGGAATCGACTCAATACCGACTTTGCTTTTGTTAGCAGCGTGCAAGAAAAAATTGAAGAAAATGAAAAGGCGCATAACGAAGTGCTGCGCTGGCTGGATGGTTTAAAGCTGATTGATTTTAAAGAGTTGATTAAGTTTGCCGGCAGTAACGGTGGTTTGCGCCACATTTTAGTGCGTCAATTGCAAGATCAGGTCAGTGGTCACTTTGGTAGTTTGCGTGAAGTGCAAAGCCGTCTTAATGAGCTGATGGCACGCTTTCGACAGCAACAGGCGCGTAATCTTTTAGTGCGTGGCATGCTGCAGTTTTTCCAAGATAAGCCCAATTTTCAGCCTTCAGATTATTCGCAGCGCAGTCATGTGCCTGATCTATTAAATCAGGCCGCACCTTTGTATCCCAGTGTCGCCATTGCCTTGGATCGTCAGCATGACAGCCAAGAGATGCAGCAGTTGTTGGCACGCTTACCGGCTCGCCCTGAGCGTGAAGCTGAAGCGCTGAGTGTGGCGCAGCCGGTGCTTGCGCAAGATGATGCAACCATTCTGGCCAAACGCCGCGCTCTACATGAAGATGTGGTGTCGTTTTATTTAAGCGTATTGGATCAGCAGCGTAATCAATACGCTTTAGATTATCTGCATGCGTCTGAGTTGGACTGGGATCCGGAAATATGGATTTACCAAGTCATCGCTGACTATCAAGGCTTATCAGAAGCTGAGCAGGGCGCGTTTCATTTGCACTATAAAGAAGTGGAAGCAGGGCCCTTTAATGATGTGCGGCTGATCAAGGATGTTGAATTACAGCTTCTTAGTGAGGGATTATCATGAGTATTGATTTAGCACCAAGGGTGCGTGAGGTTTTAAAACGGGTTAAAAATACCGTTGCTCAAAACCAGCGCGCTGAGCGTAAAGCGCAGACTGAGGCGATGCAGCAGCTTTTAAACTGGTGTGATCGCCATGAGTTGGACACCCAGAGCTGGTTTGGCCGCAGCAAGGTGGTGTTTGATCAAGCTGTCTTAGCGAGGATTGAGCAGACATTAAGTGAGTTGAATCTCTTCAGTTTGGATGTTGATTTATCTGACACTTCACGTCTGACTCAAGCCCAAGGCGCTGATGCTGAATATAAAGGTATGGGTTTAGCACCGATGGAACGGCGCGTGTTGATTGCGCAAGCCAATTGCGGCGCGTACTTCCCAGAGTGGGTGAATGAGTCGCCGAGTCAGTGGGTGATGGATATTGATTGGCAGACACTGCAGCTCAGCGAGTATGCCTATGTGCTGATGGTGGAAAACCGCGATATGTTTTATCAGTACTTTGCCCTGCATCCGCAGCATTACACTTTACCGCCCGAGGCATTAGCCGCGCTGGTGATTTATCGCGGTAATGCTGATGAAAGCAAAGGCTGTAAAGCACTGCGTGAAGCCTGTTTAGCTCAGGGTAAGCCGCTGGTGTACTTTGGCGACTATGATAATGCCGGACTCAATTTTGCGGTGAATGGTGGCTACACCCATATCTTGCTGCCGCAGCATGCCTATCTGTTTGCGCGCGCCAATGATATATCCCAAGATGCAAAACAAGTGCAGCTCGCGCCCAGTGTGATTGCCTTTGCTCAGCAGTTGCCCGACAGTGATCCGCTGAAAGCGTTATTGCTCTATAACGCACAACAGCAAAAAGGCCTCAGGCAGCAAGGCTTTCAAGGGCCGCTGCAGTTGCTGCCGATTCAACGCAGTACGGATCTGTGCTCTGACGATTAATCAGTACTGAAGTGTTGCAGGCCAACCGCCTGCTGAATAGCAATAATTACACTAACAACTTAGATACAAAGATATGAGTTCGATCAGTAGAGAGGTGTTTCGAGGCTGATCATACGCCGCACGGGCTGACTCAGCCTCGAAACTTATCTGCGATATAACTCTAGAGATATTAATGGCGGCCTAACAACAGGCTGCCATTAATCGGTCTGAATTTAGACGCCGCACGAATTAAGGAAAAGGCAGTAAATTCTTCCACACCAAAGACTTCAACATCAACCTTATGCAAGGTACGAATACGCTCCACCAGCACATCAAAATCGCCATCGCCGGTAGCCATCACCACCACATCAGCTAAGTGCGAAAACTCCATAGCATCCACGGCAATACCCACATCCCAATCACCCTTGCGGCTGCCATCGCTGCGCTGCACATAAGGTTTTAATTTCACCTCGAAACCAATCGCACGCAAAATATTTTGAAACTGCCGTTGTTTTTCATCACCACGCTCGGTTGCATAGGCAATTGCCTTGATAACTTTACGACCCGCAGTGGCTTCTGCCCAAAAAGCGTTATAGTCAAAGCCCGTGGCAAAGCCTTGGCGCACCGTATAATAAATATTCTGTACATCAACTAGAATGACAACACCTTGCATTTAATACCCCTAAAATATGACGAAACAATCAAAAAAAATATAGATATCCGATTAAAAGGTGACCCGCAGCACCTTTTCAACCATAATCAAAACTATATAATCCAATGCAACAACACACCCACGTAAAAAGGAGAATCATATGGGTTTCTTTAATAGCATTCTTAGCAAGCTCGGAATCGGGTCAGCGCAAGCTGCTCCTAAAAGCTCAGCTGACGATACAGTGTCTGTTGAAGCAGTCAGTCCACCGGTTGCAGTTGCTACATCTGCAGCCGTGCCTTTGGTTGATGTTGTTGCGCAACTTGAACAGCGCGCAGCAGCGAATTCACAAAAGCTGAACTGGCGCACCTCGATTGTTGATTTATTAAAACTGCTCGATATCGATAGCAGCTTTGGCGCACGTAAAGAGTTGGCTGCAGAATTGAATTGCCCAGCTGAGCTGATGAGTGATTCTGCACAAATGAATATGTGGCTGCATAAAACTGTGTTAGCGCGTATCGCTGAAAACGGCGGTAATATTCCAGAAGACTTACTGCACTAACGACACTGTGACTGCTTAAAATATAATTGATTTTTAAATGAATCTATTTGTGTTTTAAGCAGTCAGTTACCTTACAGTAAAATTGAGCTGCACTGATAAATCACCATTGAAAATATCATTCAACGAGCAAACAGCTGACTTGCAGTCATCGCAACATCGCAACAGGTATATTATTGCTCTAGCGATTTCCTTAGTTTGCAAATCCACTGATTTGATCACACAGGTTTAAAACGTATGACGCTGTACTTAGCTTCCACATCGCCCAGACGCCGCGATTTATTAGCTCAAACAGATATCAAATTCACTGCACTTGATATCAGCATTGATGAAACCCAACGCCCTAACGAGCTGCCCAATGCGTATGTTGAGCGTCTTGCTAAAGAAAAAGCTGAGGCGGGTTTTAATAGTGTGCAAGATGATGAGCATGCTGTGGTATTGGCTGCTGACACCATTGTTGTGCTGGAGGACAGTATTCTGGGTAAGCCGCAGGATCAGACTCAAGCGCAAGATATGCTGCGTGCATTATCCGGCCGTTCGCATGTGGTAATGACGGCTTTTGCCATCAAAACACATGAGCAAATACGTGTGCAACGGGTCAATACCACAGTGTTTTTCCGTCCGATTACCAGTAAAGAAATTGAATGGTATTGGCAGACGGGCGAGCAGCACGATAAAGCCGGTGGTTATGGCATTCAAAGCAAGGGCGGGGTGTTTGTTAGCACCATCTCTGGCAGCTACAGTGCTGTGGTTGGTTTGCCATTAGCTGAAGTGCTCAGCGCATTAAACACGCTGGATATTCATCGCGAGTCAGTGTCTGACTGATTCACTCGTGCAAGTGCGGCGCCTGTCTATAATCTCAGACGCCGTCTTAGCTACTTTACCAGTTTTGCGCGAAATGCCCCGTACTTTTAGTGCGGGGATGGATAGCGCGGAAAGCACAGCTTTCCCTTGGGTGTAACTCACAGTGCTGGTATTATATACAGCATGATCAAACACACTAAAACGCTCAAAGTTCGAGTGAAAGACAAGCATATTCCACTGCTCAATAATATGGCGCGGTCGGTGAACTTTGTCTGGAACTTTGTGAATGAGTTAAGTCAGCGCTCAATCAAAGAGCGTG
>JAVETP010000097.1:0-8766 GCA_034006005.1 Pseudomonas sp.
CCACATTGGCCACATGGTCCAACAACTTTAGCGATGCGCTATGGTGAGCCATCGATTAGCACGCGCTTAGTCGAGTTGGCTAAACAAGGCGTAAAAACTGTAACTTTTGCACCGCTGTATCCACAGTTTGCCGACAGCACCACGACTACGGCAATTAAAGAAGCGGAACTGTGCATTAAAAAGAATAACTTGGCGCTCAAGCTCAATATCGTCAAGCCTTTTTATGCTGACCCGATTTATATCAAAGCCTTGGCAAAAAGTGCTGAAACACACTTAGAGCAAGACTTTGACCACCTGCTCTTAAGCTTTCACGGCTTACCTGAAAGCCATCTAAAAAAACTTGACCCAACAGGTTCACATTGCTTAAGTGATAAGTCGTGCTGCGAAACGGCCAGCCAAGCTGTGCTGGATACCTGTTATCGCGCACAATGCATGCGCAGCGCTGAGTTATTTGCTCAAGAAGCAGGCTTGCGCAAAGACCAATGGTCTGTCGCATTTCAGTCGCGCCTAGGTAAAAACAAATGGATTGAACCCTACACTGATGCCACCTTAAAAGAGCTGGCTGCGCGTGGGGTTAAAAAACTGTTAGTAATGTCGCCAGCATTTGTTGCAGATTGTATCGAAACCTTAGAAGAACTGGGCATTGAAGGTCGTGAAGACTTTATCGCGGCTGGCGGTGAAGAACTGATCCTGATTCCATGCTTAAACGCTGAAGAACACTGGGCACAAGCGCTGACACAGATATGTAAAAACACCACTGCATAAGCGGTTAAAAACCAGATAACACCCTAGCAGGCGGCTACTTTTTAGCCGCCTTGGCTTAACAAATAAATACTCGACCTTTTTACCTCTTCCCGCTTTGCATTTACAGCGCTATCCTAGGCATTACATTTGTTAAGTAGGCGTCTTTTAAGTCCTTGAACACATCAACTGATATTCATCGTTTTACCCTCGATTCCTTTGAGGCTGCACGCTTTGCAAATCTGTGCGGCCAATATGACGAGCACTTACGTTTAATCGAACAACGATTAAATATCACTCTTCGTAATCGTGGCGAGCAATTTGAATTGCTGGGTCCTCGCGAGTCAACTCGTGCAGCCGAACAACTGATACGTCGTCTTTATCGCGAAACTAAAAACTCTATCCTGACCCCCGATACCGTGCACCTCTTTTTACAAGAGTCGAGCATGCAAGAACTATCAAGTCCATCGAGCAAACAGACTAGTACTGTCGCTTTGCGCACACGTACAGGTGCCATTCGTCCGCGCGGTGAAAACCAACAAGACTATGTCAAATCGATCTTGGCGCATGATATTAACTTCGGTGTAGGTCCTGCAGGAACCGGCAAAACGTATCTAGCGGTGGCTTGTGCAGTTGATGCTCTAGAGCGTGAGTTGGTGCAACATATTTTATTGGTGCGTCCAGCAGTGGAAGCAGGCGAAAAGCTGGGCTTTTTACCCGGTGATTTATCACAGAAAATCGACCCTTATTTGCGCCCTTTATACGATGCTCTGTTCGAAATGCTCGGCGTTGAGCACGTAACGCGCTTGATTGAGAAACAAGTGATTGAAGTCGCACCGCTAGCCTATATGCGCGGTCGCACATTGAGTAATAGCTTTATCATCCTGGATGAAAGCCAAAATACCACGATGGAACAAATGAAAATGTTCCTCACTCGTATTGGCTTTGGTTCAACTGCAGTGATTACCGGTGATATCACCCAAATCGACTTGCCGCGCGGCACAACGTCTGGGCTGATCCACGTGACTAAAGTCTTGCAAGATGTGCCTGGCATTGGTTTTACTTTCTTTAAGTCCAGCGATGTCGTTCGTCACCCTCTGGTGCAACGCATCATTGAGGCTTACGAAAGTTATAACTCAGCCGTACCCACTGACCCTGCTAGAGAGCTACGTCCTTGATCGAACTTGATCTACAAATTGCCAGTTCCGCCAAGCAACTGCCCAGCCATGCTGATTTTTTAGCATGGTGCGGTTTAGCTTTACGCCAACGTAGCAACCCTTCTGAGCTGACTATTCGCTTAGTGGATGCAGAGGAAGGTCTTGAACTGAACTCAACCTGGCGAGGCAAAGACTACCCCACCAATGTGTTGTCTTTCCCTGCTGATATCCCCGATGGCCTACTGGATATCCCTTTGCTGGGTGATTTAGTCATCTGCGTGCCAGTGGTGGAAAAAGAAGCAGCAGAACAAGGTAAAACCCTGACCGCGCACTGGACACATCTAGTAATTCATGGTTGTTTACATTTATTAGGCTATGATCATATCGATGACGAAGAAGCTGAAGAAATGGAAGATTTAGAACGCCAGTTACTGGCTGACATCGGTCACCCTGACCCTTATCACGATAATCAAGACACGGATTTAATACCATCATGAGTGAAGATAATTCTAGCAATGGGCATAAGTCATGGCTGGACAAACTAACCCACGCTTTTGCCCAAGAACCTAAAACACGCCAAGAATTGTTCGAACTGCTGCGCGAAGCAAACCGCAATAAGCTGCTCGATAACGACGCACTTGCGATTGTTGAAGGCGCGATTCAAATTGCTGACTTGCAAGTGCGCGATATTATGATCCCGCGCTCGCAAATGATGAGTATTAAAGCCTGCCAATCACCCGAAGAGTTCTTGCCGTCTATTATTGACGCCGCGCACTCTCGCTATCCAGTGATTGGTGATAATAACGATGAAGTGCTGGGCATTCTGCTGGCCAAAGATTTACTGCCACTGATTCTGAAGAAAGAAGACAATTTTGATTTACGCAGCTTATTGCGTCCGTGCAACTTTGTGCCAGAATCCAAACGCTTAAATGTCTTACTCAAAGAATTTCGCGCCAACCATAACCATATGGCTGTAGTGATTGATGAGTACGGCGGCGTGGCTGGATTGGTCACCATTGAAGACGTGCTTGAGCAAATCGTGGGTGATATTGAAGATGAGCACGATGTCGAAGAAGACAGCTATATCCGTACATTACCCACGGGTGACTTTATTGTTAAAGCACTGACCCCGGTCGATGACTTTAATGACTTCTTTAACAGTGGCTTTTCTGAAGATGAATTCGACACCATCGGCGGTGTCGTGATGAGCGCTTTTGGTCATTTGCCTAAGCGCAATGAAACCATTGAAGTCGATCGTATGCGTTTTCGTGTACTCAATGCCGACAGCCGCCGTTTGCACCTCTTGCGCATTACACCTTTAGATAAAAAAACCAAACAGGGTGACTAATTAGCACGCCCTGTACTGAATCAATTAGGGATATACACCATGCAATGGCTTACTCGTAGTGGCTGGATGGGCAATAGCCTGAGTCTGGCTGCTGGTGCTTTGATTACTTTAACCTTAGCGCCGTTTGACCTGTGGCCGCTGGTGTTTATGTCCTGCATGGTTTTATATCTGGGGCTCAGTCAACTGAGCCCACGCCAAGCAGCAGTGCGCGGCTGGTGGTTTGGTTTTGGTTTATTTGCCAGCGGTACCAGCTGGGTGTATGTCAGCATCCATGACTATGGCGCGGCATCAGCACCTTTAGCACTATTCTTAACCGTTGCCTTTGTGGCTGGCCTAGGACTGTTCTTAGCCCTGTTCGGCTGGCTCTGGGCACGCTTTTTACGTCAAGACCCTCATTCAATCAGTAACGCGCTGGCCTTTGCTGCCCTTTGGGTGGTGATTGAGGCCTTTCGTGGCTGGTTCTTAACTGGCTTTCCATGGCTGTATATTGGTTACAGCCAGTTGCATGGTCCGCTGGCTGGACTGGCGCCACTGGGTGGTGTGTGGCTGATTTCATTTGCCTTAGCCCTGAGTAGCGTCTTGCTGATAATCCTGTGGAAAAATAAGCACTTACTCTCACGTCTCAGCGCTGCGCTACTCTTAATTATGACTTGGGGTTTAGGCTTGGGCATGCAGTCATACCAGTGGACACAGCCCTCAGGTAAGCCACTCAGCGTCACCGCTATTCAAGGTAATATCGAACAAAACCTGAAATGGGATCCAGCCCAAATTGAAGCGCAACTGCTGCTCTATCAATCTCTGACATTAAACGCTGCGCCGAGTGATTTAGTGATTTGGCCAGAAACGGCAGTGCCAGTATTAAAAGAGCAAGCACAAGGTTATCTCGACAGTATGGACCGCATTATCAGTCGACAGGATTCTGCGTTAATTACTGGCCTACCATTACGTCAGCAGGATACTCACGGTGATTTACGTTATTACAATGCCATCACCACACTGGGTGATAGCAATGGCGAATACCGTAAGCAAAAGCTCGTGCCCTTTGGCGAATACGTGCCGCTGCAAGATCTACTACGCGGCGTGATTGCCTTCTTTGATTTACCCATGTCAGACTTTGCTCGTGGACCCAGCCAGCAAGCACCACTAAATGCCAAGGGTTATAAAATTGCACCCTATATCTGTTATGAAGTGGTGTATCCCGAGTTTGCTACTGAGTTGGCAGCACAAAGTGATATCTTGCTGACCATCAGTAATGACACCTGGTTTGGCACCTCAATTGGCCCAATGCAGCACTTACAAATGGCGCAGATGCGAGCATTGGAAGCTGGACGCTGGATGATTCGCGCCACCAATAATGGTGTCAGCGCGCTGATTGATCCGCGTGGTGAAATAACTGTAACCGTGCCACAGTTTCAGCAAGCCGTATTACGTGGTTCAGTGGTGCCAATGCAAGGCTTAACACCTTACTTACGTTGGCAGTCTTGGCCATTAATTTTACTCTGTGCTTTATGCTTAATACCTGCTGTATTACAACGCAAGATGTATCACAGAGGTTTCTGAAACCAGCTGGGCAGATGACGAGCACTGATGCCCAGAAAAACCGCCCTAAGCGCCATAAAGAATAAGAACGCAATCCATAAACCATGATTGCCTAAGTCATGTAATAGCCAGGCAATAGGCGCACAGACTAAGACCGCGAGCAGCATGGAATTGCGCATTTCTCTAGCGCGCGTTGCACCAATAAACAGCCCATCCATTACATAGCTCCACACCGTAATCAATGGCAGCAGCGCGAGATAAATCAGATAGTCCGAAGCGGTGTCTTGCACGCTAGCGATATTGGTTTGTAGAGCAATAAATACATCTCCACATAACCAAAACAGCAACGCAAACACTGTACTGGCCAATAACGCATAAATGCTCACCAAACATAAAGCCCGTTGCAGTGCACGCTGATCTTGCTTGCCTAACGCGTGTCCCGTCAGCGCCTCTAGCGCATGCGCCAAACCATCTAAAGCATAGGAACACAGCAGTAAGCCATTGAGTAACAAAGCATTAGCCGCAACTGTGTTATCACCTAAACGCGCACCTTGAAAGGTCACGCTAAAGAACACCGCTTGCAGCGCTAAACTACGAATTAAAATATCACGATTGACTGCTAATAGAGGTCGCCAACTCGCCCAGCGCAATAAATGCTGCCAAAAATTCAGTAACGGACCTTTATCTACATAACGCCACGCGAGTAGCAGTCCCAGTAGCGCACCTGACCATTCAGCAATCACCGAAGCTCGCGCTGCGCCGGCAACTTCCCACTGCAAAGCAAAGACAAAATAGATATCTAAAACAATATTCACTGAGTTGGCTAGCAGTAACATCCATAAGGCCGCACGCGCATTTTGCAGACCCAGCAACCAACCCGCTAGGACATGCATCATTAATGCTGCAGGCAAACCATAGAGTCGAATCAACACATATTGCTGAGCCAGCGCCTGCAAGTCACCTGAAGTATCCATCCATTGCAATATATGCGGCAATAATGGCAAGACGAGAGCTAAGCACAACACGCTTAAGACAATAACCAGTAATAAGCTTTGCAATAAAATATAGCGTAGCGCCTGCTGATCATTACGCCCCGCTGCTTGCGCGGCAAAGCCTGTACTGCCCATACGTAAGAAACCACAGGTCCACACCAGCATGGTATAGATACTACCACCCACTGCTACAGCGCCCAGTTGATAGGCATGCGGAAGCCTACCCACCACGGCACTGTCGACCAGTGCGACTAAGGGAACGGATAGATTACTGAGAATCATAGGTATGGCCAGTGCAAATAAGCGCTGGCGTGTATCCGCATGTCGCCATGCATCAAGCAGCATGGCGTAAAAACCTTGCATAAGTTAGATCACCAAAACTATTAAGTGTCGATCAATACAACGCTTGATATAAACGTCGACGATACAACGTCACCATAGGGTGTTCAGTACCCAATAACTCAAAGACTTGCAGCAAGGTTTTATGCGCTGCGCCATCAGCGAAGCTGCGGTTACGAATAAATAACTGTAATAAGTTATCTAAAGCGGGCTCGTACATTTGTCGTGCTAACTGCTGAATACTCAGCTGCAATAGAGCTTCATCATCCTGCGCATCTTTTGCTAGGCGGGTTTTAAGGTCTGCCATATCAGGTAACTCTGCTGCTTGTCTTAAAAACGTCAATTGCGCACGTACAGCAGCCACCCCATGCTTATACTCATCATCAGTCACTGAATTAATAACGGCTTCTGCATCCGCTAAAGCGCCCCGCTCAGCTAAGCAACGTGCAAATAATATAAGCGCAGTGGGCCGCTGATCATCACCGGATAAGACTTCTTTTAATAATGCTTCTGCCTGAGCAAACTCACCATTATCAAAGAGCTGCTGTGCTGTTTGCTGAGGATCTTCAGCTTCTTGCTCAGGCTCAGCAATATACTTGCTCAGCAAGGTGCGAATATCAGACTCGCTTTGCGCACCGGTAAAGCCATCAACGGGCTTACCGTCTTTAAAGAGCACAACAGTGGGTAAACTTTTCACTCCTAAGCGGGCAACAATATCTTGATCGATATCGCAATCCACTTTAGCCAGTAAAAACTCACCCTGATAACTGTGAGTGATTTTCTCAAGTATAGGCATCAACACCTTACAGGGCGCACACCACTGTGCCCAGAAGTCGACTAACACGGGCTGATCAAACGAATTCTGTATCACCAACTGCTCAAACTGCTCCACACCTGTTACATCAAACACAAAAGCATTATCAGTCACGTTATGTCCTTTCTAAAATAAAATAGTTGCACATTGAACAGTCTATTAACGGCGTATCGCACGGTACACTTTAAAACCATTACGCTCTGCTAACACTGTACATGGCCCTAAATGCTGCTCAATCAATGGTGGGTACTTTAAAAAGCTATTAGCAACAATACGTAGCTCTCCACCCGGTTGCAGATGCTCAGCGGCTTCACGCAATAAGGTTTCAGTTGTTTCGTACTGTGTATGTACACCTTGATGAAAAGGCGGATTACTAATAATGGCAGCTAATTGTTTAGGCGCCGCATGAATACCATCACCCGCAATAGTAGTTGCCTCAAGCTGATTAGCAGCCAAGGTTAACTGACTGCTGTGCACAGCAAAAGCATCGACATCGAGCATCGTAACCTGTGAGGATGGATAAGTTTTTTTCAAAAACGAACCCACTACACCTGCACCGCAACCAAAATCTAAATAATGTCCGATGGGCAAATCATTCAAGCACTCTAAAAGTAATTGAGTCCCTAAATCTAAGCGGCCATGGCTAAATACACCCGGCACACTACACACTCGAATGGATTGCTCTGCAGCACTGACAGTAAACGCTTTACTGAGCGCATCTAAGTTCGGCGCTTGCGTGGTATCACTCACTTCACAACGCCATAACTGACAATGTCGTGCACTATCAATTTTACTAGTACGTCCAAAGGCAGCCAGTTGCTTTGCAGCTCGCTCTGCACCCGCGCGTTTTTCACCCACTAAAAACAAAATACCGCTGGGTATCTTGGCAGCAAGTTCTTGCAGTAAATAAGCAGTTAGCTCACGTGACTTGGGCAAAAATAAAACACCTGCACTGTACTCTGCTGCTGGTGCTTGAGTTGAAAACACACAACGCTCAGGAAAAATCTGAGATAACTGCTCATATTCACCTGCATGCCAACTCCAGCCTTGCGCTTCTGGCAAGTCAGCAAGTAATTGATCAGCAGGTAACCCTGCAAGTAATATCTTTCCTGCAAACAACTCAACATTACGTAATAGAACTTGGCTTCGAGGATCCATAACTGCACACCTAAAAATATGGTCCTATTTTAACAGTAAAACTCAGCAGTATGCAGAAAGGAGGTTGAGCATGGTTTGCTCTGCATTTAATAGGCTAACAATTTAATCTGCTAGGTAGAGCTATACCAATCGCTTTCAGAAAAAATGAAAAATTTGCCAGCGGTAACAATCAAATTTCAAATGTAAAAAGCCCCAAGGCCAGTGATGACCTTGGGGCTTTTTCGTACATCCTTTTACTCATAAACTTGCCGTTCATATGCCATCCGTGGCATTGGTTTCTATGATGCCAGATCGAGATAAATTTGCACCCCTAGCCCTGTGACGCAACTCACAGAACCCCACTTCAATCCGCAAGCAAGAGTAAAAGTGTGACACCGGTTGGCTTTTAACGGCGCTAAATGATGCATCACAGGAAACTTGGTGACTAGCTGTCTCATTGCAGCAGCTGATTTTGCAACTCAACACGCGACCCGCCAGGGTCGTTTGTGCTGTGGCTCTGTACTATTGATTTTCTTGCAGGCATAAAAAAACCCCAGATCATTGCTGATCTAGGGTTTTGGTGTTTAAGCTTGACAATGACCTACTCTCACATGGGGAAACCCCACACTACCATCGGCGATACATCGTTTCACTTCTGAGTTCGGGATGGGATCAGGTGGTTCCAACGCTCTATGGTCG
>JAVETP010000098.1:0-8620 GCA_034006005.1 Pseudomonas sp.
TCGAAAGGAAGTACGTGACGGCATAGATCCTCTTCTAGAAAAACAGAAAATCGAGTTACCTGACATTGAAACCGTGGATCAACTGTTCCATGACTGGTATCGAACCGATCTGAGTAGACGACTAAAGCATCCCAAGATTCCGTATCGGGTTTACACCAAAGACATAAGCCCTGTCATTGGCATTAAGTGTATTGCTGAGGTGACCGCACGTGACGTGCGCGAAGTATTAGAGCGTATTCGAGAAAGTAACCGCCCCACCATTGCTAACGATACCTTGATGTACATGAAGCAGCTATTTCGACATGCGATAAAGCTCGACTTAACGCTGAACAACCCAGCCGCAGCCTTCACGGTGGATGATGCCGGTGGCGTGGAGTCCAGTAAAGACAGGATGCTCAGCAAAGAGGAAATTCACTACGCCTTCAGCGTGTTTCATACCCATATCAATAGCTTTGGCCGCGACAACTACCTCGCTTGCTGTCTGTTTTTGGTATTGGGCGTGCGCAAAAGCGAACTGTGCGAAGCCATGTGGCGTGAAATGGATTTAACCACAGGCGTGTGGGATCTTCCCAAAGAACGCAGTAAAACTGGCGTGCCAATCAGCATTCCTTTACCGCGCCAAGCCATTGCTTGGTTTAACGAGTTGCAAATCCGCGCTTGTGGCTCGCCTTATGTTTTTCCAGCCAGACGAGCAAGCCATCGTCCACATATGGGGCCAGATACGCTAAACCGCGCCATTTCTAAACTCTTTGGTCGCGAGCCTGGGCGCAAAAAACAGCCTCCCAATAAAATGGGCAAACTTGAACACTTCACCGTACACGATTTGCGCCGCACCTTTCGCAGCCTTGCCGCCTCTTTGGGCATTGCAGGCAACGTAGCCGAACGCTGTCTTAACCATAAGCTAAAAGGCGTTGAGGGTATCTACGACCGCCACGATTACTTTGAAGAGCGCCGTATTGCCCATCAAACCGTGGCTGATGTGATCGAACCACTGGTGAACTTTGAGCCCGCTTCACAACACCACACAGGAGGGCGCTAACACGCAGTTTATGATGCGACTTGCCCCCATTACCTTTCCAATAGCCATGCTGGCAGGCCTTGGTTGGTGTATTGGCATTGCCTTACTCGAACAACCTCATGGTATAGGCTACGCACTTACCCGGCATTGCCTGATGGTATTCGTGGTACTCGCTCCTTGGCTGACGCTAAAACTTACGTTCTACGTGATTGTCAGCCTAGGACGCAAACTGGGACTCATCCCGCCTGCACGCCCAACGTACAGCCTAGGTTATGAAGAATCGCTCTATTGGTTCAGAGTATTGGCCTTCTTCGATGGCAAACGCAGCCGCATGCCGAAAAAGCCCATCAGGCGAAACTAACTAGCCACCCATTTGCTCACTTACCGTGGGCAGTTGGGACAATGGGGCAACACTTGATATGCCGAGCTTCAGAGGGTGAATAAGAGGGATGTGAACCGCCCCAAGGAATGGGGCAATTGGGGATGCGGTAAAAACTCCTAACCGCATCAAAAATACCAAACCTGCAAAAGTCCCAATATGGGACTAACATCTGTTTATGAGAATTATCGCACTATCAACCTTAAAAACATTTTGGGAAGACAGCCCAGAATACATTGACGCGAAAGAGCCAACTTTAGCGTGGTATAGGCATGCATTAAACGCTGATTGGGGATCACTGGCGGATGTGAAACAGGACTTTAGAAATGCCAGCATCTTCAAAGATGGGCGTGTCGTGTTTAACATTGCCGGTAATAAATACCGGTTAGTTGTTTGGATCAATTATGCCTACAAGGTGGTTTACATACGGTTTATCGGCAGCCATGCGCAATACGATAAAATTGATGTGCAAACGATTTGAAGCCAAAAGGTAGTAACAAGAGGTAAATATAATGGACATCAGACCTATTAAAACAGATGCCGACTACCGCGCGGCATTAAACGACATCGAAAACCTAATGATGGCGGAGCCTGATACCGTCGAAGGCGAAAAACTGGACATTTTGGTTACGTTAGTTGAAGCCTACGAAGCAAAGCATTTCCCAATGGATTTGCCAGACCCTGTTGAGGCAATAAAGTTTGAGATGGAGCGCAAAGGCTTAACGGTTAAAGATCTTGAACCCATGATAGGTAAAAGCAATCGTGTTTATGAAATCCTAAACCATAAGCGGTCACTCACGCTAAAAATGATTTGGAAACTTCATGAAGGGCTAGGTATTCCAGCAGAGTCGCTGATCAAACCGCCGCAAGTTCGCGCGTCATAGTGCTGCACATAAAAATTATGTTGTCATGAATGACGCTCGCTACCCAAACATTTCTGCTATTGATAACAGGCTAGCTGAGCTTGAAAACGAAAAGCAGCAGCTTCTCGCATTAAGAGAGGCTTTGCGTAGCGCTCAAAACGAGCGTTCAGTACAGACATTCACCCCAGAACAAAAGGTCGCCCTATTCAGACAACGATTTCGTGGACGAGAGGATATCTTCGCCAATCGTTGGCAAAACCAACAGGGCCGCAGTGGCTATTCCGTTGCCTGTGATAATGAGTGGGTAAGCGGGCTATGCAACAAACCCCGCATTAAATGCCAAGACTGCTCACACCGAAAGTTTAGCGAACTAAACGAGCACATTATTTACAGGCACCTTGCCGGTCGTCAAGTGGTTGGTCTGTATCCCTTACTGAAAGATAACTCATGCTATTTGTTGGCAGCCGATTTTGACAAAGGCTGTTGGCAAGAAGAAGTCAAAGCAATGTCTAAAGCGTGCCAAGAGTTTGATATTCCGCACGCGATAGAAATCTCGCGCTCTGGCAACGGAGCACACTTATGGATCTTTTTTGACACCAATATCCCCGCTAACCAAGCACGGGCACTGGGTTTCGCTTTGCTTGATAAAGCCATGGAAATATTTCCAAATCTTTCGTTTGACTCCTATGACAGGCTATTTCCTAACCAAGATGTCCTTCCTGAAGGCGGTTTTGGTAATCTCATTGCGCTACCTCTTCAAAAGGAGGCTCGCCTTTCAGGCCGTAGTTGCTTTGTTGACAGTGACCTGAATGCGATTGACGATCAATGGCAGTACCTTGCTGAGCTTAAAACGCTCACGCAATCGAGTATTGATCAACTCATAACAACAATTTCACCCAACATCCTATTACTGTCCGAACAAGGGCTAACAGATAACCGCCCACCTTGGGAAATCACAGCCAAAGCCACACCAATAAAATTAGAGTCTTTGCCGAAAAACGCGACTATTACCTTGGCCAACCATATCTACTTTTTGATGAGCGAGTTACCTGGATCACTACTGGCAGGACTAAAGCGATTAGCTAGTTTTTCTAATCCTGTGTTTTTTAAAACACAAGCTTTGCGCTTTTCAACCCATGGCATTCCAAGGTTTATTTCCTGTGCTCGTATTGAAAACGGTTATCTAGCACTACCGCGAGGCTGTCTCGATGACGCGATTGCTTTGCTACAAGAGCACAATATTTCGCCACTGTTTGACGATAAGCGTGAAACCGGCAAACCATTATTAAAACTTACCCCTGAGTTCACTTTGCGAAAGAACCAGCGAGACGCAGTGGCCGCAATATCTAAACATGACTTCGGTATTTTGCATGCGCCGACCGCATTTGGAAAAACGGTTACTGCCATTGGCATGATCGTAAAACGCAAAGTAAATACTCTCATACTGGTTCATAGCCGACAACTGCTTGAACAGTGGCAAGAGCGATTACGCACGTTCCTACCCGACGTAAACATTGGCAGTATAGGCGGGGGTAAAAGAAAGCCGAGTGGCATTATCGACATTGCCACCTACCAAAGCTTGGTTAATAAAAAAGACAATTCCATCGCTCCTCTCATCCAAGACTACGGCCACATTGTTGTTGATGAATGCCACCATCTGTCTGCACCAAGGTTTGAAATGGTACTCAACGAGGTAAGAGCAAAATATGTATTGGGCCTAACAGCAACACCAGAGCGACAAGATGGCCATCAGAAGATCATTTTTATGGCGGCAGGGCCCATTCGCTATAAAGTGAAACAAAGTCCTGATGAGCAATTTACTCAAACCGTGATGATTCATCAGCTCTACGATATACCGCCAGCTGAGCTAATAAAAACAGATGAGCGCCCAAAAATAAGCGATGCCTACCGCTGGCTCGTCGATAACGAACAGCGCACGTCAAAAATCGTCTCAGACGCCTCTCACTGTGTTCAAAATGGCGGACACCCGTTAGTTCTTACAGAGCGTAGAGAGCACGCAGAGTTCATACACTCACAACTTACCGAGATGGGCATAAGCACTGTCGTACTCAAAGGCGCCATGAAAGCTGCCGAACGCAAGAATGCAGATAATCATCTGCAATCGGCTCAAGTCGTCGTCGCAACAGGAAAATATGTGGGCGAAGGCTTTGACCTGCCAAGACTGGATACGTTGTTTTTGGCCATGCCAATCGCATGGAAAGGTACATTGGCCCAATATGCCGGTCGAATTCATCGTGAATCGGAAGGAAAAACACAAGTCACCATTCACGACTATGTAGACTGCGCCCTCCCTATGCTGCAACGCATGTTTAAAAAACGCGAGAAAAGCTACAAGGCTATGGGGTACGCCCTTGAGTACATTGATGACAACAGTAACAAGCAACCTTCACTGAAGTTAGAAAACGTCCCTTCATCAAATACCAAGCCAAAATAAACAGCAGCACTTCATTAAACACTTCCCCATGCCTTTACCCCCATACGCCAAAACCACTATCCGTTTGGCTTTTGGATCGAAACGCCAAACAGGGAAATTAGCCCATTCACTGTTTGGCTTCTCGATTGAAATCCAACGCTGCTAAGCCTTGCCAGTACTGGATCAGAGCAAGACTTGGCACTTTTTGCACCCTAAACCAACCTCGAATCCAAAGTACAAACCGTTTGTTTTTTCTAACCCAGAATGCAAACGATCGTTTGGCGTCTCGATTTTTTTGCACTAGCCAAATGCCGCCAAACAGAGCCGCATTGGACGATATATTTCAAACAGTTAGCCGCGCACAGGTCATCATAAAAAACCGATTTGACTGGTTAGTTTGATGGCCATTTCTTTCATCTAATTCACCACCGCGTCTGCACCCGACGACTAAAAATAGACGGCATGACGAACCAACAAGGTGATAAGTGACGTGTTATGGGCAAGTGGTAACGATTGGGATAGAGGATGGATACAGCAGGAGGTCGCTTTACTGGTTGGGCATGGCGCGTTTACCCTCTACCCAGCACTAAGTCAGTGCGATAATGCGGCCGAACGCTTAACCCGCTGGCTGATCTACCAGTTACCGCGCGTTAAACAAGCGCACCCTAGCTGCCCGATTCACCAATGGCTAAATAGCATTGGCGCGCAAGTGATCATAGAAAAATGGCAAAGCCCCGAGCAATGGCCAAACCTGTATTGGCTACCTTTACCTGAGGTTGAAGGCCACGCGCAAGGCGGGTTGGTTGTGTTACCGGCACATTTGTTACCTACATATAGTGATGGCACGATTCAAACCAACACATTGCACGCAAACACACCGGCCAACGCCCGTATTTTTTGGAGCATTACGCCTTTATCTAAAACAGGAAAGCGCGCTACCTTGCACCCCAAACAGCAAAACCGCGCCTTTTGCCTGCCCAGTTCGCCGAAGCTAATGGACAAATCATGTACGGGGTTATTACTGAGAGGTTTGAGAAAAGAAAGCCAAAAACGAAACGGCAACGTGATCAGCCACCAGATTAACCTAGCGCTGCTGCACCACAGAAGAAGTAGAAGACAAAGCAACCAAAGAGAAGAAAACCGTTGTTACCGACACTTTTTTGGCAAACTACTATTCTTTGTTAGAGCGTAAAAACGAACCCAACATTGGCGAGCTGATCAACATTGTTTTAGAGCATATTGAAACCGCGAACAAAGCCAAGTTAGAAGGTGTGTTCCGTAACATCGACTTCAACAGCGAAGCCAACTTGGGTAAAACCAAAGACCGCAACCGCCGCCTAAAAACCTTGCTGGATGACTTCAACAAGCCCGCACTCGACATGAGCCCGTCGCGCGTGTCTGAAGATGTGATTGGCAACACCTACATCTACCTTATTGAACGCTTTGGTTCCGATGCAGGTAAAAAAGCCGGTGAATTCTATACCCCCCATAAAGTCTCTGAGCTGGTTGCGCGTCTGTCTGCACCAAAATCGGGGGCGCGTATTTGTGACCCAGCCTGTGGCTCAGCTGGTCTATTGATTGAAGCAGCACGCCAAGTGGGCGACCGCAATTACTCACTCTACGGTATGGAAGTCAACGGCAGCACCTGGGCACTTGCACGTATGAACATGTTCTTGCACGGCTCAGACTCTGCTCGTATCGAATGGTGTAACACCCTCACCTCACCAGCGCTAGTCGAAAATGACAGACTGATGAAGTTTGATAACGTAGTTGCCAACCCACCGTTTTCACTCGACAAATGGGGTTCAGAAGACGTTGAATCCGACAGATACAACCGCTACTGGCGCGGGCTACCACCGAAATCAAAGGCCGACTTTGCCTTTATCAGCCACATGGTTGAAGCCGCCGTTGAAAAAGAAGGCCGCATTGCCGTAGTGGTACCTCATGGCGTGCTGTTTAGAGGCGCAGCCGAAGGCCGTATTCGTCAAAAACTGATTGAAGAAAACCTACTGGATGCCGTGATTGGTTTACCCGGCAACTTGTTCCCAAGTACCGGTATTCCAGTGGCTATCTTAATATTTGACCGCTCACGTGAAAAAGGCGGCGCCAATGAAAACCGCAAAGACGTGCTGTTTGTTGATGCCAGCGGCAAAGACCATTACCAAGCGGGTAAAAACCAAAACATCCTGCTGGATGAACACTTAGACAAAATTGTTGCGGCGGTAACCGCCCGTGAAGAGGTAGAAAAATACGCCCATTTAGCCACCTTTGATGAGATCAAAGAGAACGACTTTAACCTGAATATCCCGCGCTACGTCGATACCTTCGAAGAAGAATTAGAAATCGACATTGTCGCCGTGCAGGCTGAGATCACCACCCTTGAAACTGAACTTGCCGACGTCCGCAACAAAATGGCGGTGCTGTTGAAGGATATTGTGCCTAACGAAGCGCAAAGCAACACAACGGAGGCGGCTGAATGAAACAAGAATTAATCACCCAGCTTAGTCAAAGCTTTAATCAGACTTCCCACACATGGGAGGGTTCAGAGATAGAATATTGGTATGCTCGCGACCTTCAGAAAATGCTGGAATACAGCGATTGGCGTAACTTTATCAAAGTGATCGAAAAGGCCAAAGAAGCCTGTAGCAACAGTGGTGGTAAGGTCGAAAACCATTTCGTTGGCGTCAACGAAATGGTCACCATTGGCTCGGGTGCTGAACGGAAAATAGACGACATCATGCTCACCCGTTATGCCTGTTATTTGATCGCTCAAAACGGTGATCCTCGCAAAGACGCCATTGCCTTTGCTCAAACCTACTTTGCATTGCAAACGCGCAAGCAAGAGCTCATTGAAGAGCAGCTACGTCTACAAGATCGTATGCAGGCACGAGAGAAGCTTAAAGAGTCCGAAACAGAGCTATCTAAAAATATTTACGAACGCGGTGTGGACGATAAAGGCTTTGGTCGCATTCGTTCGCGCGGTGATGCAGCATTGTTTGGCGGTAATACCACTCAAAGCATGAAGAATAAGCTCAGCGTGCCCAAAAGCCGTGCTTTGGCTGACTTTTTGCCGACGGTGACCATTGCAGCCAAAAACCTAGCTACCGAAATCACCAATCACAACGTGCGCCAAAATGATCTGCAAGGTGAAGGTTCGATTACTGATGAACACGTGCAAAACAACAAAAGCTTGCGTGATATGCTCGGTGAGCGTGGCATTAAACCAGAAGAGCTGCCGGCCGAAGAAGACCTAAAAAAGCTAGAACGCCGAGTGAAATCCGATGAAAAACGCCTGATCAAAGCGGCGGAGCTACCCAAAGATGCCAAGGAGGAAAAATGATGTTAAACACAACACACCATTTTTCCCAAGTGGGAAATATGGTCACGCACCAACATATGGGCAGTACCGAGCTTGCCGCTAACCTGTTCCGTGCCACGCAAACAGAAGAGAAGCTAAAGCGTGATCAGGTCAGCAATAAAGCCCATGCCAACCAAACTCATTTTGAAGTAGGTGCAAAGGTACGAGCCACTATTGAGGAGCTGGGCGGCACCATGCCAGAGGATTTACCCACGCCGGAAAAAGGCATTCCTCAGTTGGCGCGTGCGCAGAAGAAGTTGGAGGGCGGTAAAAATGAAGACTGAGCTGCTCAAAAAACTAGGTCGAATTAACACTATTCCGGCTGGTTGGAAACTTACAACTGTCGGTAAAGTTTGCAAAATAAGAAATGATTTAAGAAAACCATTATCAACCGAAGAGCGAGCTAAGATTCAAGGCGCGTATCCCTATTATGGACCTACCGGTGTATTGGATTTTATCGATCATCATTTAGTTGAAGGACAGTTTGCTTTAATTGGTGAAGATGGCGATCATTTTTTAAAACCAGAGCAAAAAGCCCAAACGCTTTTAGTTAATGGAAAGTTTAATG
>JAVETP010000099.1:0-8326 GCA_034006005.1 Pseudomonas sp.
CATACTTTGTTTTTGATTAGCCGATTGGCTGAGTGCTTTACCCAGCAGCACGCCTTGGTTAAGGCGAGTTTGCCTTAATAAAGGGTCGATGATGCTGTTATCCCAACTAAAATTGGGCCATTGCTCGTGCTGCCAAATCCACATAATGTATTCCGTGATGCGATTACCTAGCTTAATCTAATCATAAGTTGATTTGAATAGATAAGCTAATCGCATCCTTACGACTCAGACGGCTTCCTTGCTTTGCATTGGCGCAGGAACTTGCCAGTGACTAACATCTATTTTTCCTGTTACAGCGGCGGAGATAAGAGCAGTGCGACGTTCCTGCATTAGCTGAATGGCTGATTGAGCTTTATCAATCAAATTTTCAAACTTCATGTTTTCAGCTTCTAAATAAATACAGATTTTCTTTTGTTCATTTGCTGGCGGTACCAAGACAGGCAAGTTCTCAAAGCCTTCTTGATTAACATAAGTTAAAGTTGCTGCAGTACCCACTAGCTCGAAATACACGGTAGACATAGCAACTAACTCCCTTAGATATTCAGCTTTAATAGCAAAAGGAATAAATGCCTGTAATTGCTGGTTGATTATCACGTCAACTTTATTTATGGCAGCAACACCAAAGTTCCCTACACAACTAGCAATTACAGAATCTTTTTTAAGCTTTTTTGATCCAGCTACCTTTGAAGCATTCCTGCTAACATAAAGACTAGTATTTTCAATGTAAGAAGTCTTCATATTCTCCATTGTTACCCAAGCTGTACCTTCCGCATCATTTAATTCGGGCTTATTTCGCTGCGGTATAAAAATATTGGAAACAAACTTTGCTCTTGTCATCTCCCAATGCTCCGGCACTTCACCTAACCACTCAACACCTGAATCACGCATAGGGGCATTAGGGTTTAGGCCTTTGGTGACGGCATGGCTAATAACGGCTTGGCGCTTTTCTTTTAGCAGCTGGATAAGCTGTTGTTGCTTGTCGATCAGAGTGTCGATTTTGGCGGTTTCGTGGTCGAGGAAGTTGGCGATTTTTTCTTGCTCGACCAAAGAAGGGCATAAAAAACCAAGTTGCTTTAAAGTCCCAGTAGGAATACTTGCCTGATTAATTGCAGGCTTGGCATTAGCCTCAACACTATTCCTAAACCATTTGGTTTTCAGTTGATAAAGCATGTATTTGGAATGAACACGATTATAGTCTGGTCGAATATGCAACAAGTTCATGCCAGAAAATAACTCTTCATTAGCAACAAATATCGCGCAATTACCAACCATACTTAAACTATTTATATTGGAAAACTGAATATCTCCTCTTTGCAAACGAAAGCGCGGTGAAATATCAAAACGTCTTACATGTCCAACTTTATCGAGATTAATTACTCCTGCAGATATGGTTTCAATTCGCGTAACTCTAACCGTATCTTTATTTTCCTCAATCTGAGTCGCAGAAGCTCCGTTGCCCATAAACTGAACAGCTTTACCAAAACTCATAGAACTCCATTGAGCAGGTATTTCACTTATCCACTCAACCCCCGAATCCTTATACTCCGAATACGCCTGATACTTACTCATTGCCACATCCCTCTGCATCGCTGCTTGTGCTATTAACCTGCGCCGTATAGAACTTTTGCTTCGGGCTGGTGGGTTTATCCGGCAAGGTGCGCAACAACTGACCGCTGTCCAGTAGCGGGTTTAAAATCTCTTTTCTAAAGTGCTCACGATCTTTCAGGCCTAGGTGTTCTTGAATTTCCGCACGGCTTTTAGCTTGCTGGCAAAAAGCTAATACCTGCTCCTCGACTGACTCAGCTTGCGCGGTGACTTGCGCGGTGCTTGCTGGCCACATGCGGGGTAGCTTGCGGGGTGCTAGATCGGCAGCAACTTGCATGGTGGCATGCGTGGTCGACAATAACATTACGAATGCACCTCTTGCAGCAGCGCCATAATCTCCGCCGACACCGCATCCAAATCCGCATCAATCTCAGCTAAATCCCGTGGCGGCTGGTATTCGTAGAAGTGGCGGTTAAAGGGAATCTCGTAACCGACAATGCCAATCTGCTCGTCTTTTGCGTCTTTCTTGCTGGCGTCGATCCAGGCATCCGGCACATGGGGCTGCACTTCTTTTATAAAGTAGGCTTCGTTGAGGGCATCAACGCTTTGGCTTGGATCTAGCGCGACGTTTTCGTTATCGCGCAGCTCGCTGTCGGGCTGGTATTCAATGGTTTTGCCGTTGACATCAAACAAGCCATACAGAGGGTTGGCTTTTGCTTTATGGACTTTCTTAATTACTTTTGCGGCGGCTGGGTTTTTCCAGCTGACGGCGGCGGTGATTTGCTTCAGCTCTTTGGTATCAAGCTTGAGGCTTTGCGCTTTGATCGCCGCTTTTACCGCAGCATCGTAGCGATTCATATCATCGTGCTGCTCACTGCCAATCACCGCTTGCAGTTGCTGAGCTTTGAACATGATCAGTTTTTGCTCAAGCCAGGTTTTGCTATCGAGTAGTTCTTTGATTTTCGCTTCTTTGAGCTCGCTAAAATTGGCTTTGCAATGCACACGAATCTCAACGATTTGATCGTCATTAAAAACACCGTAGTTTGCACAATCAGCGCTGTCACTCCAGTTCTGTCCGTAGCTGGCATACACCCACTTCATCGGCGCATTCAGTTGCTTATCATCAAAACGCAGTTCGGCAATGCGCTCATCACTGAACTGATAGCTTTCACGCAATGGGCGCTCAATGCTGATGCGGCGATAACCAAATGCATGGTTGTCGAAAATCTTGCTGGCAAAGGTTTTCGCGGTTTCAGCTTTGGGGTTAGCGGACTGGCGGCCACGATTGCTTTTAACATCGGCAGGTTTATCTAAATCCCGCGCTTCTTCTTCGGTAAAGGCACCAAAGCTGCGAATGATGGTGGCGATATCTGACTCGCTCATTTCATTGCGTTTGCTGCCGAGGGATTTGCGCATTTTGCTGTACAGATTGACGCCATTGATCAGCTGCACTTTGCCTTTGCGTTCGTCGCGCTTTTTATTCGACAGCACCCAAACATAGGTGGCGATGCCGGTGTTGTAGAACATATCGGTGGGCAGGCCAATAATGGCTTCCACCAAGTCGGCTTCTAATAGATAGCGGCGAATCTCAGATTCACCCGAGCCCGCGCCGCCGGTAAAGAGTGGCGAGCCGTTGAGAATAATGCCAATACGACCGCCGGTCGCTCCCTGCGCATCACCCGCTTGGTTATCGCGCAGCTTGCTGATCAGGTGCATTAAGAACAATAACGAACCATCAGAAACACGCGGCAAGCCAGGGCCAAAACGACCGTCAAAACCTTTCAGGGTATGTTCGTCTTTAATGCTGGATTCAATCTTTTTCCAATCCACGCCAAACGGCGGATTCGACAGCATATAGTCGAATTTATCAGCGTAGAGCTGGTCGTTGGATAAGGTGTTGCCCAGTTTGATATTGGACACATCTTGGCCTTTGATCAGCATATCGGCTTTACAAATGGCGTAACTCTCAGGGTTGAGCTCTTGACCGAAGGCGCGCATCACTGCTTGCGGGTTCAGTTCGTGCACGTATTCCATGCCGGACGAGAGAAAGCCGCCGGTACCTGCCGTCGGGTCATAGATGGTGCGGATAATGCCTGGCTTAGTTAAGGCATCGTCGTCTTCCATAAACACCAAAGCGGTGGTTAGACGCACGATATCGCGCGGAGTAAAGTGCTCCCCGGCAGTTTCATTGGAGCCTTCAGCAAAGCGGCGGATCAGCTCTTCAAACACCAAGCCCATGTCATGGTTGGACACGGCCTTGGGACTGAGGTCGGTTTGTCGGACTTTTTGCACAACCTTGAACAACAGATCAGCGTCGTTGAGCTGGCCTAAAAACTCGGCAAAGTTAAAGTACTCAAAAATCTCGCGGGCATCTTTTGAAAAGCCTTGGATATAGCTTTCGAGGTTGGACTTAATATCGTCCTGACCCAACTTGGACAAATCCATCTTTGAGACGTTATAAAAACTTAAGCTTTGGCCATTGAGCTGGGTGGCGCGCAGCAGCAGCTTTTCTTGGGCTTCTTCTGGCAGATTCATCGACTGAATCTCTGCATATTTAGCCAGCACTTGCTCTTTGCTGTCTTCCAGCACGCCTTCTAAACGACGTAATAAAGTGAAGGGCAAAATAATGCGGCCATATTGGCTTTGTTTGAAGTCGCCGCGTAATAAATCCGCGATTGACCAGCAATAGGCAGCGAGGTTGTTTGCAGTAACTTTATCTGTCATGTTCTTTTCCGTGATAGAGAAGCGTAAGGCTTCAACATATGGTCCGATTATAACCGGGCATCCTAGCATAACGCTCGCTGTGGGACGATTAGCCCTCAATTTGAGCAGCACTTTACGAAGCAAAGGTTAAGCCACATATTAAACCGAGCATAAGAGGACTAAGGCGCGGCCTAGGCAGAGCAGGGGTCGTTTCTAGCTGTAATTAAAAAGCCAAAGAACGACAGGTATCAAACTTTGGCTTTTTATCTTACGTAACGCTCGCTATGGTTAAATGCAAGCTCAGGGGGCGCTTAGCAGCTGTGCATCCCCCAAGCGCTTATAGCGTTTCCCCGACTTATAGTTTGCATACAGCTGCCCTGCCGGTTTGTCCTTGAATGCAGCGCGACATTGATAGACTTCTGCTGAAATGCGATCAGCCGCTCGAACAATGGTTTCAATCACGTATTCGCAATGCTTTTTCCCGTTCACATTGACCGATAGTGTTGCCGAAATCGCTTCAAATAGCGTCTTATTTTGCGCTTTTAAGCGCTCCAAGTGCTCAGCGAGCACCATAAAACTAAAGGCTTCATGCTGGCCATTGACGCCTTTTTGTTGGTTTTTATCGATGTTATAAAACATCATGATTTTACCAATGTCATGCAGTAAGCCACAGACGAAAACACAATCAACTTCAGCTTGATCAAGACCATATTGCTGGGCGATCTCTATTGCCGCTAAAGCGACCTGTACGCTGTGCTTAAAAAGGCCGCCTGTTTCATTGTGATGAAAATCTTGGCTGGCCCGAGCTATATAAAATGGATGCATGATTTTTGCATCGAGCAGAATATTGGTCAGAAACTCCTTTAAAGCAGGATCTTGTATCAGGGCCGCGTGATGCCAGAGCATACCTTGTGCATCCAGTTGATCCGGCTGTCGCCAAGCAAAATGCGTGCGGACAACGTCTTGTGGAAGCTGTAGCACCACAGCCTCTAGCACTCTTATAAACTGACTACCATTGAGCTCAACAACAGCGACATAACCATCAGTATGTTGAGGTACTCCGAAGCGATATTTCTGTTTATAAAACTGTTTATCGCGTGTTTGCACACTCCAAATGTCATTGACTGCATCAATTTGATTGATCCAGGCTAAATCAAAGTCTGTCATACAAATAACTCTTTAAATTGACTCAAAAGGGCTTAGGCCAGCACCCATAAACAGGGTGCTGTTAGATGTGCTTTAAATGGGCAACTGCTCTTCAAAGCGGCGGCGCAGATCACCGAGCACGCGCCCCTCGTAAGGCTTTTCGCTCATAACTCGCTCAACCCAGTGTTTGATGGCGGTGTAGTTATCGATCCAGTACGGCAAGCCCCAATGCAATGACAAATCGTTACTGCGCGGAATCTTGTAATAGTTAATCAACCAGATCGTTACGTTGCGCGGCGTGATCAACTTCTGCTGCTCTGTTTTCAATAGAATCTCTTGCATGGTTATTTCTCCAACAGATTCATTTGCTCATCCAGCAGACGCTCAAAGGCTGAGCCGTCCTTGCGGGTGAGGTTGGGCACGTAGCGTGAGTACACTTTGAAGAGCATTTCAGTGCTGGCATGCCCCATTTGCCGAGCAATCCACTCCGGTGCTTCACCCGCTGCGAGCCAGAGCGTGGCGGCGGTGTGCCTTGTTTGATAAGGCCGGCGCTTTTGCAGCTTGAGCTGAGCCAATAGCGGATACCAGACCCGCTTAGTCACGTTGTTATGATCCAGCGGCGTACCTTTGAGGTTGCAGAAGACAAACTCTGATACCAGTGAGGTGGCTTTATGCTGATGTTTCAGAGCGCGATAAACTGCATCTGTCATGTGGATTTCACGCTGAGAGGAGTCAGTCTTGGTGTAGTCCTCTTTGCCGGCAACAATGGTTTCCCGTATCAAGATCTGGCGGCGCTCAAAGTCCACATATTTCCACTTGAGGCCATCAATTTCACCAGTACGCATACCAGTGAAAAAGCGCACGATGTAATAGTTTTTATAATCGGGGCGTGCTGCAGCAATAATGCGCAAGCTCTCCGCTAATGTGAAAGGCTCAACATCACTCTTCTGAATACGCAGCGGTTTAATGCGGATAAAGGGTGTGTTAAATTCATAACGGTCGGCGGCTTCCTCAAAAACACGTCGCAACGGATCCATGATCTTGTTGATACGGTTTGCTGAGAGTCCTTTGTTAATGGTTCGACCTGGTACTTTGGCGAGTTCTGATCGAAACTTTAACAATTCAGCACGAGTGATGCTGCCGACTTCCCTGTTTGCAAAATGCGGTAAGTAATGGCATTTGACGATGTTGCGCATATTGGCCAAATGCGAATCCCGCCAACTGACCTTATTTTCCATAATCCACTCCTCTACAAAATCTTTAAACAGTGGCGTGTTGGTTGATTCAGCCTGTAGTGCCGAAGCGACTGCTGCTCCAACAGCTGTGGCCTGTTTAATTTGCTCCAGCTCTTCTTGCGCAAAACGCTTGCCTGCAGCTGACTCTGGAAAGTGGTCGTGATATTTGAAAGTGCCAAGAACAATTTCTTGCTCAATCTTCACGCCAAGTTTTTCCAACTTACGGGTGTTGGCAGCCGTATTTTTCAACCCTGAGAACTCACGGTAACGCTTACCTTGGTAGCGAAAATCTAAATAGAGCCTGTCGGTGCGCTCATCCACGCGAACGTTAGCCATGATTAAGCCTCCGCTTGGAAAGGCATCGCGACGCTGTCGCTGTATGAAGCCAGCAAATCTTCTTTAATAGCTTCCCAAATAAACAAGTACTTGCGGCCACCAAACGGGCGTACATAGTGACGGCCTTCAAACAGACACTTATCTACCAACTGGTGGCGAATGGTGCGTGCGTTGTAGTGGATGCGCTCTGAGAGCTGCTCGGTGGTTAAGAAAGTATGAGACATAATGATAACTCCTAGCTAGAATAGCTAAATACATACACATTGTTTATTTGTAGGGCGTTTAGCACTGCAAATCCCAATCACGCCTTGATAATAGAGTGCTTTATTTTCACTTGCAAGTCTTTATTCGTATTTACAGGGCGTAAAAGAGGTTTTATTGTGATCAAGTGTCATCTTTCGACCCTTATGGGTGCGAGAAAACTAAAAATAATCGACGTAGCAACCGAGACTGGACTGCATCGAAATACCGTTTCAGCTTTGTATAACGAGCGGGCTGAGCGTATTGAGGCTGAGGCGATAGAAAAGCTTTGCCAGTTTTTTGAATGCAAGGTAGGTGATTTGTTTGAATATATCCCTCAGAACAAGGACGAAGTAGAGCTAGAAGCGAACAGCTGATGCAGCTACCGTTGAGAGAAAATATCTTGCCCTAAAGGCAGGTAACAATAATTGGAGGTACGTCGTGCTTAAGTGCAACCTTTCCACTTTGATGGGCAGAGAGAGACTAACGATAGCTGAAGTAATTAGGCGAACCGGGCTAACGCGTAATGCTGTATCAACACTCTACGAAGAACGGGCTAAGCGCATTGACCTGAATACAATAGCCAGGCTTTGTGAGCTCTTCGACTGTTCTGTTGATGAGTTGTTCGAATATATTCCCGATGCTGAATAGAGTTGGGCTTGCTGACCAATACCCGCTTATAAATACTTTAAAACAGGCACCCGAAGGTCATAAATTATTCCTGCTGACCAATAAAATGGTCAGCATTTTGTCAGCAGAATGGCAGGATTTGGCCAACATTTGGTCAGCAAAGTGTTTTTAGGGTTTTGAGAAATTGTATTTGTTAGCTGATTTTTAGCTGGAAAGCAGCTTGGAATACTGGCTTTTATAGGGGTTTTTAGTAGAAGGGAGTGCTGCTGTAAGCCGCGCAGGGCAAGGGCTGTAGAGAGCCCAGATACAAAAAAGCCCCAAACAAGTAAATGCTTGAGGCTTTAATGATGTATTTGGTTGCGGAAGCAGGATTTGAACCTACGACCTTCGGGTTATGAGCCCGACGAGCTACCAGACTGCTCCATCCCGCGGCGCAAAGTATAGCGGGTTTTCGAACCTTGTCAAACCCTAAGTGACTCTATCGACATTAA
>JAVETP010000100.1:0-8293 GCA_034006005.1 Pseudomonas sp.
GATAATCCTTTGCGTATGTATTTACAAAGATTGCTGTTCAATTAACAGATTTTACTGGCTGAATGTCTTGTTAAATACTGAAACACACCTTGGTTCTAACTTAGAAGAACTACGTTTGGTCCTCACCTGTTTTTGCTTCTTGAGCCAACTCTCAAATACCATTGGCATCTAAGCTGACGCGCTAATACGGCATTAACGCCAGTACAGCAATACCAACCTACCCAATACTAAAAAAGCCGACTCAGCTATAAATACAAGAGTCGGCATAATTTTATTTTAAACAAACAGTTAGTGCTTCATATCTACAGCAACAAAGCTAAGTGTGCTGACCATGCTCACACTATCAGCATCTGCGTTATCAACCAGAGGCTTATTCGCCTGTGCGGCGATAACGTTCAAGCCTTCATTGCGAACAACAATTTTAACCTTGCCTTCTTTGTCTGTGTTTAAGATTTCACTGTGCATGTTTTTGTAATCAGCATACACAACCACATCTACAGCGGGCTTACCATCTAGCCAAACATTTAGAACCATCTCTTTGCCTACGCCCACTAACAGCGGATTGACTTCAGAAGTAATCGCTAAAGGCATTTCACTTTCCAAGCCACTTAGAGATGCTTTAGAGTCATTTATATAGACACCATATTTAATAGAATGCTGTCCTTTTTCAGGATTTTCTACATTGCTTTTCTTATCATTAATCCACTTGCCACTGGTGTTTTTAGTCCAATACCCATTATCAAGAACGACACTGACCATATCCGCATTATCTGCTGAAATGACTGCATATTTTTCAAGAGCATGAATATCAGCCTTTGATTTTTCACTTCCATTCCACTGCGAAGCTTGCACAAGTTTTTTAGGATCATAACTATCTACAAGAGGGCCATCACCATAAACAGCCTCAAGCTTATCGTGACGCTCCTCAATCCAAACACCGTGAGCATGAGCGCTGGATATACTTATAGCGCCGAGTAACAAAGCCAAAGAAAAACCATATTTAGTTTTCAAATTCACATCCCTAATTAAAATTTTGCATTCCAGTTAAAACTAAAAAGCTTGTATCAAGCCAATCCAAATACAATAAAACAATTATCATAGTTGAGCCCATCACCTGCCAAAAGCGCTTAATCAGTATTTCCTGTTCAAATAATTCAATATTTGAGCAGAATATGGAGTTTTTCCACCCCTTACCAAGACTAAACAGCAATGCGAATCATTACCAAGTGAACGATAGTAATGAATATGCTCATAACGTGTCAAGGTGTCTCTGTATAGAGTTTAAAAACGACTGACTCAGTCTCTAAATCAAAGCATCACCTAAAAACCAAGCATAATATTGAATGAGCATGCCCTCATTTTTATGGGTTAAAGAACAGTAGGATTGGGCACATCGCCATATACCTGCAGTGGATCAAACGTTTTAGCATCTTCCATAAACTCAAGTTTGGTGTCACTTAAACGTTCTGCTGCCAAAGGCACGCGGCGGTAAAAACAAGAGCGATAGCCAACGTGGCAACTTGCTCCCGACCCAGCTACGGCGACACGTAACCACACTGCATCTTGGTCATCATCAATACGCATCTCTACCACCTGCTGCACCAACCCGCTGGTTAATCCCTTATGCCAAAGGGCCTGACGCGAACGACTCCAATAATGCGCCTCACCAGTTTCCAGAGTGAGTGACAATGCTTCTGCATTCATATAGCCGACCATTAAAAGCTCGCCGCTTTGATCGTCAGTCGTGACGCAGGTAATAAGTCCGTGCGGATCAAACTTAGGTGCTAATTGCTGCCCTTCTTCAACTTGCTCGATGGATTGACGCGGCGCAAACACTGAAAACTTTTCCATATTCATTATTCCAAATAAATGTATTAAACAACGCTTACAAAAACTTAATGGGCTGCCCATAGCCCTGACTGGACCTTAAGCACTCATCTTGCATCACCACTCGCCCACGAATAACAGTATGAATAGGCCAGCCTAGAACACGCTTCCCAGCATAAGGTGTCCAGCCACTTAAACTCGCAATCCAGCTGTTTTCAATCACCCGAGATGCGGCTAAATCAACAATTGAAAAATCCGCATCGTAGCCCAGAGCAATGCGCCCTTTACCTTGAATAGCAAATACACGTGCGGGGCCAGAACTGGTTAAATCCACTAAACGCTCCAACGTTAATCGACCCGCATTAACGTGATTCAACATAATGGGTAGAAGGGTTTGAACACCGGTCATGCCACTTGGTGACTGCGGGTACGGCTGTTGTTTTTCGGCCAGCGTGTGTGGCGCATGATCGCTACCAAGCACATCCACCGCGCCTTGAGCAATGGCTTGCCATAAAGCGTGTTGATGATACCGATCACGTACCGGCGGATTCATTTGCGCCAAGCTGCCCAATTGAGCGTAGCAATCTGGGGCAACCAGCGTTAAATGGTGCGGTGTAACCTCCACTGTCACGCTGTGTTTATGGTTGGCTAAAAATGCCATTTCTTGCGCTGTTGAAATATGTAATATGTGTAATTTACGCCCAAACTCAGCGGCCATTTTTACAATACGCTGAGTCGCAATTAAAGCCGTGTGTGGATCTCGCCAGACTGGATGCTGTGCCACATCACCACTATTCGTTAAGTATTGACGCGCAGCCAATCGTGTCTCATCTTCAGCATGCACTGCTAAGCGACGCTGACCATGGCGTAAAATACGCCGTAAAATCACCTCATCATCCGCCAGTAATTCACCAAATGAACTGCCCATAAACACTTTAACGCCGCAACAACCAGGCAACACTTCCAACTCAGCTAATTGCCCAGCATTCAGGTTAGAGCCACCAATATAAAAGGCATGATCACACCACGCTGTATCAGCAGCAATTGCCAACTTAGCCTGCAAATCTTGAGCGCCTAAAGTTAAAGGATGCGTATTTGGCATTTCAAAAACAGCCGTCACACCACCCAATACAGCGCCGCGGGTTCCTGCTTCAATGGTTTCTTTATGCGTTAACCCAGGCTCTCTAAAATGCACCTGCGTATCCATAACTCCAGGCAACACATGTAACCCTTCAGCAACGAGCTCTTGCTTCGCATGCCACCGACCCGCTAAGTCGCCTAAGGCCACAATCACCCCATTGCGGCAGGCTATATCAATTTTTTCTCGACCACTGGGAGTCACTACGCAAGCCTTGGTAATCAACAAATCTGCGTGCCGATCCGTCTGCGACTGCTCTATTAAATCTATAGTTTTAAAACTCATTTTGAATTCGCTTATAGCCTTGTACTAACTCACTATTGGTATGAACAACATATTCATAAAATGCACTGGCAATTGAACTGCTCTCGCAGTAAATCACCACAACAATCTTCACGTATCACAATAAAGCCCTGCCCTAAGCGCACTAAAAATATCACTCGCCACCAACACCCTGAACCACAAACAAGCACCTTGCCTACCGGTCTCGATACGTTATAACATAACTATGATAATTCAAATGACTTTACTTAAGAAATGAATTGCCTACCAACAAGCTGATGTCTGCTTCACAAAATATAAGCAGGCTCGTCAATAACATTACTGTATTCAGGCCGATCAGATTCAACTGAAGTGACAGCAACCCCAGCTATAACCACCTAAGACACACAGGATAAAACGATGCGTCGAGTATTCACACAGGTTTTGATTGCGATTATTCGGGGCTATCAATATTTTATCAGCCCCCTACTCGGACATAACTGCCGCTTTCATCCGAGCTGTTCAACCTATGCGATAGAAGCTTTACAAGAGCATGGAGCCCTTAAAGGAAGCTACTTAGGTGTGCGCCGCTTATTACGATGCCACCCTTGGCACCCGGGTGGATACGATCCAGTGCCAACATCCTGCAAACACAAAAAAGACGCTGAATAATACGATATTTAGCTCAACCACTGACTACAACAAATTGTTCCGGCACAGTATCGATTATTGGATTCACCACCAATCTACAAAGCCCTGCCCCTTCTAAGGGCTCTGTAAATATCTCTGAGTGAGACACTTGCCTTTTAAAAGCAATAGCTTATAATCAAGAATCATTCTCATCTAAAGCAGATCAGGGAGATCCTAAGATGCGACTCTTACGTTCAATTTCTACGAAACAAACACAAGCCTATGCCGGTAAAAGCTTGCGCAATCTCGCGGTTATATGCGTTGGTATCGGCTTAGTTGGCCTCACGTTCTTTAGAGAAAGCACTGACATAAACAGCATTGCCGCTCTGATGATTTTAGCTGTTACTTTCTGGCTGCCTGGCTTGGTATTAACCGACACATCAAGCCGTACAGAAACAGAATAATACCTGCAGCAGAGCGTTGCGCCGATTGATTACCGCTTCAGTAGAACTCGCTATACTCTGTCTTTATAGTCGTATAAAAAAGAGTATAGATCATGATAAAAGCACGTTATTTACTGCCTGCAGTTGTTCTGTTTAGCACAACAGTTGCAGCGCAAACACTGCCCTTTACCCCTGTCGATTCAACAGAGTTTGTTGCTGAGTACTTTGCGGGTAGTAAAACAGGTTACGGTATTTTATTAGTCGAGGGCGCCGCCGGTGGCATGCCTGATTTATTGGCGCAGAAAATCGCTGCCCTTGGCTATCCTGTGCTCTCAGTCGCCTATTTCAAAGAACCAGGCCTGCCACAGCACTTAGAAAACCTACCCTTAGAATATTTAGAGCAGCCAAAACAGTGGCTGCTCAAGCAAGCAGAAACCCGCAACGATGGTTTGATTATGGTGGGCTGGTCTAAAGGTGCTGAACTGACTTTAAATACCATTGCGCGCGACCCAGACTATAAAGCCGCCATCGCTATCGCCCCCACTTCTGTGGTGTGGCAAGGTCGAGGCGATGCTAAAACACCAGTCAGTAGCTGGAGTTACCAACAGCAACCTGTGCCCTTTTTAACCTGGCCTAAGGCGCAAGCTGAGCAAACAATCAACCAAGCTGTTTTGCAAACCTTAGAAAACGCCAACTGGAAAACACACCCTGCCCGTATCCCTGTTGAAAATATCAAAGCGCCGCTATTACTGCTCTCTGGCGGACAGGATTCGATTTGGCCAGCCACGCAAATGGCGCAACAGATTTGCCAACAGATGCAGCAGATACCAAGCTCTAACTGCACTCATATTGATTACCCTGAAGCAGGCCACTTACTAAATGAGCAGCGCATGATGGGCGGTTCAAGTGAGGCCAATGCACAAGCAAATAATGCCTCTCAAGAAGTGATTCAAGCGTTTTTAGAGCGTGTGAATAACTAAGTCTTCGCAGCGCTTAGAATACGAGAATGGCTGTGCGAATACCGTGTCACTCACGGTTGCGATAAACGCAGCACAGAACATTCTCGTGTTTAGCTATAGGCACTACTGCCCTTTAAAATGACTGCTCAGCATATTGGCCGACAACAACTTCGACCAATTCTTCTGCCTTTAAATACTTGCGCGCCACTGCATTAACCTGCTCAAGAGTGAGGTCAGAAAACTCATTATTGCGCTCGACCCAAGACTCCATAGTGATATCTTCACGTAACTGCCCAGTTAACATATTGGCAATGTTTTGCGGCCGATCAAGATTCTGAATGCGCTGATTAAGGAGAGTGCTTATAGCTAGATCCAGCTCATACTGTGATAAACCTGACTCCGCTAATTTAGCAATTTCTTCTTTGACGATATCAGCCACTCGATCACCCAAAGCAACCGGATGATCCGCTTCAATCGTGATCCAGCTGGCATTGCCCGTGGTGGGTATTCTGATCGACGAACGGATGCTATATGTCAGTTGTTCCTGCTCACGCAAACGCTGGCCCAAACGCGATGCAAGGGGATGCCGACCGAAAATATTTTCAATAACATACAACGCTGCCGCATCCTCCGATTGACCGTTAACTGGAAAGGACAGACGGCTCAGATAGTAACCATTCTGCTTACCGACTGAATCGACATGGCGGCGCACTGGCACAGCGGCATGGTGCGTTCGGTGTAAACGATGGTACGCAGCAGTGCTCGTCCAGTTGCCAAATAAGTCATCCAGCAATACTTGAGTCTGTGCTGCATCAAAATCGCCACTGAGGATCAACTCACCATCTTGAGTGCCATAAAACTCCTGATAAAACTGCTGAATATCTTTACGCGTCACTGCCGCAACCGCATCCAACATGTCCTTTTGCTCAACTAACTGACGAATATCTCCTTCTGCATAGGATTCGCTGTAACGGCGCAATTCTAAGTTAGCCAACTGTTTAGAGCTATCCACAGGCATCTGTAACTCTTGTAAACGCTGGCGTTTCAATAAATCAAACTCTTTTCTTGAAAATGCAGGCTGTTGCAACACTTCAGCAAGAAGCTGCAATAACTTCGGTAAGTTCTCTTTAGGACTTGTAAAACGCACAGTCAATGCTGCACCGTTTGGCTGCATCACAAACCCTGCGCCCAGGCGATTCGCACGATCCACAATATGCTGATAACTGAGCTTTTTACTACCGCGCACCAATAGCACTCCAGTCAGATCGGCAACAGCACGCTGACCCTGTAAATTCTGCAAATCACCAAAACGTAAAGTAATCACCCCTTGCACGGGCAACGATGACCCCGCTAGCGGGCGTAATGCCACCTTCATCCCATTGCTCAGAGTGCCGCGTTGAATACTGTTCTCGATATCCATAATCTGCGCATTAAAGGCCGCAACATCTGGCATAGCAGCGGGTGTTTCAGTCTCAGTCTTTTCTTGTAGCACAGGTTTGGCAGTATGTTCGCGCGGCGCTGGGTTTAGCGTTACTGCGTCCGTATCGGCATGCAGATGACCAGTAATACGCTTGCCCTTCACTAGCAGCGCCTGGCTCTGCTTACGTACAGATTTGAGGTCTAAATCTGCAACCTGATCAAATCTCTTCAGTTGCAATTGCCAATGACCCACAGCCACCGATTCAGATAAGATCTCAGCTAACGCTGCAGGATCACTGAACACCTGCGCTTTTATATGCTGTGCACCCGCTTTCGCACGCTGCAATTCTTCAAGTGTTATCGGCTGCCTAGTGATCCCTTCCAGCTGCGCAATCATGCCTTGCATCGCACTCTCACGCGATTGCCCTGCCGCTAATATCGCACCAAATAAATAATGCCCGCCATCCTTAAGCGCCTCCTGAATCGCAAACACAGCCTGCACTGTTCCCGGTACCACTAAGGATTGATACAGACGACCATGCGGCTCACCAGCAAATATATCGGCGAGTGTTGATAATGGCAGATTGCGTGAGTCAGCTGCAGCAGGAATGGGATAGCTTAACGCAACCATATTCATCGTGCCCTTGGTCAGCTCAACCATGGCTGGTTTATGTGTTGTCACACGGTTGGTTTTGACAGGCTTTGCTACACTATCAACAGATTGAATACTGGAAAAATAACGTTGTACAGCAACTAAAGCCTGCTCAGAATCAAAGCCTCCCGTCAGCACCAGTACGGCATTATCAGGACGATAGTAACGCTGATAAAACTCTTGCAAGGTTGCTATAGAAATATGATGCAACTCTTCCGACGTCCCCAACACATGACGTGCATAGCCTTCACCATTAGCCGTTTTAGCCAGCATCTGCTGCGCCAATACACTGACCGTATCAGCTCGCGCTGTATCAATTTCGCGCTGCACCACTTCAAGCTCACTGTCTAAAGCCGCTTGCGCAAAACGTAAATACTGCTCTCGGATAATTTGCGGCTTTCGGCCTTGGCGACGGTTCTGCGCTTAGCTAAAATCCTTTGTTCACACGCCAACTTCTTTTCAATCGAGGCTAGAAACTTAGGATTAGTAACTGAGGTTGCGTCCGACAGGACGATAAAGTCTGTTAATCCTAAATCAATGCCAACATTGCGCTGTGTTTTGGGTAAGGGTTCAGCAAGGGTTTCAACCAATACGCTAACAAAGTATTTGCCCGATGGGGCTTTAGATACAGTAGCGCTCTTGATTAATCCATTGATTACTCGGTCGATCTTAGCTTTGATATGACCAATTTTAGGTAGTTTAACTGAGCGGCTGGTAACGGCAATCGTACCTTTTTGATTGTTTGTGCTGTAGCTATCCTTAACACCCTTCCTCTTGAATTTAGGAAATCCAAAACTGCTCTTAAAAAAACTCTGAAAGGCTTTTGTAGGTCGATCTTGTAGTGGCATAGTGAATTTGGCCACCTAATTAGAGGTGCTATCATGCACCAAGCAGCTATTAGGTGACAGTATGAAAAGCAGACCAAACCGTAATTTTAGTCCTGAGTTCCGACTTGAATCAGCAC
>JAVETP010000101.1:0-8267 GCA_034006005.1 Pseudomonas sp.
TTCAAGGAAATTGACTAAATACTCAACCCCCGTATGACCTGCGTATTCGATGGCTTCAGTAATGCGCATCGGGTCCATATCAATCCCGACACCATGTGTATTGCGCTCTAAAGCCGCTGCCACAACAATGCGGCCATCACCACAACCCAAGTCATAGAGTATGTCTTGGCTGGTGACTTCGGCTAAATCGAGCATGGCCTGCACAATTTTTTCATCGGTGGGCACATAAGGCACGTCTAAAATGATATCGGGTTCATCGCTAAAGTTATCCCCAAAGTAGAGATCTCTCAAGTCGGGATCAGATAAGGAGTAATCATCAGAGTTGTAGTCTAAGTCCCTCAGCTCATCGATTAACTCGTCGTCATCATCATTAAACGTTAAATCTTTATACAAGGCAGGCACCTAAAAGTGAAAAGGTTATGGGATCTGAGCAAATGCTACAGCTGTATTTTTACCATTGCGTCGTAGTCTAGCGAAATGATGCTGTGAGTGCTGCTTTCTAATTCGGCAGGCTGCATGTTGTGAGTGCTTAAATAGACTCAAATCTAAGGGAACTGATAGCGGGTTTACCTGACTAAACACAGTATTCCCTCTGAGCATATAGATTATGTTATCCAGCTTGCCTTTTAAACGACTTATGCCGCGCGCTAAAAAGCAGCTGTTAGGTGGTGTGTTTGCAACTGCAGCTTTAGTTATCGTGGCGAGTCAGCTATTGGCCCATCCGAAACCGGTCGATTTATCAGAAAGCCCCTTTGCATTAACCGCGAACTTATTGGCGGAATGGCAGGAGGGTGATGTGATCGTACTGGTGCGTCACTTGGAGCGTTGCAGTCGCGTGGATGCAGCCTGTTTAGGTGAGCCAACAGGTATTACTCAGCGATCAACCAGCGTGGGGCTGGAGTTGCGCGAGCAGTTCTTAGGCTTAGGTCTTGCGGCTGCTGATATTTATAGCAGTCCTTTGGTTCGTACTAGTCAAACCCGTACCTTGCTGTTTCCTGACTCGACGACCAATGAAGATTTCTTATATCAGTGCAAAGACAACTTTGTACAGGACGCGCTGGCTAAGAAAGTGCCAGGACGCAATCTGGTTTTAGTCACACACAGCAGCTGTATGGATGAGGTCAATGAAAGCTTAAAGTATGCGGACGTGGATTATGAGTACGGTGCCTCAGTGTTTATTAATGTGGAGAGTCCGACTGAACAGCAGATTTTAGGTTTTATTGATGCGGATGATTGGTCAAGAACGCTGAATCCCAGTTCATAACCTCTGATCACGCCCAATATGTAGGCACAGATATCATAAGGCCGTTGCTGTGCCTTATGATGACAATAGATACACAGCTGTGGCATCCATACTGTTTGAGGCTATCTGCCTTAGTCTGAAGCGCTTAGCGCATTTTGTATTGGGTGGCGCAGTAGCCACGACTGATATCAGGGTGACGCAGTTTTAGGTGCTTGGTTTTACGACCACTGACGCGTGTGCGCCATAAGCGAAAGGATGATGCTTTAAGCTCGCTGCGCATCAATTCAATCAGTGCGCTTTCATTTAAACCGTACAGCTGCTCAATGGCTTCAAATGGCGTGCGATCTTCCCACGCCATTTCTATAATGCGCGATAGGTTAGCGGTATCAAACTGACTCATTGTGCTGACTCTTCTAGAGAGGGTGGATTAATAAAGTGGTCGCCCATCAAACCAGCGTCGATGTGACCGACTTTGACGTAAATTAGCGCGCCTTGTTCTAAGGTAAAAGGGGCGTGAGCGCTGTATCTTGGGTTTCTTAACCAGCTTCCTGCTGGGTATTGGCCGTGCTCATCACAGAACATCCCTTCAAGCACTAAAATTTCTTCACCACCAGCATGGATATGACGGTCAAATTGCGTATGGGGTGCCCAGCGTACTAGCGCAGTATTAACGCCATTGTATTCATGCAAGGGCAGTACAGATAAGCCATCAACTAAGCCTGGTAGCCAGTTCGCCTGCTGGGTATTGAATGCCAGTTGCGTGCTGTCGTCTTCAGAGAATTGCCACAACTTGACTAACAGTGTGCAGCCACTCGTTGAGAAAGGTTGGTGCGAGGTGCCGGGCGGGTTACGCAAATAGGTGCCAGCAGGGTAATCACCATGCTCATCAGAAAAAACGCCTTCCAGTACTAAAATTTCTTCGCCGCCGTTGTGCGTATGTGCGCTATAACCACTACCGGGTGCATAGCGCACAATACTGGTAGCACGAGCGACTTCATTGCCAGCGCGCTCAAGCATCATACGGCTCACTCCTGCTAGGGGTGAGTCGATAAATTGATATTGCTCAGGCTGGATCACCACACGCTGACTGAAGTTGCTGTTGAACTGCATGCTATGACAACCTTACATAAAGTAATTGAAGCACAACTTATTGCCATCAAGGTCTTTGACATAAGCGCCGTAGAAAACGTTAGGTATACGCTCGCCTGGAGCACCATCACAGCTTGCACCTAGGGCGATGGCTTTATTATACATAGCGTCAACGCCTTCTTTGCTGCCGGGTGCAAAAGATACCATGACGCCGTTACCTGGCTGTGGTGCTTCTTTGTTAAATGGTATGCAAACGGCTAGCATGGGTTGCTCCATGCTTTTACCAATAAAGCTGATGCGATCCATATCAATCAGAATTTTGCCACCCTGATCGGCCAACAATTGGCTATAGAACGCTTTTGCAGCGGCTAAATCACTCACACCTAAAGTTACGTAACTGATCATGTTTTTAATACCTGATAAAATAAGTAAATGAAGCTGTGGCACTTTACCTGCAATCGTGTCATTTAGCGCGCTATTGTTATGCTAAACTGCACTTTTTAAGTGGCAGTGTAAAAACTACCAAGGATTTAAAAGAAGGTGTTTATGAAAAAAATTATCGCGGCTATTTTTAGTATTTTCGTGTCAGTGTCGGGCCATGCGTTGGCCAGCAATATTGATGTTAATACGATTACAAACAAGGCTAAGCAAGGCGATGCCGAGTATCAGGCTGTTTTAGGTCGACTGTATTATAAAGGCGAGGGCGTGCGTAAAGACGCTAATTTAGCCGAGCAGTGGATGACTAAAGCGGCGAAACAAGGTTTATCTGAAGCTCAATACAGTTTAGGTTGGATGTATGAGAAAGGCGATGCAGTTAAACAAAACTACGGTAAAGCCGTGCAGTGGTACACCAAAGCGGCTGAGCAAGGTCATGCTCAAGGTCAAGCAGCTTTAGGCGGTATGTATTATGGCGGTCGTGGTGTACGTGCAAATCCGAGCAAAGCGCAGCAGTGGCTGACTAAAGCGGCTGAGCAAGGTCATGTTGATGCTCAATACAGCTTGGCGTGGATGTATTACCAAGGTGATCAAATCAGTAAAAACCGTGCTCGTGCAGCGCAGTTGTTTGAGCAAGCCGCTCAGCGTGGTCATGCCAAAGCTCAATACAGCTTAGGTTGGATGACTTATGAGGGTGATGCAGTACCTAAGAACCAAATGCTTGCCGCACAGTTATTTGATAGCGCTGCGCAATTGGGTGATATGGATGCACAGCTAGCACTTGGAGCAATGTTTTATAAAGGTGATGCTATCCAACAGGATTTTACCGCGGCTAAACATTGGTTTGAGCAAGCCGCTCAGCAAGGCAGTGCTAAAGCTCAAGCGCTACTTGGAGCCATGTATGAGTCAGGCCAAGGTGTTGCCAAAAGCAATACTATCGCTAGACAGTGGTATTCAAAATCATGCAATAGCACTGAAAAAATCGCGTGTGATGATTATAAAAGATTAGGCGGTAAATAAGCATCCAGTTTGCTGTCAGTTCTAAAACTTAAAAACCAGCCTTGTGCTGGTTTTTTTGTCAGTGAGATGTGTTTTTAAGCGCACATTTACCAGGCGCTGGGCTAAGCTGAGTGGGTGTAAGCGTATAGACAAGATTTAGCATAAGCGAGATACCTATGGTTTTTTTACCCCTTTATCGCACGGTTGCCCAGAGTTTATCTGAGGATGCCATACCTGACTTTTTTACTTCAGCCACAGTGCCGCAGTTGGCGGCGGTGCTATGTATTCAGAGTGCACAAAAGCTGGCGGATGAGCAAGCGGCACAGGCCTCAGTTGAGCGGCAGTTAGCGCAAATGATCAGTGCTGGACAGCAGGCTAATACATTGGCACCTTTGGCTTTTCAGAATCTTGTCCATGAGCGCTTTTCTGCCAGTCAGTTTGCGGCTGGATTATCATATTTAGCAAAAATTAAAGTCAGTTTGCTCGATGACGAGCATCCGGTAGAAGAACAGCGCTATTTAGACAGTGCGGGCCAGTGGCTGTATACCTTTAGCGCCGAGTATCAAGCTGAGATTAAACCCTTGCATCCGGTGTACTTTGCTGAGTATCAAGCTGAATTATCAGTCACTGATCCGCAGAACAGAATGCTGCGTGAATTTTTAGCCGCGCCCGATGAGTCCTTTAATGTGCAAGGGTATGCTGGGTCAGGAAAAACCCATTTAATCAGTCGCTTTGCACAGTTGCTGACTCCTGAGCGCACATTGTTGCTGGCGCAAACCTATGGGCAATTGCAGGCGCTGAAAAGTCGAGCCGGCCAGCACTTTCCGGCGATGACCTTTGCTCAGGCTGCAGGGCAGGTGCTGGACAGTAATTTATTGGCCAATAGCTGGCGCTTAAAAGATAAAACCCGCATGCAGCAGACTTGGCAGGTGTCGCACACTCAGGTTGCACAGTGGTTGAGTCTTCCAGCTATTGCGCATTTGTCACCGGCCGAAGTGGCCAGTGTCTGTGTGAGAACTGTGGCCAGTTACTGCAATACCACAGCGCCAGAGATTGATTATATTCATCTACCTATCGCCATTGCCAGCCACTTAAGTGTGGTTGATAAAGCGGTGTTATTGGAAGCTGCTAATCTATATTGGCGCGAACTGATTCGACCCTCTGAAGCGCATATTCGCTTGCCGATTCGCGGCTATCACCGTATTAAATTACTGTCACTGACAGGTGAGGTGCTGGACACCCAGTACACCCATATTATTGTCGATGAAGGGCATGATATCCCCACGCCGATGTTGCAAATTCTCGATCGCAGTCCGCAAGCGGTGATTACTTTAAGTGATGAGCTGCAGAACCTCAGTGGAATGGCGCCAGTGCGCAGCGATATAACCCGTCAGCGCTCAATTGCGCAATCCATACGTTTGGGCAAACAAGTGGAAAACGTGGTCAATCCATTGATTCAAGCGCATCCTGGGGCTACCAAAGAGTTGTTTGCTGGGTGTGCTGATCATTGCACAAACTTGCAGCACTACAGTGGTTGGCAAATCCCGCAACGGGCGACAACGATTATCGTAGCGGATGAATTTGATTTGTTTGCTTGGTTTCAGCGCTTAAGCCATGCCAATGCATCCTTTCGCTTAGCGCGTTCGACCTTTAAAGACTTTATGACCTTTGCCCAAGACTGTATTGAGTTGTACAGCAATGGCACACGGCCACGGCACGGTTTGATTTTTCGCTACGCCACATGGGATGCTTTAAGTGCTGCGATGTCGAGCAATCCATCTTTTGAAGCGATTGAACGTATGTTGCAAAAGGGCTACTCACAGGCGGACTTTGAAACCGCAGTCAATCGACATATGCGCCAAGGTGGTGGCGAGATTACTTTAGCGCGGGTCAGTGATACTAAAAATATGGAGTTTGCTAGCGTTTATCTGTCGCGTGATCTATTAGTGTTGCCGACGGCGCAGCAAAATGCCGACAGCCGTGCGCGCTTGTTTTCCAGTTTATATACCGCTTGTACGCGCGCGCAGCATGAGCTAATTGTGCCCGATGGTTTTTCAGACTGGATTAGCGATGCAGTAAAATAGCTATACATAGCGGACTTATAGGGTGTGTTATGCAATAATTACGAAATTTGCATAGTATTTTTAGGGAGAGTTTCTGATGATAGATAAGTCACAGGCGCTGGCGGAGGCGCATTTTGTCCGCGCCGCTGAGCGATTTGAACACAGTCCGATTTCTAAGCAGTTGGCTGCGTTAACAGATAAAATTTTTCCAGAGTTAACACTGAATAAAAGCCAGCATTGGATGGACTTTGGTGCTGGTACCGGTGCATCCAGCGTGCCACTGGCTGAGCATGTGGGCCATGTCACAGCATTGGATACTTCAGCCGCGATGTTGGCTAAGCTGAGCGATAAAAACATAGCCAATATCACCACACTTGAGCATGATATTTTTTGTGGCTTAAGCGAAACCTATGACGGCATGATCAGCAGTATGGCATTGCATCATGTGGCTGATATTCCTAAGTTGTTAAGTTGTATGCATCAGTGCCTTAACGACGCTGGGCTGCTGGTGTTAATTGATCTGTATAGCGAAGATGGCAGTTTCCATGGTGATAATGACGCTAAGGGTGTTGTTCACTTAGGCTTTGATCCACAGCATCTTATGGAAGAGGCTGCGAAGGCCGGCTTCAAAGACTTAAGCTACCGCGAGATTTTTAGTATTGAGCATAAAAATGGTCGCAGTTACCCGTTATTTGTATTGCAGGGTTATGCTTAGCTTTTAGCGAGCTGATGTTGCACTGGAGCCAGAGCTGAGACTGGCTCAATAATCTACTGCTAATAAAACATAGGTTTTTTATAGGCTGTTGAAAGACAATGGCTTAGCTGTTGTCTTGTGTACTCTCTGCTGTTGCACTGCTTTTATTTAAAGTCACCAGATAATCGAGGCTCGCTTCTGTAGCGGGCTTTAATTGTTGAATCGCTTTATCTGTGATTTTAAGCATGCCGCTGCTATCACGTTCAATAAATCCCAATGTTTGCAATTTATTCACTTTGCGCCGCACGGTTTCTCGAGCAATACCGCTGCACTCGGCAATGGATTGAATATTGATCGGTTGATCTGCACGCTGTTTAGCGTTATCACTGATAAATTGGTTATAGGTCATCTGGCTGGCTTGACGAGCAGGCAAAGCGCGCGAGCTGATAATGGCTAAAATCAGCATTAAGTCCAGATCACCAAAAAACTGCTGACGCAATATGATCAGTAATTCACATAAGGCTTCGACATGAGTCGGGAAGATTTGGCCAAAATTGTGGGTGACTTTTTCATAACTCGATGGCATCAGGTTGTTCGCTGTATTAAAACTGAATAAAATTATCATACCCATTTTGGGTATAGAGTGCGTTGCTTAGTGCAGGTGCTTGAGTGAGACTGTGTGCCTATGTGTCATATTGCCGTTGTAGTGGCAATTGTGATAACTGCATGAATCAGGAGTGTACAGGTTGATAAAGCGAATTGGCGTGCTAATAAGTGCCGCAGTGCTTGCCGTATTAAGTGGTTGTGGCGACGATGAGGCTGTTGTTGAGCATAAGGAGGTTGCACGACCCGTGCCCATGATTGTTGTTGATACTTCAAATCAAGCAGCGAGTATGCGCTTTCCTGGGCGCGTGCGCGCTGCGGTGCGTGCCGACTTGACCTTTAATGTGCCTGGTCAAGTGATTGAACTGCCTGTTGAAGAAGGGCAATTGATCAAAAAAGGTGATTTAGTCGCGCGTTTAGATGATGCCAATTACCGTATCCAAATGAGCTCGGCACTCGCTCGCTACAATAAAGAGCGTACCGATTACAACCGTGTTAACAGTGTGTGGCAACGCAGCCAAGCGATTGCCAAGTCTGAGGTGGATAAGCAGCGCACGGCCATGGATGTCGCTCAAGCCGATTATGCTTTAACTAAAAAAGATTTTGATGATACGCGTTTGCTTGCGCCGTTCGCCGGTGTGATCAGTAAGCGTTATGTTGAAAACTACACTAATGTGCAAGATAAAGAGCCTATTGTGAGCCTGCAAGATCTAAATAATCTTGAAGTTGTGATTAATGTGCCCGAGCGAGTGGTGCGTAATGCTCCAAAGAATCCTGAGCAAGTGGTCGGTTATGCCGTGTTTGCTGAGCAGCCTGAGCTCCTATTACCCGTAACCCTAAAGTCTTTTGCGTCTGAGAGTGACAGCCAAACACAAAGCTATGAAGTAGTGCTGGCACTTGATTCAGGTTATGACATCACCGTATTGCCGGGTATGTCGGTGGATGTTGTGCCGCAAAAAGCACTGGAAGGCATGATTGTTGGGCACGTTAAAGTGCCACTCAAGGCGATTTTCTCTAGCGCTGATAATGTGACCGGTGTTTGGGTGTTTTACCCTGAAACCTCGCGCGTGTCTTTGCAGACGGTTGAGTTGGGTGATGTGTTAGGCACTGACGTTGTGGTGATAAGCGGCTTAGTGGGTGG
>JAVETP010000102.1:0-8182 GCA_034006005.1 Pseudomonas sp.
AGTAACAGCTCTTGCCAGACGCAACCTTTGGAATGAGGTGTTAACACTGGAAGCTTTTATAATTCAGAGCATCGACGATAAAGACGGTTTGATTCAACTGGAAGCGCGCTACCAATTCAACAGTACGTTGTCAGGACGGCTCGGCACCGACTGGTTCTATGGTGACAGTGCGGGTTTGTTCGGTCAGTTCAAGACTGCTAGCCGCGTCCACGTGGGCCTTACTTACGCATTCTAGCTCAATCAATTGATCTCAAAAAAGGGACACTTCATGCTTATTAAAACGTGGGGAAAAAGAGCAACAATATCCGTGGTAGGCCTTATGTCGGCTCTTTTGCCCAGTTACTTCGGCGCCCTTGGTGCACGTTCTTTTCTGAAGCCAAGACATAACACAAGTATTAGGCACTGGGCGCAGGCGTTCGATGGCTTTCAGCGCAGAAACATCAGCATAGAAGATCAGCAAGTGCCCTATTGGATCAAAGGAAGCGGCCCATTAATCCTCTTGGTACACGGCTGGGAGCGCGACCATTTCACTATGGGAGGATTCGTCTCACCTTTGCTAAATGCCGGCTATAGCGTCGTGGCGCTTGATCTTCCCGGACACGGCGCAGCAAGCGGAGATTACGCACCACTGCCTTTGCTTGCCCTATCAATATCTGAGATCGCATCGGCATTCAATCAACCCTATGCTGTCATCGCTCACTCCCTAGGCGCTGCGATGACAGTACTGGCGATGGAAAGCTATGGACTCAAGCCCGACCGTGCAATCCTGATTAGCGCTCCTCGCAGCGCGGAGGATTATGCGCTCGCGCAAGCCAAACGACAGGGGCTTGGAAAACGGGCTTTGCACTCCATGATTGAGCAAATCACCGCAGCGCTTGGCGAACCACTGGAACGTTATCGTGTTGACCAAGCGCTCACCTCGCTGACAATGCCGATTCTTGTGGTACATGCCGAAGATGATGCCATCGTTGCGCTGAGCGATGCCCAAGAAAATGTCTACGCCTCGCAGGCGCAGTCACTCTGGCTATCAGGCGGTGGTCACAACAAAATTCTTGCAGACAGCGGTATGATCGATGATGTGCTGCAATGGCTCAAATAAAGTAAATGCTGAAAAAAATGTGTTATCCACTGCTTGAACACGATCCTTTAGCAGGTGCTTTCCGATCGCTCTATATAAACGACAAGGGGATATAAATGGATTTACTGCATGGGATCGTTTTAATTACCTTAATACATCTTTTGGCAGCAGCATCACCAGGGCCGGATTTTGTACTGGTAACACAACAAACGTTGGTGAGAGGTAAAAAGAGCGGCTTATTGTGCAGCCTTGGCATTGCACTTGGCTTATCGATTCATATCATCTATTCATCATTTGGGCTGGCGGCCATTATTGCCAACTCTACAATCGGTTTATGGATTATCAAAATACTAGGTGGAACCTACCTGCTGTATTTGGGTTATAAAGGGTTACGCTCGAAACCTCAGAGTGCAGCAGGTACAGAGTCGCGTATCGTTAATCATGACTCATGGCTAAAAACGATAAACATGGGTTTTTGGTGCAATGTTCTTAACCCTAAAGCCCCTATTTATTTTGTCTCTCTGTTTACAATTGTCCTTTCAGCGGACATGCCTTTGTATCAATTGGCCATTTATGGCATCTGGATCATGCTGGTGCAGTTTTTTTGGTTTTCATTGGTGGTTATATTTTTATCTCGACCAGCAATTAATGCTCAGTTTAAAAAGCTGGGGCATTGGATTGACCGTATATTTGGTGGGGCAATCGTGTTGCTGGGGCTGAAAGTTTTGAGTACGAAAATAAACTAAAAAGTACTTAAGAGGGATGCAAAGCGCGTAGCATTATAATTTAAATACGCTTTACAACTAACGCTTTCAATGACTCTAGAGGTAGAGGAAGATCTGCTGGAAGTCTGGGCAGAAGCCATTGTGTAGTAGTCGATGCTCTTCGTAGGTACGCTTCTGCTGATTCCCTCTAGAAAAATATTCCAGAGGTTGAACCTCTTGCGGGCAATACTAAAAACTAGCTTTTCAACCTTGCGTCCAACAATATTTCAATAACGGCCTTGGCTTTTATAGCAGACTGCAGATCTCCCATAACATGGGCCTGAACAATAGTGCCTTCTTTCAATATTGCTATTGCTTCAGAAGTTTCTACCACAGTTTTTTCATCAGAAAAAATCTTAGAAGTATGCTTCCTTATCAAATCAAGCATCGCTTTTTTATGACTAGCGCACTGTTGGTGTATGGGATGATGAGCGTCACTGAATTCAGCGCTAACATTTATAAAATAACAACCATGAAACGGATACACCTGCTTATCACGCTCATTAAACCAATCATCTAGCGCATCAAACATTGCATATAACCGGTCACGCCCTTCTGATGCTTCAAGAATACGTTTTTCAATCCAGTTAAAAAACTGCCGGTCACGATAGTCGACAGTTGCAGCGATTAACTCTTCTTTGCTGGCAAAATAATTATATAGCGTTTTCTTCGCTACCCCTGACTCTGCAATAACTCGATTAATACCAGTGGCATGCACCCCATAACGATAAAAGAGGTCAAAAGCGACTGAAACAAGCTGCTCTCTTTTGTCCATACAAACACCTCGAATTAACGTCAATATAAACATATTGACACCAAGAGACCGACCTGTCTACCATGACCTCAGGAGACAGATCGGTCCCCCTTGTTTATATTCAACATTGAGGTTCTTCTATGAACGTAATTAAGCAATTATTCAAACAACAGAAAACAACCTTATTGGCGGGTATCGGCGCTGCGATATGTATCACAGGGCTTAGCTTTATCAGCTCACAGGCGAACGCTTTGTGGCTCATGGCACCATTTGGAGCAACTATGGTTATATTGTTTAGTCTTCCCACAAGCCCATTAGCTCAACCACGCAACATTATTATGGGTCACGTTATAACTGCAGCCATAGGGCTGATGGTGGCTTATTTTTTTGGTGTGAACGAGCTGACCCTAGGCTTGGCTGTTGGTCTATCAATAATAGTAATGATGCTGACCCATACGATCCACCCACCAGCGGGCGCAAACCCCTTAGTTATCATGTTAACTGGAGAAAACTGGCCTTTTTTAGTGACACCAGTAGCCTCCGGGGCTTTGGCTATAGTGTGTTTTGGATATTTGTACCACCGAAACATTTCAGGCCAACAGTACCCTCAAAAATGGTTCTAGTGACATTTGTAGCAGCTCGCTAAACTAATTTTGCATACTAGGCAGTCGCCGAAAAACGGCCCGCACTAGTAAATTATCGCCAAACTCGGCAGTTAATTCAGCCAAGTTTGCACAGGTTACTGCCTGCTTCGCCTGTGCAGACTTGGCATGTCAGATGTCTATACAAGACTCGCTTTACGTGACGATTGCTGCAGTCTCCAGATAGCCACAATAGAGATCATCATCAGCACTAGGAAGAACGCTGCGATACTTATATTACTCACCAAAGGCAGGTAACTCGCTAACCCTGAAGCTGCTGCTCCGAAAGCCAGCATTAAACAACCTTGCAAGCTGGCAGCCACACCAGCACGGTCTGGGAATAAAGTCATCGATTTAGCCAGCGCATTAGAAAAAACAAAACCTTGGCCGAGTGCAACCAGCATAATGCCGGCCAGAAGAGTATTTAAAGTCAGGCCTACCGTCGATAGAGCCATGACCAAGACACCTAGAAACGAAAGAGCTGTACCAAACACCATTAAAGAGAAAGAAGAGAAACGCTTAATCACTACTCGATTCAGCAGCGTCCCTGCAAAATAGCACAGACCTACACACAGCGCCGTTGTGCCAAAGAAGTCGGCGCTATATCCCAAACGCTCCTGAACGAGATAAGGCCCTATAACATTCCAGAGAAGAAAAGAAGAAAATCCAGCCCCCAAAATAATCACAGAGCTTCGGTAGCGGGAGTCCTTCAAAATCACTTTATAGCCCATCATTGTTTCAATAGGTCGACGAATGCGCTCACGGGGTAACGACTCTTTTAACCCTGCGAGAACAAAAGCGAGTACTGTGATGCCGTAAGCTGCATACAGAACAAAATTATAACGCCAGCCAAGACTGACTTCTATTTTGCCGCCTATATAAGGTGCGATGATCGGACCAAGGCCGAACGCTAAACTCAAGTAAATAATCGCAACACCGAAGCGCGGTCCTTTTATGTTGTCCACTAAAATTGCTCTGGCAACGACTTGGCAAGCACCTATTGCAAAGCCTTGAACGCCTCGAGCAAACAGCAGCATTTCAATCGACGTCGCAAAAACTGCCATCACACTGCCAACAACAAACAATAACAACCCTAATAAAATAGAGGGACGCCGTCCTTTTGCATCTGCCATAACACCAAAGAAAAGCTGACCAACGGCATAACAAAGTAAAGTTACCGTGATCGTGTTTTGCATCAAACTAGGACTGGCAGCCAACTCTTTACCGATGGATGGAATACTGGGAGCATAAAGATCAATCGCGATCCCGCCAACGCTATTAATTAAGGGTGCGAGAAATATAATAAAATTTTCGTACCTCTTTGTAATGTTCATGATTGCTCACTCACACTACTTCGACGGTACTGAAATAACTCTCTGTTATTTAACAAAAGCATGCACTGGTTTCTCCTTACTCACTTGTGTGGGGCATTAGATGCAAAACACAAGATAAGTGAAAAAGAACCAACACAGGTCTTAAGATTTAAAAAAGCAATATTAAATTTTAATACGTCATCGTGACTGATGTCGTGAGCTCTTGTGTCGCACGCTTTAAATGCTCTCTCAGCTTGAAGAACTCTTGGCTCTGACTACGCTCACGCGACCAAACCATATCTATAGTGAAAATTGGAAAACCATGAGGCGGCTGACAAATCCGCACGCCAGCAGGAATATTAAGCAAACTGACCAAATGCGATGGCAAAGCTAAGATTGCGGGGACTTTGGAAAGAATATTAATAGCAGCTTGGTAACTGTTGGCTTTAGCTAAAATATTGCGCGACCTACCAATTGTCTCAAGCCAACTATCTACCATGTTTTTCTCAGACGCCCAAGGCGTTGGGAACACATTCGGTGTAGCACAAAACTCATCAAGACTTATCGGCGCATCAGGGTTCACTCGAACGTGGCTAGCAAGGCAAACAAAGCTGCCTGTCAGGATAGATTCCCAAGCCAAGTCCGGATGCATTTGATGGTAACCCGGCCCAAAACCAATCGCTAAGTCCAAGTCACCACACATCAGCTTATCTACGGGAAGGTCTCGACCCAGCTTCTCAAGATGAAGTGAGACACCTGGGCTTTCAGCGACGACATAGCTCAGTACATAAGGCAGCAGACTCAGCTCAAAGTACTCAGGAGCACAGAGTTGCCATACCTTCGATATTGCACCTGAAGCGGACATGCAATCATCTTCAGCGCAGCGATTAACAGACTCAACAACCATTTTTAAATAGGGAGCAATGTTCTCTGCTTTGCTGCTCGGAGCTAAAACACCGCCAGCCGAAGAAAATAAAACATCGTCAAAACAGTTCCTTAAGCGCTTCAAGCCGTAACTTACAGTTGGCTGGCTGACGTTCATAATTTCGGCCGTCCGCTTAGCATTGCGCTGCTCCAATAGAGTTAAAAAGAGCACAATATCTTGTAGGTCTAACTGCTTTAAATAGTTACTGTGAAGCATCTAACCGTCCATGTTTAAACTGTTTTCCAACTAAAAATAGTGTGATTATTGACTGCTCGTAAAACCCAAAACCAAAAAATTTAAGTTTGCACCCGACTGTCCCATACCAAGGGTTTACATATTTTATCGGCGTTCAATAAGCCTATTCATCCAACAACGGCCTCACCTTATACGCACACCGGCGCGCCTGCTGAAGGATGTGCTCAACGCGCTCAACACGTGCTTGCAATACCTGTTCGAGCATCATCAATTCCGCTCGGCAAAAACCTTGGCAAGCCGTTGCTGCTGCACAGATTGGACAATGGTTCTCTATAAACAATAAAGACCCATCATCAAACACCTCATATTCAGCCATATAACCTTCGCTTGTGCGCAGCTCCGCCAATCGCGCAACACGCGACTTTAAATCTGGCGCAGACTTCAGTTCACGCACATACAACTCCCGACTTTTCTGCTCACGCAGATTAATCAGTCGATCAATCGCTTGCTCACCAAAGGTTTCACGCACTGTATCCAATAGCTGAACGGTCAGTTGTGAATGGGTATCTGGGAAACGCTCATGCCCCGCTTGCGTCAACATCCAAAACTGGCTGGGACGCCCAACACCTTTGGACTGTGAAAAAGCTTCGACTAAACCCGATGCTGCCAATTTTGTGAACTGCTGACGCGCAGCTTCGGCAGTCATCTCAAGTGCCAAACCTGCATCTGCGGCTTGTTGCGGCCCTCGAGTTTTAAGCATATGCAGTAGTCGATCAGCAGTGGACGTCAGACCTCCACTCGAATTTAACAAGTATTTACTTGACAAAATATTAGTACCCCATCAATATTCAAAGCGTTATCTTGTTTAATTAATATAACGCATCGTCTTCCTCACGGCAACGATGCGTTACGGATTTCTATTGCATGGAGTTTATATGTCTACAAATGAAGGAAGCTGGGGAGACTTACTCTCTGGCAAAAATGCGGCGTACTCTGCAGCCTTATCTGGAGGGGTAGCGCTGCATGCCATCAATATTTATATCGCGACGACGGTCTTGCCGTCGGTAGTTAAGGATATTGGTGGACTGGATCTCTATGCATGGAACACAACACTGTTCGTGGTGACCTCTATTCTTGGCTCAGCATTAACTGCCAAGCTGCTTGCCGTTGCAGGCTCGCGTGCTGCCTATGGTGTTGCTGCAGTGCTCTTTATTCTCGGTAGCCTGACATGCGCTCTATCTCCAAATATGCCGATTATGTTATTTGGCCGTGCCTTACAAGGCTTTGGTGGTGGGTTTCTGTTTGCCTTAAGCTACACCATGATTTATGCAGTGTTTGATGAACGTTTATGGCCGCGAGCAATGGCACTGATTTCTGGTATGTGGGGCGTAGCAACCCTGCTCGGTCCAGCAGTAGGCGGTATCTTTGCCGAAATGGATGCATGGCGTGCCGCATTCGGCATATTGGTGCCGGTAACATTGCTGTATGTAGTACTGGTCTGGTTGGTATTGCCGACACGAAATCGAGACGATGCAGACACCGCAAGCAAGCTACCCATCGCTCAATTATGGCTATTAACAGGTGCCGTATTGGCAATCAGTGCAGGCAGTACTTCATCAGATCCATTCTGGAATATCGCAGGCGTAGTATGTGCGGCGGTACTGATGTGGTTTTTAGTACGTAAAGAATTCACCAGCGAAACACGCTTATTGCCCAAGAATGCACTGCGCCTGAACTCACCCTTACTGGCCCTATACATCACCATCGGGTTATTAGTCATCGGTATGACCAGCGAAACCTTCGTACCGTATTTCCTGCAAACCCTACATGAACAAACTCCTCTGGTGTCCGGTTACCTAGCTGCATTGATGGCTGCCGGCTGGACGGTTTCAGAAGTCTGGAGTTCTGGCTGGAAAGATAGCGGCATTCGTCGCGCGATCGTCAATGGTCCCGTATTGGTATTAGCAGGAATGCTTGTTCTGGCGTTTAGCACACCACGGTATGCGCAAGGCGATTGGACTGTGCTGAGTTTTATTTGCTTGGGACTGACTTTGGTAGGCTTCGGTATCGGATTGGGTTGGCCGCACCTATTGACGCGAATTTTGCAAGTCGCTCCTCGTGAAGATCAAGATGCCGCAGCGACATCAATCACGACAGTACAACTGTTCGCCACAGCGCTTGGCTCGGCGCTAGCAGGAATGCTCACCAACCTCGGCGGCTTAAATATACCTGGCGGTATTGAAGGCACCTCAAATGCTGCATTCTGGTTGTTCGCGATGCTGGCTATTGCTCCGCTGCTAGCGATCCTCAGTGCGTTGCGTGTTAGCGCAAGACTTAAAAAGGAAGAAGAAGTGCTGTAGTTCTGACATTCTGCAGCCCATCACAAAATTTTGGTGGGCTGCAGTGTGTTAATTATAAAAACTATCGGAGCGTTTCTTTTTTAACTATATCACCCAACATTTTCATTACATCTTCTTTTTCCGAACTGCATATTCCACTCGTATTAATCCGA
>JAVETP010000103.1:0-7889 GCA_034006005.1 Pseudomonas sp.
TACGGAGGTGACTTTAAACCCGGAACACAAGAAGCTTGCTGAGGCTATAAAAAACGCAGCATAGAAAAACTCAAAGGCGACAGATACCTTGACAGTTACCGCTAATTCGCTGCTGCGCTAATTTTTGCCGGTAAAGCGCTCTGGTTTCACAGAATAGAAAACCTGAAAAGCTGATTTTAGCAGCTAAATGAGAGTTATATCCCGTGGAATTATAGGCATCCTGACGTGATAGTTCTACCTTTTAGGTAGGCTTTTATGAAAGACCAGCGGCTGGTGGATTTTGGTAATAGAGTGCGCGAAATAAGAAAGGAAAAAGGGTTGTCACAAGAAGCTCTGGCTTCTTTGGCAGATATTGATAGAAGTTATATGGGGCATATAGAACGAGGTGAGAAAAATATAACGCTGACTAAAATTTATCAAATATCAGAGGCGCTGAATGTGGACTTGATTGTGCTATTTCAGTAGCGAAATCAACGGTTATGTAAAGCTTCAGTGCCCTAAGTCACTAGCTCCTTGAGGGTGAAGCCATCGCTGTATTGCCAATACAGCATAAATGGATTACTGCTGATGTTTTTGCTGCATCAGGCACTGGGCATATGCTCAGGCCTTACTTCCCCAAGCGTAGCTTTAGCGCTATGCTCAACCGTATTTACTCTTTTATATCGGCAGTTTTACGCTTCTTGTTCACGGTTTTGAATGAGTAGCTGAATTGAGAACTGTCAGTCCTGTTGTTATCGCTGTACATGGAACCCAATCAATGAGCCACAAAGTCACCCTGCAACAACTCGAATCGTTTTTATGGGAAGCCGCTGATATTTTGCGCGGCAACATGGATGCCTCTGAATTTAAAGACTACATCTTCGGCATGATGTTCTTAAAGCGTCTATCCGATGCCTTTGATGAGGCCAAAGAAGGTGTGGTGCAGTATTACGTTGGTACCGGTAAGACCCAAGCCCAAGCGCTTGAGCTGGCTGATGATGAAGATGAGTACGACAAGACCTTCTACATCCCGCCCGTTGCGCGCTGGGATTCGATTAAAGATCTGAAGCACGATATTGGCGCTGAGCTGAACAAAGCCACTGAAGCCATTGAAGAGTTCAACGACTCACTGGAAGGTGTGTTGGTCTCCATCGACTTCAATATCAAGAACAAACTCTCGGATAAAAAGCTGCGTGATTTGCTCAGTCACTTCAGCCGTTACCGCTTGCGTAACTGTGACTTTGAGCGTCCTGACTTATTGGGTACGGCTTACGAGTATCTGATTAAGATGTTTGCCGACAGCGCCGGTAAAAAAGGCGGTGAGTTTTACACCCCATCCGAAGTGGTTGAGCTATTGGTGTCCTTGCTCAAGCCGCAAGCCGGTATGCGTATCTATGACCCGACCGCAGGTTCGGGCGGTATGTTGGTGCAGACCCGTAACTACCTTGAGCGTCATGGTGAAAATCCATCGAACTTGTCGCTGTTCGGCCAAGAAATGAACCTGAATACTTGGGCCATCTGCAAGATGAATATGTTCTTGCACGGTGTCTACAGCGCGGATATTCGCAAGGGCGATACGCTCGGTAATCCGCAGCACACCCAAGGCGGTGAGCTGATGACCTTTGACCGTGTGATTGCTAACCCACCGTTTAGCCTGAAGAAATGGGGTAAAGAAGAAGCCGATGCCGACGCTTACGGGCGCTTCCCCTATGGCACGCCACCGAAAGACTCTGGCGATTTAGCCTTTGTCCAGCACATGATCGCCAGTCTTAACGCTGAAGGCATGGCCGGTGTAGTGATGCCGCATGGTGTGCTGTTCCGTGGCTCCAGTGAAAAAGCTATCCGGCAGGGCATTCTTAATGATGATTTGCTGGAAGCGGTGATTGGCCTGCCTGCTGGTTTGTTCTACGGCACTGGCATTCCGGCATCTTTGTTAATTATTAACAAAGCCAAGCCCGCCGAACGCAATGGCAAGGTGCTGTTTATCAATGGCGAGCTGGAATACGAAGAAGGCAAAAACCAGAACGTCTTACGCCCGCAAGATATTGCCAAGATCGTGCAGACCTTTGATGACTTCGCCGAGATCAAACGCTACTCAAAAGTCGTCACCTTGGCTGAGATTGCTGAGAACGACTACAACCTGAATATCCGCCGCTATGCCGACACCAGCCCACCGCCTGAAATCTTTGATGTCCGCGCTATTTTGCACGGCGGCATTCCAGTGCGTGAAGTGGAAAGCGAGTATATCCGTGAGGAAATACTGGAAGGCTTTGATGTCAGTACAGTGTTTGTTAAGCGGGATGCAGAGCCTTTAGCGGCTGAACTGTATTACGAGTTTAAAGCTGCAATCGACAGCAAAGAAAAGATTCGTGAAGTGGTCGGTGCTGAGAATGCAGCGGTTATCGAGCAGCTGGAACGCTGGTGGGATAAGTACCGCGTGTCGCTGAAAGAGCTGGATGTGCAGGTGGCTGAGGCTGAGGAAGTGATGAAAGGTTTTTTGGCGGAGCTGGGGTATGAGTAATCCAATTCCCGAAGGGTGGTCCATGCTTGAAATGAGCGAGATTATTACCCAGTTTCAAAATGGCAATGCATTTAGCGCAAAAGGTTATGCACCTGAGGGTATACCTATTGTTTCCATGGGTAGTATTCAGCTTGATGGGATTTTTAAGAAAGACAATAAAAAAATAAAATACTGGAATAGTGCCGACCGAGAAAAACTATTACGTTACATTGTTAAGCCTCAAGATTTAATAATGGCAATGACCGACGTTACCCCAACAATGGAACTGATCGGGAGGGCTTGTATTGTCAATGCTGATAGAGAGTACCTTTTAAATCAGCGGGTTGGCCTAATTAAAGTTGATGAAGAAAGGGTGTCCAAATACTTTTTAGCCTACTTATCTAACTACGATGACTGGCGTTCCTATTGCATGGGTGCAAGTGGGTTAGGTGCTCAAGCTAATCTAGGTACGGCTCAAATTCTGGATGGCATTGTTTTACTTCCACCACTCCCCGAACAACAAAAAATCGCCACTATTCTGTCATCTGTCGATGATGTTATCGAAAAAACACGTGCACAGATCGACAAGCTGAAAGACCTGAAAACCGGCATGATGCAGGAGTTATTGACCAAAGGGATTGGGCATACTGAGTTCAAGGATTCGCCAGTGGGGCGGATACCAGCAGCTTGGGATGTTGTTCCAGTTTCTGACTATGTAATTGAAAAAAGAAGTGGAGCATCTTTAAGTCCAGCAGATTTTTCTGATGAGGGTTTCGGTGTTATCCCTAAAAAAGCTATTCAGTTTGGAGGCAAGTTGATTTGGGGTGAAAAATCATATTGTACTAATTATTACGCAGCGTCAGTTCCAAAAAGCTGGGTGAATAAAAACTTTATGATTACTGTTCTGCGTGATTTGGTACCAGCTGGTCCTAGCATCGGTTTAATTGTAGAGATTGAGCAAAATGGCGACTTTTTGATTGCACAAGGCGTTTATGGTTTTCGATTAAATGATGGTCTTCATGGTGGATATTTAGCTCAGTTATCGAACTCGGACTGGTATCGCAAAGAAATGCGAAAAATCTTAGTAGGAAGTACGCAGGTGCATATACGATCTAGTGAGTTTTTTGATGTGTTGATCCCTAAGCCGGCGCTTTCTGAACAAGTTAAAATAAACAATGCATTATCAGCCATTGATAAAAAAGTCATAGTTATGAAAGAAAAGATGGCGGCCTTGAAGTCTGTAAAAAGTGCCCTAATGCAAGATCTGCTCACCGGTAAGGTGCGCGTCAAACTCACCGACAAGGAGTCTGCGGTCGTCTGATTATCAGGCACCGATAATCACTATGTTTAATGCAGAAGAATTCAAGGTAGAACAACCCGCCATTCAGCAGCTAATCAAGCTGGGTTGGACGTATGTGCCTGGAGCCAGTCTTGCACCGCTAGCTGCTGGCATTGGCTCACAAAAAGCCGAACGCGATTACTACCGCGATGTGGTGCTGGTGGGTCGCCTTGAATCTGCTTTGCGTAAGCTGAACCCATGGATCAGTGACGAAAACCTGCGCAAGGTGATGCGTGAGATAACTCATCCGTTTCATGCAGCGCTCATGGAGTACAACCATTCCATCTACCAGATGCTGGTGAATTACCTTTCTGTAGAGCAGGACTTAGGCAAAGGCCGCAAAGGACAAACGGTTAAGATTATCGACTTTGATAATCCAGAAAATAATGATTTTCTCTGCACCAACCAGTTCAAGATTGAAGGCGCTAACCAGAATGTAATCCCCGATATCGTTTGCTTCGTGAATGGCCTGCCGTTGGCAGTGATTGAGTGCAAATCGCCGTATGCCTCGGATGCGATTGCCGAAGGCATTAACCAAATGCGCCGTTATGCCAATCTGCGTGAACCCGCCAGCGATGAAGGTGCGGAAAAGTTATTTTGGTACAACCATTTGATGGTCAGTACCTGCCGCGATCAAGCCAGAGTTGGCACCATCAGTTCCACCGCTCAGTATTACAGCGATTGGAAAGATGCTTATCCGCACACCGATGCCGATATTCATAATTTACTGGCACAACCTTTACCAACCGCTAACGGTAATCCTGTTGCGCTGTCTGATGTGCCATCACCGGCGTATTTAGCTCAAGCTCAGCAGATTGCTAACGGCTCAGGCCAACCCGCTGAAATCAATCCACAGCAGCGTTTGCTGGCGGGTATGTTTAATCGAGCAGGCTTTCTGGATCTGATTCAAAACTTCACTATTTTTGAGCCTGTAGATGGTCGCTTAATCAAGAAGATTGCGCGCTATCAGCAGTACCGTGCAGTGAATAAGGTTATTGAGCGGCTTAAATCTGGTGCAGACCGCAAAGAAAAGTCTGGAATTATCTGGCATACCCAAGGTTCGGGTAAGTCGCTGACTATGGTGATGCTGGCAGTGAAGATGCGCCGTGATCCAGAGTTGCAGCAGTACAAACTGGTCTTTGTTACTGACCGTACTCAGCTCGACTCACAGCTGTCGAATACTTTCCGCGCTGCGCAAAACGAAACCATCTATAACGCTGGCACAGTAGCGGAGTTGAAAACCCTACTGAGCCGCGACTCATCCGATATTGTTACCGCGATGGTGCAGAAGTTTCAGGAAGCTGAAGCTGAAGGTGACTTCAACGACCTTAACCCCAGCGACAAAATTATTGTGCTGGCGGATGAAGCGCACCGTACGCAGTTTGGTAATCTGGCAGCGACTATTAACGCCGCTTTACCCAATGCGCCGAAGATAGGTTTCACCGGTACACCACTGCTGAAAAACCAGAAAATGGATCAGGCGTTTGGTGGCTATATTGATGAGTACAAAATCAATGAAGCGGTAGAAGACGGTGCCACAGTGCGCATCATCTACGAAGGTCGCCAAGTGCAGACTGAGGTGGTGGGTAGCTCGCTAGATGCTTTGTTTGAAGAGTACTTCAAAGACTTCAGTGATGAAGATAAGCGCGAGATCAAAAAGAAGCACGGCGTAGAGCGCGCAGTGCGTGAAGCGCCTGCGCGTATCCGCTGGGTGTGTATTGATTTACTCAAGCACTATCGAGAAAAGATTCAGCCGGATGGCTTCAAAGGCATGATTGTCGTGGGTAGCCGTTATGCTGCGACCCTGTTTAAGCAAACACTCGATGAGCTTGGCGCTCCGCCATCCGAAGTGATTATTTCTGGCAATCACAATGATGAAGCCCGCTATACGCCCTATACCAACGCAGTCCATCAGAAAGAAGTGATTAAAAACTTCACCAAGCCATTGGGTATGGGTGAAGGCCAAGATCCAACCGCGTTTCTGATTGTGAAAGATATGCTGCTCACCGGCTTTGATGCGCCTATTGCACAGGTGATGTATATCGACCGCAGCCTCAAGGAGCACACCTTAATGCAGGCCATCGCACGGGTGAATCGTACCTATAAGGGTAAGGATGCAGGCTTTGTGGTGGATTATCACGGCTTGTCAGACTACCTGACCGAAGCACTGGAGATGTTCAGCAGCGAAGACGTGCAAGGTGCGTATCAAACGCTGAAAGATGAGATACCAAGGCTGCAAGCGACCCACACCCGTGTTGCTAATATGTTTAGCTCACTCAAGGGTAAGGATATTGACGACTACGTTGTGTTCCTCAAAGACGAAGATGTCCGTCAGCAATTTGAGATGGCGTTTAAGCGCTTTGCCAAGCAAATGGATGTGATTCTGCCAGATGTAGCAGCGAAGCCCTATGTGAGTGATCTGAAGCTGTGGGGTAAGGTGCAGAATGCGGCGCGTAACCGCTACCGTGATCCGGGGCTGAATATCCAAGATGTGGGTGCCAAGGTGCGAGCTTTGGTTGAAGAGCACATCATCAGCACTGGCGTTGATCCGAAAATCCCACCGATAGATTTGATGGCAACTAACTTTAAGCAGTCGGTTGAGCAGATTAAATCACCTGAGTCCCGTGCCTCCGAAATTGAGAGCGCGATTAAGCATCACATTACCGTCAATCTTGACGAAGACCCTGAATACTACAAGTCACTCAGTCTACGCTTGCAGGACATTATTCAACAAAATAACGGTAAGTGGGAGCAGCAGGTCGAGATGCTTTTAGACTTCCGTAACAACATCGAATCAGAACGCAAACAGACTGCGACCGACTTGGGCTTAACCGATACTGAATTGGCTTTCTACAACATCCTTATGGCTGAAGTCGCCAACCATACCGGCGATGAAACCATCAGCGAAGTCGTACACGATGAAATCAAAGCAACCAGCCAGAGCCTCGTTAGCATGTTTGACGAAGCCACACAGATCGTTGATTTCTTTGCTAAGCCTGATGAAGTAAAGCGTATGAAGAAAGAGATCAAGCGCGCCATTCTGGAGTGCTCGTACAGCGATGCGAAGCTGGTTAGAGTGGTGCAGGATCGTTTTATGGAATTAGCAGAGACTCGTTTTGGTGTTAGATAACAAAACGGGTAACAACAGATAACAGATAACAGATAACAGATAACGGGTAGCAGCATGATAGTGGCTTCAAGTATTCCTGAGTATCGTGATGGCAACGGCTTTATTGCTGAAGTCATCCGCACTAGTCGTCGTAAATCGGCGGACATACGCGTGGAAGAAGGTGCTGTATCTATTGTTGTGCCTACCAGTACCAGTATTGAAAAGATTGATCAGCTCTTGTTATCCAAGCGCTTATGGATCAAAGAGAAAATGGCCCTGCAACGCGACATGGCACCGGCTAGTAGTAAGCAGTTTGTTTCAGGTGAGGCTTTTCCATACCTCGGGCGTAACTACCGGCTTAAAGTTGCGCATGGCCCATTTGCTCCTGTGAAGCTGTTGCAGGGGCGATTAGTCGTGCAGATGCCTGAGTCAGGCCAGCAGCCTTATATGATCCGTAACGCGATTGTACGTTGGTACAAACGCCAAGCCGAACAGAAGATCCGAGAAAAAGTTAAACGCTATGCACCTATCGTTGGTGTTGAGCCTGCTAGTGTAAATATCAAAACCTTCAAGTCCCGCTGGGGTAGTTGCACAGCTAAAGGCGAGCTGGAATTTAACTGGCTGATTATGCTCGCACCGAATCGAATGGTGGACTACGTTGTTATCCATGAGCTTTGCCACCTGATCCATCATGACCACTCGCCAGAGTTTTGGCGTGAGGTGGGTAGAGTTATGCCGGATTATCAGGTGTGTCGGGAGTGGTTGCGGGAGAATTCTGCGGGGTTGGTGGTGTGACAAAGGGATTGTTTTGTATCAAGCGCATATCATCTAGAGACTGTTTGAATACGGCTATGTTTGCATCCTCTGTTGGCGTATTCTCATGGCACTGTATAAACTACTGTATATCCGGTCCGTCACTGGAGTACGTCATGAAAAAAGCAGACCTCGAAGCCCTCAAGCAG
>JAVETP010000105.1:0-7848 GCA_034006005.1 Pseudomonas sp.
GGTCACCCCCGACTGCAGGCACCCCCCAGCTGGCTAACGGCCCGTATAGTCTGAAAACCAAATAAGCGTTCATAGCGCCTCCATTATTGCGTAATGAACTTCGTTAGCTCATCAAAGCTACCTTCGCCTTGTATTGCATTGATCGCATAACGCTCATCAGCACATGCGCCATATACTTTGTCAAAGTTGTCTGCCTGTAACTCCAAAGCAGCAATTGCTGCTGAAGCTTGATCTTCATCTGTTACTGGCTTTAAGAATGCAACCGACAGCGAGCGAGGTTGTTGCGTTCCTTTTTCGGCTAACACAAAACTTGCGTATGCACGGGACGCGAAACTATTTTGCTTACCTTTTGGTGATACTTTTACAGCGGCTTCAGCTAGCGCTTTAATCGCACTGTTAGCCAACTCTTCATTACCGTCTAGGTTGTCAATAAGCTGAGACTTATTGATGCAAATGTAGCTGTAAAACAATGCTGCTGCGAAACCGGACTCGCCAATGTGCGATGAGCCTGAATCTACTTTGCCATCGTTTAAATCATCAACAGCTGTGAAATAGTCATCTTCGACCACAACGCTGTGTACGCTGATGGCATGTGCAACTTGGCAGGCTGCTTCAACATTAAAAGCTGGGCTTGAAGCTAGCATACGGCCAAATAAAGCAATATCAACGGCGGTTTGATCGGCCTTCAACAGTTTAAGATCAGCTTCTATTGGGGCTCTGTCTTCTGCAGCCAGCAGTTTAGCAAGTGCTAAAGCGCCTTCTTGCTCTGCTGGGCTGATATGAGCCAGTTGTTCTATTTCAAGCGAATCTTTTTTACCTTTACCAAAAACACCGGCAATACTGGTAGCCCACTCTTTTGCGGGCTTTTCTTTAACACCTGCTGCCAATAAAGCCTCGTAGACCTCTACACCAAAACGCTTGGTACGAATACCAATGTTGCCGGCCATGGCTTGCTCAAATAAATCAGACACACGCCAATTACGTTTAAGGCTTTGTGAACTCACACGTAAACGCTCAAAACCACCCATTTTTGCAGTTTTAGGGCGTCCCAAATCGTCACGATTAAGATTCGATGGTGCATAAGAGGTTAATAGATGTAACTGAATAAATTGGCTCATGGTTCTTCCTTTAAAATTCTATAAATAACGACTTATTTCTTCGAGGCAGAGCGGTAATAGTCCATCGCCCACTGCACTGCAATACGCTTATCCGCTTTGCGTGGCATTAATGAGCGGTGCTCTTTAAACCACTGTTCTATGTCTTGCGTTAAGGAAACGACTGAAATATCGCCCTTAATTTGCTGCAAAATGCGGCGTAAACGGCGCAAAAAATCATCCGCTGTTTTTGCGTCTTGTAATTGAGCAAAACGCAGCTCGCTCACAATCGACTTTTCACCTCCTGCTTTACTTCCTGCTGCTTCTGCCAACTTATTTTTAGAATCATTTTTCACATGCACCAAGGCTGCCGCGATGGTTGCCCAGCACTCAATATCAGTTGATTTAGCTGTTTGCGTGAGTTCCTCTGGCAGAGAAAACCAAAGTTTTCTAAAACCTTCAGTGAGCATTGCCGCGTCAATACTGTCGCAACGTTTTAGCTGTGCCTTGTGTGCTGTAGGTGCAGGAAATAGACCTGACTTTTTCAGTTCATCCGGCGACAAAAACATAGATTGCCACCATCGCTGTACAATTCGCTCAACGTCTTTGTTCATTAAGCCACCTCCTTAGCTGTTGGAATTTTATGATTTGATATAAAGGCTTTAATGTCTTTGCCGCCGAATAACCAGCCCATTAAAGCTCGGCGCGCTTGAATACGCTTTTCCATTGAGCGTTGATTGCCCAAGCCAGCAGACAACGCATACTCATCAAATAAATTAATACAGGTATGACGTAACGCGTTGAGCCACTCGCTGGCACACGGCGAGGTCAAAGTTTGAGCTTCACTGCTCTCTTGACTGACCAACTGCTGTACGGCCTTATAAAAAGCGGCCTCGCTGCGCTGCCAAAATTCAAGGTCAATAAAAGAGGTGTCCCCCTTTGCATCACCGGGCCGTTCAAACCAAGCCGTCTTTATTTGTGTACGGCAATGCCATAAAGCATTGGAGGCTAAGCTTTGCAACTCTTTGATCGGGCGTAAAAACGCAGCTTGCTGCTGCGCGGGGATGGCAAAAACAGGCATAGACACCGAGTACCAACCACGGGCTTTCATATTGTCCATGTCGTAACCAAAGACCCAGAGCCGAGGAAGCTCGCTGAACAGATCCTCATAGCCATCAGAGATTTGATAGAAATGCTCAACCACCTGCGCGCATCGCTGCCCTTCTGAATCATCGGTTAGCGTCAGCGCATCCCAGGTTTTATAGGTTAGCCCGCCAGGCTGCCCTTTGGCAGACAGATGCTCCTCATCAGGCTTTTTGGGGTTGTGCTTGTAAGGTGTCAGCGGATGACGCCAACTCCCTGAGTAATTGCCACCATAGTTTTGTGTCCTGTATTCAGAGACTGTTTGCTCTGCAGCAACACCACTGAGCTGGCACTGCTCAGTACCTTCATTGACAGTTAAACGGATGCGCCTTGGCATAGCCCAATACATGTGCAGCGGGTGCACATCAGGCGCATAGATTTCTGTACTTTTTTTATTACTTATTTTCGTAGGTGCCAGCCATGGAAAAACATCAGCACCGTGCAAGTCAGGCTCGTCATAGGAGCACGCGTCTAGATTAATAACATTCAGCCATAGCTTCTGCCATAAAGTTGCATCATCTGTTGAGGGCAAAAGCAAGGTTGTCAACGGTCCGCCGCCACGCAGCCCGACTCTATGTCCTGAACCACCGGCAGGCGCATTGATTTGCAATGTGAACAAGGCCAGAACTGCCATTTCCAACGACATAACACTGCCAATACCGCGCTTAACAAAGTGGTCAGTATTCAGCTTCAAGCCATTGGCACCTGGCGCTTCTATTAACAAGCCTGCAACTGTTGTCGGCTTGGCATCGTCCAGAGGATAAAAATCCTGCATAAACAAAGGACCATCACCTGTCACATTAAATGCATGCGCCGCCTTATCAAAGGCTTTTTTCAGCTCATCTATACTTGGCGCTTCATCGTACAAATCTCGCCAATCATGCTTATCATCTGGCGCAAAAACTGTTTGTAATACGCCAATCGCAAGCTGATACGCCGCGCCCTGAAAGTCAGCTCGTGGCAGTGCAAAATCAACCACATCGGCATCCACTATGGCTGTTAATGGCAGCACTTGCTCTGAGCCATCGCGCATTTGAAACGGAAAAAACGGATCTCGTAAAACATTTTTACTCATTAAAATCACTCCTGATTAGCGGGGATTTACTTCTCAGAAAACCCCATCACTGCGTCGTAGGTGAAAGTGGGATCTTCAGCTGGAATCCACACCCGCTGATACTCCATGTATTTGTTTTTCTTCTGTAGCTCTAGCAAGGCAGCCTCAAGAACGGTAGGAACTTGGGCAAGGTTATCGCCGTATTTCTTTTTAGATAGCTTCACTGTGCTCAACGCAAGACTAAAACGCTGATCATCCACCCAAAAAGCCAAACCGTTATTGGCGGTCTTTTTCAGCAAAACCACTTCGACCGTTTCAATATCGCTGTGGCGAGTGCCTATATCGGTATCATCCTCGTACCAACCAGCCGCACTTGCAGCACTGTAACCATGACGCTGCCAATTCAATACTCCCGTTTTTGCCTTGGCCGCTTTACTGCGTTGTTCACCCAACAACTCATGCTCTTTATGCTTTAAGGTTTCAGGGATCTGCTCGTAAGCACTATCACCGTACACAGACTCAATCAGCTGCCGCGCTTCTCCAGGCATGCGTATAGCACCCAGCTCCAATAACTCTCGTAGCCCCAGCCATAATCGCCCTGGAGAGCGATAAACATACTCAGTCCCCTGAAACTCTCTGCTGAGCCAGTCTGATTGAGGATTAGCATCCCACTCAGGCGCATGCACATATAAAACCGGAGCCGGCCTTGTGTCTTTAATATCGCGCTGGTATGCCTTGTTCGTATCGCGGGTATGACGATGCAGACGCCCTGCACGTTGAATCAAATCATCAATCGGGCAAATATCAGAAATCATCAGGTCAGCATCAGCGTCAAGGCTTTCTTGAAACACCTGAGTCGCTATCAAAACCTTACCTTGGCGCTCTGCATTACTGCTGTGTTTCCCGAACAATGACAACACTTGCGTTTCGATAGTTTTTCGATCTTGTAAAACAAAACGACTGTGAAATAACAGGCAGTTTTCAGGCTTGGACATGCGCTGCTGAATCAACCTATAGGCATCAAGCGCATCATTGACTGTATTGCGCACCCAAACCACACACTCGCCACGCACAGTCGCATCTAACACAGTTGCAACGCACGCATCTAAGCTACTGATTACTTTAATGCCAACCTCTCGACTGACATCGGCACGGCTTTCAAGCGGGTACTCTGTTAAAGGCTGCTGCTGGTTAAACGTCACTTTAGTCGCTAAAGGAAAAGCATCCTGCTGCAGTGCTTGCTTAGGTAAGTTGCTGGCAGCAAGCCAAATATCGACTAAACGCTGTCGTTGCTTTTTAGCTAAGGTCGCGGTTAATAAAATGACTGAGCCACCTTGATGAAAATGCATGCCTAGCAGGCTTTCCAGCAGTTCAAACATGTATTCGTCTGCTGCATGAACTTCATCAAATATCAGCACTTTGCGGTTAAGACCCAGCAAACGTAATGATTGATGGCGACGCGGTAGTACAGCGAGCAAAGCCTGATCGATAGTTCCAACGCCAACAGGCGCAAGCAATGCTTTTTTGCGTGAATCTGCCAGCCACTGATTGCATTGCGCTGTAGCTGTTTTGTCCGTGTTGTGATAATTGCTATCAGTCGCGCCAGAAGCCAGCACTGCTTCGCGAAACAAATCATTCATTTCTCGCGCGCCATGCGCTAATACGATGCTTGGTTTTTTACCATCATGACCTGCAAGCATCTGCTGATAGTGCGCGGCAACTCGGCTAAACATAGCATTAGAGGTTGCCATCGTTGGCAAGCCGAAGTAAAAACCCTCCGCCGCGCCTGCCTCAATGAGACGATGCGTTAGAGCCAGTGCCGCTTCTGTTTTTCCAGCGCCGGTGACATCTTCTAAAATAAATAGCTGCGGTGTTTGGTCTATTTCAACCGTTTCAGCCCAACGTTGTAACGGAGTCGGTGGAAAACCATAATGCGCTTGAATTGATAAAAAAGGCTGCACACTCAGAGGCCGCCAAAGGTCAGTGGCAGCCAATGCGCGCGCAGCAGTTTCTTGAGCAATAGACCAGTAATCGAATAAAGCTATTTTTTCTGTATGGTAATGAAAAAAGTAACTGTCGGAGCCTATCCAGTCAGCAATGACAGCAATACCAGCCAAATGCCAACTCACCTGTTTTAGTTTTCGCAGCCAATCTTTTGAGGCAAGTTTCTCTAGTGATAACTCAGGCTTAAAAATAGCCAGCATATCCTTAGCAAACTCAGCCACAGCCTGCTCGTTATGTGGCTCGACAAACGCTTTAATAGCGTTGACATCATTTTTATTAATCGGCTGTCCGTGATGCCCTAAAACACAATCAGCCAACACAGTGAGCGTATCGAGCATTCGCTCCTGAGCACGACGCTCCAGTTGATCATTGCCTATTACTGCCGCCAGCACATCGCTCTGAATAAGCTTCCAGAAATACAGTCCCAAACGATCATGACGGAAGTTTTTCCCATCATAATCGTGACAATCAATAGGACGGTAAAGATCACTACTGCTGTTTAAATAGAGCTTTTGAAATGCGGATGCAAACTTGCCTAAATCATGCAGCGTCAGCATAAAAGAAAAAACACTAGAAAATTGCGCTTCGGTTATTTCTAAAAAGCTGACTAAATCACTCTTGAGTCCTGCATTGGCATCAAGTATTGCTTGACCTGCTGCTGCAACATCCAAGCAATGATAGACAAGAAGATGATAGTCAGCGCCTGCCTGCTCAGGCTGTCTCTGTGCTTTGCCCCAGTACTCAAAGAAGAGTGCATGCTGCAACTTATTAGTTACCATTAACTTTCCTTAGTTAAAGCATTAGCTTTTGATATTAGTATCATTAATAGTTAATTAACACACCTATGCGACATACTGGGTCGCATACAAAATATTATTACCTTAATAAAGTCTAAGACTGACTCAGCAGCCGATATAAATCTTTATCGGCACCACTTGAACTTCATCTGAGTCAGGCGTAACTTTATGCGCTTGACTCACGCATGAGTCAGCGTCGCTCAGACGGTTCTGGGCGCTTACGTTTTGAGGTTCACATGACTGACACTCGTCAACCACGACGCTTTTCGCGTATCGATCGTTTACCCCCTTATGTTTTCAATATCACTGCTGAATTAAAGATGGCTGCACGCCGTCGCGGTGAAGATATTATTGACTTCAGTATGGGCAATCCCGACGGTTCAACACCGCAGCATATTGTTGAAAAGCTAGTGCAAACTGTACAGCGCGACGACACCCACGGTTATTCCACTTCACGCGGTATTCCACGCTTACGCCGTGCCATTACCAATTGGTACAAAAAACGTTACGAGGTTGAGCTTGATCCGGAAACTGAGGCCATTGTCACCATTGGCTCCAAAGAAGGTCTGGCGCATCTTATGCTCGCCACCTTGGATCAAGGCGATATGGTGCTGGTGCCGAACCCCAGTTACCCAATTCATATTTACGGTGCGGTGATTGCTGGTGCACAAGTGCGCTCAGTGCCCTTGATTCCTGGCGTCGATTTTTTTGTTGAGCTGGAAAAAGCCATCCGCGAATCGATTCCTAAGCCTAAAATGATGATTCTAGGCTTTCCATCGAATCCCACTGCACAATGTGTGGAGCTGGATTTCTTTGAACGTGTGGTCGCCCTCGCCCGTAAACATAATATTATTGTCATCCACGACTTGGCCTATGCCGATATTGTCTATGACGGCTGGAAAGCACCCTCTATTATGCAAGTTGAAGGTGCGCGTGATGTCGCAGTAGAATTCTTTACACTATCGAAAAGCTACAATATGGCCGGCTGGCGTGTGGGCTTTATGGTCGGTAATCAAGAACTGGTCAGTGCCTTGGCGCGGATTAAGAGTTATCACGACTACGGCTCATTCACCCCTGTGCAAGTCGCTGCGATTGCCGCACTCGAAGGTGATCAGCAATGCGTGTTAGATATTGCCGAGAAATACCGCCAGCGCCGTAATGTAATGGTTAAAGGCCTGCATGAAATCGGTTGGATGGTGGAAAAACCCAAAGCCTCAATGTATATCTGGGCGAAGATTCCTGAAGCCTATGCTGAGATGGGTTCACTCGAGTTTGCGAAAAAACTACTGGCTGAAGCAAAAATCAGTGTTTCACCCGGTATTGGTTTTGGTGATTACGGTGACGATTATGTGCGCTTTGCTTTAATCGAAAACCTCGATCGCTCCCGCCAAGCCTTACGCGGTATTAAATCTATGTTCCGCGCTGATGGTTTGCTTGAGTAAATAAACTGATATATCGCGGGCAATAGGTCCGCGATATATTGCTTACGCCTTTCATACAACCTCGCTTTGCCCCGCTGTCCTGTTTTTCTATCCTGCCTTGTTTTACCAGTTTTGCGCGAAATGCCCCGTACTTTTAGTGCGGGGATGGATAGCGCGGAAAGCATAGCTTTCCCTTGGGTTTAACGTGCAGCACTGGTATTATATGGCTATGTTTGCATCCTCTGTTGGTCTGCATTTATTGCGATACTTAGCCATGCCTTCTCAGACAGTTCCTCCGTTTCAAAAAGCCTCATCCATGCAAGATAATTAGGTAG
>JAVETP010000106.1:0-7830 GCA_034006005.1 Pseudomonas sp.
TAGTGGAAGTTAGAAAAGGGGGCACGCCCGAAATGGCGGGGACATGGGCAAACGATGCCAGAATTGCCGTTCGCTTTGCCCAGTGGCTCGATATGGACTTTGCCATTGCCGTTGACGAGCTAATTTACAAGGTGCTTACCAAGCAAGCCGTGGTTACCGAGCCGTTTATGGGCGTGTACCCCTTGGTTATAGGGCACAGAGCCTACTACTGCTACCTCGATGTGCTAAAAGCCCTTAAGCTAAGCACCCGCAGCGGCAGCGTTGCCGAGCGTAAGGTACGTTTTACCAGCCAGTTTAAGCAGTGCCACAACCGCAACTTTATTACGCTCGATTTTTGCCACTACCTAAAGCAGCTAAGCACGGTGCGCCAGCTTGAACTTGAGTTTACCCTGGCGAAAGGAGGCCGAGTATGATTACCGTAGCAAGCGATGGCCGTTTTGTGGTAGAGTTTAGCCCCCACTTTACGGGCGAGGATTGGCTTAACCGCGTGCGCGGGCTGGTAAACCTGCTTAAAAACGTGCACGAGGACTTTTTATACAAGGAGGATGTTTACCAAGCCCTAGGTATGCTCGAGGACATGCTACCCGATGACGACAGCGCCATTGCCATGTTTAAGGCGCTGGGGGTAAAACCGCCTAGCAAGCATATACCCACCTAACGAATACTAAGGGGTTGGCCACAGGTCAACCCTTTAGTATTTTTTTTAGTTCCCTGGTGGTTATGGCCTTAACCTTTTTGTCGAGCACGGCGCTTTTGCCTATAAACTGCCGCTTGGGTATGGTAACGTTGCGGTTGCGCCCCGCCGTGGTAGTGCCCTCGTTGTGGGCAGCGGCGTAGTCCTTATCGGACCCTGCGCCCATGGTATCACCCTTAATGGTAACCTCACCCGGCATGGCTTTGTAGTCAACTGATCGGCCAAGGTCGCCCGTTGCGCCAGTTAGTATTGGGCGCGAGGCGGCGGCACGGTCAACCCGCTTAGGGTTGGTGCGGCGCTGCACGTCCTGCCACTTAACTAGCACCTGATCGGTAAACCCCTCATTCTGGAAACTATCCTTAAAGTGCGCCACGGCCTCGGCGCCCACAAGGTTTGGCAAAACCCTATCGAACCACTGCCTAAACTCGGCATTGCTCTGGCGCAGTTGCCTAATATGCTCCTCGGGTGTCATTTTTTTTGCGGTTTAATTTGCATTTCAATGGTTTTTAAGCGTATATTTGTAATCTCAAGCCGCGATAACTTCAAGGCCCCACCTAATGCCCTACCAGCGCAAGCTGTTAGGGCATTAGCCCTTTAATAAGGTTAACTAAGGCGGAGCGGTTTAAATCTTTTGCCGTTACAACAATACTTTTCTCGCCAAAAACAAGCCAGCATTCAACTACCCTACCGCTAGTAAAATCGTTGCTTCGGTTTAATATCTTACCAACAACTTTATTTACATCTAGCGGTCGAGACGTGTCGAAGTGCTCGTTAAAATCAATAATAACCGATTTGCACCCTTGCCTACGTAAAGCCTTGTTAAACCCGGTTGCAATACCACTATACCCCTCAATTCGTTTGGCATCGGCAATAAAGCCGTTTAGCAAGTATTCGGGATTTTTCACACCAACAACCTCGGAATGCGCTCTTATCAGCAAAGACTCAACCTTAGCGTTAGCCGCCAATATGCGACCTGTTAAGATGTTTTTGCTAAGTTCGTTATTATCAGCCATTACGCTAATTTGCATCTTGCTTAGCTGGTTGGGATAAGTGAAAGTGCCAACCTGCTCGGGTGTAAGCTTGCTTTTGGCTATGTAGGTGACCTTGTCGGTAATAAGCTGGAAAGTTTGCGCTGGGTTGCCCTCTAGCCCTGGTGCGGGTTTAACCCATTCACTTTCGGTTATTGGTCCCGTGGCGGTTTTGGCGGTTTCAATCCAGTCGCATTTGCAGTTCCAAAGGTTACCCGGCTGGTTGCTAACCCAAAACGGGTGCGACTTGGGCAACACCATATTTTCGTACTTTAAATGTTCCTCGCGCGGGCTTGCGCTGCGTGTTCGTATCCATTGTAGGTTGGGCAGTGCCTCGGCTCGCTCGGCAAATTTTGCAAACTGCTTGGCAGTTCTAGCTCGCGAAACGGTGGTGTTGTATTCAACAGCCTGGTATCGGTTAAAAGTTTTGAGAATGCTCTTGCCCACCTCGTTAAACTCTTCGGGTTTTTTTGCTCTTGCCCGTTCTAACACCCTAATGACATAATCAGCCTTGTTTGCAGCAAATCGGCTTACATTCTTTTCGAATCGGAATAGGTATTCCAACTCATCCCTACCGGTAGCCGTATGCTTATATACCTGCCCCACCCCTTTTCTGAGGTTAGTGCCGTACAGGTCGAATAGCTTTGCCCTTGCCTCTTCAACCCTGCCACTTTTAAAATTGGTAAATGCATCTCTTAAATCGCCTGCGGCGTTTAGGTACTCCGATTGAATAAAACGCTCAATACCCTGCCGCCTACAGGTTGGGCACTGCTCGGCATAGAGTTGCTCCAGTTCAAGCCCCGGCACCCGCTCGGTGGTTGCGGGGCTTAGAAAAAAAAATCGGACAGGTCGCCGCTAACCCCCTTACCTCCTTTTAGCAATTGGGGCGCAACCTCACGGCGTGGCTCGCTCTCGTCAAGTGGTGTGCCGTAAAACTCTTCAATGTACTCGGGCTTCAAATTGTAGCCGCTTCGCAGTAACACCTCGTCAATCTTAATTTTTTCAAGTGGGTCCATCTCGTCGCGGTCGGCAACGCTAAGGTAGTATCCCTCGGGAATGTCGAAGTTGTGCATACGGAGGATAGGGAAAAGGTCATCGCTAACCCAGTCCTGCACGTCCTGTATATCGGCCGAAATAATCTCGTTGAGTATGGCAAGGTGCACCGTGGCTTGGCTTTGGCTGCTGCCGTCGTCCATAGTCATGGTTTGCCCATTAATGCCCTTGCTTATCTCGTAGTTAAGCGCCCTAACTTTTTGGTAAAACACGTTAAAGGCATCGGCCTGCTTATTCTCCTTAAGCTCAATATCTACCTGCTTGTCGAAAATGGCGTACGATGCCGTTCCCATGGTTTCGAGCCACGACTGCAGGTCGTCTCGGTGCTTGGGCGTGTTAATCATGGTGCGGGCAATGCGAATGGGCAGGCCGTATATCTGTTCAAATTGGTCCCACGACGCCCACGAGTGCCGCTTATATATGGTTAGCGGGGCAATCCGCTCCAGCACTCCAATGGGGTCGCCCCCAAGTTCTACGTAAATAAAATACTTGGGAAACTCGCGGAAGCTAATTGCCTCGGAGTTGGGGTCAAATGAGTTTTTAACCAGGATTCCCTTTTCGGGAATAACGTTTTCGCGGGGCAAATCAATAACCTCACGGGTGGGTAGCTCTAGGTCGGACACGAACATAAGGCTATAGCCATAAAATTTGCTCTCGAGCGCGCGCCTTACTATTGCCCTAAACCAGCGTGTTTGAATTTGAGCTGAGCGCTTGGTGTCTATATTGCCCTCGGTATCCTTTATGGCATAATCCTTGTTAAGGGTTTTGAGTATGCGGTTCTCAATGGCGCCCTGCAGGTGGTTATCAAGCATAGCGTCCTTGTATAGCTGCTGTATGGGGTATGTAATGGGGTTAAAGGGGTCGCGGCGCATGGCCCTTGCCGTTACCCAGTCGCTAATTTCCTTTCGGTACAGCGTTTCATACAGCCTAAAGTAGTCAATTTCAAATGCCGAGCCGCCTCGCGTATCCTGCAAGGGCGGTTTTTTGCCAAACTTGCCAGGCGATTTTGTTTGTGCGAGCGATGCCGTTTTTGGCCTGCGTCTTGCGTTTTGTTGGGGATTGCGGTTGTAGTTGTTGTCGCTCATAGCTAATAAATTGACGTGTATTGTTTGTTTCCTCCAAAGCGGGTTTCGCCAGTAGTGCCCTCGGGCTCGGTGGTTGGGGGTATGGGTGGGAGCGTTTTGTCGGCCATTTCGCCCGAGTTTAGCTCCTCGAGCCACTTCATGGCCTCGTTGTATCGGCGGGCAGCCACGGCATTCTGCTCTCGGGTATGCCGTTCGTAAATTTCGTATATAACTATATCCTTAAGTCGTTTGAGTACGGTTTTATGCCTTTCGTGACCCTCGGCGGCGAATATGGCGCTGGTATCATAGTAACGGCTTAAATAGCCTGTCATAAGACTTATGCTCTCGTCAATAATATCTTCAATTAGCGCGTAATCTGGCCCCGTTAACTTATCAATTACGGACATGGTGGCCACGGTGCCCAGCTCTGTTTTTATTAAAAAAGCCATTTAGTATCCTCCTATTTTTCGTTTGCCAAATGTTGGTTTCGTATCCTCATCTTCACCCATACTTATATAGCCTTGTGCTTGTAAAATGGCATCGGCCAGCGCATCGGGAAAGTCGACCGGGAACTTGCTACCCTTTTCAAAGTTAAGTAGCTGCTCCTTGGCTTCGCCCCAGTCGGGGTTTTTGTCCAAGTCCTCGCTAAAGTCGAGTACCCCGGATAGCAGCGCACCCACCAGCACGGTATCAATTTTTGTATACTTATCGGTAGTACTCTTCTGTGGTAGTGGTATTACGCAAGATTTGTGCTTACGGGCTGCCCTAAGTATGGTTTGAGAGTACACGGCCTCCTGTGCCACGCTGGCGTCGTAGTAAAAAAGCACCGCCCCGTTAAGCTTAATTATTTGGTTGGCGCGCTTATAGTGGTACTCCATGGCCTCATCAATTGAAGCCGACTGCCGACAAAATAGGTCAATAACCGTTAGCCCGTAGTCGCTCACGCCAAGCGTAGCGAGTGCTTTATAGCAAGCGGTGGTTGAGTAGGCAAGGTCCCAGTTTCCAATAATACACAGGTACGCGCTAAATGGCTTGGGCTTTACCATTCTAATCATACTCTCCTTAATGCGCTTACCCACCTTAATGGGGGTGTTATAAAACTCGTTGCTTAGGGTCGCTCGGTCGTTTTTATACTGTTCAATTTTGCGGAGACAATCCGCTCTACTCACCCTCTCCTCCCAGCTTGGTTTCCAGTGGGGGCTGTCGGGGTTGGCCTCAATTTCGGAGTAGTACTTGGTAGTTAGGTTTACGAGGTAAACTTTACTATACTTTTCGGTAATAACCTGGTTTTTTCGGGTATCAACCTTTTTAAAATTAAAGCCTTTCTTTTTAAGCAGTGCGGCAATAAAGCCTTTCTCAACAAAGTAGTTGTTGTTAATTATGGTTCGCTCGCTCTTTTTACCAAAAGCCCCCTGTATATCGCCCGTTACCTTATCGGCGTACTCGTTAACCAGGCTAGTATTGAGCGCCCTTTTTTTGTCCTCAATATCATCAATAGAGGTGTAGTCGAGCCTATTGCCGTTTGCCCGCAGCCCCCTGAATGGCTGGTCAATACCCAGCGCCATAAAGTTGCACCTGTCGGTGGTTTGAAACTGCCCCTCGGCCCAACTGCCGTATGCCTTTTGTAACCCAAAATCTTTAATTATGCGGTTGTTGGCTTCAAATTGCACCTGCATATCCTGAAGCAGCATCATGGCACGAAGCTCGTTGGCACCCACGGTTAAAAAGAACTTGGCCAGCTTACTTTGCTTTAGCGCAAATGGGTAGCCAAGGTTGGCGTGCGTGCTCTTTGCGCCGCCCCGGTATATGAGGTTAAATAGCGTTATAAAGGGCTGTGAGTAGAGGTCCTTGTACACGTCCTTATGAAACCAGGCGCAATCGCTATCGGCAAGCGGTATGGGGGTATCCATACCAAAGTAGTAGTTAAAAAACTCGCCGTAGTTATCGGGCTTAAGCAGGCGGGCAATACGTGCCTCCTGCGCTGCCGGAGTTTCCTTAACAATGCTTTCAATTGTGGCCCTGTTAATTTCCTGCGTGCGAATTTTGTACCGCTCCAGTAAATCTTTATACTCTTTTTTTGTCATATCGCGCCGGTGTGTAGAATAGGGATATCTGTTTTAGCCTGGTGGCCGTCATGGCCATTGGTAGCTTGCCGTGCTGGCGAAGGTTTTTAAACCCCTGCTTGCTAATGATACGAACCCGCCCCATAATTTTTAGCACAAAAAACTGCTGATTGTGTTTGCGGTGCAGCCTCATTGCTTTGCGCTTAATTTTTCGCAGTCGCCAAATGGTTAGCCCTTTTTTGATATACGAAAAAGACTCTTTAAAATCGTTTGAAAGCTCCTTTAAAAACTCGTTAAGCCACTTTTTAAGCATAGCTACATATTTTCGTTTAGCGCCTCGGCGGTAAGTTTAGTAATAATGGTTTCGGATGTGGCTCGGGTAATTTTAAGCACCATGAGCGCCTTTTCTTTGGCCACCTTGCCCTTGGCGTTCTGAACGCTCTTGGTAAGCTCGTCGGTTAGCATCTCGTAGCTCTCGTGCATAAACGATAGCACCTTGCGCTTATCGCTAAGCTTTTCAAAGGCGCTGGCATACTTTGCCGCCTCGTCGGGCTTTATGGTGGGCACCTCGCCATTTTTAAGGGCAATAAAACTTTCGAGAATGGTTTGCCTTAGCTCGCCTAGGGCAATGTAGTTGCTTTGTCGTGCCAGCTCCCAGTTACCCTCCTTTGCCCATTTGCGCACGGTAGTGGCAGCCATTCCAATTATTTCGGAAATAACCTCTACCACAAAGCCTTTCATGTATAGGTCTCGCCCGTGCTGTTTTTTTTGTTCAGAAACCTCCTTGGATAGTCGTGCCATAGCTATAGTGATTATTTCGACAAAATTGGCTAATTCCACCATGTTTTTGATAAAAATAGGAAAGCCTTGCATAGAAGTAGGAAAGGCTTTCCTACTTCTATGCAAGGCTTTCACATATTTGGGCATTTAATAATTTGATGATATAGTTTTGAGGCGTAAACAATAGCTAAAATTCTATGACAAAGAAAGAGCGTGAGCTACCCGAAGCACTGGAGATACCTTTTGTTATTTGCGATAACACGGTTAACCGTAAGGGGTGGCGATTATTAGTTGAAGGGATAGACAGCACTGGCTTTCTGAACAACCCCGTTTGCTGCGTGCAGCATAACACCTGGAGCGTACCGGTGGGCAAATGGAAGCACTTAAAGGTTGAGAATAGCACACTAAGTGGTGTTGTTGAATTCGACCGCCACGACGATGAAGCGGTTAAACTGTACTGGAAGTACAAAGACGGCTATATGAATGCCGTAAGCCTGCACGTTATTCCCTTAACCGAAAGCGAAGAACCTGCCCTACTATTGCCCGGACAGAAGTACGCCACAATCACAACAAGCGAGCTGCTTGAGATTAGCCTGGTAACCGTGCCAGGACAAAAAAACGCCATAAAGCTTTGTACCCCCGATGGGGAGAATTATTCGCTAAACCTAATAACAGAAAAACAAACAAATCCAAAACCAAAGATGGACGGAAAAGAGAAAGAAAACGCCGAGGCTAGGGAGTTAGAACTCAAAGGCCTAAGGGAGCAGTTGGCGGCCCAGCACAAGCTAAACGCCAAAAACCTTATTAAGCTTCACGTTCAGCGTGGGGTGGTGCAGGATGGCGAGGTGGAGCACCTTACCAAACTTGCCGAGACCGATTGCGAAACCGTTGAAAAGATGCTAGACGCCAGAACCCCAGCTGAGGCTAAGGCAGAAAAAACCAACGGCAAGGAGCAAAAGGGTGCCGACGAGGCTAAAAGGCTTGCCGAGCAGCTTAAAGCGTTTGCCCAGGGGCAGGGTGGGGCAAAAACCCCAACCGAACGCGAGGCATGGACAATGCTTGACTGGTTTAAAAAGGACCCCGACGGGTTGGCGCTCATGGCAAAGGACGAGCCTGAGAAATACAAGGCGATGGACGATGCTTTTAAG
>JAVETP010000107.1:0-7669 GCA_034006005.1 Pseudomonas sp.
TTAGCCACAAAGACAAACGAGCTGGCCAAATCTACTTTGTCACCACGATGAGCGATAACCCAGCTCTACGCGCAATACCGAATCTAATTAAAATCGGCTATACCGAGCAGACAGTTGAAGAGCGCACTAAAAACGCTGAGCGTGATACGGCGTTTCTTGAAGCCCCAGTGAAAATATTGGCCTCCATGGAGTGTTACAACTTAAATCCAAATAAGTTTGAATCACTCATCCATGGCTTCTTGTATGCGCAACGCTTGAGAATGACACTGGTTGGTCAGGACGGTAAAAGCTACCACCCTAATGAATGGTTCTCTGTTTCTTTAGAGGATGCCATGGAAGCTGCTAGGCGCATTATTGACGGCAGTATCGTTAAGTATCGGATGGATAATACAACGGGGAGATTGGTACCAAAGGTTGCTTTGGCATAGGGGCGTGACCCGGAAGGATTGCTGCCAGCACAACCCCAATAATCTTCAGTCTAGCTGGCGTATCGTAGCAACTCTGAGTTAGAACTTACGAGCACCGTAACCGGATCCCTGAACTGTGGAAAGTTTCATTGGGGTGAAACGTTGCATGGCAAGCAGCTGAGAAATACCGATGGGCAGCTAACTGCTCTGCCTCAAGATGAGTTGAGCAGCCATGACAAGAAACAATTAATCTTATAAATCAAATGTAGAAAACCATTAAAATTATAGCGCTTACAAACCTGTTTGACACTGTAAAGGATAGCGGTGTAATATCTTAATCGTATGTACGACATATACAATAAAACAGCCCTTACATACATATTTGCTTACAATTAAAATATTGACTTAATGTGATTAATTAACAATCCTACTAGTTCATTTTTATTTGAAAGCAGTTTTTATGTCATCCTCTACAAACACAATAGTTCTAGCCACACTTCGTGTTACAGACAATGTGCTAACGCACATAGCAGATACCACTTTTCGAATAAATAGTAAACTCACTCAAAACTCTGATCTTGAAGCAATTTCAACACAGGCTATCAATCTCATCACGAGTTATATTGATGAGTATTATCCTCATAATAATATAACTATTCGCTTTGACAGTACTGTCAGTACTGAAAACTGTGCAGATATTCCCTTAATTCATTTAATTTTAGCTGAGTTTGAGCCCTATAAAGATATCAGTGAAAATATTAAAACCGAGTTGTACGCAGTGATGACAAAATTTATCAAAGATGTATTGACCGACCATCGTGATATCTTTACTGCAAAAAATCCTGATAAAACAGAAGTATTCACGCTTGAAAAAAGTAACTTTATCAACGAACACAGCTCACGATTCATTAATAAATATAAAGGCAAGTCGATTAGCAAACCGTTTACGTGCACCATCCCCTGCGAAATCCCTATTGAAATACCACTCCAGGGTACTTTCAAAAGCCCTGTTATTCAAAATAAGGGGACCGAGGATGACGCAACTTTCTTCGCGCACTGTGATGGTGTCAAAGGGTCTGAAATGCTAATTTTTTTGAAGATAGTCGGCACTACTAGTAATGTAATCAATCACACAGCGAAAACATTTATCGCAGAGCAAGAGAGCTTCCTGAAAATCGCTGCTGCCGCTTATGCTAGTGATAATCTACTAGTAAAAGTTGTGATATATGAAAAAGTTGATGACAAAGGTAAGGCTCGCTCCTATATAAAAAATATTTCTTCAGCTCATGTGGAAGATCTTGAAGCGTTTGAATTGGTAGAGTGCATTTAAGCTTAAGATTCACTGTCAAGCTGCATTAAGAACCCAGTAGCAAGCAGAGCAATAACCAATTCAAATGAATTTCTAATAGCGCCTGTTGCAGAGCGCGAAAGAACAAGTCCAGCATAATCGTTAATTCTGTACTCACTGTTGCGCTCAGTTAAAAATATCGTAAAGCCGTCAAGTTTTATACCCGCCTCTATCTCAGTTACTATCCCAAAGCCCGCGGCAATCAATAAACGCCTCAGGGCACCAGGTCGTTTTTCTTTTGCAATAATCTGATATTGCGTCGCTGGAATTTCAAACAATTCAATAACATGTTTGACCAGTGCGCAGTGCTCTGATTGTTCCATTAAAATGTGTCGGTTAGGACTAACGATGTAAGGCAGATCTTCTAGCTTTTGGCTTGAGTTATCCTTCACAGCCAATACAACTTCGTCACCTAACTCATCCGCACGATGCAGCAATCTTTGCCATGCGCGATCAGTCAATGACTCGAGTAAAGCATTTGGACAATCCTTGCCCTTTAGTTTGATTTTTTTATCAACTTTAGAGCTGAATCGCATGCGCTCATTTGTAGTTTCAATGAGTTTTTTAAGTCCAGAAGTATGCTGCATCTCGACTTGCATCAGCTCGCCAGCTCTTTCATAACTCATGCCAAGTGAAACTAAACGCAGTATTTGTAGAAGTCTTGAAAGTGTGAGTTTGGGATAGCTAAGCGCCCTAGCCATGCTTTGCACAGGCTCTATAGTCACTATAGATTGCTCTGACACCTGTAAAATATTTTCAATCTTATGAGCCCGCAGGTGAGTGACAGGTGTGAGTTCATTTGCCCACTCAGTTGCTAGATGAAAATAGTTTTTCAGTCCAGTACTTGGAAAACGATGACCCATTAGGCGCGCTAGCGCCATACCGCTACGTCTGGACACATGGCTGACTGGGCCTAAAACAATTCGCCTGATTTGATCGTGCTCTGCTCTCGTTAACTTGTCTGCGAGCATATTGTTGAGCCCAAATAAGGCAGAAGCAACACGATTATAGAAACTGTGGCGACAGTGGTGCAGCACCAACTGCGGGTTGTCTGTGACACTGCGTATAATTTGGATTAATGCTGGTGAGATACGTTGTGCTAGCCTTGTCAGAGTCGGCTGCCCGCTCTCTTGATTAGATGCTTCGCACAGAATTGGTCTATTACTTTTTACACCAGCAATACTGTTATACCTCGCAAGAGTACGATCGACAATATTCTGCTCGTTCTGCGAAAGCTTAAATAGTAAAGGTATCGCTCGGCGGCTCGCTTGGCTTTTTAAGCTGCGGTACTGATTGCCTTGTACAAGCACCCAGATGAGTTGTTCGTGTTGACACCAATCACGGCGAAGCATGCCAACAGCTTCTTTTAACCGTAATCCAAATCGATAAGTCGTCAGTAGCACGAAACCCAATATCAATTGCTCGTCGTGAGACAATGTACTGTCTGTGAGAATTCTTTCTTGGCACTCCTGATACTCAGCTTCACTAATCAGGCCGGAACTAACAGTGCGATATCCACTGTCCAGATCAAGATCCGCCCAATCTGGTGAAGCTACGCCAAAACGTGCAGCCCAGCGAAAAAAATCTTTGAGTCGTTTTCCAAAGTAATCAGCATGCTTCGATGTCATGACCTTGTGATCTAGCATCTGCACGCACAACTCAGTCATCTCTTCACTGTCTTGTGCAATAAGATCAACTTCATACAAGAGCTCACGAAATACCGGCGACAAACTGCTGAAGTAAGTCGTTAGAGACTTCAGCGCATAAGGATTTATTTTCTTACGGTTTTTAGATTTACCTGTGGCGGTCAGATCAGCAATCCAGTAACCCAGCAGCATCATGCTAGAGCTAACTTTATTTTGATATGTATCACAAATGGATCCGAGCTTTTGAGCATATTGACGAGCCTTCGAAGGGGTGTAATCTTGCAGCGCAATGGCTATATCCCTTGATAGCTCTTTAGCTTGCCCTTGCAATGAAAGCTTGTCACTGTTTCTATCGCGCACGTTAGGCAAAGTGCTATTTGGCCATTCAGTGTTTTCAGTTGCGTCAGTTGGAAGATTTAATGCTCTGCCGTTTAGCAGGCGTTCATAGTCGCGTAGAGATGAGCTTGTCGGTGGTGCTCGCTCGCTCAATGCGGCAGCAACAATGCCTGGCAGTTGAATCAGATTGGACTGATTGATGATATCGCACAACCAACTCAGCAACTCCTCCATTGTTGGCGCACAACTTGCCGCATGGTCTTTAGAGTAGATCTCCAGCAACACTTTAAATTCGTTGACCTGATGTGGCAGCAGTGTCTCGACAACTTTTCTTTTATGCACACCATGAGCGAGCAAACTCATGGTTTTATAGCTCAACTCATGACGCTGAACCGCTACAGAAAAATCCTCAGGATCTAAAATCTCACTGTATTCCAAAAAGTAGTGGCGCTTATTCTGTAGCAGGCGAAAATTCTGTCCTGTCATTACATCAAGCAGTAGTTGCTTATACCCAAGACGCTTCTCAATCGCCATGAGCACTGTGCCAATACATAAGGCACGAGGCATAGATAAGCCTGTTTTTAATGTGTTTTTTCGAGTTACATCAGCCCAAGCGAAAAGCTGCGTATAAAGCTCAAGCGCATATGTGATCCGTGGCGTTATATGTGTACGCTCATCGCGCAGCTCAACAAAACGCTTGCTCAGTAACTGACGTTTTGCTAATCCTGAAGATTCTTCATTTGAAGCAGTAATATCAGATTGCGGTTTGTTTTCTTTTACGGCTGTACTACTGGTGTCAGAACGCTTCAACGTTTTTACAAGCATGTTAAAACGTATAGCTGCCTGTGGGTGCGGCAAACGGTTTTCTCGCAATAGCATTCGATTGCTTAAAAGCAGCAACTCATTATCGCTGATATCCTGAATGCTCCGAGTATTCAAGAACAGCTTAATATCAGCACGGGCTTCTCTCATTGCCTTTTTAAGCCTTAACCATCTGTAGCGAGCACGATCTTTTTGACCAAATAATTTTGGCTCTATATAGCTGGTTTTTTCTGCAGACAAACAAAGTAGTGGCGGTAATTCTTTAAGATCTCGCGGAGTCGCAAAAGGTAGCTCGCTGTAGATATGGTCAATAGCGCTTTGATAACGTCTGGCATCAGCTTCCCAGCAACGCGCAGAGTAATCGCTGTATGTTGCAGCACCGCGCTCTCCGTGCCCCATGAAACCATCAATAACTTCAGGGTCAACGCCTTCTGTAAGTAGGCGCTGCGAATAACGATGGCGAAACAGATTAGCCGGTAGCATCCATTCAAATAGCGCACATTCAAGTTGGACTGCATCCGCTACTGAATGCCAGCACAGGTTGTCGTCCAGTAAAAAAAAGAATGGTATAGAGGCTTCACGTCCATCAACTAAGTTGGATATCTGCAATGCCAGCTTTTCTCGGTGGGTGGCCACCTGCAGGCTTAGTTTTTTTAAGAACTCTAAATAGCAAGTGAGCAGTGCCATGAGGTTTTCAGGCAGAGGTACCAGCCGACCGTTATGCAAGCCTTCATCGTTTTTATCATTGATAAACACGCAGCGATGCTGGAAAGAAAAGTGCTGAGGTGATTCGAATGGATCGCGTAATGGGCGAGCGCCAGTCGCGGCATACAGAGCCATCACAACATACTGTGTTAGTGCATTATGATACTGAATCAGTCCTTTACCTGAAGCCCGCTCGAGGCTTGTATTGCAGCGTGTGATTTCCTCATGCAGCACTGACTCAAGCGGTGTCAGCAGGCTACCTATCATGCAGGCGCTGTCTGGTTCATCTGATGATGATTCTACAACAGGTAGCTGTAACCCTTTTTCAATCGCCTTGATATCCCAACTTGCATAACTGCAAGCGCCCGGCAGAGCGCTATTGCTGTGTGATGTTAATAAGCGTGCAAAATTAAACTCGCCCGTTGCATCAAACAATCGTTGCGGCTGGTAGTTCGCAAGCTTTGCGCTCGTTAATCGAGGAAAGTGCTCTCTGGCTTGCTCGTTAAACCAAGTGTCGAGTTTTTGTACTGAGACTGCCTGCCAGAGCTTGCTAATTACCTGAGGAGTCTCGACTGCATTGCTTGCAGCAGTTTGTAAAATCTCTTTAATGGGTTGCGGTACTGAGACCGTTAAATCATCCCGAAACGCATTGACCTGCTGTCGCGTGGTTTGATTTGGTTTCCATGCGCTGCGCCGCCGCGGAGACGTTCGTTTAAGAACATTAAAATCAGTACTAAAACTCCATTCGTTGGACAGCTTATCCTCAATAGTCAGCCGCTCAACCATCGCCAATGATCTGGATAGGTGCATCGCCACCCACACTAAAGCAGCGCCTGTTCGATCAACCACATTAATTGAGCGTAATTGCTTGTTGAGCCACTCTTCTAATGCTTGCGATTCAGCTGGCAACACCCGTTCCCACGTCCATGGCAGGTAGTGGGATAACTCCATATTTTGAATATAAACACTGCCGGAGCTGATTGCCTGCTGCGCTGCGCTGTCAGTTGGATCAATGTCTGTAACATAAAATAAAGGCTCTTCATCCTCTTCGCAGGGCGCAATGATGGTGAAACTATCATCGTCTGGGTCAGTCTTACTACGGAGAGGATTAACGACAGCTGGTAGCAAAGCTGTAAGGCGTGGCAACACTTTAATATCAGTAGTACTTTCTTCAATTTCTCTGCACTCACCATGCGCAATACTATTTATGGCATTAAGAAATTGTGCCGCTGTTTTGCCTAGTTTGAGGGAGTCGTTCTTAATGATATGTGAAGCATTAGCTAAGGCAGAGGTGAACCGCTCATAAGTGTTGGGTGTGCTGCCGAGCTGGTTTCTTGCCCTTTTTAACAAATCGTCAATCAGCGTCCAGTTTTTATCAGTCGCATCAATAACTAAAAATCGAGCTGCACTACTAATGCTTCTATCTGCAGAATAGCCAAAATCCAAAAGTCGACTTGCTGCTTGGATCAGCAACCATATCCGCAGGCGACGTCTGCTTGTATAGGTTGTCTCGTCGGTGACATCTGAAAGCGGGTTAGTAATGAGCGTTAGCAGAAAAGTTTTATTTGCGTAATTTCTGAACTGATCACGGTTTTTATTAACTCCACCGCGATGACCAATGCTAGCGTATTTTCTAGAAATATTGGTGTCAGCAGTTACGGCTTGGGTAAGTTTATTCAGCTCATTTACAATTGGATTATCTTTCCACTCACTAATGATTAGCTGTGATTCAGGATGACTGAGTTCTTTGACTAGATTCCCAATAGCGACCGTGAATGGATCTAAACCAAGAATGCGATATGACACTTCAAGCGGCAACTCAAGCTCTCGCTCAACAGCCCATGAGCAGATTTCAGCAAAGGGCTCGCCGAGCCTTACGGTCAATTCATTAGCTGTTGCAGAGATATTTCTGTGCCAATCTTGAGCTACATCTTTAGTCATTAATTGATCCTATTCGCCAGCTTCAAAAACACTCAAACCGGCCTTATGATAGGCATTAATGCCACTTTATAGCAATTAGAGACTTTTAATATGTCTCAGCAGCATCCGTCTCATAACCAAATCCTGCTCCCGCAACCAAATACTAAAGCCTTAACTCTTAACGAGTTAGGGCTTTTTTTATGCCTGTCGTTTTTAACCAAGACAATCATAAACAAATCAGCACCGTGCCCTGCACATGCCATTTTCAAAAACGTCCGCGACGCTTTAGGTCTGCTTATATGAATCCCTCCACCCTAATAGGTATAGCGGCCAGTATTATTTTACTGGGTGTGATTATTTTCTACACAGCAGTTGATCCTGCTTTGTTTCTTGATCTCCCTAGCCTGCTTATTGTGCTGGTGGGCACCTTAGCTGCTACTTTTATCAGTTACCCGTTACGCGAAGTGGTACGCATTTTTGGCTTA
>JAVETP010000108.1:0-7590 GCA_034006005.1 Pseudomonas sp.
GAGTCATACTCAACGTGTGACGTGTTAATGGTGATACCACGTGCTTTTTCTTCAGGTGCGTTATCGATTTGGTCGTAACCTTTCGAAGCACCCTCACCGCCCCATACTTCGGCGCAAACACGAGTCAACGCAGCTGTCAGCGTGGTTTTACCATGGTCAACGTGACCAATAGTACCCACGTTCAGGTGCGGTTTATTACGTTCAAATTTTTCCTTAGCCACAGTATGTTACCTCTTACTAGATGGGCTGAATTAAGCTTGCTGCTTGTTAAGAATTGCTTCAACAACGTTAGACGGTGCTTCAGAGTACTTAGAGAACTCCATAGAGTAGCTCGCACGACCTTGTGACATTGAACGAACATCGGTTGCATAACCGAACATTTCACCCAATGGTACTTCAGCACGAATCACTTTACCTGAAGGACTGTCGTCCATACCTTGAATCAAGCCACGACGACGGTTCAGGTCACCCATTACATCGCCCATGTAGTCCTCTGGTGTTACCACCTCGACCTTCATGACCGGCTCAAGCAGAACTGCTCCGCCTTTCTGGGCGAGCTGCTTAGTTGCCATCGAAGCAGCGATCTTAAACGCCATTTCGTTTGAGTCAACATCATGGTAAGAACCATCAAACACTGTAGCTTTTAGGCCGATAAGCGGATAGCCGGCAACAATACCGTTCTTCATCTGCTCTTCGATACCTTTCTGAATTGCAGGGATGTATTCCTTAGGAACAACACCACCAACAACCTCATTATGGAACTCTAGACCTTCCACGCCTTCGTCTGCAGGCGCAAAGCGGATCCAGCAATGCCCGAACTGACCACGACCACCTGATTGACGAACAAACTTGCCTTCAATCTCACAGGAGTTACGGATCGTTTCGCGGTATGCCACTTGTGGCTTACCGATATTAGCTTCAACGTTAAACTCACGACGCATACGGTCAACTAGGATATCTAGGTGTAACTCACCCATACCTGAAATGATCGTTTGGCCTGTTTCTTCGTCGCCTTTAACGCGGAACGATGGATCTTCTTGAGCTAAACGACCTAAAGCAACACCCATTTTTTCTTGGTCAGCTTTAGTTTTTGGCTCAACTGCTACCGAAATAACAGGCTCTGGGAAGTCCATACGCTCAAGAATGATTGGCTTGTCAACGGAGCACAGAGTATCGCCTGTGGTCACATCTTTCATACCGATCAGCGCGGCGATATCACCTGCACGCACTTCTTTGATTTCTTGACGATCGTTTGCGTGCATCTGCACCATACGACCAACGCGCTCGCGCTTGCCTTTTACTGAGTTCAATACTGCGTCGCCCGAAGACAAGACACCAGAATAAACACGAATAAAAGTCAAAGTACCCACGAATGGGTCAGTGGCGATTTTAAATGATAACGCAGAGAAAGGAGCTGAATCGTCCGCTGGGCGGTCTTCAATCTGCTCTTCATTGTCTGGATGCACACCTTTAATCGGTGGAATCTCAGTCGGCGCTGGTAAGTAATCAATCACGGCGTCAAGTACTAATGGAACACCCTTGTTTTTAAAGGATGAACCACAAACAGCTGGAACGATTTCGCCAGCAATAGTACGTGCACGTAAGCCCGCTTTGATTTCCTCGTTGGTTAACTCACCACCTTCAAGGTACTTATCCATCAACTCTTCGCAAGACTCTGCTGCTGCTTCAATCATTAAAGCGCGATATTCTTCGGCTTCAGCCAACATATCAGCAGGAATCTCTTCTTCACGGTAGATCAGACCCATGTCAGCATCATCCCAATAACGAGCTTTCATCGTCATCAGGTCAATTTGACCAATAAACTCTTCTTCCATACCGATCTGCAATTGCAAAGCAACTGGAGTGTGACCTAAACGCTGTTTGATTTGAGCCAAAACACGCTTAAAGTCTGCACCCTGACGGTCCAGCTTGTTCACGTAAACAATACGCGGAACGCCGTACTTGTTTGCTTGACGCCATACAGTCTCAGACTGAGGCTCAACGCCGGATGAACCACAGAATACAACCACAGCGCCATCGAGTACACGTAGCGAACGCTCAACTTCAATAGTGAAGTCAACGTGACCTGGTGTATCGATAACGTTTACGCGGTAACGATCATACTGCTTGGTAGAGCCTTCCCAGAAAGCTGTAACAGCAGCAGACGTAATAGTAATTCCGCGCTCTTGTTCTTGCGCCATCCAGTCAGTGGTACTTGCGCCATCATGGGTTTCACCCATTTTATGGTTAACACCTGTGTAGAACAGGATACGCTCAGTTGTTGTGGTTTTACCCGCGTCAACGTGCGCACAGATACCAATGTTACGGTAGCGATTAATAGGGGTAGTACGAGCCACAGTTAGTTCCTCGCTAAATTAAAAACGGTAGTGCGAGAAAGCCTTGTTGGCTTCTGCCATGCGGTGAACATCTTCACGCTTTTTAACCGCTGAACCTTTACCTTCAGCAGCGTCCATCAGTTCGCCAGCTAAACGTAAAGTCATTGATTTCTCACCACGCTTACGCGCAGCATCAACCAACCAACGCATTGCTAACGCATTACGACGAGAAGGACGTACTTCAACAGGAACCTGGTAGGTAGCACCACCTACACGACGGGATTTAACTTCGACCAGCGGAGCGATGGCGTCGAGTGCTTTCTCGAAAGTTTCCAGTGGTTCCACGTTTTTACGGGTTTTAACTGTTTCCAGTGCACCGTAAACAATACGCTCGGCAACGGATTTTTTTCCGTGCTCCATAACGTGGTTCATAAATTTAGCAAGAATCTGACTGCCATAAATTGGATCGTCTAGAATCTCACGTTTTGCGACTACGCGACGTCTTGGCATTGATAAGCCCTCAAACGGTCTTCAGGTTAGCTCGGGACTCTTTAAACAGGCCCGACCTTACTCTTATCGACTCGATAAAATAGAAAAATTACTTAGGACGCTTAGCACCGTACTTAGAACGGCCCTGTTTACGGTCTTTAACACCCGAGGTATCTAAAGCGCCGCGCACTGTGTGGTAACGAACACCTGGTAAGTCTTTTACGCGACCACCACGAATCAGTACAACACTGTGCTCTTGCAAGTTATGACCTTCACCGCCGATATACGAAGCGACTTCAAAGCCATTAGTTAAACGAACACGACAAACTTTACGTAAGGCTGAGTTCGGTTTTTTAGGCGTAGTTGTATATACACGAGTACACACACCACGACGTTGCGGGCAGTTTTGTAACGCAGGCACGCCGCTTTTCTCGACCATGCGCTTGCGCGACTTACGCACCAGCTGGTTAATAGTTGCCATCTACAAGCTCCACTGTTGTCTTCCGACATAAACAAAATGGCGGAATCTTAAAATCCCCACCAATTTTGGGGGTACAAGAGTCTAATTAGACTCCTGCCCCCCGTCAAGGCTAATTATTCATACAAGTGTACAAATAATTTAGCATTTTACTTTTTTAAATTGAGTGCTTCACTAAGTGCAGCCTCAACATCACTGGCGCTGACACCTTGCGGTGACTCAATTGCACGCTTGCGTTTACGCTCTGCGTGGTACGCCAATCCAGTACCTGCTGGAATTAAGCGACCTACAACAACGTTTTCTTTCAAGCCGCGCAAGTAGTCACGCTTACCAGTGACTGCTGCTTCGGTTAGAACCCGTGTGGTTTCTTGGAACGATGCTGCAGAAATAAATGACTCTGTTGATAACGACGCTTTAGTAATACCTAACAGTACACGCTCAAACTTAGCAGGGAAACGATCATTGCTTACCAATGTTTCGTTTTCTTCTAAGACGTGATTGTATTCTGCCTGATCACCTTTAATCAGCGACGAATCACCTGATTCGCTAATTTCAACTTTACGCAACATTTGACGCAAAATAGTCTCAATGTGCTTATCGTTGATTTTCACACCTTGCAAACGGTACACATCTTGAATCTCAGTCACGATGTAACGTGCTAATGCACTCACACCTAACAGACGCAAGATATCATGCGGGTTGCTTGGTCCGTCAGAAATAACTTCCCCACGGTTGACTTGCTCACCCTCAAACACGTTGAGGTGACGCCATTTGTGAATCAACTCTTCGTACGGATCACTGCCATCAGTTGGCGTAATCACTAAACGACGCTTACCTTTAGTCTCTTTACCAAAGGAAATCGTTCCGCTAACTTCAGCAAGAATCGATGCTTCTTTTGGACGACGCGCTTCAAACAAGTCAGCTACGCGTGGCAAACCACCCGTAATATCTCGAGTTTTTGAAGTCTCTTGCGGGATACGTGCAACAACATCACCGATGTTAATGCGCGCACCATCGTTCAAGTTGACCAAAGCATGCGGTGGTAAGAAGTACTGAGCAACAACGTCAGTACCCGGTAAGAACAAGTCTTCACCGTTATCATCAACCAACTTGATCGCAGGACGAATATCTTTACCCGCCGCTGGACGCTCTTGTGGATCAATCACTTCGATATTACTTAAGCCAGTCAACTCATCTGTTTGACGCTTAATGGTAATACCTGCTTCCATACCAACGAATTGTACAACACCTGTTGTTTCAGTAACGATCGGGTGTGTGTGCGGATCCCATTTAGCAACAAGGGCACCAGCAGCAACAACATCATCTTCGTGGACTGAAATGACAGCACCGTAAGGAAGCTTATAACGCTCACGCTCACGACCAAACTCATCAGCAATAGCAAGTTCACCCGAACGTGATACCGCAACAATATTACCGTCGGCACGAGTTACGTGCTTTAAGTTAATCAGGCGAACTGAACCACCGTTCTTAACCTGAATACTGTCTGCTGCTGATGTACGACTTGCCGCACCACCAATGTGGAACGTACGCATCGTCAACTGTGTACCCGGCTCACCAATCGACTGAGCAGCGATAACGCCTACAGCCTCGCCCTGATTGACCTCATGGCCACGCGCAAGGTCACGACCGTAACACTTAGCACAGATACCGTGACGCGTCTCACAGGTAATAGGTGAGCGAACCACAACTTCATCAATACTGTTGTTTTCAATAAACTCGACCCAGCTCTCATCAATCAATGTACCCATTGGGATCAGAACTTCGTCGCTGCCTGGCTTGATCACATCTTGTGCAATCACACGACCTAGAACGCGATCACCGAGAGGATCAACAACATCACCACCCTCAATGTGCGGCGTTAACACCAGACCGTCTTCAGTACCGCAATCAACCTGAGTCACAACCAAGTCTTGAGCAACGTCAACTAAACGACGTGTCAAATAACCGGAGTTAGCAGTTTTCAATGCCGTATCCGCAAGACCTTTACGCGCACCGTGCGTAGAAATAAAGTACTGGAGTACGTTTAGACCTTCACGGAAGTTTGCGGTAATTGGCGTTTCGATAATTGAGCCATCTGGCTTAGCCATCAGACCACGCATACCGGCTAACTGACGAATCTGTGCTGCGGAACCCCGCGCACCTGAGTCAGCCATCATATACATCGAGTTAAACGACTCTTGAGTGACTATTTCGCCGTCACGATTTTCAACCTGCTCCGTAGAGAGATTGGCCATCATCGCTTTAGACACTTCGTCGTTGGCTTTCGACCATAAGTCGATCACTTTGTTGTACTTCTCACCCTGAGTTACCAGACCTGAGGCGTACTGTTTTTCAATTTCTTTAACTTCTTCAATCGCGCGATCAATGATGGTGACTTTTTCATCAGGGATAACAAAGTCATTTACACCAATCGAAACACCAGAAATTGTAGAGAATGCAAAACCGCTATACATCAACTGGTCAGCAAAAATCACAGTCTCTTTCAGGCCAACCATGCGGTAGCATTGGTTAATCAGAATCGAGATCGCTTTTTTCTTCATCGGCTGATTGACCAGAGAAAATGGCAAACCTGCTGGCACAATCTGGAACAATAATGCACGACCAACCGTAGTATCGACAATACTTGTATTCGTAGTTGAAGAGCCATCACGATCGTTAATTTGCTCAGTGATTCGAACTTTCACTTTAGCGTGCAGTTCGGCATCACCAGAACGGTAAACACGGTCAACTTCCTGCAAGTCAGCAAAAACACGGCCTTCGCCTTTTTTGTTCACCGCCTCACGAGTCATATAGTACAAACCAAGAACAACGTCTTGCGAAGGTACGATAATCGGCTCACCGTTAGCAGGTGACAGGATGTTGTTGGTTGACATCATTAAAGCGCGTGATTCGATCTGCGCCTCTAATGTCAATGGAATGTGTACCGCCATTTGGTCACCGTCAAAGTCAGCGTTATACGCTGCACAAACTAACGGGTGCAATTGAATGGCTTTACCTTCAATCAGAACAGGTTCAAACGCCTGAATACCTAAACGGTGCAGTGTTGGTGCACGGTTTAACAGGACTGGGTGTTCGCGAATCACCTCCGCTAAAACGTCCCAAACCTCTGGCAATTCGCGCTCAACCATTTTCTTCGCAGCTTTAATGGTTGTGGCTAAACCACGTTGCTCAAGTTTTCCAAAAATAAACGGCTTAAATAACTCAAGGGCCATTTTTTTCGGCAAACCGCACTGATGTAAACGTAGAGCTGGACCCACCACGATCACGGAACGACCAGAGTAGTCAACACGCTTACCGAGCAAGTTCTGACGGAAACGACCTTGTTTACCCTTGATCATATCAGCCAAGGATTTCAATGGACGTTTGTTACTACCGGTAATCGCACGGCCACGACGACCGTTATCCAGCAGCGCATCCACTGACTCTTGCAGCATACGCTTTTCGTTGCGTACGATGATGTCAGGTGCAGACAGGTCTAACAGACGCTTTAGACGGTTGTTACGGTTGATCACACGACGGTAAAGGTCGTTGAGGTCAGACGTCGCAAAGCGACCACCATCCAATGGTACCAAAGGACGTAAATCGGGTGGCAATACTGGCAAAACAGTCAGAATCATCCACTCAGGCTTATTGCCTGAACCAAAGAAGGCTTCCATCAGCTTTAAACGCTTAGAAAGTTTCTTGATTTTCGTTTCTGAATTGGTTTGCGGAATTTCTTCGCGCAAGCTACCGATCTCATGCTCAAGATCAATATCAATCAGTAATTCGCGAACAGCTTCAGCACCCATACGGGCATCAAAGTCGTCACCAAACTCTTCTAAGGCATCAAAATACTGCTCATCATTGAGCAACTGGCCTTTTTCAAGCGTGGTCATACCTGGGTTAATCACCACATAGCTTTCAAAATACAACACGCGCTCAATATCACGCAGCGTCATATCAAGCAACAAACCAATACGGCTTGGCAGTGATTTCAAGAACCAGATGTGAGCACAGGGCGCTGCTAAGTCGATATGCGCCATACGCTCACGACGGACTTTAGACAGTGCGACTTCAACGCCACACTTCTCACAAATCACACCACGGTGCTTCAGACGCTTGTACTTACCGCATAAGCATTCGTAGTCTTTGACTGGACCAAAAATTTTGGCACAGAACAGACCGTCACGCTCAGGTTTAAATGTGCGATAGTTAATAGTCTCTGGTTTTTTAACTTCACCAAAGGACCACGAGCGAATCATTTCTGGAGAGGCGAGCGTATCTTAA
>JAVETP010000109.1:0-7516 GCA_034006005.1 Pseudomonas sp.
TACCCGGCGGTATCTTAGTGATTGCTGCCTGCAGCGCGTATTTTTTACACAAGATGCAATGGCACAACTTCCGTGCTGCCTTAAGCGAATCCAGTCGCGTACTGCTGGGCGCTGGTTTTGTTTTGCTGTTCACTGTGCCAATGGTGCGTATTTTGATTAACTCAGGTATCAATGCTGCAGATATACCGAGCATGCCGATTACCATGGCGCGCTTTATTGCCGATGGCGTGGGCGATATTTACCCGCTTTTAGCACCGAGTATTGGTGCGTTAGGAGCCTTTATTGCCGGCTCTAATACCATCAGTAATATGATGTTTAGCCAGTTTCAATTTGGTGTGGCAGAAAACCTCGGTATCTCCACCGCCATCATTGTTGCCGGCCAAGCCATTGGCGCAGCAGCAGGCAATATGATTGCCATTCATAACGTGGTGGCCGCATCAGCGACTGTAGGACTGCTGGGGCAAGAAGGTACGATCTTAAGAAAAACCATTTGGCCAACGCTGTATTACGTGTTCTTCACCGGCCTTATTTTGTTATTTGCCGTGGTGGTGATGGGCATCAGCGATCCATTGATGTCGTAAACCGATACACCCAGCGGGCCGGTGACTGATGTTCACCGCCAAGCCAGCACGGCTCGCTTATATTTTATCTTTACGCCGCCGGAGTTTATGATGAGCGATCAATTTTATAACGCAGCGCCACAAGAAACACGAATGGCTCCGCCACGCAAACACGCGCGCGCGTACCCTGCCAGCAAACCCAATAACGTCTATTTATTTGGCACCTGTGTGGTGGATTTATTCTTCCCGGAAGCGGGCATGGATACGATTCACTTATTAGAGCGCGAAGGTATTAACGTTCATTTCCCCCAAGGCCAAAGCTGCTGCGGGCAACCGGCCTACACTTCCGGCTATACCGATCAGGCTCGTGAGGTGGCGCGCTCGCAACTCAAACTCTTTGCCAACAATTGGCCCGTTGTGGTGACGTCCGGTTCGTGCGCGGGCATGTTTCGTGAACACTACGCCGACTTATTTAAAGACGAGCCGGAGATGCTGACACAGATCAACAACCTCGCCGCGCGTACTTATGAGTTAGCCGAATTTTTACTGCATGTATGTAAAGTGCAGCTAGCCGATCAGGGCGAACAAACCCAAGTTGCGCTGCATACCTCCTGCTCAGCACGGCGTGAAATGAATACCCATGTGCATGCCCGCGCCCTACTTAGCCAACTCACACAGGTTGAGCGTGTCGAGCATGACCATGAAAGCGAATGCTGCGGCTTTGGCGGCACCTTCTCTATCCGTATGCCAGATATTTCTGGTGCCATGGTGGCAGATAAAACCCAATCCTTATTGGCCAGTGGCGCACAGCAAGTGGTCAGCGCCGATTGCGGTTGCTTAATGAATATCAACGGTGCTTTTGAAAAGCAAAATATCCCTTTGCTCGGACAGCACTTAGCCAGTTTTCTCTGGCAGCGTACCCAAGCTAAACAGGAGCCGCGCGCATGAACAGTCAACGTATCCACGCCGTCGATATCACCGCTCGCAGTATCAAAGCCAACTCGCGCCTGTCGTTAAAAGATCAGCAATTGCGCAACAATATGCGCAGCGCCATGGACTCATTAATCAGCAAACGCATTATCTCCATGCCTGATGAAGGCGAGCGTGAAAACCTGCGTGAACTGGGTAATAAAGTGCGCGCCAGCGCTTTATCACAACTCCCTGACTTACTGGAACTCTTGGAAGCCAACTTAATCAAGCAAGGTATTCAGGTGCATTGGGCCAGCACCACAGAAGAAGCCAATGCCATCGTGCTAGAGATTGCCAAGGCGCGAAATGCCACCCAGGTGATTAAAGGCAAATCCATGGTCAGTGAAGAAATGGCCATGAATGAGCACCTCACCGAACACGGCATTGAAGCGCTTGAGTCGGATATGGGCGAATATATTATTCAGCTGGATAATGAAAAGCCTACGCATATTATTATGCCGGCCATTCATAAAAACGCTGAGCAAGTGGGGCGCTTATTTGAGCACCGTTTAGCCCTGCCCTACACTGATGATGTGGATAGTTTAATTCAGTCGGCGCGCGGTATTTTGCGCGAGAAGTTTTTCCATGCAGATATTGGTATCTCCGGGGTCAACTTTGCTGTGGCGGAAACTGGCACTTTATTGCTGGTGGAAAACGAAGGCAATGGCCGCATGTCGACCACGGTACCGCCGGTGCATATTGCGGTTACGGGCATTGAAAAAGTCGTGGCGAATTTACAAGACACTGTGCCGCTATTGTCTTTGCTGACCCGCTCAGCGCTGGGCCAAGGCATTACTACCTATGTAAATATGATCTCGGCTCCGCGTCAGCCGGGCGAGCTGGATGGCCCAGAAGAAGTGCATTTAGTTTTGCTAGATAATGGCCGCAGCCAAGCCTTTGCTGATAGCGAACTACGGCAAACCCTCAATTGCATTCGTTGCGGTGCCTGTATGAATCACTGCCCGGTATATACGCGCATTGGTGGTCAGGCCTATGGCACGGTGTATCCGGGTCCAATCGGCAAAATTATTTCACCGCATTTATTAGGCTTAGAAAACACCCCAGATCACCCGTCGGCTTCATCTTTATGCGGTGCTTGTGGTGAAGTCTGTCCGGTAAAAATCCCCATCCCTGCTCTATTACGCCGTTTACGTGAAGAAAACGTTAAATCACCATCACAACAACCGCAGATAATGGATGGCCAAGGCAGCCGTTATTCCGCGAAAGAACGCCTGCTGTGGAAGGGTTGGCAGTATTTTAACAGCGTGCCGTTGCTGTATAAAACAGGCACTTTTATGGCCACGCGCTTTGGTGGCTTAACACCAAAAAATCTCGGCCCTTGGACGCAACACCATAGCGCGCCCAAACCTGCTGCGCGTAGTTTGCATGAATTAGCTAAAGCACATTTGGAGAAAAAATCATGAGTGCCCGTGAGAAGATTTTAGCGAGTTTACGCAGCAGCCTGATCGGCACCACTCCGATTACTGATCCTTTTGATGCAACGCTGGTCGATCAGCCGTGGCGCTACAGTGCAGCCGAGCGCGTGACGCGTCTGAAAGAGTTAATGACCGCCGTACACGGCGAAGTGCACCTGACTCGCGGCAACCAATGGCCGCAATTGCTCAGTGATTTATTAGCTCAGCGCAAGATTAATAAGCTACTCATTGCGCCCACCACGGCGCATGGCCAAACCTTTAGTGCCTACTGCCAAGTGCATCACAATCCATTGCAATTACTGGCCTATGACCGCCCGATTGAAGAGTGGAAACGTGAGCTGTTTGATGACGTGCCTGCGAGCTTTACTGGCACACTGGCCGGCATCGCCGCGACCGGAACCTTGGTGGTGCAACCCAGCCCTGCTGAGCCACGCTTAATGAGTTTAGTGCCGCCTTTGCATATTGCTTTACTGCATGCCAGCCAGATTTATGACAATCTCTACCAAGCGCAGCAAGATTGGCCCAAACCGATGCCGAGCAATTTATTATTGATTTCTGGCCCATCGAAAACTGCGGATATTGAGCAGGTGTTAGCCTATGGTGCACACGGCCCGAAAGATTTAATTGTTTTGATTGTGGAGGATGCATGAGTTTACCGACAGCGTTTCTAACAGCTATTGAGCAACAGATTCCAGCCCAGCGCTGCTTTTCTGACCCGCTGTCGATGCTGACCATGGGCACCGATGCCAGTTTCTATCGCCTACTGCCCAAGTTAGTGATTCGCGTTGAGTCGGAAGCCGAGGTGGTGTTTATTCTGCAACAGGCCAGCACTCACCAAGTGCCGGCGACCTTTCGCGCCGCCGGTACCAGTTTATCCGGCCAAGCGATCAGCGACTCAGTGTTGATCGTGCTGGGTGATAGCTGGAATAACAAAGAAATCCTTGATGGCGGCCAACGTATTCGCCTGCAGCCGGGGGTGATTGGTGCGCATGCCAATCAGGCGCTGGCGCATTTACAGCGTAAAATCGGCCCTGATCCAGCATCAATTAATGCTGCTAAAATCGGTGGTATTGTCGCCAACAACTCCAGCGGCATGTGTTGTGGTACCGCGCAAAACAGCTATCAAACCTTAGCCGATATGCGCGTGGTACTGGCGGATGGCACAGTGGTCGACAGTGCCGATTTGGCCAGCGTCAGCCGCTTTCGTCACAGCCATGCTGAGCTATTAGAGCAGCTCGGTGAACTCGCCATCGAAACGCGCAATAACACTGAACTCGCGGCAAAGATCAAACACAAGTACCGCTTAAAAAACACCACCGGCCTATCACTCAATGCTTTAATTGATTTTAGCGATCCATTGGATATTCTCACGCATCTGATGGTGGGCTCTGAAGGTACGCTGGGCTTTATCAGCTCAGTCACCTACGACACCGTGCCGGACTATCCGCACAAAGCCACCGCCTTAGTGGTTTTCCCTGATGTAGAAACCTGCTGCCAAGCCGTGGTAGTGCTGAAACAACAGGCCGTGTCTGCCGTTGAACTACTCGATCGTCGCAGCCTGCGCAGCGTACAACATATGGCCGGAATGCCGGATTGGATTGAGCAACTGGGCAGTTCAGCTTGCGCGCTGCTGATTGAATCGCGCGCCGCTGATAACGCGCTGCTTGAGCAACAACTGCAGCAGATCAACGCCTCCATCGAACACTTCCCTAAAGAGCAGCATATTGCCTTTAGCCAAGACCCAGCCGTATATGAACTGCTGTGGCGTATGCGCAAAGATACTTTCCCTGCTGTCGGCGCGGTGCGTGAAAACGGCACTACAGTCATTATTGAAGACGTGACCTTCCCGCTGCAGCATCTGGCCGAGGGCGTCAATCGCTTACTGGCACTGCTGGATAAGCATCACTATGACGAAGCGATTTTATTTGGGCATGCGCTGGAAGGTAACTTGCACTTTGTCTTTACCCAGCGCTTTGATCAGCCCGCAGAAATCGCCCGCTATAGCGCGTTTATGCAGGCGGTCACTCATCTAGTGGCAGTAGAGTTTGGCGGATCACTCAAAGCTGAACACGGCACTGGGCGCAATATGGCACCCTTTGTTGAGCTGGAATGGGGCAGCGATGCCTATCAACTGATGTGGCGTATTAAGCGCTTGCTCGATCCGCAGGGTATTTTAAATCCGGATGTAGTGCTGTCGAATGATGCCGAGATTCACTTAAAGAATCTCAAGCCCATGCCGGTGGCCAATCCGTTAATTGATAAGTGCATCGAGTGTGGCTTTTGCGAACCGGTCTGCCCTTCGCACGGCTTAACCTTATCGCCGCGCCAGCGCATTGTCGCTTGGCGTGATATTCAAGATAAAAAGCGCAATGGCATTGATACCACCGAGCTGGAACAACGCTACCAATACCACGGCATCGATACCTGTGCGGCCACTGGTTTATGTGCGCAACGCTGCCCAGTCGGCATTAATACCGGTGACTTAGTGCGTGAGTTGCGCGCCACTCAAGCTCAGCATCCTGATGCAGCACGGCGTTTGGCCCGCTCGTTCTCCAAGGCGGCAACTGCGGCGCGCTGGACACTGACCGGTGCTGAGTTAGCCCGCAAAGTTCTGGGTGCGCCACGTATGTATCGCTGGTCATCCAAGCTGCATCAGCGTTTTAGCCAAGTGCCAGTGTATCTAACTGCGACGCCACAGGCGGCTAAGTTGTCTAAAGAGATCAGCCACCCAATCACGCCGATAGAAAAACCACGTGTAGTGTATTTTGCCTCTTGCGTTTCGCAAGTGATGGGCCCTAGGCATCTCGATGCCGAGCAAACCCCGCTGCGCGAGAAAACTCAGCAACTGCTAGAGAAAGCAGGCTTTGCGGTGATTTACCCCGAAGGTATGGCCAACAACTGCTGCGGCCAGCCCTTTGCCTCCAAAGGCTATCCACAACAAGCGGCTGACAAACTGAGTGAGCTGGCCTTGATGCTATTGCGCGCCAGCCGTAATGGGCAAGATCCGATCTATTCGGATACCAGTCCGTGCACCTTGCGCTTACTCAAAGACCTGAACGATCCTCGACTCAACATCTACGACTCAGTACGCTTCTTAAAAGAACAAGTGCTGCCGCGTTTAGAGATTAAACCACTGGATAGCAAGATTGCCGTGCATATCACCTGCAGCACCCAGCACCTCAATCAAACAGATAACTTTTTAGCCGTAGCAAAGCAATGCGCCAGCGAAATTGTTGTGCCAGAAGGGATTCATTGCTGTGGCTTTGCTGGTGATAAAGGCTTTACCCTGCCCGCGCTAAATGAGCATGCTTTGCGTGATCTAGCCGTACAGGTGGAGAGTTGCAGTGCTGGTTTCTCCACCAGCCGCACCTGTGAAGTGGGTCTAAGTAGCTACAGCGATCTGAGTTATCAGCACCTGGTGTATTTAGTGGATAAGGTCAGCGTTGCTAAACACTGATGCACATTGCGCACAGACGTCTAGCAGCATGTCTCAATGGCTACGGGTATTGCACTCAAGAGTTCGATATTTGTAGCCATCCATCCAAGCCACTGGCGCTGCAAGATTTTGACACCTAGCCCATCAGATACAACAAACCGTAAAACCCAGCCAAACTGACCAACACCGACAGCAGCATATTTTTAATCACCAAAGCACAGCCAATACTGAAGACCGCAGCATAGGTATACGGATTGCTAGCTAAGCCACTTAAGCCGGTCTCGCCGAGTAAAATCGGCCCACAAATTGCAGTCAGTAAACACGGTGCAGAATACTGTAAGGCTTGGCGAATAAAGCGCGGTAAACGAATCGGCAAGCGCGGCTCAAGTAATAAGTAGCGGTTAAACAATACAATGCCAGCTAAGGCAAAAATCAGCAGCCAAATCATATGGCCTCCTCACGCCAGCGCGCCACGCCGACCGCGCAAAGCATGCCAAGTAATCCGGCAATCACGATCGCACCCGATACCGCTAAACTGGTTAATATTAACGACAGCACCAACGAAATAACCACGCCGACCAAGGTACTCAGGCGCTTAATCATCGGTACCACAATGGCAATAAAAGTCGCTACGATAGAAAAATCTAAATGATAGTCAGCCAAGTTGGGCACTGAAGCAGCCAGCATTACGCCGATCACGGTAAAGCCAATCCACGCCAGATAAAAACACAAACCCGCGCCCATTAAATAAGCAAAGTCGTAGGATTTTTTGCCAACACTTAAGGCAAAGAGTTCATCGGTGAGTAAAAACGCCACCGGCAAACGCTTTTTCAGCGGCAGGCCCGAGACATGTTCACGCAGAATCAGCGCATATAATAAATGCTGTGCGGTAATCACCAGAATAGTTAAGCAAATCGCGATAAAACCACTGCCAGCCGCGACCATACTGATGGTGACCAGCTGCGCAGCACCAGCAAAAACAAACACCGACAAGCCAATGCTTTGCCACGGAGTAAAGCCGTGAGTCACAGCCATTGATCCGGCCAGTACACCCCAAGGCAGCACAGCCAAACACAACGGCAGAATATGCAAAGCGCCGAGCCAGAAGCGTCGAC
>JAVETP010000002.1:0-150299 GCA_034006005.1 Pseudomonas sp.
GATGATTTAAAAAGCTTCCGTCAATTGCACAGCCGCACCCCAGGTCACCCTGAGTACGGTTACACCGCCGGTGTTGAAACCACCACGGGCCCATTGGGTCAGGGTTTAGCCAATGCGGTGGGTTTTGCTTTGGCTGAAAAAGTCATGGCGGCGCAATTTAACCGTCCTCAGCACGATATCGTTGATCACCAAACCTATGTGTTCTTGGGTGATGGCTGCTTAATGGAAGGTATTTCCCATGAAGTGTGCTCATTAGCTGGAACCTTAGGTCTGAACAAACTGACTGCATTTTATGATGACAATGGTATTTCCATTGATGGTCAGGTGCAGGGCTGGTTCAGTGATGACACGCCGCGCCGCTTTGAAGCTTACGGTTGGCACGTGATCCGTAACGTTGATGGTCACAATGCTGACGAAATCGAAGTTGCCATTGCTGCTGCGCGTGAAAGCGATAAGCCAACACTGATTTGCTGCAAAACCGTGATTGGTTTTGGCTCGCCGAACCGTGGTGGTAAAGAAACCAGCCATGGTGCGCCACTGGGTGCGGAAGAAATTGCTCTGACGCGCGCTGAGTTGAACTGGCCGCACGGTCCGTTTGAAATTCCAGCTGATATCTACGCTGAGTGGAATGCCGACGAAGCTGGTGCCACAGCAGAAGCTGAGTGGGATGTACGTTTTGCTGCTTATGCTGCTGAGTTCCCAGAACTCGCTGCTGAGTTTAGCCGCCGTATGGCCGGTGACTTACCTGCGGACTTTGCTGAAAAAGCTGCACAATATATTGCTGAAGTGGCTGCTAAAGGCGAAACCATTGCTAGCCGTAAAGCCAGCCAGAATAGTCTGAATGCCTATGGTCCATTACTGCCTGAGTTCCTCGGTGGTTCTGCTGACCTTGCCGGTTCTAACCTGACCTTATGGGATGGTTGTAAGGGTATATCTGATGCTGATGCTTCAGGTAACTACATGTTCTATGGTGTGCGCGAGTTCGGTATGAGCGCCATTATGAACGGTGTGGCCTTGCACGGCGGTTTGGTTCCTTACGGTGCAACTTTCCTGATGTTTATGGAATATGCGCGTAATGCGGTACGAATGGCTGCCTTAATGAAACAGCGCGTGCTGTTTGTATACACCCATGACTCGATTGGTTTGGGTGAAGACGGTCCAACGCACCAACCGATTGAACAGCTGACCAGTCTGCGTACGACGCCGAACTTAGACACCTGGCGTCCATGTGATGCGGTTGAGTCTGCCGTATCGTGGAAGTACTCATTGGAGCGCAAAGGCGGTCCAAGTGCACTGATCTTTAGTCGTCAGAATCTTGATCACCAAGAGCGTACTGCTCAGCAAATTGCTGATATTGAGCGCGGTGGCTATATCTTAAAAGATTGCGCAGGCGAGCCTGAGCTGATCTTGATTTCAACCGGTTCTGAAGTGGGTTTAGCGGTCAATGCCTATAACGCATTGACTGAAAAAGGCCATAAAGTACGCGTTGTGTCTATGCCGTGCACCAGCGTATTTGATGCGCAAGATGCTGAATACAAACAAGCTGTCTTGCCCATCGAAGTCGGCGCACGTATTGCCATTGAAGCAGCGCATGCTGACTATTGGTATAAATACGTCGGTCTCGATGGTCGTGTGATTGGTATGCTCAGCTACGGCGAATCGGCTCCAGCTAATCAGCTGTTTGAAATGTTTGGCTTTACTTTGGATGACGTACTTAACGTTGCTGCAGAGTTGCTCGACGACGAATAAGCACTGTTTGTGCCATTGTTATACCGCGTAGAGCTTTGTGCTGTGCGCGGTTTCTTTATTTAAAGGATTATCATGTCTGCACGCCCATTTCGAGTTGCACTTAATGGATACGGCCGTATCGGTCGTTGCGTGTTGCGTGCATTAAGTGAGCGCCACGGTGGCGCAAACTTTGAAATCATTGCGTTAAATGATGTGGCTGATCAAGCCAGTATTGAATACCTCACTCGTTTTGACTCCACTCACGGGCGTTTCCCCGGTGAAGTGCGAGTGGACGGTGATTGTCTGCATATTGATGGTGTGTGCGTCAAAGTGCTGTGTGCCAGTACGCCCGAAGAGATTGATTGGGTTGCCTTGGATATTGATCTGTTGCTCGAATGCTCAGGCCAGTACACCACCCGTGCTGATGCTCAGCGTTTTCTCGATGCCGGTGTGCCGCGCATCTTGCTCTCTCAGCCGATGGACAGCGCTGCCGATGTGGATGCCACCATCGTCTATGGTGTGAATCATCATGCTTTAAATGGCAGTGAGAAAATCGTCTCGAATGCCTCATGCACCACCAACTGCGGCGTACCTTTACTGCAATTGTTAGAGCAAAACATTGGCGTTGAGCATGCTTTTATCAATACCATTCACTCGGCCATGAATGACCAGCCGGTGATTGATGCCTACCACCATAAAGACTTACGCCGCACCCGTTCTGCGTTCCAGTCGGTGGTGCCGGTTTCGACTGGTTTAGCCCGTGGTATTGAGCGCTTGCTGCCAGAATTTACTGGTAAAATTCAAGCTAAAGCGATGCGCGTCCCCACGGTTAACGTCTCCTGCTTAGATATCACCTTGCAGATGCAGCGTGACACCAGCACCACAGAAATCAATGACCTCTTTAAGCAAGCGGCAGCGCAGGGTGCGTTGCACGGTTTGCTTGATTACACTGAATTACCGCACGCCAGTTGCGACTTTAACCACGATCCGCATTCGGCTATTTTTGATGCCAGCCTGACGCGTATGAGTGGCCCACGCATGCTCAATATTGTCGCTTGGTTCGACAACGAATGGGGCTTTGCCAATCGTATGCTGGATGTTGCTGAATATTTTTTAAACGTTGCTTGTACCACTAACCGCTCAGTAAAGGACTGAAATTCATGACAGTGTTAAATATGACTGACCTTGATCTTACTAACCAACGCGTATTGATTCGTGAAGATCTGAACGTGCCAGTAAAAGACGGTGTTGTGCAAAGTGATGCACGGATTGTGGCGGCGTTACCCACCATTCGTTTAGCCCTAGAAAAAGGCGCAGCAGTAATGATCTGCTCACACCTTGGACGTCCTGATGAAGGGCAGTTTAGTGAAGAAAACAGCCTCGCACCGGTTGCTGCTTATTTAAGCAAAGCACTGGGTCGCGAAGTCCCGTTAGTACGTGATTACCTGAATGGCGTTGCAGTAGCACCGGGTGAGATCGTACTGCTGGAAAACGTACGCTTTAACAGTGGCGAAAAGAAAAATACTGACGCCTTAGCCCAGCAATACGCAGCACTCTGCGATGTATTTGTGATGGACGCTTTTGGTACCGCACACCGCGCACAGGGTTCCACCCACGGCGTGGCTAAGTTTGCCAAAGTCGCTTGCGCAGGTCCGTTGTTATCTGCTGAATTAGCTGCACTGGGTAAAGCACTCGGCGCACCCGCTAAGCCAATGGCAGCAATTGTTGCTGGCTCAAAAGTTTCAACCAAACTGGATGTACTGACTAGCCTGTCTGATCTGTGTGACCAGTTGATTGTCGGCGGCGGCATTGCTAATACCTTCTTAGCTGCTGCGGGATTCCCAGTCGGTAAGTCGTTGTACGAAGCAGATTTAATTGATACCGCTAAAGCCATTGCTGCCAAAGTCAGCGTGCCATTGCCAGTCGACGTAGTGGTTGCGAAAGCTTTTGCTGCTGATGCAGAAGCCACAGTGAAAGCCGTGGCTGACGTGGCTAAAGACGATATGATTCTGGATATCGGTCCAGAGACCGCTAAGCAGTTTGCTGAACTACTGAAAAGCTCAAAAACCATTCTATGGAATGGCCCGGTGGGCGTATTTGAGTTTGATCAGTTTGCCAATGGCACTAAAGTGCTGGCACATGCGATTGCTGACAGTGACGCATTCTCAATTGCGGGCGGTGGTGATACGCTGGCAGCCATTGATAAGTACAATGTTGCGGATAAAATTTCGTATATTTCCACCGGTGGTGGTGCTTTCCTTGAGTTTGTCGAAGGGAAAGTATTACCAGCGGTCGCTATTTTAGAAGAACGCGCGAAAGGCTAATTGAGCCTGCGTGTTTTAACTGACAGTAACCGGTTTGCATAGTGTGAGCCGGATAGATTTTAATGACCTTGCGGGGAAAAATTATGGCTCTTATTAGCATGCGTCAAATGCTTGATCACGCTGCCGAGTTTGGCTACGGCGTACCAGCGTTTAACGTGAATAACCTAGAACAAATGCGCGCCATTATGGAAGCAGCGGATAAAACCGACTCTCCAGTGATCGTGCAGGCTTCAGCTGGCGCACGTAAATATGCAGGTGCACCATTCTTGCGTCACCTGATTTTAGCGGCGATCGAAGAGTTCCCACATATTCCGGTATGTATGCACCAAGACCACGGCACCAGCCCTGATGTGTGCCAGCGCTCCATCCAGTTGGGCTTCTCATCAGTGATGATGGATGGTTCACTCGGTGAAGACGGAAAAACACCAATGGACTATGACTACAACGTCGACGTAACCCGTCGCACCGTTGCTTTAGCCCATGCCTGTGGTGTATCAGTTGAAGGCGAACTCGGTTGCTTAGGTAGCTTAGAAACCGGTATGGCTGGCGAAGAAGACGGCATCGGCGCTGAAGGCGTGTTGGATATGGAGCAAATGCTTACTGATCCAGAAGAAGCCGCTGACTTTGTACAGAAAACCAAAGTGGATGCGTTGGCGATTGCTATCGGTACCAGCCATGGCGCGTACAAGTTCACTAAGCCACCTACAGGTGACACCTTAGCGATTGAGCGCATTAAAGAAATTCACAAGCGCATTCCTAACACGCACTTAGTGATGCACGGCTCAAGCTCTGTACCACAAGAGTGGTTAGAGATTATCAACCAGTACGGCGGCGACATTAAAGAAACTTACGGTGTACCGGTTTCTGAAATCGTTGAAGGCATTAAGCACGGTGTACGTAAGGTCAATATTGATACTGACCTGCGTCTGGCTTCAACCGGTGCAATGCGTCGTCATATGGCGTTAAATCCAAGCGAATTTGATCCACGTAAATTCTTTGGCGAAACTGTTATTGCGATGCGTGATATCTGTATCGACCGTTACGAAGCATTCGGTGCTGCCGGTCAAGCGTCAAAAATTAAGCCGATGTCCTTAGAAACAATGTATTTGCGCTACGCCAGTGGCGAGATGTATGCAAATATAAAATAAGTTTATCGCGCTCAAGAAAACCCGTCTGCTCGATGTGAAGAGCAGGCGGGTTTTTTATTGTCTGGAGGTTGTGACATAGTGCTATTTTGAGTTTATCCATTCATTAAAATGGCGATCAGATATTATCGGTATCCATACACTGGTAGAAAATACTGCATTTATCTCAGTGCTGTTTTATTATGGTTATATTAATTTTTAATGTGGGGTGCCTTGCAAGGCGCTCCATAAGTTATTGAGTATCTATGAAGTTGCTGCAAGCCCAAAGTACAGGTTTGGCCCTTTATCTCGTGAGTTTTGAACATGATTGAATTAGATAAAATAGTCTTACATTCACGGACTGGCGAAGGTCAGATGTGTCCTGAGCGTCAGCAACTGATTTATTCTTTGTTTAAGAAATATATCGACATGTTCTCATCGCGTGATGAGCGAGTGGGTGAATATCTTAGTGAGAACTTTACTGGCTTCACTGGCAGTAGCAATGTATTGATCACAAATAAAGCCGACGCGCTTACAGTGACTCAACAAGATTTGTCTCAAATATCCGAGCCCCTTGGTATTGAGATGCTGGAGTTAACATTACAAGATCTGGCTGACGATGTTGTTGTAGCTACCGCATTTTTTCATCTTCATCTGCCGCTTGCTAATCCTTTTTTATCCGAAGAAGTTGCTCGACTGGTAGTGATTTTTCGTTACGAAGAGACGGATTGGAAAATTGTACACGCTGGGCTTTCAATTCCTTTTGAGCCAACTCAGGATGCTGAAATGTATCCGGTGTCTGCTATAGAAAAGCGAAATCGTGAGTTAGAAGAATTGATTGAGGTGCGCACCCAAGAGTTGGCTCAAGCCAACAGACTCTTGCAGATACGCACTGAGACTGATGGTTTAACCGAAATCAGGAACCGACGCTATTTTGATTTTATGCTCAAAAAAGAGTGGAATCGCGGACAACGTTTTGGCGCCGAGTTGTCAGTTATTATGTTGGATATTGATTATTTTAAAAAATATAATGACCATTATGGACATCTTGCTGGTGATAGCTGCCTCAAGACGCTTGCTCAAGGCTTAAACCAAGCCATGACTCGTGCAGGTGATGTAGTGGCCCGTTATGGTGGGGAAGAGTTTGTGGTCCTGCTGCCAAATACAAATACACAGGCAGCCCTTGAGGTAGCAAAACACCTGCAAGAAACTGTTATGTCATTAGCCATACCGCACGCTAAATCGTCTTTCGGCATTGTGACTGTCAGTCTCGGTGTGGCTAGTTTAATACCGTCCGATCAGCACCCGGCGGTAGAGTTGGTGAATATGGCTGATATTGCTCTCTACCGTGCTAAATCAGCAGGGCGCAATCGTGTCGAGTTGTATGACTCTCTTGTAGAAGAAACATACCTGTAAGATCACCTCCCGCGTGTCACGTGGGATATGTTGTTAGAACAGTTGCAGATGCATATGGTTTAGAATTGATGGCAGCATCAAATAAAGGTTTTGATGCTGTAACAAGTTCAGGCAAAAAAATTGAGATAAAGGCTACTCAATCTAAATCCGTAGCCTTTCGAAGCGAGCCCTAACATACTATCGTAATAAAAATACTGCCGGATGGTACGTTCGATGAAATTTTTAATGGACTTGGCTCTCTTGTTTGGCGACAGTTCGACGCTAAAAATTTACCTTCAAATGGCCAGTATCAAATTTCTACAAATAAGCTCAAATTATTAAATCAGCAAGTAAGCGAGTCGCAGCGTATACCAAAAATCGTTTAACAAGACAAAGCACTTGCGCTTCGCTCGGACGCACTTCGTGCGCCCGTGTTTGCAGTGTTAACCCAACAAAAAACTTATGCGCTGAGGGCAGGCGCACAATTAATTCGACAGTACCCGTGACAGAAAAGTCTGTGTACGTTCATTTTGCGCGTTGTCGAATATCTGCTCTGGTGTTCCCTCTTCAATGATGCAACCTTCATGAATGTAGATCACACGGTCTGCCACTTCACGGGCAAAACCCATTTCGTGCGTGACCACTATCATGGTCATTCCCTCTTTAGCCAGCCCACGCATCACATCCAAAACCTCACCCACCATTTCTGGATCAAGAGCTGAAGTGGGTTCATCAAACAACATCAGACGAGGCTCCATGGCTAATGCCCTGGCAATAGCCACACGCTGTTGTTGGCCGCCAGACAGTTGACCAGGATGTTTATGTGCTTGGTTCGCAATACCTACACGCTCCAGTAATCGATCGGTGAGCTGTGCTGCACTTTTTGCATCTTGGTTTTTCACTTTCATTGGCGCGAGCATGATATTGCGCTGCACTGTGAGGTGCGGGAAGAGATTAAACTGCTGAAAAACCATGCCTACTTCTTTACGTATGCTATTCAACGCTTGCTGACTTTTACCCTTGGGTTCAAGGGTCTGGCCATCCACTTCGAGCTTCCCTGAATTGTACTCTTCAAGCCCATTAATACAGCGAATCAAAGTGGATTTTCCCGAACCACTTGCACCAATAACTACCACCACTTCGCCCGCTTCCACTTGCAGGTCAATATCTTTAAGCACATGCAGCTGATCAAAATACTTGTTGAGTTTGCGCATCTTTACGATATGAGACATGACGTGACTCCTCAAGCTGCCGACTTGCTGCGGTGTTCATAAATACGCAGCAGAATAGAAAGGGATAAGGTGATGGCTAAGTACATAAGCGCAATGACAAAGTAAACTTCAAAGGCAGTAAAGGTATTGGCTATGTACACCTGCCCTTGACGGACCAACTCACCGACACCAATCACAGAAAACAGTGAGGTGTCTTTGATACTGACAATGGCCTGATTCCCCAATGGTGGAATCATACGGCGCAGAGCTTGCGGCCACGTCACATACCAAAACGCCTGCACTCGGGTTAAGCCGAGGGAAAGACCTGCTTCTTGCTGACCTTTGGCAATCGACTGTACGCCCCCACGCACCACTTCAGAAATATACGCCCCTGAGTTTAAAGCAATGGCGACAATGGCTGCTGTAACGGGGTCAATCGGCGCACCAATCAAATCAGGTAAGCCGTAAAAAATAAATAGCACTTGCACTAAAATGGGCGTGCCGCGGAAAATTTCAATATAGGCGGTTGCTGGCCAACGCAGATACCACTTTTTATTAAGACTGAGTAGACCAAAAGCAATACCTAACAAAAAACCAATGGCGATACCGCCAAAGGAAATCATTAAGGTATAAGGAAGGCCTTTTAATAAAAAAGGGATAGAGTTGATTGCTGCTTGCCAGTCGAATTGGAACTGGTTTTCCACGTAATAATGCTCCGGTAATTATAATGAAAGGCCGGAGATGTCCCCGGCCTTAATCTGAATTACTTGGTTTCTGGCATTTCACCGAACCATTTTTCGTAGATCGTTTTGTAGGTACCGTCGGCTTTCATTTCAGCCAAAGCTGCGTTGACTTTTTCAACCCAAGGGCTGCCATTCACTAAAGCAATACCATACTGCTGTCCCTCATACAGGGGGCCTGTAGTCTTAGTACGGCCTTTACCTTTAGTGCTAGCAAAGTAACCCACGTTGGGCGCGTCATAGAACACGGCATCAATCGCACCCGACATCAGTGCCATATACATATCAGAGCTGCCTGGATAAGGCGTGACGGAGCTCTTATTGCCTAACTTTTCGGTAAGAAAGTTATAACTGGTACTACCGATTTTGGTGCCAATTTTTAGACCTTTCAGGTCCTCAACAGTCTTGACCTTATCATTATTGGCTCGCACCAATATTCGCAGTCCTGAGTCATAGTAAGGATCTGAGAAGTTTACAATTTTTTCACGCTCTTCAGTAATGGTTATCCCTGCTAAGGCAATGTCCACATTGCGGGTTTGTAAGGCAGGAATAATGCCGTTGAAGTCCATGGTCGTTAGATCGTATTCAAAACCTGCGCGCTGCGCGACTTCGGCAAGAATATCCATATCAAAACCGATCATTTCACCGGTTGCGGGATCCAACATTTCAAAGGGTACAAAGCTGGGGTCAGTAACCACTTTCAGGGTTTCAGCACTTGCTAGAGTCGCAGCTGAAGTTAGTGCGATACCTAAACCAAAGGCTTTTATCCATTTTGTAGGCATGTTTGCTCCTTTTCAGTGACCACTTGATAGTCATTCAAGGTCACTTATTTATTGTTATTTTTAATATTCTGCAAAAATAGTTTAAACATCACGATACTATGAAGTTATATGAGATGAAAGGTTTGATGTTGCTTAAGTCTACTAAACGTCTACTCCATCATGAGCCTCGCAAAGGTTTGCATACCATTCGTTAATACGCTCCTCATGCATCACTGATCCTGATAATTAGACTACAGATTTAATACTGTTGACTGGGCAGAGCATACTTATACCAATCTAAGTAAAAAGTGACCTATTGAGTGAATCATAAAGATAGGTACCGCCCTTATAGCCTCATGCTTTAGGAATTGATCCTGACCCGTTCAGTTGACTCGCACTGAGCGAGTGCCTGTGTTAAATAAAAAAGCCGCTACCTTGGACTGACTTTTTGGGATCAGTTCAAGGTAGCGGCTTATCGAAAACTAGGCCTTAGGCTTTGAGTTCTCGGCGGATTATTTCTGCTCCGGCACTTAAGGCATTCAGCTTACCTTTGGCGACTGCACGAGATAAAGGAGCCATGCCGCAGTTCGTAGAAGGGTAGAGTTTGTCGGCATCAACAAATTGCAGTGCTTTACGTAACGTATCGGCGACTTCTTCTGGTGTTTCAATACTATTGGTTGCCACATCAATGGCACCGATCATTACTTTCTTACCGCGAATCAGTTCAATCAGATCCATGGGCACACGAGAGTTTTGACATTCTAACGAGATAATATCCAGATTAGATTTTTGCAGCTTAGGAAAGATTTCCTCGTACTGGCGCCATTCGGAACCCAAGGTCTTTTTCCAATCGGTATTAGCTTTAATGCCATAGCCATAGCAAATATGCACGGCTGTTTCACATTTTAGACCTTCAACGGCTCTTTCTAATGCGGCAATGCCCCAATCATTGACCTCATCAAAAAACACATTAAATGAAGGCTCATCAAACTGGATAATATCCACACCCGCTGCCTCTAGTTCTCTGGCTTCTTGATTGAGTATGGTGGCGAATTCCCACGCTAATTCTTCACGACTTTTATAATGGTCATCATAAAGCGTATCGATCATGGTCATAGGACCTGGCAGGGCCCATTTAATCGGTTGCTTGGTGTGCTGACGTAAAAACTTAGCATCTTCAACAAACACTGATTTTTTACGACTCACGGCATCGACTACAGTTGGGACGCTGGCATCGTAACGGTCACGAATCTTAACTGTTTTACGCTTCTCAAAATCAACACCATCAAGGTGCTCAATAAAGGTGGTCACAAAATGTTGGCGGGTTTGCTCACCATCACTCACAATATCAATGCCCGCTTGTTGCTGCTCTTGCAACCACACCAGTAATGCATCTTGCTTACCTTCAATTAATTGCTCACCTTCCAATCTCCAAGGTGACCAAATTGTCTCAGGCTCTGCCAGCCATGAAGGTTTAGGTAAGCTGCCTGCTGTTGATGTGGGTAATAAGATGCTCATAATAGATTCCGTGTTAAATTCTTGTTAAAAAACCTCTGAATTACATTAACGCAGGCTAGCTACGCAGGTAGTTATTCAGAGGTTTCTTCGTTATAAAGCCCAAATTTAGGCAGCGTAATTAGCAGACCATTGCTCAAGGATAGCTTGATAAGGTTTGATGAAGTGTTCTTCAGTAAATTTACCTTGCTCAATCGCTAATTGGTTACGTTCTTCGCGGTCATACACAATGTGCGTTAATGAATGATCTGAGTTCTTGATATTGGGTTTGTAGCACTGTCCTGCCGTTGCGTTAGCATTATAAATCTCAGGACGGTAAATCTTTTGGAAAGACTCCATGGTACTAATCGTGCTGATCAACTCAAGATCAGTGTAATCATTCAGCAAATCACCAACAAAGTAAAAAGCCAAAGGCGCTGCGCTATTGGGCGGCATAAAATAGCGAACCGCTAAGCCCATTTTTTTGAAATACTGCTCAGTGAGAGATGATTCGTTAGGCTGGTATTCAACACCGAGTACCGGATGCTGATTATCAGTCTGGTGATAGGTCTTGCTATCGGCAACACTGAGACAAATCACCGGCGCTTTAGTGAAGTTTTTTTGGTATGTCTCTGAATTGACAAAGCATTTGAAGATATTGCCATGCAGATCGCCAAAATCATCCGGAACACTAAAGTGATCTTGCCCTTTATTATGATCTAGCAGGCGTACGCTAAAATCATAATCGCGCACATAAGAAGAAAAGTTATTGCCGACCATGCCTTCGATGCGTTGGTTGGTGAGGTGATCAACAATATGTGTTTTCAATATTTCAATCGCAGGAAAGCGACTTTCATTGCCTTGATTATCAATTTCCATCTCAACAGAAATGATTTCCAACTCAACAGAATAACGATCGCCTTTGGGATTATCCTCGTGCGCTAAGGCGTTGAAACGATTGTTAATCATCTTCAAAGTATTGCGCAAGTTTTGTTGACGGCTCTCGCCTCTCGCCAAATTCGCAAAGTTGGTTGTCGCTCGCGTATTGTTTGAAGGATGATAGTTTTCATCGAAATCAATGCTGTTTATAGCAAATGTAAAGTCGTTACTCATGATGTTCTGGTATCCAATTCCTGCGTAAAACCTGAATGCTATTTTGCTGTTGCTGGACTTGCTAACTGTCCTTGCCAGCAGTCTGCAGCGCCTGTTCAGGTTGATACGAATTAATAATTAACGGTGATGTCTCTAGTGGCCTAGAGCTCAGAATGGATACATTTATACGTGGATAGTGACATGAACAAAAATGATCTTATTTCAATCGATACATGAGAATAAGTCATGACAGGCTGTCATCCAGCATTCTCATGACTAAAGGCGCTGTCAATTTTGATATTTTGCATGGTATTGACGGGATTAAAAGCTGAGTAATCTATTCAAATTTGGGTAGACTATTTCAAGTTTTATTTAACTCTCAGGTCACGCTATGTATGCAAAAATGATTTCAGTATTGTGTGGTTGGGTGTCGCTCATGGCACTGACCTCGTGCGCAAGCTACCAACCAAACTACAGTCATTCGCCAGATTCCAGCCATGTGTATAACTTTGATAAGGGCAATGCGGCAGATTTTACTATGATCAAAGATATTACGTATTCGAGTGCTGACTGGCCGCAGTCATTGGCGGCGGACCTTTATGTGCCTAAAGAGTCACAAGCACAAGCAAGCGATTGGCCCGTTGTATTGATGGTTCATGGTGGTGGATGGTCTGGGCGTGATCGTAGCGATATGAACTCGACAGCACAGAAATTAGTTAAACAAGGTTATGCCGTCTTTAATGTGAGTTACCGATTTGCTCCGCAGTTTATTTATCCAGCGCAGATTCAAGATCTACAGCTAGCCCTACTGTGGCTGCAAAAGAATGCAGCACAGTATCAGCTTGATTTACACCGAGTGAATGCTTGGGGTTACTCGTCAGGTGCGCATTTAGTGGCTCTGCTGGCCAGCGTCAAACCGGGAGACGCACAGACACTGGATCTATCACCACCTCTGCCAAAAATTTGGGCGGTTGTGGCAGGGGGCATTCCTGCCGATCTGAGCCAATACAGTCACAGTCCTATTGTGATTCCATTTCTGGGCGTGAAACGCGACGATAATCTACAGCTGTATAAAGACGCTTCACCGATGACTCATATTTCATCAGACGCTCCGCCCGTGTTTTTATACCATGGCAAACTCGACCGATTAGTGGAAAAAGAACAGTCGATCAATTACTACAATGCTTTGCGTCAGGCCGGCGTACCCGCTGAGCTATACCTGCATAAATTGTGGGGGCATTTGGCGATGTTTCTCTTTGGCTGGGATGCTGAAAATAAAGCCATCGGTTTTCTGAATCACTACAATTATGTGGAGTGAGGTAACAGATGAAATTACCCACATTTTTCAAACTCATAACTCATTTATCTTGTCTTGTATTATTCCCTTGTGCTGTATTTGCTCAAGAAGAAGGTGCATCTTTTCCTGTGTATGGTGAGCAGCTTGAGTTTCAACCGCCCAGTGGTTGGAAGCTGGCTTGGATGAGCGGAGCAGAAGATGGGCCTTACCTTGCTGAATATATTCCAGAGCATGAGGATATCGATGCGTGGCGCGAAGGTTACTTATCTGTGCAGCGCTTCGAGTATCCACCGAGTGATGTTCTCCAAGAGATCAAAGCACACAAAACTCGATTGGCTGATATTGCGCTTGATCAATACATCACACAGGCTCAAGAAACATGCGGCGGGCAACACCAAGCGATGTCGCAAAGAACGAATATGTTTAACGGAATATATTTTGCAGTCGGCGGAGGTTATTGTGACAAATATGGACCCAGTGCTCCTTTTGGAGAAGGCGCTTTTGTTGCTATTGCAGAGGGAAAACAATTTTTCTTCAAAATTCAGTACGCGTGGCGCCCAATATCAGCGGCTGAACAACAACGTAACCGTCCTTGGCGCATAGCGCCCCAGCAAGCAAAAGAATATCTGGAGTCAATTAAGACAATCAGCCTGTGTGGAGGTGAGCATCAGCCAGAGTGTCAAATCTCTTATATACCTTAATGTTTTAAACTGATTATAGAAAAATGACATACTCAAACTTGGCACAACACATTGATAAAAGTGCTTTTAATCAATGTGTTGTGCCTTTGCATACTGTTGAGTCAGCTCATACTGCCGAGTTGGGAGCATTTTACAAAGGTGCCTGATGCAGTGGCTCAGTAAAGCCCGCCACTGCTCCATGAGCTGCACTGCGCGTAACTCTTTCCCCTAAATAGTCATTATCTATCGTATTCATACAATATTTCACCTTGCTTGAGTGAGCCTGCTCGATACACTGCGTGGCTATTTAGATGTCTATACCGACTTCAGAGCATAAGGTAGTTATTTTTATGAGTCCCATTCCTTCTAAATCCACCCATCTTAAAACGCGCTATGCCGTGATTTTTGTGGTGATCGCCACATTAGTGTTAGCTTTTTTATATGCCGCTGGCCTGTTTGGTGGGCACGGTACGACTGCACAACAATTTATTAACTTGCAGCAGGGCGGTCAGCCGCACTTTAGCTTTCGGCGTGCGCATGCTAAAGGCGTCTGTTTACAAGGTGATTTTGTTGCCACTGGCCTACTAACGTCGTACTCAACTGCTGAGTTTTTACAAGAAGGTGTGCAACCTTTTGTTGGGCGTTTTTCGATCGCTGGCGGAAATCCGTTAGCGCCTGATTTAGCTGCGCCAGTGCGTAGTTTAGCGCTGAGCTTTTCTAGTGATAGCGGTCAGCGCTGGCGCACAGCGATGAATACGCCGCCTGTGATGGCTGTGCGTACGCCGGAAGAGTTTTATCAGCAAATACAGTTGTTAACGCCAGACCCTATCACCGGTAAGCGTGATGACGAAAAGCTTAAAGCCTTTTTTGTTGCACATCCAGAAACCGCTGCCTTTAATCAGTGGAAACAAGGCTATACGCCGACTACAAGTTTTGCCACTGAGCAGTATCACAGCATTAATGCATTTTATTTGATTAATGAAAAAGGTCAGCGCCAAGCCGCGCGTTGGGCTGCAGTACCTCAAGCTAACGCGCAGGCGATGGCCAGTGATATCAGTAACAGCGATCCTAACGCGTTGCAGTTAGAACTTGCCCAGCGTCTGCAGGATGATGCGGTGCATTTTGATCTGATGGTGACGTTAGCTGATGCCAGTGATGATGAAAATAACCCAACAATTGCATGGCCTGCCGAGCGTACAACTATTAATGCAGGGACTGTGTTGATTCGTGCGGTGCATGAGCAAAAGGGTGGTGCTTGTGATGGGATTAATTTTGATCCGCTGGTATTACCGGCTGGTATGCAAGCCACTGCTGATCCGATCTTAAATGCACGCGGCTCGGCTTATGCTGAATCTTACCGTCGTCGTGCTCGTGAAAGCTTTATTGAGTCGCAAACTGCAGGAGCACAACAATGAGCCAAGATAAGTCCTTTCCAACCAGCGCTAAGTTGCTGCATTGGCTCAGTGCAATCTTGATTATCTGCATGCTGTTTATCGGCGTGACGATGATTCAAAGTTTGGCCACTTGGCAAAATACAGCGCTGCAATTGCACCAGTCCTTTGGTGTTTTGGTGTTGATTTTAGTCGCGGTACGTTTGCTCAATCGTCTACGCTTTAAGGCGCCTGCCTTGCCCAGCGATATTACCGGCTTACAGCATTTTGCTGCCAAAGCTACGCAAGTACTGATGTATGCGTTGATGATTGCATTGCCAATTTCAGGTTGGTTAATGCGCAATGCCGCAGGCTTACCAGTCAGTTTCTTTGGTACCTTTGAGCTGCCGTTGTTGGTCAGTGAAAGCATGGCTGCTTACGGTTTATTCCGTGAAGCGCATGGCATTATGGCGTGGTCACTGTTTGGCGTGATTGTGCTGCATATCAGCGCAGCCTTGCAGCATGGTTTGATCCGTCAAGACAGCGTGTTGCCCTCGATGCTGTTGAAGTTGCGTTCACCTAAGTAAGACCCCCTACAGGTGCTGACTCGATGGAGTGAGCACCTGTTGTGATATCGAGTTATCCAGCCTTAGCATCGGCATTCGCCCGACAGATTTATCCTTCCAAATTGCGCACGCGTTGCGCCAAAATTGAAAAATCAAAACGTACCTTGGTGGGTATCAATAACAGCACCAGCGATATGGCGACAGGTATCAGCGTGGCCAGCAGAAATGATTCCAGCAAATTAGTCGTCGGTGCGCCCGGCGATGGGAACATGATTAATCCAGCGACTAATCCGCCCGTGGTACTCAGCACGGCGTTATAGCTTTGGTAGCGTGCGCTATAGAAGCCAAAAAATACTGGGAACGCCGCTGCACAGCAGAGTAAATCTGCCAGCAAAAACAGATAGAGAATGCTGTAACCCTGCGAAGCGACAATCAGTACCGGCACCGACAGTACAATAATTAACCAGCGCGAAATCTTCAGTAAATGTTGGCTGCTGAGTTTGGCTGATAAGCGGCCGATATCAATGACAAAGATGCTGGAGAGTGCGCTAATAGTTGAGTCAGCGCTACTCATGATCAGTGCTAAACCAAAGGGTAATAAGCCGATGGCAAACCACATGGGCATATCAGTCAGCAGTACGCTAAACAGCGCAACTGAGCCATCACCGGGTAAGTCGAGGCCGACAAAGGCCAGCCCAAATAAACCCATAATAAAAATAATTGGAAAGCTCAACAGGCCACTGGTAATAAAACCGTTACGAATCACCCGACTGCTGCGCGCAGCAAAAATACGTTGCCAGGTGCCTTGGTAAAATAGGCCGGTGAGTACCACGGCGAGGAAAAATGTTAGGCCGGATTTTAAACCATTCATATCAAAGGGATTAAGCAGATGCGGCGCTTTCTCCTGCAAGCTTTGCACCATGGGCGTGATGCCGCCGGTGATTTTCCAACCAAAAAAAATCAGCACTAAGAGAAACGGAATAATCACCAGCATCTGCAAGCGGTCAGTAAAGATCGTCACGCGTAGGCCGCCATACAGGGTGTAAATCAGCGTGGCGACCATCACAATGCTTGCGGTCTGCCACAGTGGTACGGGTGCCAATAAGGCGACCATTTCTGCAATGGCCGTCAGCCCTGCCGTGAGGCTGATAAACATAAAGAACACCATAATCACCAGCACAAAGGCATACATCACCCGACCATAACGGCCGAGGACAAACTCAGTCAGGGTGTGGCCTTCAGGCATCAGGGTGCGAATACGTGGGCCAATTTGCGTCATGATTAAACTGGGCACCATCGAGCCTAAAGCGTAGCCGGTAATAGCACCAATGCCACCCCAGGTGGCTGCTTGTGCAGGTCCAAATAAAATCCATGTACCCAACGTTGTGGCTAATAGAGTGAGCAGGGTAGAGGAGCTGCTTTGGCTGTTGCGTGCCACCAGAAAGTCATCCAACTTATCTTGGGTGCGGCGCGCGTAAATCAGACCGGGCACAGCGAAAAGAATGGCGAAGACAATCAGCCAAGTGATCGCAGCGGAGGGGCTTAACATTGTTGTTCTTCCTTGCCTGTCAGGCAGTAGCGTAATCGCTAAAACAGCGAGCGACCGGGACAGCAGCGAAGAAAGGGGGGCGCACAGGCAAGCACAAAGCAGGCATTTTCCTTCCCTTCGCCGGCATTACCCGGATCAGGTTCGAAGGGTGACTGCAGTAAATGCAGAATCTCAGCCGTGGCTTGGCTCCCCTAGGACGGTCGATAGAGTAGAAAGCTTAGCGGCAATTGTCAATTTCAAATCGGTGCCCCTACAGTTCAGACCTTGTGATGTGCTATGGTTTGCGCTCGGCACGGGGTGTCCTGCATGCAGGGCTGAGATAAAACCCGTTGAACCTGATCCAGTTCATACTGGCGAAGGGATGTCAGTTGCAGGTTAAGTTCCCGTCTGTCTATCCATACCTTCGCCTCACTCTTGAGGTGTCTATGCAAAATACTCTTCGTTTTGATCAACAGCTTGTTCTGATTACTGGCGCTGCCCGCGGTTTAGGCGAACACTTAGTACGTGCATTTTTAGGTCAAGGCGCACGCGTGGTGATCAACTACTTTAATAGTGCTGAAGCTGCGCAAAAATTAGCCAGTGAAGCACCCGATAAGCTGTTAGTGGTACAAGCAGATGTGACTGATAGCGCGGCAGTACAGGCGATGTTTGCTCAAGCCCGTGAGCATTTTGGCATGCCGGTCACCACGGTAATTAATAACGCACTGCCTACTTTTTCCTTTAATGGTGATGCACGTCCGCGGGTTGAAGAGTTGGAGTGGCATGACTTAGATCGCCAGTTTGCGGGTGTCGTCGGTGGCGCACTCAATACTACAAAAGCTGCGCTGCCCGGTATGCGCGAAGTGGGTTTTGGTCGTATTGTGAATATCGGCACCAATTTATTTCAAAATCCAGTGGTGCCTTACCACGATTACACCGCAGGCAAAGCGGCGTTATTATCGCTGACGCGCACGCTGTCGCAAGATTTAGGTCCAGATAATATCACTGTGAATATGGTTTCCGGCGGCTTGCTGCGCACCACTGATGCGTCCTCGGCTACGCCGGAAGAAGTGTTTGATTATATCGCTGCTAATACGCCTCTACGTCGCGTGACTACGCCCGCTGAGTTTGCCGATTCCATATTGTTTTTTGCTTCGCCTTGGGCACGGGCGATCACTGGGCAGAACCTGGTGGTCGACGGCGGCTTGGTGAAAAACTGATGGCTATTTCAACAGAGCCGCAGCGCATGATGCATATCAATCTATTTATTATGGGCTGCGGCCACCATAAAGCGGCTTGGCGTCATCCTGATTCTGCGGTGGAGCAGTTGGGTGATATTCGTTATTACGAGCGTCTGGCGCAAACCGCTGAGCGTGGCAAATTGGATGCGGTATTTTTTGCTGATGGCGCGTCGGTGGGTAATGTCTCTGATGGCAGTCCATGGTTTCTGGAGCCGCTGACCACTATGGCGGCGATGAGTCGTGCTACGGAAAAAATTGGCTTTATCAGTACAGTGTCGAGTACTTTTTATACGCCATTTCATGCCGCGCGTTTGATGGCCTCTTTGGACCATATAAGCAATGGCCGGATGGGCTGGAACGTGGTTACCTCGATGTTTGATGCTGAGGCACGTAACCATGGTTATCAAGCTATGCCGGGGCATGCTGAACGTTACCGCCGTGCTGAAGAATTTGTGCAATCGGTGCTCGGGCTGTGGGATTCATGGCGTGATGATGCGCTGGAATTCGATCGTCAGGGCCATTATGCTGATCCAGCTAAAGTGCAGCCGATCAACCATGAGGGTGAGTTTTTCTTGGTGGATGGCCCGCTCAATGTGCCGCGTTCGCCGCAAGGTCATCCGGTGCTGTTTCAAGCCGGTGCTTCGGAGCAAGGGCGCACTTTAGCGGCGCAATGCGCTGAAGCGATTTATGCTGTTGCTTATGATTTACCGGCCGCGCAGAGCTATTACCGTGATATTAAGCAGCGCGTTACCGCGACAGGTCGCAGTGTTGATGTGCCGATTATGCCGGGGCTGGTGACTTATGTGGGCTCCACTGAAGCTGAAGCTTTGGCTAAACAACGCGAGCTGGATGAGCTGTTACCCTCAGAGGCCTCTTTGCGCCAGTTGGGTGTCTTTATTGAGCAAGATTGCTCCAATTGGGAACTGGATGCCCCTGTGCCTAAGCTGCCATCAGCAGAAGAGTTTAAAGGGCCACAAGGGCGCTATAACACTATCTTACGCATTATCGAAACTGAACAGCCGACTTTACGACAATTGTTAGGTCGCTTAGCGGCGGGCGGTGGACACTGCACTATGGTGGGTACGCCAGAGCAACTTGCTGACAAGATGGAGCACTGGTTCCGTAACGAAGGTGCGGACGGCTTTAACTTGATGCCGCCCTCTTTGCCGATGGGCATTGAGGATTTTGTGGAGCAAGTGATTCCAGTGTTGCAGCAGCGCGGTTTATTCCGTACTGAATATGCGGGTTCCACTCTGCGTGAGCACTTAGGTTTGGCACGCCCCAATCACCCTTAAGCAGGTTATCTACAAGTTAAGCGGTGATCAGTGCTAGGCTTTCATCTAGAACTTTATACATAGCAGAGACAGTTGCATGCCCAGTACTGAGCGCCCGTTGAATAGGATTGTGGATAACTTTGTTGCACCAGTGTGTGATGAGCTTATCCACATTCTTTATCAAGACGACGATATCTTGCTGATCAACAAACCCAGTGGTTTACTCAGTTTGTCGGGTAAAAATCCGCTGAATTGGGATTCTGTGCATTATCGAATAGTGCACGGGCAAGCTGGGGTTACGCCTGCATTTCCTGACGCTAAGTTGCCGCACCGTTTAGATTTAGGCACTTCGGGGATTATGGTTGTAGCGTTGAACGCCGCGTCGGCGCAGCACCTGAATAAGCAGTTTCAAGCACGGATGATTGAAAAGCGTTATTTAGCCATGCTTGAGGGTTGGCTGGTCGATGATCAAGGGCAAATTACTGCACCGATTGCTAAAGATCAGCAGCATTTTCCGCGAGTCAAAATATGCCAAGATACTGGTAAAGCAGCCGTCAGTGATTACACCGTTCTACAGCGTCTCGAGCAGCCGCAGCGTAGCTTGGTGCAGTTTAATCCACTGACCGGACGTACCCATCAACTGCGTATTCACAGCCAAAGTATCGGTCATCCGATTCTGGGTTGTGATTTGTATAGCAGCGCGCACAGTCAGCAGTTAGCCGAGCGTTTGCTACTGCATGCCAGTGATTTATATTTTACTCACCCTGCTACCGGTGAACCCGTCCACGGCCAGTGTCCATGTCCGTTCTAAGTCGCTGCTAGAGTCTTGTGATGATCTTTTTATGAAATCGAAAACCTGCCGGCTGGATCGTTTTATCAGCCAGAACAGTGCGTTTAAACTGTCGGATGTACGGCTATTGCTGGCGCAAAAACGCATTCTGTTGGATGGGCAAATAGCGCAGTCGATTCAACAAAAAGTCACCCAGTTCACTCAGGTGATGTTAGATGACCAGTGCTTGCAAAATAACCAGCCGCTGTATCTGCTGCTGAATAAACCGCAAGGCGTGGTCAGCGCCACCACAGATCTCAAACATAAAACTGTAGTGGATCTGCTTGAGCATCCACAAAAAGATGAGCTGCATATTGTTGGTCGTCTGGATTTTAATACCACGGGGTTGGTGTTATTGACCAATGATGGTGCTTGGTCACGCAAGATTAGCCTGCCTGAAACCCAGCTGGCCAAGACGTATGAAGTGACCTTAGCTAAGCCCGTCACCGATGAGTACATTGAGGTGTTTCGTCAGGGGATTTATTTTGCCTATGAAAATATCACCACGCAGCCGGCACATTTAGAGATCATTTCTGACTACCACGCACGGCTGTCATTGGTTGAAGGTAAGTATCATCAAGTAAAGCGTATGTTTGGCTTTTTTCAAAATGAAGTGCTGGCGCTGCATCGTGCCTCAGTGGGGCCGATCACTGTCGAGGGGCTTGAGTTGGGGCAGAGTCGCGAGCTGACAGTTGAAGAGTTGGCAGCGATTGCTACGCAAGCTTCTTCGTAAAGGTGTCGGGCACTGAATGACTATCAGTATAAAATCAGCAGGTTGATGTCATTGACCCTGCTGACTCTGGGTTTGCCATCGGTTGCATGATTAGTTTTTCTAGCGAAAAATCACATTAACCAGCGTTTCTTCATCAGCACATAAGCAAGACCGAACATCACCACGCCCAGCAATACTAAGTACATCCAATCAAAGGACATAGTCGCCAGATTGCCATTTTCCAATAGGATGGAGCGCAATGGCTCATACAATTGATACGATGGCAAAAAGGGTGCAATGGTCGTGAGTTGTTGTGACACATCCGCCATGGCTGAAGGCAGCAAGTGGGGCAAATAAACTATCACGCCTAAGGTTCTTGCAGTGGCTTGATTGCGACACAGAAAACCCAAGAAGACCCCGTAGGCGCTAAAGCAAAAACCACCGACCAAGATGAGGCCGATATAGCTGAGCAGGTGTACCGGCCAGACATTGCTGAGTAGATGCAAAAACAGTGTGGCGATCATAATCAGCGCCATACCCAGCAGCAGTTTTGCCGCCAGCCATTGCACTTCATGGATCGGGGTTTGTAGTAAGCCCAGCAGCAGTTTCTTCTCTTTTTCCTCGGCGATCTGCGCGGGTAAAATAATAAAACCCACCAGCAGAATAACCATCAATATCCACGTCGGCAGCGTCTCTTGCTGGATATCAACTTCGTACAGTCCTTTAATATCAGAAATCCAATTGGGACGATCCCCCTCAGCGGCTTTCTGCAGAGCGGCAAAACTTTGTACGATGGCAATGGTGTGCACTGATTCTTTTTTCAGCACCAGCAATTCTAGATTGCCAGACTCTTGCGCATCGTTGCTGACCAGACCATTGATTTTATGCTCTTTTAATAAACGCAAACCCTGGTCTTTATCCTCAAGCCAAGTCACTTCAATGGAGTGTTTCGCGGCTTCGATGCTGTCAGAAATCTCTAGGGTATAAGCATGATCCTGCAGCAAACCGAGCTTTATTTTGCTGGCTTGGGTGTCATTACCATCGACTAGATTGAGCGAGATAAATACAAACAGAGGAATAAACAGCACCAACAGCAGGGTTTTGTTTTTAAATGCAATCGCTAGGTCGTTGAGTGCCAGCACTAGGATATTGTTCATGATGCGTACAGCTCTTTATGAATATCGGACTGGAAATATTCCTGCGGTAGGCCGTCGAAAATCACCTGGCCATTGTGCAACACCATAATCCGCGTTGCCAGATTCTTGATTTCTTCGGGGCGATGCGAGGTGAACAGGATGGTTTTGCCAGCGTCATGCATGCTGTTGAGTAGACGATAGATCTCGCGGGTCGTTTCAAAGTCCAGGCCAGAAGTCGGCTCATCCAGCAGTAAAATAGAGGGATTGGCTAACAATGCACGGCCGATGCTGACTCTTTGTTTTAAGCCTTTGGACAATGACTGGACTTTGGCTTTGCGAAAGGGCAGCAGATTGAATTCGTTTAGGATGTCTTCCACCCGTGTCATGGGCGTATTGGAGAGTTTAGCGAAGAGCTTAAGATTGTATTGCACGGAGAAGAAGTCGAACAAATTAGGGTCTTCAGGGATAAAACCGACTTGTTTGACCACTGCTGCTCTGTTTCTGAGGTCAACTCCATCAACGCTCACTTCACCGCTGTCAGGAATAATCCAGTTGGCGAGCATTTTTAGCAGGGTGGATTTACCTGCGCCGTTATGGCCGACAATGGCGATCAGTTCGCCTTTTTGGACTGCAAAACTGGTTGGAGAAAGGCCTCGGGTCTGGCCATAGAGTTTGGTCAGATTCCTAACGTCGAGCTGCATAGTAAAATTCGATTTTGAGTGAGTTTTCAAGCAGAAGAGAATCAGATTTCGCACTCTTGAGAAAAATGAGTCGTACTTGATTCCACTGGGTAGAAGGTGAATAAAACCAAAGCTAGCACGCTCTATTCACAAAAAAGCATGCGGCACTGGAGAGCCAGTACCGCATGCTTTTTATGTCAGTTAGATTAATTTAATAATCACAATAACTAGAATGACAACAACTAAAGCAGTAACCATAATGATCTCCTCGGTTTATGCGCGACTGATTCAAGTCTCGTGATTTAAATTCTTTATTCCAAGGCACAAAGAGCAAGGAGTGTATTGCTCTACCTATGGTCCCAGTGCGTTAATGTTGAGAATAAAATGATTGTAAAAGAGTATAAACATCCTTGCTAATTGAGGTCAAACAAAGCGCACTAAAGATATTTTCTATTTCTGAGAGTCTAATCTATAGGCTTTATGTTTTGATCAGAGCTGATCAGTGCATGGCATCCGAGTAGCTCTGTCATACCTTGGTCAATACCCTTTACAGTATCCAATACGGGTTTGAGCATGGTTTTTCGATTAAGTTCGTGTTGAGTTGTTTATCTGGCCGAACTTTACTGCTTTATTGAGCTAAGATTTGCGTTATGCAGCTCAATCTATCTATAAATTCGATATTTATCAGCAGTAATTAGCGCTTTTTATCAATCTTTAACTGACTACAATAGTCGTTATCAACAACATAAGAGTGTTTACATGCAGTGGCGTAATTCTTCGAGTCAGTATGGCTTAGTCAGTGTCGTGCTCCATTGGTTGGTGGCTGTGGCGGTGTTTGCTTTGTTTGGCTTGGGCCTGTGGATGACGGGTCTGACCTATTACAGCGAGTGGTATCGCACCGCGCCTGCGTTGCATAAAAGCATTGGCGTGACGGTCTTTGCGCTGATGTTTTTACGTGTGCTGTGGCGTGTGTTGACGCCAACACCAGCACCGCTCAGCAGTCACTCGCCCAGTGTGCGTTTACTGAGTCGTTTAGGCCACGGGTTACTGTATATCGTGATTTTTACGGTGCTGTTATCAGGTTATCTGATTTCAACAGCGGAAGGCCGTGGCGTCAGTGTTTTTGGTTTGTTTGAGATCCCTGCAATGCTGTCAGGGTTGCCCAATCAAGCTGATATTGCCGGCGCTATCCATCTGTATGTGGCATGGGGGTTGATTGTTTTGGCGGTGTTGCATGGCTTAGCTGCGCTTAAGCACCATCTGTTGGATGGTGATGACACGCTTAAACGCATGCTGGGCCGTGCGCCTAAACAGTAATTGCTGATCTATCGAATTTATTGAGGTAATACAATGATTAAGAAAACCCTTGCTGCGCTGCTATTAGGTTCAGTGTTAAGCAGTGGTGCGGCCTTGGCAGCTGATTATGTGATTGACCAAGAAGGGCAGCATGCCTTTGTTAATTTTAAAATCAGTCACCTCGGTTACAGCTGGCTGTATGGCACCTTTAAAGATTTTGATGGCACCTTCAGCTATGACGCAGCGCAGCCAGAAGCTAGTAAAGTGAATGTCAGCTTGCGCACCGCGAGCCTAGATAGTAATCATGCTGAGCGTGATAAGCACTTACGCAGCGCTGATTTTTTAAACACCAGTCAGCACCCGAAAGCGACCTTTGCTTCGACCGGGGTGGTCAGTACCGGTGAAGGTACTGCCGATATTACCGGTGACTTAACCTTGAATGGTGTAACCAAAGAAGTGGTGATTAGCGCTGACTTTATTGGTGAAGGTGAAGATCCATGGGGCGGCTACCGTGCTGGTTTTGAAGGTAAAACTACCCTGCAATTAGCGGACTTTGGTATTAAAGCTAACCTAGGTCCAGCCTCAGAAAGTGTTGAGCTGACCTTGGCGGTTGAAGGTGTGCGTCAGTAATTGACTGTTAGTCTGTGTCGTTGCCATTAAAGGGTGCTGCACTGGCTTGAATGCAATCAATTAAGATTTTAGCCGCTTTTCCCAGCGGCTTATCTTTATGGCTGTATAAGAAGAAAGGCTCATGGCGAATACTGCTGGTCTCTAGCGGTAACTGTTTCAACACACCACTGGCTAAATCGGCGGCAATAATATGCTCAGGCAGCCAAGCAAAGCCCAACCCTGCTCGAATAAACTCAGCCGAGGTGGCGACACTGGCTACTGTCCAGCGCTGCTCCGCACCGAGCCAGCCGGTATCACGCGGTTGGCGTCTGCCAGAATCACGTACCACCACTTGCATATGCCCGCATAAATCATGCGCAGTCAGCGTGCGCTCTAATTGATGCAGTGGATGTTGATGATGTGCGACAGCAATAAAACTAATGGTGCCCAGCTCAATGGGTAAGTAGCCCATAATTTTAACGCCACTCAGGGCAATATCTGCCGCGCCGTCCTGCAGTACTTCTTCTGTGCCGGACAACACTTCTTCGCGCAATAAAACCCGACAGCCACGACTGAGCGGTTTAAAGGCTTGCAGGGCTTGGACAAGTTTTTGGCTGGGATAGGCCGCATCCACCACTAAGCGAACTTCTGCTTCCCAACCTTCTTGAATCTGTTGCGCTAAACTTTCTAACTGCGCCGCATCGGCGGTTAATTGCCGCGAACGCCTTAACAGCACTTCGCCGGTGGGCGTTAATACTGCTTTGCGGCCTTCGATACGCAATAATGGCATCGACAGTTGTTCTTGCATGCGCGCAATACTGTAACTAACCGATGATTGTGAGCAGTGCAGCGCTTGTGCTGCTTGGGCGAAACCACCATGATCAATCACAGCTTGTAAGGTTTTCCATTGATCTAAGGTGATACGTGGAGCCTTCATAAGCGCGCTATAACCGAGTTTAAAAGGCTCAGTCTAGCGTTTTCCATTGATGATATTAAGAGTAATAGGTTAACGATGCCTGAGCTGAAATATTTAGCGGCCTATGCGCCAGACTTACAAGCCCAAGTGCGTACTATGTTGGCGCAGAATAAGTTGGGCGCGTATTTAGATCAGCGTTATCCCGAACGTCATAGCGTGCAAAGTGATAAAGCCCTGTATCAGTTCACCACTGATTTAAAGCAACAGTATCTGCGCAATGCACCCAATATCGATAAAGTGCTGTATGACAGCAAGCTGGATGTATTGCGTCATGCTTTAGGCCTGCACACGGCGATTTCACGGGTGCAAGGCAATAAGCTCACAGCAAAAAAAGAGATCCGTATTGCTTCATTATTTCGCGATACGCCGCCGGAGTTTTTGCAGATGATCGTCGTGCATGAATTGGCGCATTTACGTGAAAAAGATCACAACAAAGCCTTTTATCAGCTATGCCAGCATATGCTGCCCGAGTATCATCAGTATGAATTTGATCTGCGCATCTATTTAACCTGGCGTGATACGCAGAGTAAAAAATAAGCTGCAGCACATCATCGAGGGAGTGTTTAAGATGCAAGTATTACGGCGCTTACTAACCTGTAGCATTGTTCTCGGCAGTCTATCTGTGGGCGGCTTCGCAGCGGCTACAGACACCCAATCAGTGCAGCAAATCCCCTTAATTGTGCCGCAGTTGTTGACTGTGACTGATCAGAAAAAATGTGTTGAAGAAAAAGAACAGGATTACTGCGTGGAAATGAGCATCGTTCTAGAAACCACGTCGGTGCCTTGGCTGGATCATGCATTGCTGGCTCGGGTTGATTTTTCTGATAAAAAAGAACCCAAACAACAGCCGTCTGATTTAGATAGCTATCTGCAGCAAGTGCAACAGCGTGCCGATTATTTGGTGGCAGAAAAATATAAAGAAATTAAAGCTGTACGCGAATCAGATGATCCTTATTTTGCGGTTTTTAGCCACCTAGAAAGTATTCGCTTTATTGCCCAGCGCAATCATTTAGCCAGCTTTAAGCAGTTCTCCTATGACTATGCCGGTGGTGCGCATGGTATGCATGAAATCAACTACTTATTGTTTGATTTAAACACTCAGCGCCAATTGCTGTTGCCTGATCTTTTACAACCCTTCGCCCATGCAAAACTTTTTGAAGCATTGCGTGAAAGTTATCAGCAAAATTATGCCGATTATGCACAGAGCTGGCTGGGTGAAAGCTCATCCAAACAGGCGGAAATTTTACTGACGGATAATGTTGTCTTTAATGAGCAGGGCCTGACCTTCAGCTATCCACCCTATATCTTAGGGCCTTATGTTGAAGGTGATATACGTTTAAGTCTCGATTACAGCCAGCTTAAAGACATCCTCAAGCCTGAGTATATCTTCGACTACTAGCTGATCGCGCCAAGCAGGATAGGCTGCTTGGCTGATACTTGTTCTGTAGTACTGACTTCTCTCAGGTTATGAGCGGCTCAGTGCATAAGACCAGCGAGCGGAGCTTATAAATTGCTGACTAAAGTTAATAAATCCGTTGATGGGATAAATTCTGCACAGTCTTTATCTGCGCCTTGGCTGTCAGGTTGCAGTACCGCGCGTAAATGACCGATGCCGTAACGCTGAGCACTGCGTAGTACCGGTAAGCTGTCATCAATAAATAAGCTGCGCTCAGGCTGATAGTCGATCTGCTCGCTTAAGCTCGTCCAGAAGCGCTGATCTTCTTTTGGATAGCCGTAATCATGCGAACTGATAATCACATCCAGCAGCGGCTCTAAATGCACTTTCTCAAGTTTGATATGTAAGGAATCACGGTGCGCATTAGTGACCAATACACAGCGCTTACCGGCTTGCTTAAGAGCGGCTAAAAACTCATCCGCATTGGCGCGCAGATCAATTAAATGTGCGGTATCACGCTTCATTTGCTTGATCGGCAGATCCAGCGTTTTACTCCAAAAGTCCATGCAGTACCAATTGAGCTGACCGGTATAAGAAGCAAATAAGGGTTGTAAATAGGCATCGGCGTCAGCGCGTGAGAGTCCATTTTTATCGGCATAACATTGTGGTAAATAGTGCAGCCAAAAATGATTATCAAAATGCAGGTCGAGCAAAGTGCCGTCCATATCCAATAAAACAGTATCAATTTGCGCCCAAGGAAGTTGTTGCATGGTTAAATCTCTCTAAAACTGTGTTCAAGCGCGCTATGATACCTGTATCAGTATTGGGAGTTTTGTTATGCGAGAAAAACCAGTCATCTTGACCTGTGAAGAAGTGGCACGCAGTAATATTTTTCGTGTCGAACAATTACAGCTGCGCTTTAGTAATGGTGTTGAGCGCACGTATGAACGCTTGCGCGGTAAAGCCGGTGGTTTAGGTGCTGTAATGATTGTCGCCATGGCCGATGATGAAAACGTGCTGTTGGTTGAAGAATATTGCGCGGGCAGCGAGAGCTATGAGGTGTCATTACCGAAGGGTTTAATTGATCCGGGTGAAGATGCTTTGCAAGCGGCGAATCGTGAGCTGCAAGAAGAAGCCGGTTTTGCCGCGCGTTCTTTGGAAGTGATTGCGCAGCTGAGCTTGTCGCCGGGCTATATGAGCCAATGCATTACCGTGGTGCTGGCGCGTGATTTATACCCGTCGCGCCTTGAGGGTGATGAGCCTGAGCCGATGCGTGTGGATACTGTGAGCTTGCGTAATCTAGTGGGCTTATTGGAGCATCCTCAATTTACTGAAGGGCGTGCTTTAGCAGCGATGTATGTGGTGCGTGACTTGCTGCAGCAACGTGGAGAGTTTCATCCATGATGCATCCTCTGATACCTGCTGTACTTGAATTAGTGCAGGCTGCGGGTCAAGTCACTTTGCCGTATTGGCAAGCTGATGTAGCGGTGCAGACTAAAGCGGATGATTCGCCAGTGACGGCAGCAGATATGGCGGCGCATCAAGTGTTAGCAGCAGGTTTAGCGGCGTTAGACAGCAGCATTCCAGTGCTCTCAGAAGAAGATTGCGATATTCCTTTAAGCCAGCGTGAACAATGGACGCGCTGGTGGCTGGTTGATCCTTTAGATGGCACCAAGGAGTTTATCAGCGGCAGTGATGAGTACACGGTGAATGTCGCCTTAATTGAACAGGGACGTGTAGTGTTTGGCGTGGTTGGCGTGCCAGTCACGGGTGCTGTGTATTACGGTGGCCTTGAATGGGGTGCTTACTGTCAGGATGCGCAGGGTGAGACGCGTACCTTGCAGATGCGCACCGCGCCGCAGGATGAGTTATTAGTGGTGGCAAGTAAACGCCATAGCAGTCCAGAGCAAGAAGCTTTACTGCGTGATTTAGCGCAAGAGTTTCCGGCGCTGAGCTTGGTCAATGTCGGTAGCTCACTGAAGTTTTGCCAGATGGCAGAAGGTGCAGCAGATCTTTATCCACGTCTTGCGCCCACTTCGCAGTGGGATACCGCAGCAGCCCAGGGTGTACTCGAAGGTGCTGGTGGTCAGGTGTTAAATCTGCAAGGCGAGCCGTTAACCTATGCTGCGCGCGCCAGTTATTTAAATCCGTTTTTTATCGCTTTGCCGCAACAGGCCGCGTGGCGAGCACAGTTTTTCGCCTGTTTAGCAACGATTCAGGGATAAAGGCTGCCGCGACGCTTTGCCACTAATGTCGCAAAGCGTCGCGCGCCAAAGCCCTGCACACTGGTGTTATTAATAATAAGAATCCTACCTATGACTGAGAAAACTCCAGACCTGTTACGGGTGATTGTTGCTGGCGCATTGGTGCTGCTGGTGGTGCATACCTTAGGGCGATTTATTTATACCCCATTGTTGCCCTGGCTGGTTGAAGATGGGGTGCTGAGTCTCAAGCAGGGTGCGGATGTTGCCAGCTGGAACTACCTAGGCTATTTGCTGGGCGCACTGTTGGCGATGCGTTGGCACCGTGTCGCACAAATTCATACAGTATTGCCCTGGGCGTTGGCCATTAACGTCTTAAGTACTTTATTGCAGACACAAGCTGAGAGCGTTGAAGCGTTATCAGTGTTGCGCCTGATCAATGGCATCACTAACGGTATTGTCTTTGTGCAAGCACCGTCCTTGATTCTAGAATGGCTGGCGCGTCATGGCCGTGCCGCTGCCAGTGGTTTGGTGTATTTGGGCGTTGGGGTGGGTTTATTAGTTTCCAGTGCTTTAGTGGCTTTTCCAGCGCAGTGGTTGCAGGGCGCGGATCGCTGGTGGCCAGCGTTTTTACTCAGTGTGCCTTTAGCATGGTGGGGCTGGCGACAGTTGGCCGTATTGGATATTCCTGCGCCCTTTGTCTTACCTAAAGATCAGGGGCAAGCACCTTCCACTCGTCTCTTTGACCGCGCCAGTACGCCGCTGTTTTTCTCTTATGCGGGTGCTGGCTTAGGTTATATCTTGCCGATGACGTTTTTACCGATGCTGGCTCGTTTACACGTTGAGCCCGGCAGTTTTTTGATCGATGGCAGTTGGTTGCTGGTGGCTTTAGCCACTTTGCCGGCGCCATGGATCTGGAACAAGCTCGGTGCTCGTATGGGCGATGCGCTGGCGCTGCGTTTAAATTATATTCTGCAGTTACTGGGTGTTTTGGCGGTGTTGTTATTACCCGCAGCTTGGGGCGTGGTGCTCTGCGCTATATTGGTCGGCGGTACGTTTTTAGGCACGGTACTGTTAACTCAACGCTTAGCACGGGCGTTGCATCCGCATCAGGGGCCACGCTTATCTGCAGCCCTGGTTGCTCTCTATGGTTTTACTCAGCTGACAGGGCCTTGGCTGACGGCGCAATGGTTAGCAGCCAGCGGTACCCTGCAAGGTGCATTCTGGCTGGGTGCGGGTGCTTTATTATGGGGTTTCGTTTGGGCACTGACTGTGCCAGAAAAAGTTAAAGAGTAACTCTTGCTATATATCAAGGTAAGTCAGTCCATTATGGGTATATAGTATATTTAAATGTTAAGTGTTTTTTTTATATTATAAGCTTATATGCATATGCTCGTTTCGGTAATGCATAGAGCAGGGTAATATTAGCTACTAATAAGACGCGTATTGTTTTGAGGCTCGCCAAGCTCGGTTGTGCTTGGAGTCTACACAATGATGCTCGAAGACTTGGTTTGGGGTGTATGAAATGAGTGACTCGGCTGTTTTTATCGATATTGAACAACTGCGTGATAATGCCGCTGCTGCAGGACAATTATTAAAAGCGCTGGGTAACCCTGATCGTCTTTTGCTGTTGTGCCAGTTGGTGCATGGCGAGATGAATGTTGGCGAGCTTGAAGAACGTCTAAATATTGTGCAGCCAACGCTGTCCCAGCAATTGGGTGTGCTGCGCCGTGAAGGCTTAGTGGAGACACGCCGCGAAGGTCGGCAGATCTATTACAACATCAGTAGCCCACAAGCTTTAGCTGTCATTGAAACTTTATACACGATGTATTGTCCTGGCGCTGAGTAATGTAACGGTTTGTATTCGTTTACAAAAAAAGCAGATCAAAGGAAACAATTTATCTTGTTGTATAGTATATTGCTTGTGTAACATCCTAAAAGCAGCAGTGAGGAATTATTATGAAAAGCAATATGGGAACGATTGATCGTGGTCTGCGTATTATTGTAGGACTTGTGCTTATCGGTCTGGCACTGACTGGAACAGTTGGTGTATGGGGTTGGTTGGGTGTTATTCCAGTCGTTACTGGTGCACTCGGTAACTGCCCACTGTATAGCGTGATTGGTTTAAATACCTGTGGTACTAAAGGCTGCGGTAAAAAATAGCAGCTGCGCATTATGCGATCCTCAAGGCACCCCACGCGGTGCCTTTTTTTATTCTGGAATATGAGCTGTTAACGGTATATTCTAAATTGTTATAAGCATATTCCTTTTTCTTGTGTATGATCAAATACATGTTTATTTGATATGTCTGTGAGGACGGTACTATGCGACCTACAGTTACAAATTTTTTTGACCCCGCCACTTATACCTACAGTTATGTCGTGCAAGATCCGACTTCTTCAGCTTGTGTGATCATTGACTCCGTACTCGATTATGATCCGGCCTCAGGCCGTACTAATACTGAAAGTGCTGATAAAATTATCGCTTTTGTACGTGAGCAGCAGTTGAGCGTTGAGTGGATTTTAGAAACACATGTGCATGCTGACCATGTATCCGCTGCACCTTATCTTAAGCAGGAATTGGGTGGTCAACTGGCGATTGGCTCACATATTACGACTGTGCAAAAAGTGTTTGGCGAGATCTTTAATGCTGGAGAGGCATTCGCGACTGACGGCAGCCAATTTGATCGCTTACTCAGCGAAGGTGACAGCGTAACCTTTGGTGAGCTCACAGTCGAAGTGATGCACACACCAGGGCACACGCCAGCGTGCTTAAGCTACGTGATAGGTGATGCTGTCTTTGTTGGTGATACCTTATTTATGCCTGATTACGGCACCGCGCGTTGTGACTTCCCAGGTGGTGATGCACGTACTTTGTATGCCTCGATCCAGCGTTTATTTGCACTGCCAGATAGCACACGGATGTTTATGTGCCATGACTATAAAGCACCGGAACGTGATGAGTATTGCAACGAGACCACTGTAGCTGCTGAGCGTCAGAACAATATTCACGTGCGTGAAGGCATCACTGCAGATGAGTTTGTGGAAATGCGTACGGCGCGTGATGCAACCTTATCGATGCCCACTTTGATTTTGCCATCAGTACAAATAAATATGCGTGCAGGTGATCTACCACCGGCGGAAGATAACGGTGTACGCTACTTAAAAATACCGCTCAATGCATTGTAGTTGTTAAGGAGATACATCGATGGAAGCAGTCAAAAAACTTACGCCTTTTTTATCCGTAATTGGGCAGATTCAACCTGCAGATATGGCTTCCGTCGCTTCGTCGGGCTTTCTGACAGTGATTAATAATCGCCCTGATAATGAAGGTGATGATCAGCCTAATAATGCTGATCTTGCCGCTGCTGCACAGGCTTCAGGCCTGCAGTACCATTATTTACCTGTGGTGGGAGGGCAAATAACCGATGAGCAGATCAAAGACTTTGCTCAATTGTTGGCGCAGGTGAAAGGACCTGTGCTGGCTTTTTGTCGTACCGGTACTCGCTCATCCACTTTATGGGCGCTCAGTGAAGCGCATCACCTTGATCCTGCGGCCATTTTGGATGCAGCAAAAGTTGCGGGTTATGACTTAACAGGTTTATTGCCGCGCTTGCAGCAACTCAGCGCAGAGGATGTGCTGACACCTAATCCGACTCATAGCGCACACCATAATCGCTATGATGTTTTAGTGGTGGGCGGTGGTGCTGCAGGTTGCGCGGTGACTTCAAGCTTATTGAGTCGCGATGCCAGTCTGCGTATTGGTGTGATTGAACCCAGCGAGCAGCACTATTATCAGCCGGGCTGGACCATGGTCGGGGCAGGCGTTTTTACCCGTTCACAAACTGAGCGTCAGATGTCTAAATGTATTCCTGAGCAAGCTCAGTGGATTCGTGCGGCGGTGACTGGGTTTTTACCTGAAAAAAGCACTGTTATTCTTGAAGATGGCCGTCAGTTGGCTTATCGCACACTGATTGTTTGCCCAGGCTTAAAATTGCACTGGGATGCCATTAAAGGGGTGCGTGAAACCTTAGGTAAAAACGGTGTGACTTCAAACTATATGGTTGATCTTGCATCCTATACTTGGCAGTTAGTGCAGAATTTACGCAAAGGACGGGCGTTATTTACCCAGCCGCCGATGCCAATTAAATGTGCCGGTGCACCACAAAAAGCCATGTATATGTCGGCAGACTGGTGGCTTAAAGAAGGCGTCTTAAACAATATTGAAACTGAGTTTTATACTGCTGGCGGTGCGTTATTTGGTGTCGCTGACTTTGTGCCACCGTTGATGGAATACGTTAAAAAATACAATGCTCAACTGAACTTCCAGCACAACTTGGTTGAAGTGGATGGCCCTGCAGGTAAAGCGTGGTTTAACGTCACTGATGCCGAGGGCAATCAGCAGCGAGTCGAGAAGTCGTTCGACTTTTTACATGTGGTACCACCGCAGCGCGCACCGCGTTTTATTCGTGAAAGTGTCTTAGCTAATGCTGATGGTTGGTTGGAAGTGCACGACGACACCTTACGTCATACGCGCTTTGGCAATATTTTTGGTCTGGGTGATGTGTGTTCAACACCAAATGCAAAAACTGCGGCTGCAGTACGTAAACAAGCACCTGTGGTTGCCGAAAATATTATTTCTGTACTGACTGAGCGTGGCGTACGTGCGGTGTATGACGGTTACGGTGCGTGCCCATTAGTGGTTGAGCGTGGCAAAGCGATTATGGCGGAGTTTGGTTATGGTGGAAAACTGCTACCGAGCTTCCCGCTGGACCCAACGATTGCCCGTCGTTCTGCTTGGGAGCTTAAAGCGCGCTTTATGCCCTATATCTACTTCGAAATGATGCTCAAAGGTCGTGAATGGTTGGCTAAAGCTAAAATTCTTGATCACGAGCCACATACTTCTATTGCTGATCCAGCATGTAATTATGATGCAGGGAAAAAAGAGTGAATCTAAAACGTTGGCTGCCTTGTATTGATTGGGTAGCTTCTTATGATAAAGCCACCGCGGGTAAAGATGGTTTAGCCGCGGTGATTGTCACCTTAATGTTAATTCCGCAAAGTTTAGCGTACGCGATGCTTGCGGGATTACCGCCGATTACTGGGCTGTACGCCAGTATCACGCCGCTGATTCTGTATGCCATCTTTGGCTCGAGTCGTACGCTGGCGGTGGGACCCGTAGCTGTTGTCTCCTTGATGACTGCCGCTGCTTTAGGACCGATGTTTGCTGCTGAGTCAGCAGAATATATTGGTGCTGCGATGCTGTTGGCGGCTTTATCAGGGCTGATGCTGCTATTGATGGCGGTATTACGTCTAGGCTTTTTAGCAAACTTTTTAAGTCATCCAGTAATTTCTGGATTTATCAGTGCCTCAGGTTTGCTGATTGCTTTAAGCCAGTTGAAGCATATTTTAGGGGTGAAAGCGCAAGGACAAACGGTATTAGAACTGTTGCCGTCCATTGCTGAACAGATCCCCTTTATACATATCCCTACCTTAATTATTGGCGGTTTGTGCTTGCTGTTTTTACAGCTGGTGCGCACACGTTTAAAAGGCATGCTATTGGGCTTAGGTTGCTCGCAAGGTTGGGCGGATAGCTTAACCAAAACGGGTCCCGTGCTGACCATTCTTGTGTCTGTCTTAGCGGTGACGCTGGGTGATTTGGCCAATAATGGTGTACAGGTGGTGGGTGCGATTCCAGAAGGCTTACCGGCCTTACGTATGCCAACCATGGATCTGCAACTAGCGATTCAGTTGTTACCTGCTGCATTATTGATCAGTTTGGTCGGTTTTGTTGAGTCGGTGTCGGTTGCACAAACCTTGGCGGCCAAGCGTCGCGAACGTATTGACCCAGACCAAGAATTGGTCGGTTTAGGTACTGCAAATATCGCCGCGGCTGTTAGTGGTGGTTTCCCTGTGACCGGCGGATTCTCACGCTCGATTGTTAACTTTGATGCCGGCGCTAAAACACCCATGGCAGGAGTGTTAACCGCGGTGGGGATTGCTTTAACGGCGTTATACTTTACACCGCTGTTCCATAACTTACCCCATGCGGTATTGGCAGCAACGATTATTGTCGCTGTATTAAGTCTGGTGGATTTAAAGTCGCTGAAACGCACGTGGCGCTTCTCCAAACAAGACTTTATTGCACAAGCAGCCACTATGATTGGCGTGCTATTTATGGGTGTTGAGATTGGCATTATTATGGGTGTGAGCTTATCGCTGCTGCTGTTTTTGTGGCGCACCAGTCGTCCGCACAGTGCGGTAGTCGGTCAGTTACCAGGCAGTGAGCATTTCCGTAATATTGAGCGTTTTTCAGTGATCCAAAGTGATTCTGTAGTATCGCTGCGGGTGGATGAAAGTTTGTACTTCCCCAATGCGCGCTATTTGGAAGAGCGCATTATTGAGTTGATGGTGCAATACCCGCAGTGCAAGCACTTAGTGCTGATGTGCTCAGGTGTGAACTTGATTGATGCCAGTGCTTTGGACAGTTTAGAAGCCATTGCTGAGCGCTTAAAAGCCGCTGATGTGCAATTGCATTTATCTGAGGTGAAAGGTCCAGTGATGGATCAGTTGCACCGCTCAGAGTTTTTGCAGCGCTTTGGTGGGCAAGTGTTTGTCAGTCAATACGCAGCGATGCAGGAACTGGATGCTGCCAGTGTTGCGCGAGCGTGTAGCGCGAATAAAATGGCTTAATGAATTTTTACTAAGGGTGCTAACTGAGACAACAAAAAACGGCCCTTGGGCCGTTTTTTATGGGTGATGATTACTCTTTTTTCTTTAGCTTTGGATTAGGGAAAAACTGCATCGTTTGTCCAGCTTTAGCCTTAGGCGCTTGCAGTGCGCTGGTATTCACGCGAGTGGGTATCTCGTTAGGTATCGAGTTACCCTCTGCATTTAAGGTGTCGCTGAAGCCACAGCTCACGCACTCACGGTGTGGGACGCCATCCACGTCCCACATACGAACGGTGTCGATGGTCTCACAGACTGGGCATACTGCACCCGCGATAAAGCGTTTTTTAGGTTCAGTATTCGGGGTGTTGCTTGGCGTATTCATGGTCATCTCGTCTGTTATGCCGCGTGGTGGTCGCTAAGGCCGCTGTGACGCAGTAATGCATCAATGCTTGGCTCGCGTCCGCGAAATTCAATAAACAGTTGCATGGGTGATTGTGAGCCACCTTTGGCAAGGATGGCATCACGGAACGCTCGGCCCGTCACCGGGTTGAGCACACCTTCTTCTTCGAAGCGTGAGAAAGCGTCCGCTGAGAGTACTTCTGCCCATTTGTAGCTGTAGTAACCTGCCGCGTAGCCGCCAGCAAAAATATGCGCAAAGCTATTGGCAAAACGGTTCCAGCTGGGTGGCGTCATCACAGCCACTTGGTCGCGTATGGTTTGCAATACGTCCAGTACGCTGCGGCCATCACCGTGACTGCAGTGCAGTTCAAAGTCGAACAGTGAAAATTCCAGCTGGCGTAACATGCCTAAGCCGGATTGGAAGTTACGTGCAGCGAGCATTTTATCCAGTAGTTCTTTAGGTAGGACTTCTTGGCTTTCATAGTGCCCAGAAATCAGTGCCAAGCCTTCAGGCTCCCAGCACCAGTTTTCCATAAACTGACTGGGTAACTCGACCGCATCCCAAGCAACGCCATTGATGCCAGAGGCACCAGCAAACTCAATACGCGTGAGCATATGATGCAAACCGTGACCAAACTCGTGGAAGAGGGTGGTGACTTCATCATGTGTGAGCAAGGCAGGTTTGCCTTGGCTCGCCGGAGTGAAGTTGCAGACTAAGTAGGCAATCGGATTGATTAACTCACCGGTCGATGCACGATACTTATCGCGTGCGCCATCCATCCACGCGCCGCCACGTTTGTGCGAGCGGGCATACAGGTCAAAGAAGAAACGTCCAACATGTTTGCCATCTTCGGTGATTTCAAACAGGCGTACATCAGGGTGCCAGCTATCAAAATCGCTCAGCTCAGTGATTTGAATGCCATAGAGTTGTTCAACAATGGCAAATAGACCGCTGAGTACTTTGTTGATTGGGAAGTAAGCACGCAGCTCTTCTTCGCTGATGTCATAGCGCTGCTCACGAAGTTTTTCGCTAAAGTAACCGACATCCCAGCTGTTGAGATCGCTGACGTTATGCTCTGCAGCAAAGGCGCGTAATTCAGTCAGATCTTGCTCAGCAAAAGGTTTGCTGCGCTTGGCTAAGTCGTGCAAGAAGGTTAAAACTTGCTCGGTAGAGTCGGCCATTTTGGTACTGAGTGACAGTTCACTGTAGTTTTTAAAGTCCAGTAACTGTGCCAACTCTAAACGCAAATCAAGGATTTCAGCCATGACAGGCGAGTTGTCTAACTGACCCGCATTCGGGCCTTGATCGGAAGCGCGGGTGCTGTAAGCGCTATACACTTCTTCACGCAGACCGCGGTCATCGGCGTAGGTCATCACGGCGTAGTAGCTTGGGAACTCTAGGGTGATTAACCAACCCTCCAGCTCTTTGTCTTGTGCTGCTTGCGCCATTTGCTCTTTGGCAGAATCGGTCAGACCGGCTAAGGCCTGCTCGTCAGTGATATGTTTAGTCCAGGCTTGTGTGGCATCCAATAAGTTATTAGAGAAGCTGCTGGATAGATCAGAGAGGCGCATTTGAATCTCGCCATAGCGCTTTTGCTTGGCGGGCTCTAAATCAATACCTGATAAGCGGAAGTCACGCAGTTCATCTTCTAAAATGGTTTTTTGTGCAATAGAAAATTGCTCAGCTGCAGGGCTGCTAGCTAAGGCTTGGTAAGCATCAAATAAAGCACGGTTTTGCCCTTGCTCAGTCCAGAACTCTGATAGTTTGGGCAGGCAGGCCTCATAGGCAACACGTAATTCAGGGCTGTTGCAGACTGCATTAAGATGACTGACAGGACTCCAAGCTTCGCCTAAACGCGCGCCGAGTTCGTCCATCGGCAGCACTAAAGTGTCCCAAGTTGGCTGTTGCGCTGTGCTTAATAACTGCGCAATTGCCGCACGACTATCAGCCAATATTTTATCAATAGCGGGCTCGATATGCTCAGGACGAATAGCTGAATAGCTGGGTAAGTCAAAATCTTGCAATAATGGATTGGCTTGATCAGTCACGGAAATACCTGTAAATACAAAAAATGGATGGCCAAGTACAGCCAGGAATGGGTCTATCTTAATACACATTAGCGCCGACGCGGCTTAGGGTTTTCTATTATGTCGATTAGAATCTATAACAAAACATTACCACAGTGCGGCAGTCGGGTGTTTATTGACCCCAGCGCAGTGGTGATTGGGGATGTGCATTTAGGCGATGATTGTTCGGTCTGGCCCACTGCAGTGATTCGCGGTGATATGCATCATATTCGCATTGGCGCACGCACCAGTGTGCAAGATGGCAGCGTGTTGCATATTACTCATGCCAGTTCCTTTAATCCTGATGGTTACCCATTAACCATTGGCGATGATGTCACCATCGGTCATCAGGTATTGCTGCATGGTTGCAGTATTGGTTCGCGGGTCTTGATTGGTATGGCGTCGATTGTCATGGACGGTGCGCGCATCGATGATGATGTGATACTGGGAGCCGGCAGCTTAGTGTCACCGGGTAAGCATCTTCAGAGTGGTTACTTATATGTTGGGCGTCCCGCGCAGCAAGTACGTGCCTTAACTGAGCAGGAAATGGCGTTTTTTACCTATACCGCAGGCAATTATGTGCGTTTAAAAGATGAGTACTTAGCCCAAGAATAATCAGTGCAGTCAGCAACGTGGCAAGGCCGTCTACAGCTTGCCACGCTGTTGTTTAATAACGCCAGAACGCCGGTGATAATAAAATCAGCAATGAAAACACTTCCAGACGGCCAAGAATCATCGCAAAACTTAGAATTACTTTAGCTGTATCTGGCAGGCTGCCGTAGTGTGCAGTAGCGTCACCCAGCGCTGGGCCAAGGTTATTCATACAAGAGGCCAAGGCTGAGAACGCGGTGATCGGGTCCAGTTCACAGGCTAACAACGCCAGCATCAAAGTAAAAAAGGTCACCATATATACCACAAAGAAGCCCCATACCGACTCAACCACGCGGTCAGGGACTTTGCGCTTGCCCAGTTTAATAGTGAAAACGCCATTGGGGTGCAGTAGACGCTGAATCTCACGCTGACCTTGGCGATACAGCAGCATCACGCGCATGACTTTCATACCGCCACCTGTGGAGCCGGCACAGGCACCAATAAAGGTGGTGTAGAGCAGTAGAAAGGGCAGAAAGCTTGGCCAGCCACTAAAATCAGTGATACCAAAACCTGTGGTGGTGGCAACCGACACCACCTCGAAAGCGGCATAACGTATCGACAGCAAAGGATTATCGTGATGGTTGTAAATCATCAAAACTGTTGCGGTAATCACAAATACTACGGTTAAAATCTTCAGATAGGTCAGGCATTCTGGATCTTTTAAATAGGCTTTTAATGAACGGCTGCGCAGAGCTAAAAAGTGCAGGGCAAAGTTCATCCCAGACACCGCCATAAAGAAGATGCAGATCAGCTCAATCAGCGGGCTATCAAAGTAACCAATACTGGCGTCATGGGTGGAGAAACCGCCGATAGCGATGGTCGAGAAGCTATGACCAATGGCGTCAAAGACCTCCATGCCTGCCGCCCAATAGGCCAGTGCGCAGAGTAAAGTCAGGCCGCAGTAAATGATCCATAAGGTTTTTGCCGTATCGGCAATGCGTGGCGAGAGCTTATTGTCTTTCAGCGGTCCTGGCATTTCTGTGCGGTACAGCTGCATCCCCCCCACACCGAGCATGGGCATAATAGCGACGGCCAGCACGACAATACCCATACCACCGAGCCATTGCAGTTGCTGGCGATAATAGAGAATGGAGCGCGGTAGCTGATCGATACCAGTGAGTACGGTGGCGCCGGTGGTGCTGAGTCCAGAAAAAGCTTCAAAGAGTGATTCGGCGATACCCATATTCGGACTGGGCGAGAGCATAAAAGGGATGGCCCCGAACGAGCCCAGTACGATCCAAAATAGCGCAGTGATCAAATACCCATCACGCACACGCAGTTCAGCACGGGCGTGGCGTACTGGCAGCCAAAGAAATAAGCCAGTCAATAATGTAATAGCAAATGACCATGCAAAGCTTGCGCTGGAACCACCGTTATCATACAAAGCAATCAGTAGCGGCGGCACATGGCTGATGCTAAATAGCATCAATAGAACGCCAAGAATTCGACCAATTACGGCAAAGTGCATGGGGATTACTCGTTAAAAGGCTACGCAGGGTAGAGGTTAGAAAAAGGTCAGGCCCGGTTGGAACAGACGTTCTACATCACGGATATATTTCTTATCCACCACGAATAAAATAAAGTGGTCAGCGACTTCAATCACAACATCGTCAATGCCAATCAGCACTTCATCATTGCGAATAATGGCACCAATGGTGGTGGCTGGAGGCAGTTGAATTTCACTGACTTTACGACCAATCACTTTACTGGATTTACGATCACCATGAGCAATCGCTTCAATGGCTTCAGCAGCACCACGACGTAGTGAGTGCACGCTAACAATATCACCTCGGCGCACATGAGTGAGTAGGGTGCTGAGGGTGGCCAGCTGCGGGCTGATAGCAATATCAATCGCGCCACCTTGAACTAAGTCAGCGTAGGCCGGATTGTTAATAATCGCCATCACTTTGCGCGCGCCCAAGCGTTTAGCTAACAATGAGGCCATAATATTGGCCTCATCATCATTGGTCAGGGCTAAGAAAATATCGGCTTCATCGATATTTTCTTCGACTAATAAATCACGATCCGATGCACTGCCATGTAAAACCACTGTGGTATCTAAGCTGTCGGATAAATAGCGGCAGCGTGCAGCATCGATCTCAATAATTTTAACTTGATAACGGCTTTCAATCGCCTCAGCTAAACGCTCACCAATATGGCCACCACCGGCAATAATGACTTTGCGATAGCTGTCTTCCATACGGCGTAATTCACTCATCACTGCACGAATATGGCCGCGAGCAGCAATAAAAAACACTTCATCATCCACTTCGATAATGGTATCGCCGGTTGGAAAAATAGGTCGATCACGGCGGAAAATAGCCGCCACGCGCGTTTCGACATTGGGCATATGTTCACGCAGTTGGCGCAGCTCTTGGCCAACCAAGGGCCCGCCATAGTAAGCGCGCACACAGACCAGCTGCGCTTTACCTTCAGCAAAGTCCAACACCTGCAGTGCGCCCGGGTATTCAATTAAGCGCTTAATGTGATTGGTGACGGCTTGTTCAGGACTGATCAATACATCGATGGGGATGGCATCGGCTGAAAATAATTCAGAGCGAGTTAAATAGGCTGAATCACGCACACGGGCAATTTTAGTGGGCGTGCGAAACAAGGTATGCGCGACTTGGCAGGCGACCATATTGGTTTCATCACTGTTAGTCACTGCCACCAGCATATCGGCATCATCGGCACCGGCTTGGCGCAAAATGGTGGGGTGCGAGCAATGACCAATCACCGTGCGAATATCCAAACGATCACCTAAGTCACGCAGGCGCTCAGTATCGGTATCCACCACAGTAATATCATTGGCTTCGCTGGCCAAATGCTCTGCCAGCGTGCCACCGACTTGCCCTGCACCGAGAATAATAATTTTCATGCTGATGCCCTTAAGTGCGCTGTGCTGGCGCTTGTTTGATCAGACGCGCATAGTAAAAGCCATCATGCCCGCCGACTTGTGCGAGCAATTGCTGGCCGTGCGGTTGGGCTTTACCGAAAGCTGCCGAAAACGGCAGTTCCTGTGCATCGCTGGTGCGTTGTAAAAACGCGGCAATCACTTCGGTGTTTTCCGTCGGCAAGGTTGAACAGGTGGCGTAGAGCAAGATGCCATTGTCAGCCAAGGTCGCCCAGAGAGCATCGAGTAACTCACCTTGCAGCTGTGCCAGAGGCGCGATGTCATCGGCTTGGCGGGTGAGTTTAATATCTGGATGACGACGAATCACGCCGGTTGCTGAGCAGGGCGCATCCAGTAAAATACGCTGAAAGGTCTGACCATCCCACCATTGATCAACAGCGCGGGCATCGCCAGAGCGCAGTGTGGCTTGGAGTTTTAAGCGCTGAAGATTTGCCTTAACACGCTCTAAACGCTGGGGCTCAAGATCAATGGCTACCACTTCTTGCAGCTGTGCTTCACTTTCTAAAATATGGCAGGTCTTGCCGCCGGGTGCGCAACAGGCATCCAGCACTCGTTGCCCGGGTTCGAGCATCAGCAGTCCAGCTGCTAATTGCGCCGCCTCATCTTGTACGCTGACAGCGCCGTCGGCAAAGCCGGGTAGCGTGGTCACGTCGCACGGTGTGGCTAAGGTGATGCCGTCCGGGCTGAAGGTTGTGGCGTGCCCGTCAATCCCAGACTCAGCCAACTGTGCTAAATACGCATCACGGCTGGAAACGCGCTGATTAACCCGCAGAGTCAACGGCGGATGGCTGTTATTGGCCGTACAAATCGCCAGCCAATCATCCGGCCAAAAGGCTTTCAGTGATTTTTGCAGCCAGCGCGGGTGAGCGGTTAACACCACCGGATCTTTTTCTAAGATGGGTAGCAGTGTTTCCGCTTCACGCTGGGCACGACGTAAGACCGCATTCAGTAAGCCTTTCGCCCACGGTTTTTTCAGTGCAGTGGCGCAGCCCACGGTTTCAGCAATGGCGGCGTGTGCAGGAATACGGGTATACAGCAACTGATATAAACCAATTAACAGCAGAGCTTCGACATCTTGATCAGCCTTGCGAAAAGGTTTGCTCAGGAGCTCTAAAGCTAAAATGGATAAGCGCGGTTGCCAGCGGGCGGTACCGAATGCTAATTCTTGGACTAAGCCTTTATCGCGATCGCTCACGCGCTCCAATTGTGTCGGTAAACTGCTGGCCAATGAGGCTTTGCCGGCTAATACCGCCGTCAGTGCACGCGCTGCCGCGAGGCGTGGGTTCATAAACCCAGTACCTGACCGGCTTGGAACAGGTCTTTTTTGCTGTTGAGTAAATCACGAAAGGCCAGCGCTTTGCCGTTGGGCAATTGCAGATGAGTCAGACGCAGCGCCTGTTCACCACAAGCAACCAGTAAGCCTTCGCGATCCGCACTGAGAATCTCGCCAGGCTGACCCTCACCGTCTGCCAGTTCAACGGCATGCACCTTTAAGGTTTCACCTGCCAAGGTGGTGTGGCAAATCGGCCACGGGTACATCGCGCGAATTTGGCAATCTAACTCGCTGGCCGGGCGCTGCCAGTCAATCAGCGCCGCTTGCTTATTAAGCTTATGGGCATAAGTGGCTAAACCGTCCAGCTGCTTTTCAGCGGTTAGACTGCCTTCGCTTAAGCCTTGAATGGTTTGTAAAACAGCGTCAGGACCGAGCGTGGCTAAGCGATCATGCAGGCTGCCACCGGTGTCAGTGGTTTGAATCGCTGTGCTGATTTTAAGCAACATGGGGCCGGTATCTAAACCTGCTTCCATTTGCATGACAGTGATGCCGCTCTCGCTATCGCCCGCTTCAATTGCACGCTGAATCGGTGCCGCACCACGCCAGCGCGGTAGCAGTGAAGCATGGCTGTTAATACAGCCTAAGCGTGGCGTATCTAGAATCACTTGCGGCAAAATTAAACCGTAAGCCACAACTACCATCAAGTCTGCATTGAAGTCAGCCAGTTCTGATTGCGCTTCAGGACTGCGTAAGTTCACCGGCTGTAGCACGGGGATATCATGCTCAAGCGCCAGTTGTTTAACGGCGCTGGGGGTGAGTTTTTGCCCCCGTCCTGATGGACGGTCAGGTTGCGTATAAACCGCTACAACGCTGTGCTCGGTATCGAGTAGCGCTTGTAAATGACTGGCGGCAAACTCGGGTGTACCGGCAAACACAATACGTAGAGAGGAAGACATACAATTACCTTGCAAATACAGAAGTGGTGTCAGCGCGCAGCTGCGGCTTAATTAAATATTAAGCTTTTTGCTGGCGATGGATTTTTTCTAGCTTTTTCTTGATGCGATTACGCTTCAGTGATGAGAGGTAATCAACAAATAATTTACCGTTTAAGTGGTCGCATTCGTGTTGAATGCACACCGCCAGTAAACCATCGGTGATGATTTCAAACGCTTCACCGTTACGATCCAGTGCGTTGATTTTAACGCGCTGGGGGCGTTCGACGTCCTCGTAAAATCCCGGTACGGATAAACAGCCCTCTTGGTAGAGCTCTGTTTCATCGGTGAGCATTTCAATTTCAGGGTTAATAAACACCTGCGGCTCAGATTTATCTTCAGATAAATCCATCACCAGTAGACGAATATGTTGGTTGACCTGGGTCGCCGCTAAACCGATACCGGGTGCGTCGTACATGGTTTCAAACATGTCATCAATCAGGGTGCGAATTGTATCATCGACCTGCTCCACAGGTTTAGCAATGGTGCGCAGTCGAGGATCGGGGTATTCAAGAATATTTAAAATAGCCATATGTGTTTGTGATGTACTAATGGAATAAAAGAAGAAAGCACTGCTACTATGATACGCAGCATAATAAAGAATTGGCTGTAAAGCCAAAATTGGGTTTTGGAACTGTCATAAAACGTTCCAATATCGACATATGATAAAGGGATTCACCGCATGAGGAAAACATTACTTGCTCTGTTGCTACTTGCCACTGCGGCAGTACAAGCCCAAGTACAGTTAAAAGAGGGTCATCCTGAGAGTTATATCGTCGTGAAGGGCGATACATTATGGGATATTTCCGGTAAGTTTTTAAGTCAGCCGTGGAAGTGGCCTGAGATTTGGCATGCCAATCCTCAGGTGGCTAATCCGCATTTGATTTATCCAGGTGATCGCTTAAACCTTGTTTATATCGATGGCCAACCGCGCATTATGCTCAACCGTGGCGCCAGTCGAGGCACCATTAAATTATCACCTCAGGTGCGTCGAGCGCCAATGGCTGATGCAATTCCGACGATCCCGTTAGGTGCGATTCAGAGTTTTTTACTCAGTAATCGGATTATGAACAACACGGATGACTTCACTCAGGCGCCTTATGTGGTTGCCGGTGACGCTGAGCGTGTGATCAGCGGTCAAAATGATCGTCTTTATGTGCGTGGTAATGTTGATGAATACGCTAGTTACGGTATTTATCGCCAAGGTCGTAGCTATATCGATCCAGTCACTCAAGAATTTCTGGGTATTAATGCCGATGATATCGGCAGCGGTGAGATTATTGCTGTGGAGGACGATATCAGTACCATGTTGCTGACGCGCACCACGCAAGAAGTACGTGTTGCTGACCGTTTGTTTTCTATGCAAGAGCCTTTCATTGATTCGAACTTTGTACCCAGCGAGCCATACGATGAGATTGACGGTGTGATTCTTGATGTGCCACGTGGTGTGTCACAAATTGGCCAGTTTGATGTTGTCACCCTGAATAAAGGTGAGCGTGATGGCTTGGTGCCGGGCAGTGTTTTAGCGGTGTACAAAACCGGTGAAACCGTGCGTGATCGCATCAGTGGTCAATCAGTGAAAATTCCGGATGAGCGTTCAGGTTTGTTGATGGTGTTTCGTACCTATGACCGTTTGAGTTATGGTTTGGTTTTATATGCCAGTCGTCAGCTGACAGTGATGGATAAGGTGAGAAATCCTTAAATCGTCTGCGGCCTGAGTTTGAAGAAAAAGCGTCCTTGAGCAGGGCGCTTTTTGCTTTTTAGCTACGGCTTACTACACTGCATACACGCATAACAGGATGTGATGCGCTCTGAAGAAGGATCGTACGATGATGCAGTGTTCCCCCGCAGAACTTGAAGCGCGTTTACGCTTACACAGCTTGCCCGATATAGGCCCGCAACGATTTTATAAACTGATTGAAATATTCGGCTCGGCCAGTTCTGCGCTGAGCGCTCCCGCTGCTGCCTGGCGCGCCATTGGTATGCCACACAGCAGTACCGATGCGCGGCGCAGTGAAGTGGTTCGTGAGCAAGCTTTATTGGCTTTGCGCTGGGCAGAATGCGCAGGCCATCATGTGTTATTGCATGATATGCATGAGTATCCTGCGTTATTAAAAGAAACCGCAGGCGCGCCACCGCTACTGTTTGTGCAAGGTGATCCTTATATTTTAGAAAAACCGCAAATTGCTATTGTTGGTAGTCGTAGGGCGACACCACCCAGTCTTGATACCGCGCAGCGCTTTGCTCAGAGCTTAGCTAAAGGTGGGTTTGTGATTACCAGTGGTTTGGCCTTAGGCGTGGACGCCGCAGCGCATCAAGGCGCCTTGGATGCGCACGGCTTAACCATTGCAGTGGTGGGTACTGGGCTGAATCAAGTGTATCCCGCACGGCATCGAGGTTTGCTGTGCGATATTATCGAGCAGGGCGGTGCCGTGGTCTCTGAGCTGGCGTTGCACAGTGCGCCACATGCCAGTCATTTTCCGCGGCGCAATCGTATTATCAGTGGTTTAGCCTTGGGCGTTTTAGTCGTTGAAGCCAGTCCATCCAGCGGTTCATTGATTACCGCGCGCCTCGCTGCAGAACAAGGACGCGAGGTGTATGCCATCCCCGGCTCGATTCATTCACCGGGTGCGCGCGGTTGTCATCAGCTGATTCGTGATGGTGCGACTTTGATTGAAACAGTGGGTGATATTTTAGAATCGCTGCAAGGTTGGCAATTGACTGCGCCGGCTCAGCAGCCCGCCGTGCAGAAAATATTGGCGTTTGAGCCTGAGTCAGAACGCGAACCTGAGCATCCGCTATTGGAGCTGTTAAAAACCCAGCCGCTGGATATAGATCAGTTGGTTGAGTTAAGTGAGTTGCCTTTGCATGAGGTGTTGGCGACTTTGACGGATTTTGAAATTAATGGGAATGTGAGTCGTGAAGGTGGTTTTTGGCTGTATCGTAAAGCTTGAGCGGTTTAAGATAGTGTTTACTGATTTAGCAATTTAATACTTATGAGTGGATTCAATGAGCAATGCTTGGCAGCTGCAACAGATCGCACAAAAAATTCGCCAGGGTGCGGTGATTGCTTACCCCACTGAAGCGGTCTGGGGCTTAGGCTGTGATCCTTTTAATGCAACTGCAGTGGCACGCTTACTGGCGCTTAAAGATCGGCCGATGCATAAAGGATTGATCTTGGTTGCGGCGGATGTGAGCCAGTTTGCATGGTTGCTTGAGGGGTTATCGAGCGATCAATTGGCGCAGCTGAGCGCCAGTTGGCCGGGCCCAAATACCTGGCTGGTGCCGCACCATAATCGTGTACCGGAATGGATTAGCGGTGAGCATGATAGCGTCGCCATTCGTGTTAGTGCACATCCGTTGGTGGCACAGTTGTGTGCGTTAACTGGACCTTTGGTGTCCACTTCAGCCAATCCCAGTGGTTTATTGCCGGCAAAAAGTCGTCTGCGCATTGAGCAGTATTTTCATGGCCAGCTCGACGCGGTATTAAGCGGCGAGCTGGGTCAGAACAGCAACCCAAGTACCATTCGTGATTTACGTACAGGGCAGGTGCTGCGCTAGTTGTTACGCTTAGAGTTGCACGCGTAATTGCTCAAGCACCGGCGTCGGATTTGGACGTACGCCGGTCCAGATATAAAACGCCTCAGCAGCTTGTTCAACTAGCATCCCCAAACCGTCCAGTGTGCGTGCAGCACCTTGCGCTTGCGCCCATTGGTTAAACACTGTTGTGTCTTTGCCGTACATCATGTCGTAGCACACAGTATGTCCCGCTTTGACTAAAGTGTCGGCCAAGGGCGGCAGTTCACCGCTGAGGCTGGCTGATGTGCCGTTGATAATGATATCCACAGGTGTATCAATCCAGTCATAACCGGCCGCCGTCATAGGGCCTAAATCAGCAAACTCACAGGCCAATTGTTCGGCTTTTTCAACCGTGCGATTGACGATGCAGACCTCCGCTGGACCTTGCGCCAGTAAAGGCTCTAACACGCCGCGTACAGCACCGCCGGCACCTAAAATCAGAATCTTTTTACCGGCTAAAACAACTTGATTGTTGAGTAAGTCATTCACTAAACCAGCACCGTCAGTGTTATCACCGAGCACGCTGCCATCGGCGAGCTTTTTTAAGGTGTTGACTGCTTTAGCACGCTGCGCACGTTCGCTGAGTTGATCAGCCAGCGCAAAAGCCTGTTCTTTAAAGGGCACAGTGACGTTAGCACCACTGCCATTTTCAAAAAATTGCGCAACAGCTTCGGGGAAGCCATCTAATGCTGCCAGTAATGGCTCGTAGCTGATTTTTTGTGCCGTTTGTTCGGCAAATAGGCTGTGAATCATAGGTGATTTACTGTGGGCAATCGGGTTGCCGAAGACGCCGTAATACTTCATTTTGTTTGCGCCTCGCCCAGCCAATCACGGTCTTGTAAAAAGTAGTCAGTCAGACGTGCTTCACGGCTATTAGGCTCAGGTTTCCAATCATAACCCCACTGCACATGCGGTGGCAGTGACATCAGAATGGATTCGGTACGACCACCGGATTGCAGACCAAACAGCGTACCGCGGTCAAAAACCAAGTTGAATTCAACATAACGACCACGGCGATGCGCTTGGAACTCACGCTCTTGCTCAGTAAAGGGCGTATGACGACGACGTTCAACAATGGGCATATAGGCATCAGTAAAGGCTTCACCGATGGCGCGCATAAAGGCAAAACAGGTGTCAAAATCCCACTGATTCATATCATCGTAAAATAAACCGCCAATGCCGCGTGGTTCATCACGGTGCTTAAGATAGAAGTAGCGATCACACCAAGCTTTATAGTCAGCATAAACGTTGTCACCAAAAGGAGCGCAGGCGTCATGCGCGACTTGGTGCCAATGCACACAGTCTTCTTCTTCAGCATAATAAGGGGTTAAATCGAAGCCACCACCAAACCACCAGATCGGTTCTTCACCTGCTTTTTCCGCCACAAATAGCCGCACGTTCGCGTGAGATGTCGGAATATGTGGGTTTTTTGGGTGGATTACTAATGACAAACCCATGGCTTGAAACGAGCGACCAGACAATTCTGGACGGTGTGCGCTGGCAGAGGGTGGTAAAGAGTCGCCATAGACATGTGAAAAATTCACTCCGCCTTTTTCAATTAAGGCGCCGTTTTCTAACACACGGGTACGGCCGCCGCCGCCACCTGGACGTTCCCAGCTTTCTTCAAAAAAGGTACCGCCATCAGCCTGTTCAAAAGTGGCGCAGATACGGTCTTGTAGGTCCAATAAGTAACTTTTTACATCATCAATTGTGGCCGTCAAAATAAGCTCCAAAAAAGGTGTACAGCACCACTCAAATATACTGTATTTGAAGAAAAATTATTTAATGGAACTAAGCATACCATTATCAGAAAGATCGGCTAAATGAATAAGCAAAACCAAGCTGTGGTTGTTATTGTTTCGCATTTACCCTAGTATTCGCACGCCGCATAAGCGGTTTCAGAGAAAATAAAAGGCTATATGGAAAGTTCTTGTATAAGTCCCTGTTGGACTTCATCACATATTAAAGTTAGCGCGTCGATTGACGGCTTCTTGTGGACTAAAACCAGCCTTGTCTGATTTGTAGTCTTCTCAAGTTGCCTGATCTTGGCCGCTTGGAGATTTACAATGAGTCATACCAATAACAACCTCGCGCTCGTTCTGAGCGATGCAATTCAAAGCAATAACTTCGATAACGCACTTGCTGCGATTAAAAGTTTACGTCCTGTCGATTTGGCTGATGTGTTAGAGCAGCTCGAGCCAAGTTTGGGCTGGCGTTTGCTTGAGCGCTTGCCAAACCGTGCTGAAATTTTCACATTTTTTGAACCTGAGCAACAAGTGCGTTTAGCCCGTGAGTTTCCACGTGCAACATTGGCTGAGTTAGTCAGTGAGATGCCGGCTGATGAGCGCACAGATTTATTTAAGCGCTTTGATCAAAATCAGCGTGATATGTTGCTACCAGCCTTAGCACATGCTGAGCGCGAAGATATTCGTAAATTGTCTGCGTACGTTGAAGGTACAGCTGGCGCTTTGATGACTTCAGACTACGCCATGCTTAAAAAAGATATGACTGTGGCTCAAGCCATGGCCTATTTGCGTGATGAAGCACCGGATGCTGAAACGATTTATCAAGCTTATATTGTTAGCGACAAGCGTAAGTTGCTCGGTGCGGTATCATTGCGTGATTTAATTTTGGCCGACTTAAATAAGTCGATTCAAGATTTAATGACCAGTGATGTTGTGCATGGCTTGGCGACCGATGACCAAGAAGATATTGCCAAGAAAATCGCACGTTATGATTTGTTAGCGCTGCCTATTACTGATGACCGCGGTGTTCTAGTGGGTATTGTCACTTATGATGATGCGATGGACGTTGTTAGTGAAGAGGCCACTGACGATATTCACAAGTCAGCGGGTGTCAGTACCATTGTTGGCAACCTTAAAGATGCCAGCATTGGTCTACTCTATCGCAAACGCGTCTTTTGGTTAATTTTACTGGTGTTTGGTAACTTATTTTCTGGTGCGGGGATTGCGCACTTTGAAGATATTATTGCTGCCAACCTCGTCTTAGTCTTCTTCTTACCCTTGCTGGTGGACAGTGGTGGTAACGCCGGTTCGCAGTCAGCCACCTTGATGGTACGTGCCTTGGCGACGGGTGAAGTGGTGATGCGTGACTGGCTGCATTTAATTGGCCGAGAGGCTGTAGTTGCTTTAGCACTCGGTTGTACGATGGCTGCTGCAGTGTCAGTTCTCGGTTATATCCGTGGTGATGAAACCATCGCCTTAGTCTTGGCCCTGAGTATGGTCACCATCGTAATGATCGGTTGTATGATCGGTATGAGCCTGCCGTTTGTGTTGAGCAAGTTTAACTTTGACCCTGCCAGCGCGAGTGCACCGTTGATTACTTCAGTGTGTGATGCGGTGGGTGTGGTGATTTATCTGTTTATTGCTGCACACTTTCTTGCGGATGTAGCCATTGTCTAAATAGTCTGGCGACAGCCTAATCTCTGAGGTTGTCGTCTGCAAAATTACAGTTTAGTACCTTCTGCTATGTCTCTAGCCTTCGTAGCAGAGGGTGTTGCAAGCGTGATTCATACGCTCACTTAGAGCGGTTTTGTAACTCAATATATTCTTTTAGAGGTAAACAGCATGGTTTGGGAAAACTTCTTGCTGCGCGTCGCTGTGGCGATGATTTTAGGTGCAGTGATCGGTGCTGAGCGCCAATTACGTCAAAGATTAGCCGGTTTGCGCACCAATGCTTTGGTGGCATCGGGTGCCAGTTTATTTGTTTTGGTGTCTGCGTATACCGGAGATATCGGCAGTGCTGGGCGTATTTCTGGGCAGGTGGTGTCAGGCATTGGCTTCTTAGGCGCAGGGGTGATTATGCGCGAAGGCCTCAATATTCGCGGCCTGAATACGGCAGCCACCTTGTGGTGTTCTGCAGCCATTGGTGTGCTCTGTGGTATGGGGCTTTTGTTCGAAGCAGCGTTGGGAACTGTGGTGATCTTGTCGGCTAATATCTTATTGCGCGATGCTGCGCAGCGTATTAATCGTTTAAACGTGATTGATACTGAAGTCGAACAGCGTTATGGGGTGCATATTGTCTGCCATAGCGATGATGAGGTGCATGTGCGCACCTTGTTACTGCATACGTTGAGCAATATGTCATTTACCTTGCAGTCATTGCTCAGCAAAGACCTAGATGACAATGATTGTTTGCTGGTGAGTGCCGAGATACTCGCGCAGTCGGGCAATCAGTCGCAATTGGAGCAGATTGTTAGTCGCGTTAGTTTAGAGAAAAGCGTCACATCTGTGCGCTGGAAACTCTTAGCGGAGCACGATGATCTAGCCTAATAATTGCACCTTCTTATCAGAATCGGCAGTATAAAAAAGCCCCAGCGCTATTGCAGTGCTGGGGCTTTTTTATTGAATGCGCTTCAATGTTATGAAGCGCTATACACTAGGGAATCAACTCATCGAGCATCGCTTTGTTACGCACAGCACCTTTGTCGGCACTGGTGGCTAATAGCGCGTAAGCCTTCAGCGCTGTGGTCACTTTACGTGGACGCACTTCAACCGGCTTCCAGCCTTTAGCATCTTGTGCAACACGGCGTGCAGCCAGATCAGCATCGCTGATTTGCAGATTGATACTGCGGTTAGGGATATCAATTAAGATGGTATCGCCTTCTTCTACCAGACCAATTGCGCCACCAGATGCAGCTTCTGGTGATGCGTGACCAATGGATAAGCCCGAAGTACCGCCAGAGAAACGGCCGTCAGTCAGCAATGCACATTGCTCGCCTAAACCTTTGGATTTCAGGTAGCTGGTGGGGTAAAGCATTTCTTGCATACCCGGGCCACCTTTAGGACCTTCGTAACGAATAATGACGATATCGCCCGGTTTGATTTTATCGGCCAGAATATCGCGTACGGCAGAATCTTGGCTTTCAAAAATACGTGCCTTGCCTTTAAAGACGTGAATCGACTTATCCACACCCGCCGTTTTCACCACGCAACCATCAACAGCGATATTACCGTACAGTACGGCTAAACCACCTTCGTGGGAGTAAGCGTGCTCAACACTGCGGATACAGCCTTTTTCACGGTCTAAATCCAGCGTCGGCCAGCGTGTAGCTTGGCTAAAGGCAGTCTGAGTTGGAATACCGCCTGGGCCTGCTTTAAAGAAGGTATGCACCGCTTCATCGGTGCTTTGGGTGATATCCCATTTGGCAATCGCATCACCCATGGTTTTGCTATGCACAGTTGGCAGATCAGTATGCAAAAAGCCACCGCGCGCTAAAGAACCTAAAATACTGAAGATACCACCGGCGCGGTGTACATCTTCCATATGATAATCTTTGATGTTCGGCGCGACTTTACACAGCTCAGGTACCAAGCGTGATAAACGGTCGATATCCAGCAGGTTAAAGTCCATTTCTGCTTCTTGCGCAGAGGCCAATAAGTGCAGAATAGTATTGGTTGAGCCGCCCATAGCAATATCCAAACTCATCGCATTTTCAAAGGCTTTGAAGTTGGCAATATTGCGTGGCAGAGCTGATTCATCACCTTCTTTATAGTAGCGATGGCACAGCTCAACAATGGTGCGGCCAGCTTGTAAGAACAACTCTTCGCGGTCAGCGTGGGTGGCTAGAACAGTACCATTGCCTGGTAAGCCCAAACCTAATGCTTCAACCAGACAGTTCATTGAGTTAGCAGTAAACATACCTGAGCATGAACCACAGGTTGGGCAAGCGCTGCGCTCGTATTCGGCTACTTTTTCGTCCGATGCATCGTCATCAGCAGCGATTACCATGGCATCCACTAAGTCTAAACCGTGCTTGGCCAGCTTAGTTTTACCGGCTTCCATTGGACCACCGGAGACAAACACCACTGGGATATTTAGGCGCAAAGCAGCCATCAACATACCCGGGGTGATTTTATCGCAGTTGGAAATACATACGAGGGCGTCGGCACAGTGTGCGTTGGCCATATATTCCACTGAGTCAGCAATGATTTCACGACTCGGCAGCGAATAGAGCATGCCGTCGTGACCCATGGCGATGCCGTCATCCACGGCAATGGTATTAAATTCTTTAGCGACACCACCGGCGCGTTCAATTTCACGCGCCACTAATTGGCCCATATCTTTCAGGTGCACGTGACCTGGAACAAATTGGGTAAAGGAGTTGGCGACAGCAATAATGGGCTTATGAAAATCTTCGTCGGTCATACCGGTTGCACGCCATAGTGCACGGGCACCCGCCATATTGCGGCCGAAGGTTGAGGTTTTCGAACGATAATCAGGCATGAGAAATTCCTGCAAAAATAAAATAAGGGCGATAAGTGCATCTGCAACTGTTGCTGCGGGGTGACCGTGCGATCGGCAAAGCATACTTAGGCTCGCCGTGGGTAGTGACGAGAATCATTCCATTCTACGCTGCCCTACGCAGGTGGGCAAAGGGCAGCGTTGTTTTGCTTGAGCGTGGTTAAGTACGCGAGCTTAACTGTTAGGCAAAATGCGGCACACAGTGTATTTCAGATGACGGGTATCAGGGATCGCTGGGTGCATGGGGTGATCAGCACTTTGTCCGCTTTGCTCGAGAATCTGAATATTACGATCCAAGTGGCGCGCGCTAGCTAATAGAGTGCTGTGCATGCTTTCTTCAGTGAAAAACGGTGAGCGTGATGAGCAAATTAAAATACCGTCACGGCTGAGCAAGCGGATGCAATGCTCATAGAGTTTGCGGTAACCGGCTTCACCTGATTTCACATCTTTTTTACGCTTAATAAAGGCCGGTGGATCAACAATGATCACATCAAAACGTTCTTCATCCGCTTTAAGTGCTTGTAGAGTTTCCAGTACATCACCTTCGGCGCAGAGTAATGTTTCACCGATATCATTGAGTTGTGCGTTACTTTCTAAGGCATCTAACGCTTCTGCAGAAGCATCAGCACACAGCACTTCGCTGGCACCGGCTAAAGCTGCAGGAATCGCCCAGCTGCCGACGTCGCTATAGACTGACAGCACGCGTTTATCCGTACAGTACACTGCGGCTTGTAGACGATTAAAGCGTTGATCGTAATACCAGCCCAAGGCTTTTTTCTGCAACAGTGGCGCGTTATAAACCAGATCGTTTTCTAGTAATTGCACCCACTCTGGTACATCACCGAAGGCCACTTCTAAGTAGCGCTCTAAGCCTTCGCTGTCGCGCGTAGTTGAGTCATTGCGCCAAAGTACGCCAGTTGGCTTGCACACTTGCAGCAGCGCTTCGAGAATAATATCTTTATGCGGCTCCATGCAGGCGGCAGTGATTTGCACCACTAAAATATCACCAAAGCGATCGACTTCCAGGCCGGGTAATAAATCACCCTCAGCATGCACTAAACGATAGAAAGGCGCAGTAAAGAGGCGCTCGCGCAGAGATAATGCGATATTTAGACGGTGCACTAAGAGCGACTTATCCAGACGGTGCTCGACATCACGTGAGACTAAACGGGCACAGACTAATGTTTGCGGGCTCATCACCGCCACACCCAGCTGTTTGCCCGAAGCGCTTTCGATAATGACTTGATCACCCGCTTTGAAAGCATTTAAAGGCGACAGTTTGGTATCAATTTCATTGCTATAGACCCATAAGTGTCCGCTGCGTAGACGGCGATCAGAGTTGGATTTTAAGCGTAAAGAAGGCAGTGACATGGGCATCTCCAAATAAACAATGTGCAGAGTATAACGATTGTCTTCGGCACAGGTCTGATTTTCACAGTAGGATGTGGCGCTTTATAACAACCTGTCATTCTGGGTTGGCGTTTAGACGTTCAATCGTGTTTTTTACAGTATCAATAAAAAGGTTGTGAGCATGTTTAAAGTGTTTAAATCGCGTACAAAACTGTGGGTATTCGGTGTGGCATGCACTGGTCTTATATTTTCGATTATGCATTATTTTCACTGGGATGATCGTCTGTTGTTTCTGTGGCAAGAGCGTAATACCAGCGCGCAACAGCAAGCTGAGAGTATTTGGCTGCCAGGTTATCGTGCGGTGATTCAGGCCAAGCCGTTAGCTGGGCTGGAAAAAGCTGAAACTTCAGGACTGAGTTGGAGTCCGTTGAGCAATACGTTGTTTACCGTCACCGGCAGAATACCCAAGTTAGTCGAGTTATCTTTAGACGGTGAAGTATTACGCGAGGTTGAGTTGCGTGGCTTTTCTGATCCTGAAGGAGTGGAAGTACTCAGCGATGGGCGTATTGCCATTATTGATGAGCGCCGCGGCGAATTAACCGCCTTTTATTTACCCTTGGATGCGCAGTTTATTGATGGTGATACTTTACCGTCGATTAGTTTAGGCGCTATGGCATCGGGTAATAAAGGTTTTGAGGGAGTGGCTTGGGATGCACGTAATCAACGGATACTGCTGGCCAAAGAGCGCAGTCCGTTTGGGTTGTTTAGCTTACCTTTTCCTGATGCAGCCGATAACCTCGAGATGCCGGTATTTGCTCTGCAGGAACTGCCCTCTGCGCACGTCTTTATGCGCGATTTTTCATCGTTGGCGGTTGATCATCGTACGGGGCACTTATTGGTATTGTCGGATGAGTCGCGCATGCTGTTGGAGCTCGATGAGGAGGGTAATCCTGTTAGCTTTATCAGCCTAGCTATGGGTTTTAATGGCTTAACCCGCAGCATTAAGCAAGCTGAAGGGGTCGCGATGGATGCACAGGGTACTATTTATATTGTCAGTGAACCTAACTTGTTTTATGTATTTAAAAAGAAATAGAGCGCTTAAATAGTAGGTTAGGCCGTATCAATACAGCCTAACCTGATTTCGAACTTAAACCTTGCGCACTAAGGTTTCGACACCTGTTTTTGTACCCAGCAGCAATACATCCGCAGGGCGCTGAGCAAATAAACCGCTGCACACCACGCCGACTAAAGCATTGATTTTCTCTTCCATGCCGCGTGGGTCAGTGATTTGCATATTGTGCACATCTAAAATCACATTACCGTTATCGGTAACCACGCCGGTGCGGTATACCGGATCGCCGCCCAGTTTCAGCAGTTCACGCGCCACATAGCTGCGTGCCATCGGAATCACTTCAACAGGTAGTGGGAACTCGCCCAGCACGCCAACTTTTTTGCTGTCATCGGCAATACAAATAAAGGTTTTTGCCACTGCGGCAACAATTTTTTCACGCGTCAGTGCTGCACCGCCGCCTTTAATCAATTCAAGATACTTATTGCACTCATCGGCGCCATCCACATAAAACTCTAACTCTTGTACGGAGTTGAGGTCGTGCACGCTAATACCATGCTGCTTTAAACGTTCTGCGGTAGCTTCTGAGCTGGCTACGGCACCGGCAAAGTCATATTTGTGCTCGGCTAATAAATCAATAAAGAAGTTAGCGGTCGAGCCTGTGCCCACACCAATAATGCTGCGTGGCTCGAGGTGCGGGAGAATATAATCGATGGCGGCTTGGGCAACGGCTTGCTTGAGTTGGTCTTGGCTCATGGTCGGCTCCGGTAAAAAGGGAATATAGACTGATTATAGCCACTTATCGCAGCATGGATGTGGTTGAGTTGTGAACGGTGGAGTAGACTGTTTGACTTTGTCTCACCGTTTAAGTGAACCCGCCATGCTCGAACATTATGTGAAAAAAACCTTAAATGCCCGCGTCTATGACGTGGCGCAAGAAACGCCATTGCAAGCTGCACCGCAGTTATCAGAGCGTTTAGGCAATAAAATTTTGCTCAAACGCGAAGATTTACAGCCGGTATTCTCATTTAAAATTCGTGGCGCCTACAACAAAATTGTCCAGCTCACCGATGAAGAACGCGCTTGCGGTGTAGTCACGGCTTCGGCCGGTAACCATGCACAAGGTGTAGCACTGGCGGCGAAGTTCCTCGGTATTAAAGCTACGATTGTAATGCCAAAAACCACTCCGGAAATTAAAGTGAAAGCCGTGCGCGCGCGCGGTGCACGGGTGGTGTTACACGGTGATGCCTTTCCTGAGTCATTGGCCTATTCGCTGAAATTGGTCGAAGAAAAAGGCTTTGTCTATATCCACCCCTACGATGACCCCGATGTGATTGCAGGCCAAGGCACTGTGGCGATGGAGATTTTGCGTCAGCATCAAGGTCCATTGCATGCGGTGTTTGTGCCTTGCGGCGGTGGTGGTTTGATTGCGGGAGTGGCTGCTTATATTAAGTATGTGCGCCCAGAAGTGAAAATCATTGGTGTCGAGCCGGTGGATTCCAACTGCTTGCAGCAAGCCATGGCGGCCGGTGAACGTGTAGTTTTACCACAGGTGGGTCTATTTGCTGACGGCGTTGCAGTGACGCAAATTGGTGAGCACACCTTTGAGATTTGTCGTCATTACGTTGATGAAGTGGTGACGGTCAGCACCGATGAACTCTGTGCGGCAATGAAAGATATTTATGATGATACCCGCTCAATCACTGAGCCCGCAGGTGCTTTGGCGGTGGCAGGGATTAAGAAATACATTGAACGTACTGGCATTGTTGGCGAAACCTTAGTGGCGATTGATTCTGGTGCCAACGTCAACTTTGACCGTTTACGCCATGTGGCAGAACGCGCTGAGTTAGGCGAGCAGCGTGAAGCAATTATCGCAGTAACCATTCCAGAAAAACCTGGCAGCTTTAAGCAGTTCTGCGAAGCGATAGGTAAGCGTGCGATCACTGAGTTTAACTACCGTTATCACACGGATGGCACAGCGCATATTTTTGTGGGTGTACAGACGCACCCAGAGTTGGATCCGCGTGCTGAGTTGATCGATAGTTTGCGTGAGCAAGGCTTCCCAGTGTTGGACTTAACCGAAAACGAGCTGGCCAAGCTGCATATTCGCCATATGGTCGGTGGTCATGCCGATGCGGTGACCAGTGAGCGGGTGTTCCGTTTTGAGTTCCCTGAGCGCCCGGGTGCGCTGTTTAACTTTTTAAATAAGCTCGGCGGACGTTGGAATATTTCCATGTTCCATTACCGCAATCATGGTGCGGCTGATGGACGCGTGTTGGCTGCGTTACAGGTGCCAGAAGCTGAGCAACACCTGCTACCAGAGGCTTTGGACAAGATTGGCTATCGCTATTGGGATGAAACTGAAAACCCGGCTTACCAGTTGTTTTTAGGTTAGGGCAGGCTTAAAATGTAGGTAGTTGTTATAACGTACTATTTTGCATTTGAATTCTTATTAATGTTAAAGAGGTACAAACGATGAATAGTTACTTACTGCTGTATTTAACTCACAGAATACCGGTGATGTTGGTAACGTTTGGAGTGATTGCTCATATTGTTATTGTTTGGCGTGCACGCAGTAAAACAACTCCTGTTTTACAGGAAAAGTTGCGCCGTACCCGCGTCATTAGCATGCCTATTTTTGCTCTGTTGACGCTTTCAATACCCGTGACAGGTGTGGGTCTAACGCATATGGCGGGTTGGCCTTTAAGTCAAAAGTGGCTCATGGTTAGTATCATAATGTATCCACTGTTATTTGTTTTTGGTGGGTTTTTATATCGCAGTTTAACAGGCTGGCAAGCTCAGCTAAACAACCCACAAAGTGCTGGTGCCAGCCAGCAGAAGGCCGCTTTGTTATGGGTTACTTTGTTACTGGCAGTTCTATTTACCATAGAATTGTTAATGATGATGAAACCTCTATAAACCTACTTCTGTAGGACAAGTTAAACTATACATCGCCATGGATGGCTGTTTAGCTGAGTGTTTTCCTGTCTAGCGTCTAGCAGCAGAAAATACTGTTTATTAAGCTTGTAGCGATCAATCTGTAGCAAAATCACCCTATTAACTATGTAGCATAAGCGCACAGCATACAGGGGACTTAGCGTTGCCTTTAGGTGTTTAATCTATCAGTGACTTAGTTGAGACTCTGTAGATTGCAGTGATTTGGATTGACCAAGCGTTTGCAGCGCTGCATCAGCTAAGTGAGTCAGTATTAAATTCCCTTTTGCCCCGACCCGAAACACCCCATATTTTGCTGCTTCATAGATCTCTCCAGTGCCTTCTTGAAAGAAAAAAGCATTGGTCGCAAATTTTACCTGTCCATTGCGTAGCCGAAACTGCAGTTGCAACTGCACATCTGCTAAGGGTTGTTGCTGATCAATTGCCACAAAGCTGGCGCGCTTCTGGGCATCCAGTTGCACTAGCACATGGCTGCTGAAACTCTCAGCTTTGTTCTCGAGATGTGTGCTGATGGCAAAAGTTAATGAAGCTGCTTTTTTAAAAACTACTGAGCTTTATATGCTGAATTTGAGAATTGAGTGAAGATTCTGATTTTTGCATGATTTTGAGTCTTATTTTAGGTCTTATAGAAAAATAGATTCATTAAGTTTATGCATAAAATCAATTGGTTAGCCATAAATAAAATAAATTGTTAGCTTTAGGTTAATGATTTGATTGTGTGGTTGATTGAAGCTTTGTTGGTGAGAGCAGTAGTGTGATTCCACGTTGTTAACCAAGGTGGAATAAAAAAAATGACAATAATCAACCAACCGCCTGCACAGTGGTCACGTAGAAGAACTGAAAAGCAAAGACGATTAGCTGCTGTGCAAAGCTTAGCCGATGGTGTTGTGTTGCCAACTGAAAATATTATCAAGGCATTACAATTATTAATTGCCCCGGGCGATAGAGTTGTTATGGAGGGTAACAATCAGAAGCAAGCTGATTTTTTGTCCCGTTCTTTAGCTAAAGTTGATCCAAGTGTTTTGCATGATCTACATATGATTATGCCAAGCGTGGGGCGCTCAGAGCATTTAGATTTATTTGAATTGGGTATTGCCCGCAAGCTTGATTTTTCTTTTGCAGGCCCACAAAGCTTACGTATTAGTCAGTTGCTTGAAGACGGCTTATTAGAAATTGGTGCAATTCATACATATGTCGAGTTGTATGGGCGCTTGTTAGTCGATCTAACCCCTAATGTTGCTTTAGTCGCTGGCTTTAGTGCAGACCGTCACGGCAATATTTATACCGGCCCGAGTACTGAAGATACTCCAGCACTGGTTGAGCCAACAGCGTTTAGCGATGGCATCGTCATTGTTCAAGTTAATGAAATAGTAGATGACGAGACTGATCTGCCGCGGGTTGATATCCCAGCTTCATGGGTTGATTTTGTAGTTGTTGCGGATAAACCTTTTTATATCGAACCACTATTTACACGTGATCCACGTCATATCACTTCGGTGCATGTGTTAATGGCCATGATGGCTATTAAGGGTATTTACGCTAAGCACAACGTGCAGTCGCTTAACCATGGTATCGGTTTTAATACTGCCGCAATTGAGCTGATCTTGCCGACATACGGTGAGAGTTTAGGTTTAAAAGGTAAAATTTGCCAACATTGGACACTTAATCCACACCCCACTTTAATTCCAGCGATTGAAACAGGCTGGGTTAAGAGTGTGCACTGTTTTGGTACTGAACTAGGGATGGAGCGCTATATAGCTGCTCGTCCCGATGTTTTCTTTACCGGACGAGATGGCTCTTTACGCTCTAATAGGATGATGTGTCAGCTTGCCGGCCAATATGCTGTTGACTTGTTTATTGGTGCGACCTTGCAAGTCGATGGAGATGGTCACTCTTCAACTGTGACCCGTGGCCGTTTAGCAGGCTTTGGTGGTGCACCGAATATGGGGCATAACCCAGGTGGTCGCCGACACGCAAGTGAAGCTTGGCTTGACTTGATTCAGCAACAAGCAACTCCAGAGCAGACCATGCTTGAGCGTGGTAAAAAGCTAGTGGTGCAAATGGTTGAAACTTACCAAGAGGGTGGTAAGCCGACCTTTGTTGATCAGTTGGATGCCATTGATGTCGCTAAAAAAAGTGGCATGCCGTTAGCGCCGATCATGATTTATGGTGACGATGTCACTCACCTCTTAACTGAAGAGGGCATTGCCTATCTGTACAAAGCTAAGACTTTAGAAGAACGACAAAAAATGATTGCTGCTGTGGCAGGAGTGACCAGTATCGGACTAAGACACGATCCTGCTGAAACTCTAAAAATGCGTCAGCAGGGCTTGATCGCTTTGCCAGAAGATTTAGGTATTAGACGAGCGGATGCAAATCGCAGCTTACTTGCCGCTAAAAGTATCAGCGATTTAGTTGACTGGTCAGGTGACTTGTATCAGCCGCCTGCGCGCTTTAGGAGTTGGTAATGAGAGCCCTTCAAAGTCGTTCAGTAGCAACTGACTGGCCGACTCAGCTAGCAAATGTTGCTGTAGAAGCATTGTTGCAAGAGGCTCGACTGACACCTAAGCCTGGTTTAGTTGACCAGCGTGGTAGTGGAGTGCATCAGGATCTCACTTTGGAGTTGATGGAGCTCTCAGCGCATACGCTATGGGATACTTTTTATCAGATTTCTAGTGCTGCGCAAGGGCATCAGTGGGTTAACCAATTGTTGCGTGAAACGCTAGGGCATGAAGGCCGCTTAGGTGAGGAGCAGATGCTGCAAGCAACATCAGGTGTGAATACACACCGTGGTGCTATTTGGGCGTTAGGATTACTTACAGCAGCATTAAGTGTGAAGAAAGCTCCAAAAACAGTGACTGAACTTTTGAGCTTAGCCGGGCAGTTGGCTAGTTATCCGGACCGTTTTCTAGAGACTTTAAATCTAACTAATGGTGCCCGCGCACGAGCTAAGTATGGTGTGGATGGTGCACGTGAACAGGCACAAAAAGGCTTTCCCCAGGTGCTTGATGGGTTAGAGCAGCTGTATCTCAGCCGAACTCAGGGTGCTGATGAACAATCTGCTCAGCTGGATGCACTGTTAGCGATTATAAGTCGGCTAACAGATACCTGTGTGATTCATCGAGCAGGCTTAGAAGGAATGAACTGGCTGCAGTCGCAAGCTACTCAAGTTCTGCAGGCCGGTGGTTATAGCCAGAGATCAGGTCAAAAGCACTACCAAACGCTAGAAACTGGACTGGTAGCGCGCAATGGGTCGCCTGGTGGTGCTGCTGATTTATTAAGTGTCTGTTTGTTTGTCGATGCCTTAGTTGAGCAAGGAGTCATTGCATGGAAATTATAGAGTTTCAGTTTAATGCTGGGCAACCCAGTAAGCACCGTTGTTTAGTCGGCTGTGTCGGCTCTGGTGACTTAGAAATACTGATGGAGCCTAATGAAAGTGGTGTGCTAAGTATCAAGGTCACAACCTCTGTTGACGGCAGTGAAGCACGCTGGAGGAACTTATTTGAACGAATGTTTAATGAGACGGTGTACCCCGCTATGAAGTTAGAGATTAATGACTTTGGCGCAACCCCAGGTGTTGTACGTTTACGTATTGAACAAGGTTTAGAGGAGATTAGCTATGTCTGATATCAATCAGCTACTTAATCAGCATAGCTTTGTTGAGCTCAGTGCTCGCGAGCGTGTTAAAGCATTGCTCGACGCAGGTAGTATGCGCGAGTTGCTGGATCCTTTTGATCGCATCAAATCACCTTGGTTGGAGCTGCAAGGCATTGTTTCGCAGGCAGATGATGGTGTTGTCGTTGCCAAGGGCAGTATTGCTGGCAAGCCGGTTGTTGTTGCGGCAATTGAAGGTGACTTCCAGGGCGGCAGTATGGGTGAAGTCTCTGGAGCTAAAATAGCCAGTGCTTTAGAACTCGCTATTGAGGACAACCGTCAAGGTATTCCATGCGTTGCTGTATTGCTGTTAGAAACGGGTGGCGTACGTTTACAAGAAGCGAATTTAGGTCTTGCAGCGATAGCTGATATTCATTCGGCTATTGTGGGGTTAAGAGCCTATCAACCAGTGATTGGTGTTGTGGCCGGTACAGTGGGCTGTTTTGGTGGGATGTCTATTGCAGCGGCTTTATGCTCTCACTTAGTAGTTACTCGTGAAGCACGTATTGGTCTAAATGGCCCACAAGTGATCGAGCAGGAAGCGGGTTTAGAAGAATATGACTCACGCGACCGCCCATTTATTTGGAGCTTTACAGGTGGCGAGCAACGCTACGCTTCAGGGCTGGCTGATAAGTTTTGTAAAGACTCTATTGATGCCATTAAAGATCAGATTGCGACACTAGTGCAGAGTGATTTACCGCACTTCCGTAGTGATCAATATGATTATTTTTTAACTCAGCTATCTCAAGCTGGTGTTGAACAAGTGGGTCCAGAGCGTGTTCGTGAGCTCTATGTAGATCTAGAGGAGCAATTGCTATGACTGCTCAAAACCGTACTCAAGCATGGTTCGATGTTTTAACTCAAACCCCAGTAACTGAGCTCGAATTACCAGTTTCTATTGTATTAGCTCAAGGTGCTTTACCTAATGAGCAATCCGCTTATTTTGTAGGTGTTAAACCTGATCTGAACAATCCGTTTCCTCGCGCACGTGATGGTGAGGTTGGCCTCTTAGAAGGCTGGGGGTTGGCTAAGGCAGTGCACTGGATTATTGAACAAGACGCTGATCGAAATGATAAAACTCCTATTGTTGCGATCGTAGATGTACCAAGTCAGGCGTATGGCCGTCGCGAAGAGGCTTTAGGTATTCATCTTGCCTTGGCTGCAGCAGTAGGAGCCTATGCTCAAGCCAGACAACTGGGTCATCCAGTACTTGCATTACTGGTTGGTAAAGCAATGTCGGGTGCTTTTTTAGCGCACGGTTATCAAGCGAATCAAATTATTGCACTCCAAGATGCCAGCGTGATGGTGCATGCGATGGGTAAAGAGTCTGCTGCCCGAGTCACGTTACGCACGGTTGATCAGCTGGAGGAGCTGAGTGCCAAGATACCGCCCATGGCCTATGACATTGAAAACTACGCTTCTTTAGGACTTGTTACTGGTGGCTTATTACAAGTGCAAAATATTACTCAGCCGACGACAGAGGATACCGAGAAAGTACTCTCGCATTTAGTCCAATGCCTGGAGAAAACTCAACGAGAAGGGACTGACCTTAGTAACCGACTAGGTGCTAAAAACCGTTCTGCAACAGCTCGTGTAAAAGAGTTGATGACAGCACAATGGCATGCGCAATAGGAGGGATGACTAGATGACTCAAAACACACGCGATTTTATAGCTCCGATGCTCAGAGTTAATGCTCATGATTTATTATGGGGTATGACTGTAGAGCATCTAGAGCCGACAGCGCCGAGTTGGGTGCATGCGCGTGTGGCTGCGGGAAACCCTGTTGTGGTACGCCGTGATCAGCAACGAGTCAATCAAGTTGCTGTTGGTATTCGTGGCACAAGAAAGAGTGAGCGTTATGCAACTTGGGTACCCAAATGCTCCATCATCCGGGTGGCACAACCAGAAGATATTAAGCTGTTACCTCAAGGCTCTGAGCATGTGCAGAAAGCATTAGCGAGTGTTGCCCAATTACTAGCTGATAGATGCTGGGGAGTGGTTGGCAGTTATGCGTTTGAGGCTATAACTGGTGAAAAAATCACGACACCCAGCAGCGATTTAGATGTGTTATTGCGCCAAGAGGTTGAGATGACACTTGAGGAGGCTCAGCATTTGTTTGTCCAGTTTAGGATGCTGCCTATACCGGTTGATGTGCAAATTGAGACGGGTGTTGGTGGGTTTTCCTTGGCCGATTGGGCGACTAATACAGGACGTGTGTTATTGAAAACAGATCACGGGCCTCAGTTGGTTGTGAACCCGTGGTTAAAGGAGGACGCAAGATGAGTACATTATTGTCATTCCCAGGGCAAGGAGCACAGCAAGTTGGCATGTTGCATGACTTTACAGGTGATGCTATCACGCAAGCTGTTCTGTCAGAGGCGAGTGATGTACTGGGTGAGGATGTCTTGCAGTTGGATACTGAGCAAGCATTGAGAACCACACGAGCAGTGCAACTGTGCTTATTAATTGCTGGAGTGGCAAGTGCTAAAAAGCTCTTGGCTCATCACCATACGCCGGAGTATACAGCTGGCTTATCAATAGGCGCATATGCTGCTGCAGTTGTTGCTGATGCGATTGATTTTAAAGACGCACTGACGCTGGTTTCACTGCGTGGAAAACTGATGCAGGATGCCTACCCAGAAGGTTACTCAATGACTGCTGTACAAGGTATTACGTTGACAGAAGTTGAGCAGTTATTAGTACCTTTTCGAGAGTCTAATCAGGAAATTTATTTGGCTAATATCAATGCAGATAATCAGCATGTATTAGCTGGTAAAAATGAGTTATTAGAGTCTGTTGCTTGCTTGCTGAAGCAACAGGGTATGGGGCGTGCGAATCGGCTGAATATCAGTGTTCCATCGCATTGTGAGTTGCTTTCTGAGCAGGCTGATCAGTTATTCGAGAAATTCTTAACAGTAAGGGTTAAGCATCCTAGGTTGCGTTACCTCAGTGGGAGTAGTGCTCGTCTAGTGACTCAGCCTGACCTAATACGTGATGATTTGGCTTTTAATATGTGCCGTGTCGTGAATTGGCAGGGTGTATTGGAAAGTGCATTTGAGCGTGGGGTACGTTTACATATTCAGTTAGCGCCAGGCTCTGTTTTAACAAATTTAGGAAAGCGTGTTATTCCAGAGGCAATTAATGTTTCTTATCAGGGTAATAAATTAAGCAGCTTACATAAACTAATGGAGGAGGACATATCGCACTAATCATTTAACTGTCTAGCTATAAAAAAATAAAAACAACTAAGTAGGAAAAATAATAATGATTATTTATGGTGTTGCTTTACTTGCTCTGTGTACTTTATTAGGCCTGTTTCTAGGCGACTTATTTGGGGTTCTAATTGGTATTCCAGCGAACGTTGGTGGTGTGGGTATTGCCATGCTGTTCTTGATTTTTGGTGGAAGTTACTTAGCCAAAAAACGTCCGCTACATCCTAAAACTGAACAAGGTATTGAGTTCTGGAGTGCGGTCTATATTCCAATTGTCGTGGCGATGGCAGCCCAGCAGAATGTGTACGGTGCACTCAGTGGTGGACCAGCAGCAATTTTAGCGGGCGTTTTAGCTGTTTTCTTAAGTTTTCTTATGGTACCTGTGCTGACCAAGCTTGGTCAGAAGCCAGATACATCCTCTGAAATTAATGAAAACCAATAAGAGAGTATAGATAATGATCACCCAATCCCTAACAAAAGTACTCAATAGTTATGGCCTGATTAGTGGTTTCGCATTAATTGGTGTCACGATGTGGATCTCCTATTGGATATCAAATAATTTCACTAAAGGACGCTTACACGGCTCTGCAATTGCTATTTTTCTAGGCCTTGTATTGTCTTACTTTGGTGGTCTGTTTACCGGAGGAGAGAAAGGTTTAGTTGATGTTCCATTGCTTTCTGGTATTGGTATTTTGGGTGGAGCAATGTTGCGTGACTTTGCAATTATTGCGACGGCCTTTGGTGTACATACCGATGAGTTAAAAAAGGCAGGAATGAGCGGTGTTATCGCGCTTATCTTTGGTATCTTTGTCTCGTTTATTGCCGGTGCCGGTGTTGCTCTAGCGTTTGGTTATACTGATGCTGTGAGTGTCACGACTATTGGTACCGGTGCCGTTACATATATTGTTGGTCCTGTAACGGGTGCTGCGATTGGTGCAAGTTCAGAAGTGATGGCTTTATCTATTGCTGCTGGCCTTGTTAAAGCTATTTTAGTGATGATTGCAACGCCTTTTGTCGCACCTTACATTGGTCTGAATAACCCACGTAGTGCTGTTATTTTCGGTGGCTTAATGGGAACAACAAGTGGTGTTGCTGGTGGGTTAGCTGCAACTGATCCTAAGTTAGTACCTTATGGTTGCTTAACGGCAGCTTTCTATACTGCTTTGGGTTGCTTGCTTGGTCCATCACTGCTGTATTTTGCAACAAGCGCTATCTTAGGCTAAGAGATGTGATTCAATTTAAACCAGCCTTTATAGGCTGGTTTTTTTATTGCTTTTATACATTCTACATTCAGCCAGCATGCTCAAGATATTAGGATTGTGTTCTTTGCTTTTTAAGAAGACTAATCCAATATTTTGTCGAATAGGCGCAGGGAAAGAAAGGGGTATCAGTTTGACTTGGTCTGCATAAACTGAGGCGATTCTTCCAGGTAATAATGCATAACCAACACCTGAGCTAACCATGCTTAATAATGTGAAAATATCATTCACTTGCATGGCTATATTTGGAGTGAAACCAGCTGCCGAAAATAATTTTTGTCCGTCTTTATATGTGGCAAAGCCTTCAGTTAAAGTTACAAAATTGCTGTTTTTTAACTCATTTAAGCTGATATGTTTTTTTTCAGAAAAAGGGGAGTCTTTAGGTGCTGTAAGAAATATCTCATCAGAAAAAAGGTGGAATATTTCTAACTCTGGAGACTTTTTAATGTTATCGATACTTATTAAAATAGCATCGAGTTCCATTTTTTTAAGTTGTGAAAATAAATCATTATTTGAACCAAGTCTTAAGTCAATGTTGAGGCTGCTTCTTCTTACCTTTAATCCCATTATTAGTTGAGGTATTGTTTTGACCGTTAATGAATAAATTGATCCTAAAATAAAGCGCTCTGAAGAAAATCCAGCGGCTTCTCTTGTTAGATTTATAGATTTTTGCATTTTTTGAATTATGGTTTTACTGTTTTCAGTTAAGACCAGTGCGCTAGGTAGAGGCTGAAGTAAGCGGCCTTCTTTTTTAAATAATGGGCAGCGTAAGGCACTTTCCAAAGAGTGCAACGCTTTATGTACACTGACAGTACTGATATTAAGAGATGCAGCTGTATTTGATAGTGTTCTATTTTCCATAAACGATAGGAAAATTTCTAGCTTTCTAAACGTTATTTCTGGATCGATATGCATATTACATTCTCTAGATTGACTAGCTGTTTTATTAGTCATACAGTGTCTTACAGGAGTTTAGGTTGGCCAATTTTTTGCAGTTCTGCATCGACTAAGTGAGTCAGTATCAGCTTACCTTTCTCGCCAACCCGAAAGAGTCCGTACTGAGCTTTCTCATAGATGCGGCCAGTACCTTCTTGAAAGAAGAACGCATTTGTAGCGAACTTAATTTGGCCATTACGCAATCGAAACTGCAGGCGTAGTTGTCCATCTTGTAGGGGCTGCTGTTGATCCAGTGCGACCAAGCTTGCGCGCTTTTGAGTATCAAGCTGGACAATAACACTGCTTGTTATAGTGTCATTATTACTACTTATTTTCTGACGTATGGCATCCGCCATAGCAAAACGCAGCGCCATATAATCACCTTGCATTAATGAGCGTGGATCAACTGGCGCCAACTCTAAAAATACATTCTCACCATACTCAATTAATTGTTCGTTTTGCCAAATACCAAAATTGATGACGCCAAGAATTAAGGGCAAAAATAGCAGAATTAGCCACTTACGCATCTGTTTTTTGCTCCGTGATCAGTATGCTCGTATAACGACTTAATAGACCATAGAGCACTAAGAGTACGGCGCCGCTGACACATAAAAGTATCGATTTATAGAGCAAGGTATCGTTTAAATTGTAGTAGTACAGAAACAGATAGCCGGCTAAACAGCATAGATTGAGCCAGATTAAGCGATTATGTGCTTGGGCCACACCGATGCATAGTAATAAACATAAGGGTGCTAAACCGGGCATTTTTAGATTGACTAGAGCAATGCCCAGACTGATCAACACTGCCAGATAACGCAGTTGTGTGTGTTGAATATTTTTCTGGATCAATTGCCAAGCAAGAAAGAGGCACACCAGGCTACTCAGGGCAGCAGCAATGCATAGCTGTGAGTGCCATATAGTGTTGTTGATATCCCACCATGCCAGCTCGGTGCTGTTAATCAATAAGGCTGCAAATATCACCAGCCAGAGCGCCAAGGTCAGTCCAGTTGTGGCGGGCAGTAGGTAATCAGCCTGCTGATAGAGGCGTAATCGATACAGCCATAACCCTGCAGCAGCGGCACTCAGAGCAGGCAGAGCATAGATCCATTTCTGTGCACCGAGCAGCCATAGCACTGCAGCGCAGGCGATAACCACGGCTACGGTACGTTGGCTACGAATATGAATAAGGAAAAATAACAGTATTTCTAAAATCAGTAATATGACTGCGCTGAGTTGCGGACTGTCACTGATCTGCAGCACTGCAAACATAATTTGTGCTTGCCCAGCGAGGCTGCAAGCAAAGATAAATTGCTGAATTAAGATCGGTAGGGCAGCGATGCGACTGAGCCCAATACTAAACAGGCATAAGATCACGCCAATGATACCCAGACCGATACCGCTGGATAAAAAGCTGATAAAAAAAGCAGAAATAAATCCAGTAAAAAATAGCGCGGATAACCAGCCTGAAGCGCCCAGCAAAATACGCAGAAAAAACGCCGGTTGTTGGTTATCTTGAGCGGCGGGTTGATCGCTGGTAACCAATTGCGCTTGCTGTAATTGTTGCCAGAGTAGAGTTGGATCAGTCATGGGCCACTCCGTTATCTGACGTTGGGCCGAGTGCATTCGCCTGCCGATGTAATTGTTTCAGCCATAATGCAGCGGCACTGGATAAGCCCATCACCGTTAGAGCTAGCAGTAAAAACAGAATATCAAAAGGCAGGATGTCGGATAATGTATGCGCTAGGGTTGTGACGCTCAGCACAATAGCAGCCATCAGCAGCGCTGAAAGCATGACTAAATCAAGCCTGCGCACACGGTATAGATACAGCCAGAGCGCAGCACAGCACGCCCAAATGGGTAGGGTCAGAGCATCACTGACTGACCATGAAGTGATATAGCCCAGCGCCATAACGCTAATAATCAGCAAACTGTATAAATTGATCGCTCGTGCTGCCCAGCGTAATAAACGTGACTCTGAACTTTTGTGTGTTGCTTGATGCCACAGTCCCGCGGCGCAGGCATTTAGAGCAAATAGTAACCAACCTGGATGAGTCAAGGGTGCCAATAAATGATAGATGGCTAGATTCTCTAGGGCTATCACTAGGCTGAGATTAAGCAAGACCAGTAGCAATAACCACAGCACAGGCATACGTGCCAGCACTGCCCAAGGTGTGATCAATACCGCCCAAATTAAAAACAGCTGATACGTATCTGCACCGCTTTGGTAGGTTTGTCCAACCAATGCTAAAAGCGCCCCAACTAACAGGCTGGCAGCACATATCGCGGCTTGTGCAGCGGGCTGTTGTAGATTGAAGCGCAGCAAGGGGAGCAGTGACAGGAGTAGCGCTGCCTGCGCGATGGCGAATTTACTATGGCGACTTAATTCATCCCAATTGTAGGCGAAGAAGAAAATCACCCCGCTGCACAGTAGTACCACCGCAAACGCCAGCAGCACGCGGCTGAGAAAACGTAGATTGTTCGCGGCGCTCGGCAGGCTATCGGTGATGATTAAAGCCTGCTCCAGCTGAGCCGCATCAAGATGGCCGCTAGCTGCCCAATCGAGTAACTGCTGTTTATTAGACATAGTGGCTGTTACGGCGCTAAGCGTGCGTTAAGGCTGTTTTCAGCCAAGCGCTGGGCTTGCTGCTGGGTCATTCCTAAACCTGTATGCAGCGCCTGAAAGTTGTCGGTCAGATAACCGCCAAAATACGCTGGATCATCCGAATTGACCGTGACCATCGCACCTTGCTCGAGCATCTGCAGTATCGGATGCTCGCTCATATTTTGATACACACGCAGTTTGGTATTGGACAGCGGACAGACTGTCAGTGGGATTTGTTCTTCAATTAAACGCGCCATTAAGCGTGGGTCTTCCCAAGCACGCACACCATGGTCGATACGGCTGACTTTAAGTAAGTCCAACGCTTCCCAGACATATTCTGGTGGACCTTCTTCACCGGCATGCGCCACGGCTAATAAGCCTTCTGCGCGGGCCTTAGCAAAGACATTGGTGAATTTACTCGGTGGATGGCCCATTTCCGAGCTGTCGAGGCCGACAGCAAAGAATAGATCTCTAAAAGGCATGGCTTGTTGCAAGGTGGCAAAGGCCTCATCTTCAGGCAGATGGCGTAAAAAGCTTAAGATCAAGCCGCTGCTGATACCCAGCATATCCCGTGCATCGGCCAGCGCTTCGCTGATGCCAGTGATGGCCACTTCCAAGGACACGCCACGTGCAGTATGAGTTTGCGGATCAAAAAACGGCTCAACGTGAATCACATTTTGCTCTTCACATTTTTGCAAATAGGCCCAAGTTAGATCGTAAAAATCTTGCTCGGTTTGCAGGACATTGGCACCTTGATAATAGATATCCAAAAATTCCTGCAAATTATTAAATGCATAAGCACTGCGTAAGGTCTCCACTGAGTCCCATGGCAATTGAATGCGGTTGCGCTCAGCCAATTTGAACATCAATTCTGGCTCAAGCGAACCTTCTAAGTGCATATGCAATTCTGCTTTAGGCAGTGCGTTCAGCCAGTCATACATAGGGTTAGCCTCGAGTGTCTGTGCTGCATCGAATACGTGCAGCACAGCAATTGGATTTAAAGTTCAGGGTTGCTCGCTTGCAGAAAAATATCACTGTATGCACAAAAAAGTGCACCACAGAACAGAGGTAAATACAGCACGGCCATTGCCATACTGATCAGCAAACCAATCAATGGAACGACTATAAATGCGCTTAGCAGAATAAAGCACAAAGTGATCACGGCAAAAAATACAATAAATGGCAGGATATTGCGCAGGCTACCGGAAAAACTGCGTTGAATGGCTTCAATCACTGGCACATTGTGCTGATGGACTAATACCGGCGCAAAGACAAAGGCCATGGCAAAGGCCAGCGATACGGGGATCGACACCAGCGTAATAAGAATAAAGCCAAAGCCCATGCGCTCCATATCAACTTCGCCATTGGCGATGGCGCTGAATGAGCCAAAGCTGAAAAATGCAATGATAAACATCACCAGCATAATAATAATGCTGGCTAACAAATACATCGCGCCGACACCCATCAGGCGAGTGGGTGCTTTAAAGGGTTCAAAGAGATCATTGACGCTGACAGGTTGCTCTTGTTGAGCATGCTTAAAGGCGAGAAAAAAGCCAGCGGCCAGTGCAGGCCAAAACAGTACAGTGGCTAAGCTACCCAGCAGTGGGATCAGGTTAATAATAAAAATACCGATCATGCTGATCACACTCATGGCGATAAACATCAGCGGTTCTTTTCTAAACAGTGCCCAGCCTTCAGTCAGCCATTTTAGCCCGCGTCCAGCACTCACAGTGTGTGGCTCGCTGCGCAATTGGGTTGGCGATAGTGATGTGCTTCCTGAGATCGATCCAATTGTCTCTTTCATAAAAGTACGTCCTTTTAGTTGTTTTTATGAGGTGGCATTGCCAACAATACCACCGAGTCAAACAGCTAATCAATTTAGCCTTAAACAGCCACTTGCGCCTTAATATGCGCATGCGCTTGATAATCGCACAGCTCAAAGTCTTCAATAGTAAAGTCGAAAATTGACTTGATTGCAGGGTTGATTTGCATGGTCGGTAGCGCGAATGGTTCACGACTGAGTTGCTCTTCAACTTGCTCCATATGATTAGAATACAAATGGCAGTCACCGCCGCTCCAAATAAAATCACCCAGTTCTAAATTACAGACCTGCGCGACCATCATGGTGAGCAAAGCGTAGCTGGCAATATTAAAGGGCACACCCAGAAAAATATCGGCAGAGCGCTGATAGAGCTGGCAACTGAGTTTGCCGTCAGCCACATAAAACTGAAACAGCGCATGGCAGGGGGGTAACGCCATATCGTCAACCAAGGCTGGGTTCCACGCACTGACAATCAAACGGCGTGAATCCGGGTTGGTTTTAATCATCTCAATCAGTTTGCTGATCTGATCAATGGATTCGCCATTGGGTGTGGGCCAGTTGCGCCATTGATAACCGTAAACAGGGCCTAGATCACCGTTTTCATCGGCCCACTCATCCCAAATACGCACACCGTTATCTTGCAGGTATTTGATATTAGTATCGCCCTGCAAAAACCACAGCAGCTCATGGATGATGGAACGTAAGTGGCACTTTTTGGTGGTGACCAGCGGGAAACCGGCGTTTAAATCAAAACGCATTTGGTGACCAAAGACACTACGCGTACCTGTGCCTGTGCGGTCGCTTTTATCCACGCCGTGATCGCGCACATGGCGCATTAAATCCAGATATTGTTTCATTGTTGTGCAACCTCTTGACGCTTATACGCCACTACAATTAAGCCGATACCGCCGAGAATCATAGGGATACAGAGCAATTGACCCATAGTCAGCCAGTCAAAGGCTAAATAGCCCAGTTGTGTATCGGGGACACGGACGAATTCGACGATAAAACGAAATATACCGTAGCTCAGCGCAAACATGCCGGATATCGCCATGGTGGGGCGCGGCTTGCGCGAATAGAGCCAGAGAATGACAAATAGTGCGACGCCTTCTAAGGCAAACTGATACAGCTGCGAGGGGTGGCGCGCCAGTTGTGCTGGATCAGTCGGGAAGATCATCGCCCATGACACATCAGTGGCTTTGCCCCAGAGTTCGGCATTGATAAAGTTACCAATACGTCCAGCACCTAAACCAATCGGCACCAGCGGCGCAATAAAATCCATCAACTGGAAAAAGCTTTTATTGTGCTTGCGGCCAAACAACCACACGGCCAGCATCACACCGAGAAAGCCGCCATGGAACGACATACCGCCTTCCCAGATACGCAGCACCAATGCGGGATTCTCAATATAGGCGGCCATGTCGTAAAACAGCACATAGCCCAAGCGCCCACCGAGAATAATACCCATGGCAACCCAAAAGATCAGGTCGGAGAGGGTGTCCTTGGTCCAGTTCGCGTCAAATTTTTCTAAACGGCGACTGGCCAGCCACCAAGCGCTACCAATACCCACTAAGTACATTAAACCGTACCAATGGATTTTCAGCGGCCCAAGGGCGATCGCCACAGGGTCAATATTGGGATAGGTGAGCATGGGTGTTCCTTAATTAAGCAAAAAGCTGATGCCAACAACCGTCAGCAGCAGTGCAAATAAACGCTTGAGTAATACCGGTGATAATTGGTGTGCCAACTTGGCGCCAAAACGGGCGAAAAAGACTGAGGTTAAAGCAATGCCCAGCAGGGCTGGCAAGTAGACAAAACCTGCACTCCACGGTGGCAGCTGGCTTTCATTCCAGCCGGTAACCATAAACACTACAGCACCAGCGACCGCAATCGGGAAGCCACAGGCTGCCGAAGTTGCTACGGCTTTTTGTACTGCCACGCTGCGCCAAATCAAAAAAGGTACGGTTAAGGAACCGCCGCCAATACCAAAAATGGCTGAGGCCCAGCCAATGACACCACCTGCGGCAATCAGTTCGGGGCGTTGAGGTTGTGGGCGCACAGCTTTAGGTGTCAGGTTGAGTGCCAGTTGGATGGCGATGGTAATGGCGAAAACACCAATAAATTTTTGCAGTAGCGGGCCATTAATCAGTGCCGCAGTGACACCGCCGACCGCAGCGCCGCCGAGAATTCCGGGGGTCAGCCAGCGAAATAAATCCCACTGCACTGCGCCGCGGCGATGGTGCTCACGAATTGAGTTGATGGAAGTAAAGACAATGGTCGCCAGCGAGGTGCCTACAGCTAAGTGCGTGAGGATTTCGGGGGCAAAGCCTTGTGTACTAAAACTAAACACCAAAACCGGCACAATAATGAGCCCACCGCCCACGCCAAATAAACCAGCTAATACGCCAGCTGCAGCGCCGAGCAGCAGATACAGAGCAAATTCCATACAGAGTCCCTTATTAAAACATGAGCGACAGTTGCGCTGTGTTGATACAGCCCATACTGATGTTGAGCCAGAGCACTTAAAGTGCTTTGTGCATATAAATAGCCGGCACACCATAAGAATTCAGTGCGTTGGCTTGTTGTGGATTGATCGCCGTTTGTGTTTTAAAACCTAAGTGCTGCCAAAAAGGTGCCGAGTCTTGTACCGAAACTAGGCCGCAATGCTGAATGCCTGCCTTGCGTGCCATTTGGAATTTACGTTTGACCAGGCTTGGCCCAATTCCGCGTTTCAGTGCGCGGGGTGCGACGGCTAAATCATGCAGATACAGACAATCGCTGTGTTTTGGCTCTACAAATACACCATCCAGCGGTGTAATCGCTCCACGTTGCGAGCGGTAACTGAACAAGTAGCCACAAATTCCCTGCTGATCTTCAGCCACTAGAGCTAAGTCAGGGACTTGTGCCAGACGCTGTGCAATGATTTCAGGTGTCTCTTGTAGGGCATCGCTATAGACCTCGAGTTGGATATCCATAATCTCGGGCAGGTCATTGGCGTGCATTAAACGTAATGTATGCATTTTAATAGTGTAAAAAAATATAAGATGCTTATTCTAAAGAGCTACGCGGTGTTTGTCAGTTCTGTGTGTAGGTTATCGCGGGCTTGACACCACTTGATGTGTTGATTGCGTAGCAGAGCTAAAAATTCCGTCTTGATTGTTTATCGCTGAGGCCCTGTTTGATGCTGAAAAAACCATTGCAACACACTGAAGCGCAGCGTTTACAAGCTCTGCATCATTTACAAATTCTTGATACGGCTGCTGATCCTGCCTTTGATAACCTAACGCAAGTGGCTGCCAGTTTATTTAATGTGCCGATCGTTTTGGTGTCATTGGTGGCTGAGCGGACACGTGAGCTAAAAGTGCAGTCGCGGCAAGATCCCTTAACAGGACTGGCCAATCGTCAGGTTATTTTAGAAACCATTGAACACATGCGCAGTGATAGCGCAGACGTGCTGACATTTTTTATCGCCCTTGAAGGGCTGGATGAAATAGGTCGCTTGCATGGTTATGACATTATGGATCAGACCATTTGTGCGCTGAGTACGCATATCCAGCAATTAAGCGATATACCCATAGGTTTGCTAGGTGTTTGGAGTACCGATCAGTGGGTTGTTGTGTGTGCTTCTAAGACCACGCAAAGCCAAGCCGAATTGATTTCTGAGCGTTTACTGCAAGCTTTGCAAGCACCATTATATTTACGCCAACTCTGTGTGTATGTACGTGCGCGCATTGGTGTCAGTTGCGCGAGTCTTGAGCGCAGCCCTGAGCAAATTGTGCGTACAGCCGCAGTTGCTTTGCCGACAGATGATGGTCAGTGGCAAAGTTACAATAAAGATTTAGAAGAAAATTTACAGCGTATTAGCCAGCTCAGTGATGGCTTGCATGTAGCGATTGAAAATAATCAACTGCATCTGATGTATCAGCCTAAAGTTGATGTGCGCAGCGGTGCAGTGCGAGGTGTTGAGGCTTTACTACGCTGGGACAGTCCAGACTTTGGCCGCGTTTCACCGGTTGAGTTTATTCCCATTGCTGAAGCCAAAGGCTACATCATCACCATTGGCAAGTGGGTGGCGTTGCAGGCGATTGATGCGCTGGTGCGCTGGCGCAAACAGCAACAGGTGGGTGAGCATTTTACCGTGGCGATCAACGTTGCCAGTGCTCAATTGATGCAGCCTGATTTTGCCGACTGGTTAATTAGCGCTGTTGCGCAAGCAGGTTTACCGGCTTATAGCTTAGAAGTTGAAGTGACTGAGTCAGGCTTAATGCATGATATGCAGTTGGCCCTGCAGCAGTTGCAGCGTTTAGCCGAAGCAGGTTTTGGTATTGCCATTGATGACTTTGGCACCGGTTATTCGTCGCTGGCGTATTTAAAAGTGCTGCCGGTTTCGGTGATTAAAATTGACCGTGCCTTTGTCTCTGAAATGCATGTCAATACACAGGATCAGCGCTTAACCAGTACGGTGATTGATATGGCGCGCCATTTTCAGTTTGTCACGGTTGCCGAAGGCGTTGAAGAGCTGGAGCAATTTAGATTGTTGCAGGCGATGGGGTGTGATTTGATTCAAGGCTATTTGTTTGCTCCACCGCTGAAGGAGCAGATGATGTTGCAATTAGTCGCCAGCGGTTTTGCTGATACGCCGATGTTTGCAGCGCAACCCTAAGTACGTGTTTAGGTTAACGCGCTTTTGAACTCAGCACTGCAGATTTCAGTGCTGAGTGTATAGCGAACGCTATCAGGTGTTAGCCTGCTATTTGATCTAGTAATGTTGCTCTTCTGAGTCATCGGCAACATCAGTCAGCGGGCTATCCTGCATCTGCTCTTGGACATGGCTTTCTTCAATACGGGGGTCAAGCGCTGCCGCTAAAGGCGAGCTGCTAATACCATCCGGCATAAAGATATGCTGCAAAGGTGCTTCATCACTGACGTTGTCGCCAGTAATCGCCTGTGGACGTACGCTAATGGTAATAAACATTGCGAATAGGCTGATGGACACATAGAGCATATTGGGCCCCAATGTTTTCATTAGCGCACCAATCACAACGGGGCTGATACTGGCACCGACACCAAAGGTGGTCAGGAGCACGGCGGTTAATGACACGCGTTTTTCTGCTTCCACATTGTCATTAGCAAAGGCCACCGCCAGTGGATATAAGCTAAAGAACAGCATAGCTGTTGCACCACCGCCGAGAAAAATCAGTGGCAGGGGTAGATCAGTCCAAATCGCTTGGGGCAAGGCAATCAGCATCAAAATAGCACTGGACACACGAATCAATGTCGGGCGATCAAAACGGTCTGAGAGCCAGCCTAAGGGGGCTTGTACAAATAAACCTGCGACAATACAGGCGGCCATAAACAGACCAATCATATGGGTGGGTAAGCCAATTCGGCTAGCATATAAAGGTGCTAAACCGTAAAAAGCACCGACCATGGCTCCAGCCGCTAAGCCGGTCATCATCGATAAGGGCACGCGCTGGAAGAAGTAACGCGGCTCCAAGGGTGCAGGGTGTAAAGGTTCTGGGTGAATACGTCGTGTTAGGGCCACCGGCACTAAGCATAACGCAAAGCACAGTCCAACAAATAACAGCAAGTTGCTATCTAAACCGGGCACCGCAGCCAATACCAGCTGGCCTAAAACCATACCCAGGTACGAGGCCATCATATAGCCGGAAAACACCATGCCGCGCTCATCTGAGGTGCTTTGCTCATTGAGCCAGCTTTCCACCACCATATACATGCACATCATGCCCAGACCAACTTGCACCCGCAGCAGTAACCACACCGGCAGATTGTCAGTTAAGCCATGCATTAAGACGGCTGCTGTGACAAAACCTGCACTGGCCACATAGGCACGGATATGCCCCACGCGAGCAATCAAGCGGTGACCAATCTTTCCACCTAAGACCAAGCCTAGATAAAAGCCCGTCATCAGGGCACCGACCCAAATCCCGTCCGCACGTTCAGCAACATGCAGCGCTAGATAAGTACTCAGTAAACCTGAGCCGAGCAGCATTAATAAGGTGGCGAAATACAGCGAGCGAAACGACTTCCAAACAGACATGCACAATCTCACATGGAGGGGAGAATTAACGGTGTAGGGTTATAACTATCAGGTCTGTAGCAAAAAGCCTAGGACAGCAACGGCAGTCTACGCGCCATAGTGTGTTGCGGCTATCAGATTATGGGTGATTTTTGCACCTAAGCCGTCAAGCGCTGAATCAGTTTATCTGTGAGTAAAGCGCACAGCGCATAAATGGATAATTGTGGGTTTGCGCCAATACTGGTGGGGAATAACGAGCCATCGTGAATCGATAGATTTTCCAGTTGATGATGCAGGCCAAGACTATTGCTGACACCCAATTTCGCATCGTCACTCATCGCACAACCGCCCATCACGTGAGCGCTGCCGAGGCGGGCGCGGTACAGCGCTAAGTCTAAGCCTGCGATCATCTTGCGAGTGCGGGTTAAGTCGTTGGCATAATCAGCATCGGCATGCACTGGAAAAACCTTCTGTGCGCCAGCAGCAAACTGAATCTCCGCCATGCTGTAATACGCACGACGAATGCCATCCCAAGTGTAAGGTGTCATTTGGTAATCCAGCACCGGGCTGCCATCGCTGCGCAATTCCACCGTCCCGCTGGCGCTGTCGGGATGAAAACCATCGCGCATTAAAGCAATCATCATATGGGTGTGCGGCAGTTGCGCCATACGTTGCGCGCTGACTTCGCCATAGCCGCCCAGAATAGTTGCGGCAAAGGCAGGATGTAACGGTGGCACTTCAAGCTTGTAACCCATCGGTCCAGTGACACCATCGCGCCACTGGAAGTGATCACTATAGATGGATTGCGGTGCGCCATAAAAAGGATTCACCGCTTCAGCAAACTGCGCTGCAGAAAAATTGGTCGTATGTAAAAAGGTGCGCTTGCCACAACGTTGATACGGATCTGGGGCTTTCGAGCGTAATAAAATCGCCGGTGTATTAATGCCGCCTCCAGCAAGAATATAGTGTTTGGCGCGAATTATAATCTTACGTCCTGTGCGCTCGACCCCGCGAGCATCTAATGCATGGCATTCCAGTTGTTGCACACGGTCTTTGTCAATAATTAAACGCTCGGCACGGGCTAAATACAGCAGCCTGCCACCCTGATCTAAACTGGCAGGAATGCTGGTGACCAACATGGATTGCTTGGCATTAATCGGACAGCCCATGCCGCAATAACCCAAATTAGCGCAGCCACGTACATTGCGTGGAATCACAGCCCAGTCCAGATCAAGCGCCTCGCAGCCGCGTTTGATCACTTCATTATTAGCGTTGGCTGGAATGTGCCAAGGCGCAACGCCGAGGCGTTTTTCCAAACGCGTAAACCAAGGCTGTAAGCTGTCTTTATCTAGACCACTGACTGCGTGTTCTCGGGCCCAGTGCTCGAGGGTTTCTGGCGGTGTGCGGAAGCTGGAGGTCCAGTTAATTAGGGTTGTGCCACCGACGGCGCGGCCTTGCATAATGCTAATCGCACCATCTTTACTCATGCGCCCCATACCTTCTTGGTACAACTCTGAGTAAGCAGCAGGTTCTTGCATTTTAAAATCAGTACTGGTGCGTAATGGGCCTTCTTCCACAATCAATACGCGCAAACCTGCAGCGCTTAATAACTCAGCACTGGTTGCACCGCCGGCACCACTGCCAACAATCACCACATCAGCATCCAATTGCAGGTCGTGTTCTAGCAGCGATGCGTTATGCACCTGCCAACCGTTGTCGATGCCTTGCAAGAAAGGGTCTGGAATTGCCATATGGGCTCTCTATAGTAGTGTGGTGAAGGTGTGCTTTAGGGCGTTGTAAAAACTAATACAGACGTGGTGGTCCAGGGTAACCGCAGTGTTGCCATGCGTTAGGTTGTCCATAGTGTGCGAGCATCGCCAGTTGTAGCAGGGCGCTATGGCCCATTTTTAATAAGTCGAAGCGACTGTTGTGCCAGCGCTGGAGAAATTGCTGAATATCAGCGGTGGATGCCTGCGCCCAAGAACCCCACACACCCGTCAGTGGGCCGCGGGTGAGAGGGTTATTTAGAGTGTTTAATAATTTTAAAGTCAGTTTGCGCATGCTCGGTGAAAAGCTGGCTAAATTTTGATCAATGGCTTGCAGTGCTGTGTGTACGCTGCTGCTCATCTGTTCTGGAGCGACTGCGCTGACATAAAGCACCGGCAGTAGTGCACTTAAGCAGACAAGGTCATCTTTGCGCAGAACCAGAAAGCCAGTACTGGGCTGTTCGCTGCTGCAGCCGGTTAGGCTTGCCGAAAGGCTGAGTACACTTAAGGTGGCTGCAGCGGTAGCGCTGAGCTTAAGAAAACCACGACGAGAGACATCGACGTTATCAGTGGTATTGGGCATGCTTGGGTCTCGCAGTCTTAACGTAAAAAGAATTTTAAAATCAATTTTTGCAGCCAGCCACCATAAGGTGGATAAATCAATTTGGCCGCATTAAAACGCTGTTTGCTAAAAACGGCTTTGCTATGGCTAAAGGTTAAAAAGCCTTCATGGGCGTGATAATGCCCCATGCCTGAGGGACCAATACCGCCAAAGGGTAAATCATGCTGCGCCACATGCAGTAAAGTGTCATTGATACAGACGCCGCCAGCATGACTATTATTGAGCACGTATTGCTGCTCATCACGCTGATAGCCAAAGTAATACAGCGCTAAAGGCCGTGGACGTTGGCGAATATAGGCCAAGGCATCATCCAATGATGCATAGCTGACAATCGGCAAGATTGGCCCAAATATTTCCTCTTGCATCACTCGCATCTCATCAGTGACATTCAGCAGTAAGGTCAGCGGTAAGCGTTGATCGTCTGTTTTCGGATGAATGGCAATCGCTGTAGCGCCTTGATTCACAGCGTCGGCAATGGTGTTTTGTAAACGCTGTCGATGCTGCTGATTAATAATTGCGGTGCAGTCGGGGTTGTCTGCCAGTTTTGGATAAAATTTAAGCACGGTGCTGCGTAAAGCATCGACTAACTCAGTGACGCGCGCTTCGGGGACTAAAATATAGTCCGGCGCGACACAGGTTTGTCCGGCGTTCACGGTTTTACCAAAGACAATGCGCTCTGCGGCTTCAGCTAAAGGCACATCAGTACTGATGATGGCCGGTGATTTGCCGCCCAGCTCCAAAGTTACGGGGGTTAGATTCTTCGCTGCGGCGCGCATGACCAGCTTGCCGACTTGGGTTGAGCCGGTAAAGAGTAGGTGGTTGAAAGGGAGTTCTGAAAAAGCCGCGGCTAGATCAGCCTCACCTTGTACGACACAGACTAAATCTTCAGAAAAAACGCGAGCTAATAACTCTTTAAGCAATTGCGCAGTACGCGGCGTGTGTTCGCTCATTTTAATCATCACACGATTGCCCGCCGCCAAAGCTCCGGTCAGTGGCCCGATGCTTAAAAATAGCGGGTAGTTCCACGGCACAATCACTCCAACCACACCCAAGGGCTGATACACCACCTGGGCTTTGGCGGGTTGGAAGGCTAAACCGACTTTACGTTTCGAGGGTTTCATCCAGCGTTGAATGCGCTGACAGGCGTAATCAATACCCTCTAAGCTGGGCATCAATTCTGCTAACAAAGTCTCATGTTGACTGCGGTGACTGAAATCAGCACTGATGGCCTCGGCGATACGTTGTTGCTCGTCGGACAGTACACTACGTAACGCGCGTAACCCTGCAATACGCTGCTCAGCATTGGGCATCGGCAGGGCTTGAAACGCCTGTTGTTGCGTGCTGAATAAGTCGCTTAATGCCGCAATTGAAGTGTTGTTCGACATGATGTATTTCGCCCGCAATCAAGATACCCTTTGTTTTAGAGTGTTTGCGTGAAGCGGTCAAGGCATAGCACCTTTGGGAACTGGGCAGTCTAGATAGGGCCAAAGAGACTGGCTTTATTGGCAAGATATCAGCCATTGTGCAGTATGGTTTGCATGGCTTAGCGCACAAGTTAAGCTATTGAGTAGCAATAATGTGCACTACAGCGACCAATGTTCGCTGCGGAAATGCTCATGTTTGGGGTATACTCCCGAACTTTCTGCCCATCTTTAATTGTGGATATATACCGTGACCCAGACAACCGCCGCCGTGCGTACCTTCCAAGATCTGATTCTGACCTTGCAGAGCTTTTGGGCTGAGCAGGGCTGTGTGGTACTGCAACCCTACGATATGGAAATGGGTGCTGGCACCTTCCATACAGCAACTTTTTTACGTGCTCTAGGCCCTGAAACCTGGAACGCAGCCTATGTGCAGCCTTCGCGTCGCCCGACCGATGGCCGCTACGGCAACAACCCCAACCGCTTGCAACATTATTATCAGTTTCAAGTGGTACTCAAACCTAATCCAGACAATATCCAAGAGCTGTATTTAGAGTCTTTACGCCATATTGGTATTGATCCTCTGGTGCACGATATTCGTTTTGTTGAAGACAACTGGGAATCACCGACCTTAGGTGCCTGGGGTTTAGGCTGGGAAATCTGGCTCAATGGTATGGAAGTGACTCAGTTCACTTACTTCCAACAAGTGGGTGGTATTGAATGCTACCCAGTGACCGGTGAAATTACTTACGGTCTTGAGCGTTTGGCCATGTATATCCAAGGTGTAGATTCAGTTTACGACCTAGTATGGACGGACGGCCCGTTTGGTAAAGTGACCTACGGCGATGTCTTCCACCAGAACGAAGTAGAGCAGTCCACCTATAACTTTGAACACGCTAACGTTGAAAAAATGTTTGAGCTGTTTGATTTTTATGAAAGTGAAGCCAGTCGTCTCAGTCTGCTGAACTTGCCGCTGCCCAGCTATGAAATGGTATTGAAAGCTTCACATACCTTTAACTTACTGGATGCGCGCCGTGCGATTTCTGTGACTGAGCGTCAGCGCTATATCTTACGTGTGCGCACTTTAGCGCGCGCCGTAGCGCAAAGTTATTTAGAAGCGCGTGCCAAATTGGGCTTCCCAATGGCAACCGAAGCATTACGTGATGAAGTGTTGGCTAAGTTGGAGATTGAACAATGAGTGCACGTGACTTTTTAGTTGAGTTAGGTACCGAAGAATTACCTCCTAAAGCGCTTAATACTTTAGCCAATGCTTTTCGCGACGGTATCACCAAAGGTTTAAAAGCCGCCGGTTTAAGCCATGGTCAGGTGCAGGTCTATGCTGCGCCGCGTCGTTTAGCAGTGTGGATTGGTCAATTAGCTGAGCGTCAAGACGACCGCAGCCAAGCAATGGATGGCCCGCCCGTCCAAGCTGCTTTTGATGCAGAAGGCGAGCCGACTAAAGCCGCTTTAGGCTTTGCACGTAAATGTGGCGTAGATATCAGCGAAATTGATCGCAGTGGCGCTAAATTACGTTTTGAGCAGCATATTGCTGGTCAAGATACCGTCAGTTTGCTGCCAGCGATTGTGGAAGAGTCGCTGAATGCTTTACCGGTGCCTAAGCGTATGCGCTGGGGTGCACGTAAAGAAGAGTTTGTGCGTCCAACTCAGTGGTTAGTGATGTTGTTTGGTGACGATGTAGTGGATTGCACCATCTTGGCGCAAACCGCCGGTCGTGCTTCACGTGGTCACCGTTTCCATCACAACACTGAAGTGGTGCTCAATCACCCTGGTGATTATGTTGAAGCCTTGCGCAAGGCCTATGTCTTGGTCGATGTTGCCGAGCGTCGTGCGTTAATTGAAAATCGCGTCAATCAGTTGGCTGCCGAGCAACAAGGTACGGCGATTATGCCTGCCTCATTGCTGGATGAAGTGACTGCACTTGTTGAGTGGCCAGTGCCCTTGGTCTGCTCATTTGAAGAGCATTTCCTGGAAGTGCCGCAAGAAGCGTTGATTATCACCATGCAAGATAACCAGAAGTATTTCTGCTTGCTGGATAGCGCAGGCTCACTGCTGCCACGCTTTATTACTGTGGCCAATATCGAAAGCCGTGATCCACAACAAGTGATCTCAGGTAACGAGAAAGTTGTGCGTCCGCGCTTAACCGATGCTGAGTTCTTCTATTTGCAAGACCAAAAGCAGCCACTGGAAGCCTTTAATGAGCGTCTGAAAAACGTGGTGTTCCAAGCGCAACTGGGCAGCGTTTACGATAAAGCCGTACGCGTCTCAAAGCTGGCTGGATTTATTGCTGAAAAAATTGGCGGTAATGCTGCTCATGCAACCCGTGCAGGTTTACTTTCTAAGTGTGACTTAGCCACGGAAATGGTTGGCGAGTTCCCTGAGATGCAGGGTATTGCCGGTCTCTACTACGCACAAAACGACGGTGAAGAAGGCGATATTGCTATCGCGTTAAACGAGCAATATATGCCACGCGGTGCTGGCGCTGAATTACCCACCACCTTAACCGGTGCTGCGGTGGCAGTGGCAGACAAGCTGGATACCTTAGTGGGTATTTTCGGAATTGGCATGCTGCCTACCGGTAGTAAAGACCCCTATGCGTTACGCCGTGCAGCCTTAGGTATTTTGCGTGTTCTGATTGAAAAAAAATTGGACGTGGACCTAGCGGAACTGGTGGTCAAAGCCATTACTCAGTTTGGCGATAAAATCGACAGCCAAGGCCTTGCTGAAAAAGTCCAAGACTTTATCTTTGACCGCTTGCGTGCGCGCTATGAAGATGCTGGTATTGATGTCAGTGTCTATCAAGCCGTGCGTGCTGTGCATCCGATGTCACCGCTGGACTTTGACCAGCGTGTGCAAGCAGTACAAGCGTTCCGTGCCTTACCTGAAGCACAAGCGCTGGCTGCAGTGAATAAGCGTGTGTCGAACTTGCTCGGTAAAGATGGTTATAGCCAAGCTGAAGCAGTACAAGCACGTCACTTTGATAGCCCTTCTGAGTTCGCTTTATATGCTGCTCTTAAGCAAGCACAGCAAGCGGTCACTCCCTTAGCTGAGAATCGCCAATACACTGATATCTTGACGCGTTTAGCCAGCTTGCATGAGCCGGTGGATGCGTTTTTTGTCGCAGTGATGGTCAATGCCGATGATGAGAATGTGCGAGCCAACCGTCATGCCTTATTAGCGCAGTTGCGTGGCTTATTCTTAGGTGTTGCAGATATTTCTGTATTGGATTAATTGTCTGCAAGACGCTGAGTGAGCATGGCGCAGGCTGTGCTCACTGGGTTTAAGGATCAAACATGAAGCTCATAGTGCTCGATCGTGATGGCGTAATTAATCAAGAGTCAGCCGATTTTGTTAAAACGGTGGATGAGTTTATCCCCTTGCCGGGTGCGCTCGATGCTATCGCTCGATTAAGTCGCGCCGGTTGGACGGTGACCATCGCCACAAATCAGTCAGGTTTAGCGCGCGGTTATTACACTGTGCCAACCTTAGAATCCATGCATCAAGTACTACGTGATGAAGTACAGCAGCGTGGCGGTCATTTAGGCTTAATTACCTATTGTCCGCATGGCCCTGACGATGGTTGCACCTGCCGTAAGCCCTTGGCAGGTTTGTTAGAGCAGATTGCTGAGCATTACCAAGCATCCATGCAGGGTGTGTGGTTTGTCGGTGACAGTTTGCGCGACTTACAAGCCGCAGTTCCCGTCAATGCGCAGCCGGTTTTGGTATGCACCGGTAACGGTGAGAAAACCCGCACCAAACAGTTGCCGGATAACACTTTAATATTTGCTGATTTATCAGCAGTTGCAGATCATTTACTACGCTAAAGGCCAAAGAGTATGGGCGTTTTCTACGGATTAAGAATAGTAACTTTCTATGTGTTACTGAGCTTAAGTGCGTTTATTTGGTGTGTGATCAGTTTGTTTATTGCACCCTTTTTATCATTCCCCGCACGTTATCGTTTTATCAATGTGTATTGGTGCCGTTTTGGTGTGGGTCTAGCCAAGTATTTACTGGGTTTAGATTACCGCGTCACCGGTATTGAAAATATTCCCAGCGAACGTTGTGTGATTTTATCCAATCACCAAAGCACGTGGGAAACATTTTTCTTGTCGGCGTACTTTCAGCCGCTGAGCCAAGTATTAAAAAAAGAGCTGTTGCGCGTGCCATTTTTTGGCTGGGCGATGGCGATGCTTAAGCCTATTGCGATTAATCGTGATAATCCCAAGCAAGCGTTAAAACAGCTGGCCAGCCAAGGTGCTGATCGCTTGGAGCAAAACTGCTGGGTGCTGATCTTCCCTGAAGGCACACGTATGCCTGCCGGTGAATTAGGTAAGTTCTCGCGTGGCGGTACGGCTTTAGCAGTCAATGCCGGCTTGCCTGTTCTGCCGATCTCACATAACGCTGGCATGTTCTGGCCCAAAGCAGGCTGGGGTAAAAATCCTGGTGTGATTGATGTGGTGATTGGACCAGCGATGTATGTCGAGGGCGAAGGTCCGCGCGCGATTGCTGCGCTGAATCAGCGAGCTTTTGAATGGATTGCGCAAGCGCAGTTTGATATAGGTGCTTTAGATGCTGAGCGCTTGGCTGAAATAAAAGCGCCATCAGCTAAGTAAGTGTGTGAGCTTACTTAGCTATCTTTAGCATGTGCAGTTGAGTGTTTAACTGCGCCAATAGTTATTAGCGGCTGCTACGGTTTGAAAGTTAATCGCTATCACTTGTGATGCAGCCGTTAAGCCATCCGCTGATTCTGCATAGTCAGCACGCAAGGCTTTGAGTGTTTCCATGCTCGGCTGCGTGTATTTTACACCGCGGCGGCTCATGGTAATCGCTAGCTCAAAACCTTCTTGTGCTGTCGCTGTGACGAGGGAAGGAAGCCAAATATCGGTCATGGTGAGCTCCTTAAGTAAACTGTCTGCAAAGTTATCAGCAGGCGGCAAAGTCGTTATAGACGCCGCAGTTGCAGCGCTACAAAGTACTGTGCCAGAGCCTTCTGTTGACGACAAATCTTTCTCAGGATTCCTTAATTTGGCTCAAGGTTGCCGCTTAATACGAAGAGTTGGGTGTGTGCTCAGGGTTGATTTCGCCTTGCACTTCTTCTGGGTCGACATCATTGAGCAGTAACATTTCTTTGACTGTTTCAATATGCTCGAGCACCACTTGGTAATGATCGCCGTATTCGTATTTGGTCACTTCAATGGCGTTGGGCATATAGCTAAAGGCAATTTTTAGCGCCTGCAGGGCATCGCTGCTTAATTTATCACTCATAACACACTCCTAAATTGAGGTGGGCAGTGCATGGGTGCATGCTGAGCACCTCACACCGTCCCAAAAATAATACTGTGCAGAGCTGACTTGCTGTAGGTATGCAGTTCAGATGCAGCGTCTATTGATGCGCCATGCTAGCAAAGATTGCAGGTTTTTAGCAGGCAGTGCTTGCTGTCGATTGGGTGCTGTGAGTGTTTGCCTGTATCCTATTATCTATTTCGTGGTTTTAGTTAAGGTTGATTATTCGCATGTCTCAAGCTCCTTTAGTTTTGGTTGACGGCTCATCGTATCTCTATCGTGCGTTCCATGCCTTGCCGCCGCTTATGACTTCGGCAGGCTTGCCGACCGGTGCGGTTAAGGGTGTGCTGAATATGCTGCGCAGCTTGCGTAAGCAGTATCCGGATAGCGTGATTACGGTGATTTTTGATGCGAAGGGCCCGACCTTTCGTGATGAGCTGTTTGTTGAATATAAAGCGCAGCGCCCGCCGATGCCGGATGATTTGCGTGTACAAATTGAGCCGCTGCATGATTGCGTCCGTGCGCTGGGTTTTCCGTTCTTATGCGTTGAAGGCGTGGAAGCGGATGATGTGATTGGCACCTTAGCCTACAGCAGCACGTTAGCTGAGCGCCCAGTGGTGATTTCCACCGGCGATAAAGATATGGCGCAGTTGGTCAATGAACACGTCAGCTTAGTTAATACGATGTATAACACCAAGCTGGGTATTGACGGTGTAGTCGAAAAGTTTGGTATTGGTCCTGAGCTGATTATTGATTACTTAGCCTTGATGGGGGATAAATCCGACAATATTCCCGGCGTACCTGGAGTGGGTGAAAAAACCGCACTGGGTTTACTGGTTGGCCTCGGCGATATGGATGCGATTTATAACAATATTGATCAAGTGGCAACCTTGCCGATTCGTGGCGCGAAAACTCTAGGTAAAAAGCTCTTAGACAACCGTGATATGGCCTATTTATCACGCGAGTTGGCGACGATTAAGCTGGATGTTGAGCTGGAACTGAATATCGATGATATGCAGATGCAGCCGCCAGAAGATGATGTCTTGATGGAGTTGTATGAGCGTTTAGAGTTCAAAAGTTGGCAGGATGAAATCCGCCGCCGCAGTGGCGCAGCCAGTCAACCTAAAGCCAAAGTTGTTGCCAAGGGCGCTGATGATTTATTTGCGCTAACCGCCAGCCATACTGAAGATGCAGCTGTCACGGCAGCCACTAGTGTTGCAGCTGCAGAAAGTGAAGCCGAGCTTGCACCTGAATATCAAGGCATTTGGCAGACTATTTTGACCCAAGAAGATTTTGCGGATTGGGTTGCACGTTTAAGCAGCGCCAAGCTCTTTGCCTTTGATACCGAAACCACCAGTGTGGATGCGCAGCAAGCGCGTTTAGTGGGGATTTCCTTTGCCGTGGCCGAAGGCGAGGGGGCTTATATACCGCTGGCGCACAGTTATATGGGCGTGCCGGAGCAGTTGGACCAAGACACTGTATTAGCCGCCTTGCGCCCACTCTTGGAAGACCCAGCCATTATAAAAGTCTGCCAAAACGGTAAGTACGATATTAATGTACTCGCGCGTTATGATATTAATGTTCAAGGCGTGCGCTTTGATACCATGCTTGAATCCTATGTGCTCAATTCCACTGCTACGCGCCACAATATGGATGATTTAGCCCAGCGTTATTTAGATCGCAGTACCATTCGTTTTGAAGAGGTCGCCGGTAAAGGTGCCAAACAACTGACCTTTGATCAGATTAATCTGGATATAGCAGGGCCTTACGCCGCTGAAGATGCTGAAATCACTCTGTGTTTACACAATCGTTTAATTAAAGAGTTGCAGGCTATCCCATCCTTGCTTGATGTGTTAGAAACCATTGAAATGCCATTGATGCCGGTGCTGGCGCGTATTGAGCGCTGTGGCGCTTTGGTGGATGCGCACTTACTCGGTCAGCAAAGTTTAGAGTTGGCGGCCAAACTGACTGAGTTAGAGCGTCAGACCTTTGAAATTGCTGGCGAAGAGTTTAACTTGGCTTCACCCAAGCAATTGGGTGTGATTTTGTATGAGAAACTGGGTTTGCCAATCATTTCAAAAACCGCCAAAGGCCAGCCCAGTACCGCAGAAGCTGTCCTGTCTGAGTTAGCAGAGCGCGGCCATGAGTTGCCGGTTTTGTTAATGGAGTTTCGCAGCCTAAGTAAACTTAAAAGTACCTACACCGACCGTTTGCCAGAGCAAATCAATCCGCTGACCGGTCGTATTCACACCAGTTACCATCAAGCAGTGACCGCTACCGGTCGTTTATCCTCCAGTGATCCAAATTTACAAAATATTCCGATTCGTACTGCTGAAGGCCGTCGTATTCGCCAAGCCTTTGTCGCGCCGAAAGGCTATAAGTTATTAGCAGCGGACTATTCGCAAATTGAATTGCGAATTATGGCGCACTTAGCGCAAGACCCAGGTTTACTGGATGCTTTCCGCCATAACCGTGACGTGCATAAAGCTACGGCATCAGAGGTTTTTGGTGTTGAGTTGGACGAAGTCACCACTGATCAGCGTCGTAGCGCTAAAGCCATTAACTTCGGTCTAATTTATGGCATGAGCGCGCACGGTTTAGCCAAGCAAATTGGCTGCGATCGTGGTCAAGCACAAATCTATATGGACCGTTACTTTGCCCGCTATCCAGGCGTGCAAGGTTATATGGAGCGCACACGAGCGCAAGCCAGTGAGCAAGGTTATGTGGAAACCATCTTTGGTCGTCGTTTGTACTTGCCGGATATCAAGGCGAAAAATGCAGCGATCCGTAAAGGTGCCGAACGTACGGCGATTAACGCACCCATGCAGGGCAGTGCGGCGGATATTATTAAGCGCGCGATGATCACTGTGGATCAGTGGCTGGCAGAGTCTAAGCTGGATGCACGCGTGATTCTGCAAGTACATGATGAATTGGTTCTGGAAGTGCGTGAGGATCAAGTAGAGGAGCTGCGTGCTGGCTTGCTGCCATTGATGAGTGCCGGTGCTGCTTTAGATGTACCCTTGATCGTGGAAGCGGGTGTAGGCGATAACTGGGATGAGGCTCATTAAAATATTTCATAACAGCGAGGAACTCTTCAGTGCTGTGCTGAGTCATAGTATATGAATGGCTAAGTAAGTCGTTGTTGCAACTCCTTGATGTGTTTTATGTTGGCAAGTATCCAAGATTTCTCCCTAGTAACTTGGATTTAGACTCCGAACCTCTAATTTATTAAGAGGCTCGGAGTTTTTTTTGCCTGCGGCAAAGTGCCTGTAAAAGACACTCTTAGCATTTCTCTCTGCTTTTTTTAAAATATTCATGTAGTATTTATCTGTATGCACTACATGGCCTAATGGCCGTTTTATTTGAGGCTTTTCCAAGCAGAGTGAGGCAAAAATGACTGATCGCGTTCAAGTCGGTGGCTTGCAAGTCGCCAAAGTTCTATATGACTTCGTTAACACACAAGCTATTCCAGGTACTGGACTGACTGCAGAAAAGTTCTGGGAAGGCGCAACGAAGGTCTTAAAAGACCTTGCACCGAAAAATCGCGCCCTGCTAGAAAAACGTGATGCCTTACAAGCACAAATTGATGAGTGGCACCTTGCATGTAAGGACCAAACTCATGACGCAGTAGCCTATAAAGCATTTCTGCAAGAAATTGGATACTTGTTGCCAGAAGCAGCAGACTTTCAAGCCAGCACACAAAATGTTGACGACGAAATTGCTCGTATGGCAGGTCCACAGTTAGTGGTACCTGTAACTAACGCACGTTTTGCCCTGAACGCCGCAAATGCGCGTTGGGGTTCTTTGTACGACGCTTTATACGGTACTGATGTGATCAGTGACGAAGGCGGCGCAGAGAAAGGCAAGGGCTACAATAAAGTACGTGGCGATAAAGTTATCGCTTATGCACGTGCTTTCTTAGACACATCTGCACCTTTAGCAGCGGGTTCACACGTTGATACTACAGGCTACCGCATCGAAGCCGGTAAACTGGTTGTCAGCCTAAAAGGCGGCAGCAACACAGGTCTACGTGATGATGCACAGCTGATTGGTTTCCAAGGCGAAGCAGCAGCACCGACTGTTATTCTGTTAAAAAATAACGGCTTACACTTCGAAATCCAAATTGATGCCAACAGCGTAGTCGGTCAAACCGATGCTGCTGGTATCAAAGATGTATTGGTTGAAGCAGCTATTACTACAATTATGGACTGTGAAGACTCCATTACTGCAGTTGATGCTGTTGATAAAACCTTGGTTTACAGCAACTGGTTAGGCCTGATGAAAGGCGACCTTTCTGAGAGCGTGACTAAAGGCGATCAAACCTTTACGCGTGTGATGAATCCAGATCGTGTTTACAACGGTGTAAATGGTGACGAAGTGACCTTACACGGTCGTTCATTGCTGTTTATCCGTAACGTTGGCCACTTAATGACCAACCCAGCGATTTTGGATGAGCAAGGCAACGAAATGCCAGAAGGCATTATGGATGCGTTGTTCACCAGCTTAATTGCTATGCATGATCTAAAAGGTAATAGCTCGCGTCAAAACAGCCGCACTGGTAGTGTTTATATTGTTAAACCAAAAATGCACGGTCCAGAAGAAGCTGCATTTGCCAATGAGTTGTTTAATCGCACCGAAGACGTTTTAGGCCTAGCTCGTAATACCTTGAAAATGGGTATTATGGACGAAGAGCGTCGCACTACAGTGAACTTGAAAGCGTGTATTGCTGAAGCTCAAGAGCGTGTGGTCTTTATTAACACAGGCTTCCTCGACCGTACCGGTGATGAAATTCATACCTCTATGGAAGCAGGTCCAGTGGTTCGTAAAGCTGCGATTCGTGCTGAAAAATGGATTGCTGCCTACGAAGACTGGAACGTTGATACAGGACTGGCAACAGGTCTGTCTGGCGTTGCACAAATCGGTAAAGGTATGTGGGCAATGCCTGACTTGATGGCTGATATGGTTAAGCAGAAAATTGCTCATCCAAAATCGGGTGCAAACACTGCATGGGTTCCATCACCAACTGCAGCAGTTCTGCACGCTACGCATTACCACGAAGTGGATGTGTTTGCGCGCCAAGAAGAGCTGAAAGATCGTCAGTTTGCTTCACTGGATGATATTCTGACCATTCCTTTAGCACAAAACACTGATTGGACAGCTGAAGAGATTCAGAATGAGTTGGATAACAACTCACAAGGTATCTTGGGTTATGTTGTGCGTTGGGTTGAGCAGAGCGTAGGTTGTTCTAAAGTACCTGACATCAATGATGTTGCCCTTATGGAAGACCGTGCAACACTGCGTATCTCAAGCCAGCATATGGCCAACTGGTTGCGCCACGGTATTGTTACCGAGGAGCAAATCCTAGAAACCATGAAGCGTATGGCTGTTGTTGTTGACCGCCAGAATGCTGATGATCCATTCTACCGTCCAATGGCGCCGAACTTTGACGATAGCATTGCGTTCCAAGCGTCAGTGGAATTAGTGCTAAAAGGTCGTGAGCAACCAAACGGTTACACCGAGCCGGTTCTACACCGTCGTCGTCGCGAATTTAAAGCTAAAAATGGCTTATAATTTGTAAAAACGTATAGTGTTGATAAGAAACCGCCTCCGGGCGGTTTTTTTATTGGCTATGATTTGTATCAGCGCTGTTCAATTGGCTCTAAGCCTGCAAAAATAGCCAACGATTAATAAAAATAACACGCCACCAGGTTTGAGTTTGTAGCGCTAATAGGCTTCGAACTGACGTCCAGCCCAGCTATTGGACCAAATTTTAGGATGGCCTACTTGAGTAGGAGGCATGTTTCATGAGCAGAAGTGAAGCCTTTGCAAAAACAGGACGTACCGCAGTGCAGCAAAATATCCAAGGCACGCTGGAGTTTCTGCAAAAATACCCACCTTTTAACCAGATGGATCCCGTTCACCTCAGTTTTCTAGTGGAAAACTGTCAATTACGTTTTTACTCTGAAGGTGAAAAAATCGTCAGCCCCGAAGATGGGCCGGTTGAGTTTTTCTATATAGTTAAGCAGGGGCGTATCTATGGTGAGCGGCGTAAGGGTCAAGATAGCGGCAAAGAAACCACCTTTGAGATTACTACGGGTGAGTGTTTTCCGATCGCTGCGTTACTAGGTGAGCGTGCAACGCGAACTTCACATATCGCCGCTGAAGATACCTTTTGCTTGCTACTCGATAAAGCCTCTTTTATTAAGCTGTTTTCTAAGAGTAATGCCTTTCGCGACTTTTCAGTACGCGGAATTAGTAGTTTATTAGATCACGCTAATCAGCAAGTGCAGACCCGTGCTGCGGAAACACTGGGCTCGCAATATTCGATGGAAACCAGCTTAGCTGAGTTATCGATACGTCAACCGATCACCTGTGAAGGGCATTTACCGCTGCATAAGGCGGTGCAACTGATGCATGAGCAGCAGATTGGCAGCTTGGTGATAGCCGATGAGTTGCAGCGACCCAAAGGTATTTTTACTCTGCGTGACTTGCGCCGAGTGATTGCCGATGCCAACGCCGATCTGCGTCGACCTATTAGTGAGTTGATGACGCCTGATCCGTTTTATTTACCACCGCATGCGACTGCTTTTGATGCCGCTTTAGCCATGACTGAGCGACATATCGCCCATGTATGCGTGGTGCAAAATGGCGCTTTAGTGGGTGTGGTATCTGAGCGTGATCTGTTTTCATTGCAGCGCGTTGATCTAGTGCATCTGGCACGCGCTGTACGCCATGCGGTGTCGATTGAGCAGCTTATCCAGTTGCGTAATGAGATTCGCTCGTTAGTGGACCGTATGATTGCTCACGGTGCCAACTCTGAGCAAGTCACTCGCCTGATTACCTTGCTCAATGATCATATGGTGTCGCGGGTGATTGAGTTGTGCATTGAACAGCACGGCGACCCAGGTGTTGAGTTTACGTGGCTGGTATTTGGCAGCGAAGGGCGTACAGAGCAAACCCTCTACACTGACCAAAATAACGGTATTTTATTTGAAGCCAGCAGCCAAGAAGAAGCCAATGCGATACGGCAAAAACTGTTACCTCTAGCGCGTGAAATCAACTTAGCGTTGGAAGACTGCGGCTTTATGCTGTGCAAAGCCAATATTATGGCCGGTAATGCTGATCTGTGCTTATCACGCCAAGAGTGGTCGCGCCGCTTTAGTAAAATTGTTCGTGAAGCCAGCCCAGAAAACCTGCTGTATTCAACGGTTTACTTTGATTTACGGGCGATTTGGGGACCGACTGAAGGCTTTAAAGCCTTGCGCCGCGAACTGCTATCAATGATTCATGGCAATGATATGTTCCAGCGTATGATGGCGCAAAGTGCGCTGCAGAATAAGCCGCCATTGGGTGGTTTGTTCCGTGATTTTTCATTGGACAAGAAGGGTGCTGAAAAAGATACGCTGGATCTAAAGATTAAAGGCTTGGCGCCCTTTGTCGATGGTGTGCGTGTGCTTGCACTGGCTCATGGCGTGGAAAGTAGCAATACGTCAGAACGTATTCGTCAGTTGGTTAGTAAAGGTGTGATTGAGCGCTTGGATGGCGATGCCTACGCTGAGGCCTATCACTTTATTCAGCTGATTCGTATGCAGCAACATCAGCAGCAAGCGCGTAATGATTTGGCCTATAGCAATCGTATTTATCCGGATGAACTTAATCACTTGGATCGTCGTATTTTACGTGAATCATTCCGTCAGGCCCAGCGTTTGCAAGCCAGTTTGACCTTTCGGTATCAGCTGTGAAACTTTTTAAGTGGTTTCGTAAAAGTCCCGAACTGCGCGAGACAGATGCACTGCGTCTAACTGCATTGGCACCGTATATCGCCAGTGAAAAGCCGCTGCAGCAGCTGCGTTTTGTGGTGGTGGATTTAGAAACCAGTGGCTTAAATACACTTAAAGATAAAATCTTATCCATTGGTGCAGTGACTATTGAAGACTCAGCGATTGCCTTAGGTGATCAGTTTAGCTGCACGCTGCGCCGCGCTAATCATGCGGTCAGTGAAAGCGTACTGATTCACCAAATACCACCCAGTGAAGTCGCTGCTGGAATACGTCCAGAGAAAGCATTGCTGGGCTTTATGGAATACGTCGGTAGCAGTCCGCTGCTGGCGTTTCATGCTAATTTTGATCAGCGCATGTTGGTGCGTGAGATGGATGATGCTTTTGCCTATGATTTGCAGCATGCATTTTATGATGTAGCTGAAATTGCGCCGCTACTGTATCCCGAGCATGGTATGCGCAAGCCTGGGCTGGATGATTGGGTCAAGTTTTTCAATCTGCACGTGCTACAGCGTCATAATGCCAGTGCAGATGCGTTAGTGACGGCAGAGCTGATGCTGATTTTACTCAAGCGTGCCGCTGTACAAGGCATTCACACCTTGGCTGAATTGGATCTCAGTCTGCAGAACTGGCGTCGGCGTCAGCAGAGCATGATCTAGGCATTATTGAACGATAGCCAAGTTGCCAAAGTGCATCACAGAGATTGACTGATGTCACACTCAGTTATTCTGGCTTATAGCGTCATAGACGCGCTTTATAGCCAGACCAACCCTGCGCAGCATAGGCTGTAACACAGGGTTGAATCGGGTCTGATTAAGCGTTGGCTAAATAGTCGGCCATATACTCATCAAAACTGCACTCATCTTGTGCTTCAATCACGGCTTGCGCTTGATGTGATTGCTCAGCCAGTTGCTGATAGTGTGCGGTTTTATTGTTGTCGAGTGGTGGCTTGCTCAACGTTTGCGCATGTTGCAGGCTTTGTCTTAACGAGAACTGACTGAAGCTGCACTGTTGCTCGCGCATACTGGCGAGAACTTGTGCTGAAGGCGTTAGGTCAGGATTATTGAGCTTCTCAACTTGCTTACGTAATGCGTCGCTGTGCTCGGTGGTGGCGTAGCTGTTATCGAGCAATTGCGCGCACGCTTGCATCTGCTCCAGCAACTCATGTCCCCAGTCCTGCATAGAGATCGATTCTTCGCCGCGCTGCAGTTGCAGATTGGGCTTACGACCTTGCTTGACCACCGCTAAGAAGTTTTCTGTAGCTGCTGGGCATTCAGCTTTGCTCAGTAGCGGGCTGTCGTGTAGGGCGCAGAACAGTAAAAACGTATCTAAAAAGCGTGCTTGTGGTAAATCAATGCCCAAGGGTAAGAAGGGGTTGATATCAATACAACGTGCTTCAACATATTGCACACCACGCGCAATCAAAGCTTCGACCGGACGCTCATCACCGATGGTGATACGTTTTGGACGCATGGTTGAGTAGTACTCGTTTTCGATCTGCAAAATATTGGTATTGATCTGCAGCCACTCATCACCTTTCTTACTGCCGATTTTTTGGTAATCAGGATATGGCTTGCTCACTGCACAGATTAAACTGTCGGTGTAGCTGCTCAGATCGTTATAGCAGGGTGTAATGCCGGCTTGTGCATTACTTTGATAACCCAAGTCGCTCATACGCAAGCTGGTGGCGTAAGGCAGATACAGAGTGTCTTCATCAAAGCGTTCCAGCTGATGCTCACGACCGCGTAAAAAACTGATATCCAGTGCAGGTGATGCGCCAAATAAGTACATCAACAGCCAGCTGTAGCGGCGGAAGTTACGGATTAAGCCGATATAGTGTGCTGATTGGTAATCGATTTCTGAGCGTTGATCACCTTCAGCCTCGCGCAGCAATGTCCAGACTGAATCCGGTAGCGAAAAGTTATAGTGAATCCCAGCAATGCATTGCATGGTTTTGCCATAGCGTAGCGCCAAACCTTTGCGATAAACGTACTTTAATTGGCCAACATTGGAGCTGCCATACTCAGCAATAGGAATCAGCTCTTCTTTAGGCAGATGTCCCGGCATAGAAGGGCTCCAGAGCAGCTCTTGATCGATATTGGCCACAGTGAAACGGTGGATATCTTCAAGCTCAGCTAAGGTCTGTGCTGAGTCAGGGTGCGCATCAGTAATAAACTCTAATAGCGCTTCTGAATAGTCAGTGGTGATGCTGCCATGGGTCAGAGCAGCGCCGAGCGCCTCTGGGTGTTGGCTTAACGCTAAGCGGCCATTGCGCTCCACGCGTAAACTTTCACGCTCAATACCATGCAGGCAGTGCTTGAGCTGGGCTAAAGCTTCGGGCTGGCTAAGCAGCGCCAGACGACGAGAATATGTATCGCTCAAGGGAAATTCCTCAATAGGGCATTAGGGCAATATGGGGGCAGTTATCAGTGAGTGCAAGGGCGCAGGCCGACTTTTTATCAGCTCTGCGTGAGGTTTGCTGCAAATAACTGCGCGCGATGTATTATTTTTTCTTTTTAATATGTCCGGCGTTGGCAAATAAAGCAGCCATTGCGCTGTTATTAGGGGCGGGTTTGTCGTTTTGGCTGTGACGTTCGCTGCGCGGATTATGACGCACTGGTTGCGTGCGTGCGACTGGCGCAGGTTTTTCACCGGGCGTATCACTCATGCGCATGGATAAGGCAATGCGTGCACGAGGAATATCCACTTCCATAACCTTTACTTTAACAATGTCACCGGCCTTTACAACTTGGTAGGGGTCTTTGACAAAGGTTTCCGATAACGCAGAAATATGCACTAAACCATCCTGATGCACACCAATATCAACAAAAGCACCGAAGTTGGTCACGTTAGTGATCACGCCTTCGAGCACCATGCCCAGTTCTAGGTCTTTTAGACTTTCCACACCATCTTGGAAGGTCGCTGTTTTAAATTCAGGACGTGGGTCGCGCGCGGGTTTATCCAGTTCTTGAAGAATATCGGTCACGGTAGGTAAACCGTAGGTTTCATCGGTGAACTTCTGTGGGTCGAGTTGCTGAAGAAATGCTGAGTCGCCAATCAGTGAGCGAATATCACGACTGGTATCTTGAGCAATACGCGTGACCAAGGGGTAAGTCTCTGGGTGCACGGCAGAGGCATCCAATGGGTTTTTACCATTCATCACGCGTAAAAAACCGGCCGACAACTCAAAGGTTTTCGCTCCTAAACGCGGGACTTTTTTCAGGGCTGCACGACTGATAAACGCACCATGCTCATCGCGGAAGGCGACAATATTTTTCGCGAGCGTGGCATTTAAACCTGAGATCCGCGCTAGTAAAGCTGAAGATGCAGTATTCACATCCACGCCGACGGCGTTTACACAGTCTTCCACCACGGCATCCAGCGAACGCGCTAATTGCGATTGTGAAACGTCATGTTGGTATTGGCCGACACCAATGGCTTTTGGATCAATTTTTACCAGTTCTGCCAATGGGTCTTGTAAGCGACGAGCAATGGATACAGCGCCGCGTAACGATACATCCAAATCAGGAAATTCTTTTGCGGCCAATTCTGAGGCGGAATAAACCGAAGCACCGGCTTCGCTGACAATCACCTTGCTCATGCGCAGCTCAGGCAGCATTTTGACCAGCTCAATGGCTAACTTATCAGACTCACGGCTACCGGTGCCATTACCGATAGCAATCAGTTGAACCTGATGTTTAGTACAGAGCTTAGCCAGAGTGGCGAGGGTTTCATTCCACTTATTATGGGGCACATGCGGATAAACGGTGGTGGTTTCTAATACTTTACCTGTGGCATCGACCACGGCAATTTTACTACCGGTACGTAAACCCGGGTCCAGGCCTAAAGTGCAACGTGGGCCGGCCGGTGCTGCCAGTAATAAGTCATGTAAATTGCGCGCAAACACATTAATAGCTTCAGTTTCGGCTTGCTCACGTAGTTGACCAAATAGATCAGTTTCTAGGTGGCTAGACAGCTTAACGCGCCACGTCCAGCGCACCACTTCTGCTAGCCATTGATCGGCGGGGCGTTCTTGGTTTTTAATCGCAAAGTGCTGAGCAATCACCACTTCACAGGGATGCATCGTGCCGGGTACTTCATCGCCGAGGCTTAAGCTGGCAGTGAGAAAACCTTCATTACGGCCACGGAAAATGGCTAGTGCACGGTGGGAGGGCACATTTTTAAAGCGTTCATCGTGTGCAAAATAGTCACTGAACTTGGCGCCGTCGTTTTCTTTGCCAGCAATGACTCGTGCACTTAAACGAGCATCGTGCTGCAGCATGCTGCGTAAACGTTCTAATAAAGCAGCATCTTCAGCAAAGCGCTCCATCAGAATATATTTAGCGCCTTCCAATACGGCTTTTTCATCGGCAAAACCGGCCTCAGCATCAATAAAGCGTGCCGCCTCGGTGTGCGGGTTGTGACTGGGATGGTTAAAAAGTAAATCGGCTAGCTCACCTAAGCCCGCTTCTAAAGCGATTTGGCCTTTGGTGCGGCGCTTCTTTTTATAGGGTAAATACAGGTCTTCAAGACGGGTTTTAGTATCAGCCTGTTGGATGGCATGCTGCAGCTCTGGCGTCAGTTTGCCTTGCTCTTCAATCGACGACAGGATTGAAACACGGCGCTCATCCAGCTCGCGCAGATAACGTAAGCGCTCTTCTAGATTACGTAGCTGGGTATCGTCTAAGCTGCCGGTGATTTCTTTACGGTAGCGTGCGATAAATGGCACGGTGGAGCCTTCATCAAGTAAGGCAATAGTGGCGGTCACTTGTTGTGGGCGAACACCCAGTTCGGTGGCAATACGAGAACTTATGCTATCCATCAGGCTACCTACATCAGTCAAAAAAGCAGGTTAGGCCTGCATTAAAAGACTGATTATAGGGGAAATCACTCAGCAAACCAGCGCTGTCTCTGCGGATGAAAAATTTGCTAACAATGCCTAGTGCACATGGCTGGCATGATTGCGGCATACTAGCGTTCAGACATATTGATTAAAAAGGTAAATAAAGCATGAGCGTAGCTGAAGGTGAAAAAATCCTCATTGTCGATGACGATGAACGCTTACGCCGTTTACTTGAGCGCTTTTTAACAGAGCAAGGCTTTCGAGTGCGCGGTGTGGAAAATGCTGAGCACATGGATCGGATGCTGGCGCGCGAGCTGTTTAATCTAGTGGTGCTGGATTTAATGATGCCCGGTGAAGACGGTTTATCCGTATGTCGCCGCTTGCGTGAGGGTAATAATCAAATACCCATTATTATGCTCACCGCTAAAGGTGATGAAGCCAGTCGTATTCAAGGTTTAGAGTTGGGCGCGGATGATTATCTGGCCAAGCCGTTTAACCCGCGTGAATTATTGGCGCGGATTAAAGCCGTGCTGCGTCGTCAATCGACCAGCGTACCCGGTGCCCCCAGCAGTGAAGAAGCCGACGTCACTTTTGGTGATTACAGTTTGTCACTGGCGACCCGTGAGCTGAGTAAAGGCGATCAAGTACATATGCTCACGACCGGTGAGTTTGCGGTACTCAAAGCCTTAGTCGAGCATGCGCGTGAGCCACTGACTCGCGATAAGCTGATGAATCTAGCACGCGGTCGTGAGTGGGATGCTTTAGAACGTTCCATTGATGTGCAGATCTCACGTTTGCGCCGCATGATTGAGCCCGATCCATCTAAACCCCGTTATATCCAAACTGTCTGGGGTGTGGGCTATGTGTTTGTACCCGATGGTACGGCATGAAAACTTTGTGATTGTGGTGGTTGATGTAGAAGCCACAACACCCGTAGGACAAGACCGTATCGGTATTGATTTAGGGCTCGCAACCACGGCCACCTGCTTAAGGAAGTTAACGAGGCATACACCACCCAAACTTGTTCGAATTGTGGCGTTTTTCCCGACAGCAGGCCGAAAGGTATCGCAGGGCTTGGAATAAGAGAGTTGACGTGCGAGTGCGGTGTCACTCACGACTGCGATATAAATGCTGCACAGAACATTCTCGCGGTCTGGCATGGTCGTCTAACTGTAGGAATTCCCCTGCTTTAGCTGGGGGAGGATGTCAAAATAACCTCTTTGGATTATGGATAGTCAGGCATGTACACAGTTATAAAGTTGCTGCGCCCCCATCAATATATAAAAAATGGATTCGTACTACTGGGGCCGTTATTCGCTCACCAGTGGTCGTCTCAGACATTGATGGACGCAGCACTAGCATTCTTTGCATTTTGCTGCATGGCCAGTGCTGTTTATATATTGAACGACATTATGGATATTGATGCAGATAGAGAGCATCCCGTTAAGTGTCATAGGCCTTTACCCAGTGGCCAAGTTTCGCTGATACATGCCAAGTTCTTACTGCTTGGGATGCTCATTGCATCAGTGCTGCTCTCATTAGTGGTGAGTCTTTGGGTCGCTGTGTTTGTCTTGATTTATTTTGTGATGAATATCTTCTATTCATGGCGACTTAAGCACGTTGTTATTTTAGACGTATTTATTATTTCAGTTGGTTTTATGTTGCGCATCTTGGCAGGTACGCTTGGATTGGGTATTGCGCCATCAGCATGGTTACTTCTTTGTGGTTTGATGGTCACACTGTTTCTTGGTTTCTCAAAACGCCGAGCAGAGTTACTGATGCTGGGGAACTCTGCGGGTAGTAGTAACCTAACCCGAAAAGTCTTAGATGATTACAGCCCAGCTATGTTGGAGCAGTTTATTTCTGTCACTGCTGCATGCACCATTCTGAGTTTTGGGCTTTATACCGTCTCCCCACAGACGATTGCTTTACATGGGACTGAAAACCTAATTTACACACTGCCGTTTGTGATTTACGGTATTTTTAGATATCTGTTTTTATTGCATCACAAGGCCAAGGGGAATGACACCGCAAAAGATCTGTTAACGGATTGGCATCTATTGGTGACCGTGCTTGCTTGGGTGGCAACAACACTTTGGGTGTTAGCGTGAGTAGCACTATTGCACAGCTGGATGGCTGGCGATTAAAAGCATTGATCTTGTCCATTATTGCCGCTGCTGGTGGCTATTTAGCTTTCTCTCTTTGGGGCGGTTGGCAAGACGTCATTGATGCTTTTGTACATATTGGTTTGCTGGGTACGCTGATCGCCTTGTTGCTTTCTTTAGTCAATTACGGATTGCGCTTTGTCCGTTGGCAGATCTATCTTGGCAAGCTCGGGCATCAGGTTGCTTGGTGGCCAAGTTTGCGTATTTATTTAAGCGGCTTTGCTCTGACAACTACGCCTGGCAAAGCTGGTGAAGCCTTTAGAGGTGTACTGCTCAAACAACGTAATGTGCCATTTCCTGCTACTTTTGCGGCTTTAATCAGTGAGCGATTATCTGATCTGGTTGCGATTGTGCTGCTGACTTTAGTGGGGCTCAGTGAGTATCCACAAGCTCGGGGCATGGTGCTTGCGGGAATGGTGGGTATAGCTCTGGTGCTTGTATGTATCTCTAGCCGTACCCTACTGAGTTACTTTCATCAGTGGACCAGCGTTCGTACAGGGAAGTTATTTAAGCTCTTAACTCAGCTTGTTCATCTACTTAGAGAAGCTCGCCGTTGCCATACACCGGGATTATTAGTACTGGCTACGCTAATCAGCGTGGTGTCGTGGGGTGCCGAAGCCGTGGCTTTTTACTTAGTGTTAGAGTGGCTGGGTGCGGATATTAGCTTCTCATTTGCTGTATTTGTTTATGCCATCTCAATGCTAGCCGGTGCGCTCAGCTTCTTACCCGGTGGATTGGGAGGAGCAGAAGCGATAATGATTTCATTATTGGTATTAAAAGGTATGACCATGCCCGCTGCGATTGCTGCCACGGTATTTATACGCTTGGCTACTCTTTGGTTTGCGGTATTGATTGGGCTATTAGCACTGTATAAAAGCCGTAAAGGTGAAATAGTATGAGCCCGTTACAGTCCTGGAATCGTTTGCCAAATATTGCACCAGATAAGATTTTCACCTTAACTGAGCATGCCATTCCTCTTATAGAGAATGCGCCTCATCCGCTGTTAGCGCATGGCAATGGGCGTAGTTACGGCGATGTATGCTTGAATGATAAAGGTACATTGCTACATACTCACCTGCTTGATCGTTTTATTTCATTTGATCAGAAAAACGGTATTCTGCGCTGCGAAAGTGGTGTGACTCTGCAAAGTATTCTGCAGCTGGTTGTACCGCATGGTTGGTTTTTAGCCAGCACTCCTGGCACTCAATACGCCACTGTCGGTGGGGCCCTAGCTAATGATGTGCATGGTAAAAACCACCATAGAGAGGGTAGTTTTGGCCATCATGTCAGAGCCTTTGAGCTGATCCGTTCGACAGGTGAAGTGCTGCTGTGCAGTCCTGATCTTAATACCGATATGTTTAGAGCAACCGTTGGTGGGCTTGGCTTAACAGGGCTACTAAGCTGGGTTGAAATTCAGTTGATACCTGTCAATAATCCGTGGATGTGGGTCGAATCACAGCGCTTTAGTAACCTTGAACAGTTCTGGCAGCTCAATAAAGAAGCCGAGCAGCAATGGCCTTACACTGTTGCTTGGATTGATTGTCTGGCCAGCGGTCGCTCTCGAGGTCGAGGGATTCTATTTGCCGGTCAGCATGCAGCGAATCAAACCCAGCTTCCGAGCTATAAAGAACGTAGTAAAGGGGCTCCTTTTGATCCACCGATATCTCTGGTGAACGGTTTAAGCCTGCGCAGCTTTAATGCTTTGTATTACCGTCAACCGGTAAAACCTCAGGGTAGTCTGTGCCACTATGCACCTTATTTTTACCCGCTGGATGCCATTCAGAATTGGAATCGTATCTACGGTCATAAAGGATTTTATCAGTATCAATGCGTGCTACCTCCTGAGGTTGCACGCGAAGCAACAGCTCAATTACTGGATGCTATTGCCCAGAGCGGACAAGGTTCCTTTCTTGCCGTACTGAAAACATTTGGATCACAAGCGTCAGTCGGGATGCTGTCTTTTGCAAGGCCAGGAACAACACTTGCACTGGATTTTCCTAATTTAGGCGATAGAACTCTGAAATTATTTAATCGTTTGGATGCCATCGTTAGTGAAGCTGGTGGCGCACTGTATCCAGCTAAGGATGCACGTATGCCTGCTTCATTGTTCCAGTCAGGCTTTCCAGAGTGGGAACGTTTTTCAGATTTTATTGATCCCGCTTTCTCATCACATTTTTGGCAGCGTGTAACTTTATGAATAGTTTAAATCGTGTTGTAATTTTCGGTGCAACCTCGGCTATTGCTGAACATACTGCACGACAATTGGTACAAAATGGTGCCTCTGTGTATTGCATTGGTCGCAATGCCGATAAACTCAGCAGAATTATTGCCGATCTAAAAGTAAGAGCGGGAAGTGAGCAAATTATTCAGGGTATAAGTGCAGATCTAACCGATATAGACCAGCACATCACTCTTATTGAGCAAGCGAGTGAGGCATTAGGTGGCCTGGATGCGGCGCTGATTGCTCATGGTACCTTGCCTGATCAGAAAGCCTGTGAGGCTGATGTAGCTCTTACGCTGCAAGAGATTCAAACGAATGCACTCAGCGTGGTGAGTCTGTTATCGCTGCTGGCCAATCGATTTGAAGAGCAAGGTAAAGGTGTTATTGCGGCGATTAGTTCAGTCGCAGGGGATCGTGGTCGCCAGAGTAATTATGTGTATGGCGCAGCTAAAGGCATGGTCAGTCTGTTTATGCAGGGCTTACGTAATCGTCTGGCTAAAAAAGGCGTTTCAGTCGTTACGATTAAGCCGGGATTTGTAGACTCACCCATGACTGCGGATTTTGACAAGTCGGGACCGCTTTGGGCGAAGCCAGAAATCATTGCTAAAGGGATCGTTAATGCCATGCAAAAAGGTAAAGGCGATGTCTATTTACCTTGGTTTTGGTGGGGCATTATGCAGATTATCAAGCATATACCTGAAGCTATTTTCAAACGATTGTCGTTATGAGTGAAGAGTCAGCATCAGGTGCAAATATTAATGACACGCCGGTAGCCTTTTTTGACTTTGATGGCACGTTAACGACGTGCGACACCTTGATGCCGTTTCTTAAGTTTATTTCAGGCCAGCCTAAATATTATTGGAAACTACTGCTGGTCAGCCCTGTACTCGCTGGCTACTTCCTTAAACTGGTACGTAATGATATAGCCAAAGAAACAGTGCTTAAACGTTATCTGGCTGGATACCATATTGATGAATTGTTTACTTTAGGTGAGCGTTTCGCTGAGGTAGTGCTTCCATCGCTATTGCGCCCAGAAGGTATTGAGCGACTTAAATGGCATCAGGAGCAAGGTCATGATTGTGTATTAGTCAGCGCTTCATTTGATATTTGGTTAAAGTTCTTTGGAGAAGCTTTAAATCTCTCGTATGTTATTTCTTCTGAACTCAATACAAAATCAAAAATAGTTGATGGAAATATTCAAGGATTGAATTGCTATGGGAAAGAAAAAGCAGACAAAATACAGGAGTGGATGAGTCTAGAAAATAGAAAACCCTCTATTACTTATGCTTATGGCGATTCAAGAGGCGATAGTGAAATGCTCAGCATGGTAGATAAAGGATTTTTTATAAAATCCGGAAAAGATTTTTACATATAAAAAGTTTATAAGTTAGGAATGTATTGAAATGGTATCTAGTCTAAGAAATAAAAATATTATTTCAGGGTTTTTTCTGACTTTGACTGCAGTTTATTGTATGTTTTTCTTGTATAAACCTGGGTTTATTGGATATGCCAATAACTATGATTTTATTAGGCATTCATCCTGTATAGGTCTATGGAGCTATATTCCAGGGCATGCTAAAGTATCCGCTCATGCAACTGCACCTAGCGCTCAACTACTCTACGATGCTGATATTCTAGTAGATAACTGCCTTTATTCATCTGATAATATTACTTCATATATTCTTACTCGATTTTTATCTGTTGGGGATATTATAAGTTTCAATGTTCTAGGCTCTATAAAAATATTACTGTTATTGAGTCTCTCATTTCTTGCTATTTCTTTTAGCAAATCAAAGGTTGTGCCAAGTGTTATTTTGTTTAGTATTTTGACTGAGTGGATTTATCTTGCTTATGCTAATACCTTGTATGGTGAGTTTTCTGTTATCTCTGCATTTACTTTAATTGTAATATGTACCTACAACTTACTTTATGAAAAAAATGGAAAATATCCAATACTACAGATAGTAATACTTATTATCGCAATTTTTTGGTTAGGGTTAAGTAAGCAGCAATGGTCTTACCTAAACTTTCTGCTTTTAGTCATTGCTTTTTGGCTTATTTATCATCGTACAGCATTTAAAAAGACTGCCTTTATTTTACTATGTTTAAGTATATTTAGTATTTCAGCATCTCAAATAATGAGTAAAAATAACTTAATAATCGAAGCATCGATTAATTCTGTAAACAAGATAAATACTTTTTTATATACAGTGCTTCCTGAAGCAAAAAACAAGAAAAAAGCGTTAGAAGTCTTAGGCTTACCTGAGCGTTGTAATACTAATATCGGCTTCAGCTCTTACCATCCTGATCAAAATGCTCTGACTAACTGTCCTGAAGTTCAAGATGTGAGTCGAGCTAAACTGCTAAAATTATTTATTCAAGATCCAGCTACGCTTTTTGTACCCCTTGTAAAATTCACAGAAGAAATGAAATTATTTTATCCTGACTATTTAGGGCTAACAACTGCAGACGACACTCATGCATTTGAAAAGCATAAGTTAATTAAGAGTTTTTCTTTTAGTCATATAATCTCTAAAATCAACTCATCTGTCTTTTTTATTATATTTACAATCCTTTTTATCAGTTCTTTTTTTACTGGTCTATTTTTACTTCTATCACCTAAAAAGACATCTTTAGAGCTTTCATCTTATATGTATCTGCTTACCATAGGTGGGCTTACTGCAGGCTATTCAATAGTCTCATCTGTGTTTGGTGATGGCTATACTGAAGCAGCTAAACATGCAGTTCTTTTTTTAGGTGGGGTATATTTACAAATTATAGGTCTGGTTTTTTCTCTACTACTATTAGCTCGATTAGTTTTTAAAAAATAAAAACTGTACCCTGTATTAAAGTTGTGGGTGGTAAAGTCGAAAATTTTTGCAGATCTAGGTCATCGGTAGCACCAAACATTAACATGTTACAAGGCATGCTCAAGGCTACCCTTCTTTGGGAAAAACGTGCGAATAAATAGCTTTTGTCGTATAACTACAAAGCCGCTAAATAATGTACAAACTTTGGAGAAAACCATGGCAGTAATGGCCAAAGCGCAGCGTGTTGAGTTTGATAGTTTTGGTGTCTGCGGAGCAGTAGCAGCAGATGCGCAACATAAACTCTTTCGTTTATTACTAGCAGTTGCAGCCTACATCCAAACCGTTTGGAGCGTCAGCTATGTGTTTGTACCCGATGGGCAGGCATGAAGACGTCGTTATTATACCCGCAGAGTTTTTTTGCCCGCACGCTGTGGATGGTGTTACTGGCGGTGCTTTTTTCTAAAGCGCTGACCCTGATTTATTTGATGGTCAATGAAGATGTGTTGGTGGATCGTCAATACAGTTTAGGTGCTGCGCTGACCTTGCGTGCTTATTGGGCTTCGCCTGCGATAGAGCGTCCTGCTATTGCTAAAGCGGCGGGCTTGCAGCTGGTGCAAGAGCATGAAGTCCCCTTAGGTGAGCAACATTGGCCTTACAGTGATATTTTTTCTGAGCAAATGCGCGCTGAACTGGGCGCTGATACGCGAGTGCGTATTCGTGCGCAAAGTCCGCCATCCTTGTGGGTGAATGCCCCCAGTTTAGGGCCAGACTGGATTCGTGTGCGGCTCTATCCGCACCCCTTGCGAGGGCAGCGGGTTTGGAACTTGGTGGCATGGTTTCTTGGAATTGGGTTGTTATCTACCGGCGCAGCATGGGTTTTTGTCCGGCAGTTGAGTGCACCGTTAAAACGTTTAGTGATTGCCGCTCGCCAGTTTGGACAGGGGCGCAGTGTGCGTTTACCGGTTGATGTCGATACGGTCAGTGAAATGGCGGATGTGTATCGGGCCTTTAATCAAATGACTGATGACGTGGAGCAGGCCGGACGTGAGCGTGAATTGATGCTGGCTGGCGTATCACATGATTTACGCACACCGCTGACGCGCTTGCGTCTATCGCTGGAGTTACTCGATAGCGACAATGAGCTGACCGAAGATATGGTGCGCGATATTGAGGATATGAATGCGATCTTAGATCAGTTTTTAGCCTTTATTCGTGACGGCCGCGATGAGCCATTGGAAGATTGTGATCTCAATGAGTTGATTAGTACCGTAGTTGCCCCATATAACCAACAAGGGCATGCCATTCGGTTGTGCTTGGAAACTATGCCCTCGTTATTGTTACGTCGAGTTTCGATAAAACGCATGCTGGTGAACTTGCTGGAAAATGCGCTGCGTTATGGCGGTCAAGGTGTTGAAGTGGCCGCCTCTGTGGTGCAAGGCGAGGAGCTGTCGTATGTCGCGATCAGTGTACTGGACCGTGGCGCTGGACTTGATCCGGATGATTTACAACGTATTTTTAACCCCTTTATTCGTGGTGATCAGGCGCGTGGCGGCCAAGGCACAGGCTTAGGTCTGGCTATTGTGCAACGTATTGCTGCGCAGCATGGTGGCAGCGTTAAATTACATAACCGCGCTGGCGGTGGTCTTGAAGCAACTGTCTGTTTGCCGGTTAAAGCGCATGCCGCAATAACCGAGCAGCACAGTGTTGGATAGAGTATTCGAGGGTAAGTGTCAGTTATGAGTCATGAAGCGCAAGAAAAAGTTCGTTTGGATAAGTGGTTGTGGGCGGCACGTTTTTATAAAACTCGCGCCTTAGCTAAAGAGGCGATTGAAGGTGGCAAAGTGCATTGCCGTGGCGAGCGCTGTAAACCTTCTAAAGAACCCAAGGTGGGTGATGAGTTAGTGCTGCGTGCTGGCTACGATGAGTGCACCGTGGTGATTGAGCAGTTAAGCGCGGTACGTCGCGGCGCACCACAAGCACAGCTGTTATATAGCGAAACCCAAGAGAGCCTTGATGCGCGTGAGAAATCTGCCGCGTTACGCAAAGCCGGCGCCTTGGGTATTCAAACTGATGGACGACCTAATAAAAAGCAACGTCGTCAGATTCATCGATTTAAAGCCACTTAAACTGTACTAAACATCGGTTCTAATGCACGGGTGGGGTGTCGAGTATGGTTTTTTTTTAGATAAATCATATAGAATGCCTCACCTGCATTATGAGCATCGAGGTGAAAATGCTTTTTAACTCATTAGAATTTATATTTATTTTTTTACCGCTATGCTTTTTTATTTATTTTTTTCTTAATAGCGTCTATAAACCTGCAGTTGGTAAAGCATGGCTGGTTTTTGCGAGCTTGTTTTTTTACAGTTGGTGGAATGTTGTTTATTTGCCTTTAATAGTTGTATCAATGTTGATTAACTATGGGGTGGGTCAAGAGTTAGGAAATAAAGCTAATAGGTTTATTAGTAAGAAAGGTATTCTAACGATAGGTGTTGTGTTTAATTTAGGTTTGCTAGGTTTTTTTAAATACGCTAACTTTTTTGTAAATAATATAAATACTATGGGTGCTAGTTTTGATTTGCCAAATATAGTCTTGCCTTTAGCTATTAGTTTTTTTACATTTCAGCAAATTGCTTACTTAGTTGATAGCTATCGTGAGGAAATGCGTGAATACAACTTTTTAAATTATGCCTTGTTTGTAACTTTCTTTCCTCAATTGATCGCAGGCCCCATTGTTCACCATAAAGAAGTCATGCCGCAGTTCTCTTCTAGCTCAACTTTGATTAAGTCGTATCATAATATTGCTCTGGGACTTTTTATATTTTCAATGGGTTTGTTTAAAAAAGTAGGCATTGCTGATACTTTTGCTGCTTGGGCTACGGCAGGCTTTACTAGCACAACAGAACTTGGTTTTTTTGATGCTTGGGTGACCAGCCTCAGTTATACCTTTCAATTGTATTTTGATTTTAGTGGCTATACTGACATGGCCATTGGCGCTGCTTTACTATTTAATATTAAGCTGCCTGTGAACTTTAACTCGCCTTATAAAGCAACAGACATACAGGATTTTTGGCGGCGTTGGCATATGACATTAAGTCGTTTTTTACGGGATTATTTGTATATTCCTCTAGGCGGTAATCGTTTAGGTGCTAGCCGTACCTATGTGAATCTTTTTCTAACCTTCTTACTGGGCGGTTTATGGCATGGTGCCAGTTGGATGTTTGTTGTCTGGGGCGCTATGCATGGTTTCGCTTTGGTTATACATAGGTTTTGGCATCGCTTAGGCTTGGTTATGCCTGCAGTACTGGGTTGGGTTTTGACCTTTAACTTTGTCAATATCACCTGGGTTTTCTTTAGAGCAGAAGATATGAATGCTGCATTTAAAGTTTTGCGTGGTATGTTTAATATTAAAAGTATTATGCAGCATGATTTAAATAGCATAGAAACTTCTAGATTACAGTCTTATGGTGGTTTTTTTGATGGTTATGCTGCTTTAATTCCTTTTGAGCTATTAGTCAATACTTTTCCAGCAGCATGCATTGTTCTTACTTTTTATATTTTGACGAGAAGTAACACATTGCAAATAGCTAATCAAGGATTGACAGGTCGTAAGATTATTCTTGCTGCTTTCTTGTTTTCTATTTCTATATACGTGTCAACTGTTGCCTCTAGCAGCGTTTTCTTATATTTCAATTTTTGAGTAAAATATGAAAAATAAAGTTTTTTTATTTTTTATTCTTGCCTTTTTGATTTTAGGATTCGTTCCTTTGATTAATCTTATGGCAGGAGTTAAAAGTTTTAAAGTAAAGCATATATATAACATTGATTTTGTTATTGCAAAAGCTAATGGTTTTCTTTATGACTATGGTTTAAACCTGAGCCCAGGGCAAGTGATTATAGGTAAAGATGATTGGCTGTATTTAGGTAATGATCATGCTAATACAGTAACTGCAGCACGAAGCGGTGTTGATGCTTCTTATATTCGCACTGCTCTAAATAAGAAGCGTAAGCTCGATGCTTGGGGTGATTTTTTTGCATCTAAAGGGGTGCAAGACTTTAAGGTTTTAGTTGGACCTAATAAGTCTTCTATCTATCCAGAGTATTTGCCAGATTGGTTTAAAGTTTCAGAGAATAACAAGGTCGATTTGTTGAGTAGCGTAACTGAAAATAAGTACTATATTTATCCTCGCTCAGCATTATTGGAGGCTAAAGATTTAGATAATGCGCATGACTTATATTATAAAACAGATACACACTGGAATAGACTGGGCGCATGGATTGCTTTTGATGATTTTATAAAAAAAATACAAAAAGATAATCCTGAAATTAACTATGATTTGCGTGCTGTGCTGCAAGATCCAGTTGCAATTCATGGTAATGATTTGTCTGGGTTTTTGCGACTCACATTAGAGCTTAAAGACCAGCAGCAGGTTGTAGAGTTTTTACCCAATACGCCAATAAAGACTCAATGCCATATTTTTTATACTCGCGAGCACGTCGAGTGTGCTCACAATCCAGAAATTATTTCACAGCCGGAACCTTTGTTAGTGACTGCAGTTGGCGCACAAAATAACAAAAAAGTATTGTGGATCAGGGATTCCTTTGGAACGGCGCTTTCACCTTATATGAGTCGTGTTTTTTCAAATATTGTGCAAGTGCATTACGATCACTTGAATCAAGAAAAACTGGTTAAGCTTGTTGATGACTTTAAGCCAGATTACGTCTTTGTAACCATAGTTGAGCGTTCGATTGACGGTGGCTTGCCGTTTGAGTATCCAGTTCTCGATGTTGAGCAAGACCCTTTGTATTCTTTTAATAGCGAGATTGCTGACTTGCACGACTTGCAACATGCAGATGGTATGTTTTCTATTACAGGAGACGATCCCTTTATAGTGTACAAGCTTGAACATGAGCTTCAGGGCGAAGCCAGCGATAGTGTGGCTGTTAACCTCGTGTGTGCGGGTGATGCGCAAGAAAACATAGATGTTCAGTTGTTCTGGAAGGGCCATGAGCATGATGATTTTAGCGAAATAAACAGTGTGAAATCAGACGTATCGCAAGGTACAGCACAGATTACGCTTGGATTAAATATGGGTTGGAATGCTCAAGAAAAAATTCAGTATTTACGGCTGGATATTGAGCCGTCTTCATTTGCTGGATGCATGAGGTTCACAGTGGAAGACTTATTGTTAAATAAGAAATACTAATGAATTATTAAAATTATGTAATAAGCGATATAGGATTTTTATGGCAGATTTTGATTTTACTCAGCGTTTTATTTTTGATAACACTGATGTGCGTGGTGAGTTAGCCAGTTTAGAAGAAAGTTATGCACATGTGCTGGCCAAGCACACCTATCCAGAGCCTGTTGCGGCTTTGCTAGGTGAGTTGTTGGCTGCTGCGTCTTTACTGGTCAATACTCTGAAATTTGATGGTTTGTTGGTGTTGCAAGCGCGCTCTAAAGGTCCGATACCCTTGTTGATGGTTGAGTGTTCCAGTGATCGCGAACTGCGTGCGATTGCGCGCTATGAAGCGGATCAGATTGAAAGTGGTGCGACCTTTCAAGAGTTGATGCCTGAAGGCGTGCTGGCGCTGACCGTTGATCCAAATGAAGGTCAGCGTTATCAGGGTTTAGTGGCTTTAGATGGCGCAACTTTGGCTGAATGCTTTAGTAACTATTTTGTGAACTCAGCACAACTGCCTACACGTTTTTGGTTATATGCCGATGGTCAACGTGCGCGCGGTATGCTTTTGCAGCAATTGCCTGCGGATCGCATCACCGATACTGAAGAACGTGAGGCCAGCTGGCAGCATGTGGTGGCCTTAGCCTCAACATTAACCGCTGAAGAACTGTTGGGCTTAGATAATGAAACCATTTTGAATCGTTTGTATCATGAAGAACAGGTGCGTCTATTTGATGCAACAGATTTGCAGTTTAAATGCAGCTGTACGCGTGCGCGTTCAGAGCAGGCTTTAGTCAGCCTAGGCTTAGCCGATTTACAATTGTTACTGGCTGAAAAAGAAGGCACAATTGAGATTGATTGTCAGTTCTGCAATCAGCGTTACTTATTTAATGACGCCGATATTGTACAAATGTTTGCTGATCAGGATGCAACTGATGCCTCGAGCACAGTGCATTAATTGCATAACTCTGGCATAATCGCGTACAACTTTTTCGTTGTAGCGCGGATGCTGAAGCGCTACAAAATTTCTGGAGGACTCGGCTCTGGCCGTTGGGGATCTCATGACGCAAGCAAAAACCGCTGTTTACACTAATATTAGTGCTGCTCAATTAATTGAAGAGGCCGTTCGCCGTGGCGAAGGCAAATTAGCTGTTAATGGTTCATTGGTTGTTGAAACTGGCCACCGTACAGGTCGTTCGCCTGCTGACCGTTTTATCGTACAAGAGCCTAGCACTGATGCTCATATTGCTTGGGGTGCGATTAACCGCCCGATAGCGCCGAACATCTTTGATGCACTGTGGACGCGTGTTGAAGCCTATGTGGCTGAACGCGAAAGCTTTGTTTCACATGTGCACGTGGGTTCTGATCCAGCGCATTATTTGCCAGTTAAAATGACCACAACAACAGCTTGGCACAACCTGTTTGGCCGTTGCTTGTTTATTACTCCAGAGAGCTTTAATCCTTCAGACAGAGATGAGTGGCAAGTGATTAACGCGCCATTCTTTGAGTGTGTACCTGAGCGTGACGGTACCAACTCTGATGGTTGCGTGATGATTAACTTCGCCGCGAAAAAAGTTCTGTTGGCGGGTATGCAGTACGCTGGCGAAATGAAAAAAGCCATGTTCTCAGTGCAAAACTACTTGTTGCCGGCTAAAGATGTATTGCCGATGCACTGTGCTGCGAACGTCGGTGAAGATGGCGATACCACTTTATTCTTTGGTTTGTCCGGTACCGGTAAAACCACTCTATCTGCTGATGAAAGCCGTTACCTGATTGGTGATGACGAGCACGGTTGGGGTGTTGGCACTGTGTTTAATATCGAAGGCGGTTGCTATGCAAAATGCATCGACTTGTCTGAGAAAAATGAGCCAGTGATTTGGAAAGCCATCAAATTTGGCGCAGTATTGGAAAACGTTGTTCTTAATGAAGAGCGCGTACCTGATTACAGCGACGACAGCTTGACGCAAAATAGCCGTGCGGCTTACCCGCTTGAAAACGTTGAAAAACGTGTGATTGCCAACCGTGCTGGCGAGCCCAATGCAGTAATCTTCTTGACCTGTGACCTGACTGGCGTACTGCCACCGGTGTCCATCTTGAATAACGAACAAGCGGCTTACCACTTCTTGTCAGGCTACACCGCATTGGTTGGCTCTACAGAAATGGGTTCAGGCTCAGGTATTCGTTCTACCTTCTCTACGTGCTTTGGTGCACCGTTCTTCCCACGTCCAGCGGGCGAGTACGCAGATCTGTTGATCAAACGTATCCAAGGCTTCGGTTCAAAAGTTTACCTGGTGAATACCGGTTGGACTGGCGGTGGTTACGGTGTGGGTGAGCGCTTTAATATCCCAACCACGCGTGCAGTGATTGCGGCGATTCAAGGCGGAACACTAGTGGGTGCAGAAACTGAGCACTTACCTGTGATCAACTTGGACGTACCAAAACTAGTTCCTGGCGTTGACAGCAACTTGCTCAACCCACGTAACACTTGGGCTGACAAAGCTGCTTACGATGCTGCTGCAAAAGAGTTGGCTGCTAAGTTTGTAGAGAACTTTGAGAAGTTTGACGTGACTGATGCAATTAAAAATGCAGGTCCTCAGTTGTAATGAGCGACTTAGCTTAAAGGTTGATGTGTTGCATTCGGAGCCGAGTTTTACTACGTGAAACTCGGCTTTTTATTGTTAAATTAGTGCCATTAATAATTTAAAGTTGGTTGCCAAATGACTGTTCGATTAAAACGCTTTTTAAAGGCACAGTTTAAAAAAGTCGATTGGTTGTCTCGCTCTAAACAGTGTCAACCTGCCACAGCACAGCATTGCCCAACTCCCCACGCAGAAAAAAAGAAAAGTGTGCAGTTTTGTATCGACTTTATTTCAAGAGGGTCGATAGATAATGGGCTGAAGATCGAGGGTTGGCTGTATAGCACCGCACCTGTATTTGATCTTTTTGTGCAAGTTAATGGGCAGAGCGTACTCAGCTTTCAACCTGATGTGGTTCGCCAAGATGTCCAGTGTGTTTTCCCCGAGATGGACCAAAGCATTACCACAGGTTTTAATCTACACATAGACTTTCCTGCTGCGCATTTAAGTACGCGTGGTGCAACTCAGGTGCAGTTGTATTACCGCAGTGCAGATAGCCAAGAGCTGTTAAAAACCACTTTTGTATACCATAGCGACCATTATCAAAAACGCATCTGTAGTGGCGATCAGGCATTTTACTTTACGGTAGCCAGTAGCAATATCAGTCTGGGCGGCTTTGGTGATTTCAAGCAAAAGCTCGCTCCCTTTGCGATTGGCAATTGCCAGCTCGGCTTTATGGCGCCGCTGTTATATATGCGCAGTACTAAAGGTGCGCAGCATGATTGGCAGTTTGATCCAAGCTTTGATGAGAGCCGTACCCAAGCGAGTGGGAAACTGGTGCTGGCTGATTCTTTAGATACAATTTTTAAATATGCTATTGAACATCAAGTGCCTTGTGTGATTGGCCTGAATGGCGGTATTTGGGGTGATGCGGCAGGTAGTTGTGCTGAATGGGATCTAACTGACCATTTGGAGGAGTCAGAGGAAAACTGCCAGTGGAATCAGCGTAATCAAGTGATGCCAGATGATTATTTGACGCATTTGACGGGCGCTGAGACGGCACCTGAATTATCGCGTGCTTTAACACTCAATCATTACAACAGCAGCGTGCGTCAGTATAAAAAACGTAATCTACAGCAGGTTGCGCAGTCGATTGTTGAGTTTGCTCAGCAGCATCCACAGCTGTACCTTGGCAGTAATCTTGACCCTGATTGTTACCACAATCCTTTTTTTGAGGGCGAGCAGTGGTACGACTTTAATCCGCAAACTCTAGAGCAATTTCGTCACTGGTTATCAGCAACAGGTGCGTACGCGAATGAGCTCAAGCATTGCATACAGCATACGCCTTGGAGTTTGCCGCAGCTCAACCGTTATTTAGGCACTGAGTTTGAGTCTTGGCTTGAAGTGGAGCCGCCTCGCCATGTTCACTGCCTGCCTTGCACAGGCTTAGAAGAAAAAGCACTAACACTTTGGGAGCAGTTTAGACGCCACACTGTACATCGTCACTATGTTGATTTAAGTGATTGGTTGGTCGAAGCAGGCCTGCCTTCGCGTATGATTTTTTCTTCACAAGGTTTTACTTCGCCGCGAGGCCGCATTGATCCCTTTGCATTACAGCTCAACAGCCCCTTAAAGAACTATGATTCTGGCGGTATGTCTTTAGCGGGAAGCAAGCCAGATCAAGGGCATGTTGGCGCTATTTTGTACGGTGAAAGTGCGCGTAATGCGATTAGTACAGAAAACCAATTGTCTTTTTTTGAAAATATTCGAGCGCTAGACCCTGATTGGGCCGTGGTTGAATTTAACCCAGCTGATTTACGCGATGATGCTCAAGCTTTACCGGATTATGGATACTCTTGGAATTGTTTGCGTGAAATGTTCAACCATGGCGCCCGCTTCGTGAACTTAATGGCATGGAATGGCAGTAGTGGCACAGACCATGGACAGACTGGCTTCAATGCGCACATGGCATTACGCGATACGCCATTAGAGCATGCGCTCATCGACTTTATGCTGATGTATGCTGATATCGCACGCGGAGATCAGTGCTACACATTTGGCTCGCAATGTTTTACAAGCTTAGAAGGTTGGCGTAGTCCGCATCATAAATTAACAGCCACGGAGCAGGGTTTGCACGTCAAATTGACTGAGCAACAAGCACAGTTATATGCCCCGCAACCCTATTTGTATCACACTGCACAAACGATTCAGCTTGAGTGCGTGGGTATTCTGGCAGATGATTTTAATATAAGTCTTGAAGTCAATGGCGTGAGCATTGCTTGTGAAAGTCAGCGTCAGTGGCAGGCTGCACGAGGCTTAACTCTGTATCAGTTGACGCCACTGCAGCCTTTTGCTGAAAATATTGAAAGTCTTAGTTTGCGTGTGAGTGCGCAAACTAAGATCAAAGGCATATATATTAATCGAATTATATTCAGCGCAGAGCGTCAAACCCTCACTATGGGCGAGACGTAGCAATGATCGTAGAAATCTTCATAACAGTGAAGCCCCCGACAGATTCATCACAAAGGCTTGTCGATGACAGTAAAAATGTTTTTTAAAAAGCTGCGCAATTGTTATGCAGCGCCCGCGGTGACGCCGCTGCGTGATAACCCATACGCGGCAATGCTAGAAAATCTTCAAGGCCAAATCATAGTCACTGAGATTTACAATGGCGCTGATGTTGTTGATGAGCTGTTTGAGCGGGTGTTTGGGCACCCAGCTCCGCGGCATGGCATTCATGTTGTCACCTTGTGCCGTATGAGTGACGGTAGTTATCGCGTGGCCAATTACTTAAATTATTGGTTTAAAGAGGGCGCTTGTTATATTGGTGGCTTAGTCACTGATACGGCGGTAGTTAAACATGGCATCAGTACAGTCTTGCGTAAAGCGATACGACAGCAGGGCGGCTTTGCCAAAATAGCCATCATGCATGTGCTTGATCGCCACCGCGATACGGCTCAAGCATTCTTTGGGCACACGTCAGTGCCACAGGTCTTAAAGATTATTGATACCTTGGGTTTTGTCGGTACTGACCAAGAGTGCTTGTATGTTAAGTGGGCAGAGCAGGTGAGCGAACGCCACAAGCACGAATTACTGGCCCAAGCTCGTCACGTAGGTGCTTTTTAATGCGTGTCGCTGCCTTGTGCTACCACAGTCAGAATATTCAAGGTAATAGCTACGAGCTCAATGATCATGTGGCCTTTGCGCATGATTTAGCCAGTATCGTTGAGCGTAATATTCCCATCATCAGCATTGAGCAGTTGGTTCAACATCTTAACGGCATGGCGTTGTTAGATTTTCGCGCTGCTGTGGTGTTGACCTGTGATGATGGCACAACGCTGGATTGGTTTGATTACCAGCATCCTGAGTTTGGTTGGCAAACATCATTTAATAACATTATGCGCCACACACTCGGCGCGCAGCGTTGTGACTCAGCTACCAGCGCGCTGATGACCTCCTTTGTGATTGCCTGTCCAGTGGCGCGGCGGCACATTGATCATGGCTGTTATGCAGGAGAGCCTTTATCGGATGACAGTTGGTGGCAGGAAGCTGCCAGCAGTGGTTACTGGTCGATTGAAAATCACAGTTGGAATCACTGGCATGTGTCTTTGCCCTTTCAAGCGCCCATTGAGCAGCCTTTGGGGCAGTTCTTTACCGTTGATAACTACTTGCAGGCGACTAAGCAAATACGCCAAGCCACAGGTTTAATTAATTCTAAGCTCGGCTCAGCCGCGCAAACGGTGCGTTATTTTGCTTATCCCTATGGGCATGCTGCACATTATCTGCAACATCACTATTTACCGTACTATACTGCGCAACATGCAATTGAAGCGGCCTTTACCACGCAAGCCGATTTTGTAACAGAACACTCATCATTATATGCATTGCCGCGCTTTGTCTGTGGTGAAGCATGGAAAAGCTCGCAGCAATTTACTGCGCTTTTAGATCGGTTAGTCAGTTGATTGTTGTATGGACTTGTTCACGCTTAAGGGCTTTGTATGCAGTTTGATTCGATAACTTTTCTTCTGTTTTTCTCTGTTTTATTGGTGATCTATAACTTACCGGCGGCCTGGTCGAGTAAGAAAAATCAGTTACTGGTTGGCAGCTATGTTTTTTATGCCGCTTGGAATCCGTGGTTTTTACCTTTGCTGTTATTCACTACCACGCTCGACTGGTTGCTGGCTTTGGCTATTGGTCACGCGCGGCCATCGTATAAGAAAATATTTTTAACCATTACCATCGTTTCCAATCTCAGTATTTTAATATTTTTTAAATATGTACTGTTTTTCTTTAGCATCCTGCAAGATTTTCTTAGGGTTTTCGCCATCAATATGCCGGATTACGAGGCCGATATCATTCTGCCTTTAGGCATATCCTTTTATACCTTTCACTCACTTTCGTATTGTATTGATGTCTACCGCGGCAAGTTTACCGCAACTAAAAGCTGGCGTGACTATGCGCTCTATGTGTCGTTTTTTCCGCAATTGGTTGCGGGGCCGATTGTGCGCTGGACCTTTATGCGCGAGCAAATCGAAACCCCACGCCGTAGCACTCTGCAGGGTGTCATCATCGGTGTGGCTTTGATGTTGCTTGGTATGTTTGAAAAAATTGTGCTGTCCGACAGTGTCTTTGCCCCGATTGCCAACCAGTTATTTGCCAGCAGTGATGTCAATAGCGCTCAAGCGTGGGTGGCTACTGCTGCTTTTAGTGGGCAGATTTTTTGTGATTTTGCCGGTTATTCAACCTGTGCAATTGGTGCGGCCTTGGCATTAGGCTTTCGTTTGCCACTCAATTTTCGCTATCCCTACGCCGCCATTGGTTTCTCTGATTTTTGGCAGCGCTGGCATATTTCGCTCTCTACTTGGCTGCGCGACTACCTTTATATCCCTTTGGGCGGTAATCGTGGCAGCGTGCTATTCACTTACAGAAACTTAATGCTCACCATGCTCATTGGTGGCTTGTGGCACGGTGCTGCATGGAACTTCGTGATTTGGGGTGCGATTCATGGTGGGTTGTTAATTGCTGAGCGCTGGGTTAAACAATTGCTGGGCGCTACGCTAGATATTAAACCCTTGCAGTGGTTCAAGGCGCTACTGGGCTGGTTGCTGACCTTGCTACTGGTTATGTTTGCTTGGGCTTGGTTCCGTGTGGCCACGCTAGAGCAAGGTTTGGCTTGGACGCTTAAGTTGTTTAATTTCCCTGCAGTATTAGACAGTGCTGCCAGCGTGTTACCCGAGTTTTCTTTAGTCTTGGCGTGCTTTGCTGGATTAGTGGCGATTCATGTGCTGTTTAAAAATATTAACCTTGAAACACTGCTCAGTAAGCTTCCTTTAACTGTTCTAGCACTGATGATGGCTGTATTAACGGCATGTATTATTATTTCACCAGGTGACAGTAATGCGTTTATCTACTTTCAATTTTAAGAGTTCAGTAGTGTGGCGTGGGGTGTGGTTTTTATTAATTTTTTGCACTGCGCTCTTTCTATTGTTGTCGACCTATAGCGCATATTGGCTCAAGCAGGGTTATGTGCCGGCTATTGTTGATAGCAAAAGCCTCTGGGCTCAGCAGCGCGATAAGGTGTACAGCCGCAACAAAACGCCATTGGTGTTTATTGGCGCATCACGCACGCTGTTTGGGATTGATATGCCCTATATGCGTGAGCGCTTGCCTGATTTTGAGCCAGTAATGCTTGCGCTTAATGGTTTATACCCACTTGCTACATTGCAAGATTTAGCCCTAGATAAAGAGTTCTCCGGGGTGGTGGTGGTTGATATTGATAGTCATGGTCTTAATAGTGTGCAAAACGCTATGCAGCAAGGCTACGTTAATTATTACCATAGTGGCTGGAATTACAGTTGGCGCTTGCATCGTTATTTCTTAAATAAATGGCAGCAGTTCAGTGTACTTGGTAATCCCGCTGTAAATGGTGTCGAGCTGCTCAAGCGTCATGTGCTAAAGCAAGAGATTCCCCGACAAGCCACCTTGACCACGGATATAGACCGCAACAGTGGCTTGTTATTAAATGATGCTGATGGCGAGGTGCTTAAAAAGATTTTTGTGCAGCTGTTGCGTGATGACTTAGAAAGTAAATATATCGCTGACGTTGAGCAGTGGGCGAGCAACTTGGATAATTTAAAACACTGGATTGGCTTGATTCAGGCGCGCGGTGGTCAGGTGATATTTTACACGCCGCCGGTGAGTGGTGAATTACAACAACTGTATGACAACATGTACCCCAAACAGCGCTATTGGGATCTACTGATGGCGCAATTACCCGTCAAAGCGCTACAAGCTTCAGAGATTGAGCAGATGCATAGCATTGTCTTGCCCGATGGTTCGCATATGAACAGCGCAAGTAAGCGTGCTTATAGCGCGCTATTGGTTGATGCGCTGCTTGAGCGCAATATGCTTTAATGTTTTGCCCGTTAAAGAGCAGGTCAGTTTGTATGCTGTGGCACAAACTGTTGTTTAGCAGGTCTTTAGAGACGTATTGTGTTGTAATATATTTTTTAATCGCCTGAATAGCACGATCTAGACGTTGCCCGCCGCGCGATGATCTTACGGGAAGAGCTTTACATGTTGTCATCAAAGTTAGATGTCGTTGTCGTTAACTATAATGCTGGTGAGGCTTTACGCACTTGTGTCGAGTCGATTTTGGCGAGTCAAGGTGTGTCAGTGCGCTGTATTATTGTTGATAACGCATCAGTGGATGGTAGTACTGATTTTTGTCAGCAGTATTCATCTGATAGTGTGGTGCTACTCAAAAACAGACACAACCTAGGTTTTTCCAGCGCGGTTAATCAAGGTGTGGCGTTAAGCTGTGGGGCGTGGTTGATGCTGCTCAATCCTGATGTGCTAGTTCCGGCTAACAGTTTGTCCCAGCTCCTCAGTGTGGCGCACAAGGCCACTGGGCGCGTTGCGGCTTTGGGTTGTATGGTACGCAATACCGATGGCAGCGAGCAGCGCGGTTGCCGTCGTGATATTCCTACACCCGCTAAGGCATTGGCGCATGCGGTGGGCTTGCAACATGTTTTTCCTGCGTTGCAGTTTAATCATACCGGTCGGCCTTTGCCTGCAACTGCGCAAGCTGTTGCGGCTATTTCTGGTTCATGCATGTTACTCAATCGTGCGGCTTATGATGACATCGGCGGCTTTGATGAGCGCTATTTTTTGCATTTTGAAGATTTGGACTATTGCGTACGTTTACAGCGCAAAAACTGGCTGACACTCTTTGTGCCCAGTGTCGAGATTGAGCATGCACAAGGGGTGAGCAGTGCGCGTGCGCCGGTGCGAGTTGTGGTGTGCAAGCATGTCAGTATGCTTCGGTTTTTTTACCAGCATGCGGGCTGGCAAAAGCTCTTGCTGCCCATTTTTGCACCACTTGTACTGCTACGGGTGCTGGGTCAGGCGGCCTATATTTATTATAAAAAGGTGTTTTAAGTGGTTCCTCCGTCGCGCGCGTGTTTGTTACTCGGTGCCAGCTCGCAACTGGGCGACTGTGTGTTGCCACGCTTGCTAGCGGCAGATTACCGTGTGCATGCTGTGAGCCGTCTGGCATCTGGCGCGCGAATGCCAATGCCAATGCCAGAGCTCAGCGAGCAGGAGCAGCTGCGCTGGCATGCCCTTGATTTAACTGAGGTTCAGGCGTGGCCGGCTCAGGTCAGTGTGGTGGTGCATTTGGCTCCTCTGTATTTACTGCCGATGCTCTTGCGTCATGCACCGAAACCGCTGCGCGTGATTGCCATTAGCTCAACCAGTGTGCGGACTAAACAGCATTCGCCAGCATGGGCTGAGCGCGAAATGGCGCAGCGTTTATACAAAGCTGAACAAGAGTTACAGCACTTATGTGCCGAGCAGGGCCACAGCTTAACCATTTTGCGCCCTACCATGTTGTATGGCTTAGGCCGTGATGCCACCGTTGGGCGTATGCAACGATTTATTCGCCGTTGGCGTTTTTTACCGATCCCGGCAACGGCGACTGGCCTGCGCCAACCCGTGCATGTGGATGATATTGCCACCGCTGTCTTGCAAGTGTTAGACGCGCCGCGTAGCCATGCTAAGGTCTATGAGTTGGGGGGTGCGCAGCGCTTAACGGTCCAGCAGTTGGCGCAGCGTATTGGTGTGGATAATGGTCTGCGGATACGCATTGTCCGTATACCGGCGAGTGTCCTGTATGTGCTGCTGCAGCTTTTAGCGCGTATCCGGCCAGGACTGGATTGGTCGCCAGCGTTGCTCAAGCGCGCTGCGTTGGATCAGATTGCTGATAACCAGCCGGCCACTGACGATTTTCAATACGCGCCACGCGCCTTTGATGGTCGTTTTTACCCGCCCACCCAGCGCCGCTAATATGGCTGATTCTCTAACCGATACGCACATGCTGCGCAGTCTGCACTATATGCAGAGCAGTGATTTACCCTGCGTGTTGCTCATCAGTCATGCTTTAGGTGGCGGTGTTGAGCGCCATATCCAAGAGTTACTCTATGTGCTGCAACAGCGTGCGCATGTGTGTATTTTACGTCCGCACGTGCATGCTAGCCAAGTCGTGTTGCAGGCGCCGGTCTACCAGCAGGTGGCGGGGCAGTGGCAGGCGCAGCCCAGCGTGCGTTTGGCTTTTAAATGGCCGCGCCAGCAAGAACAGCTGTGTGAATGGTTGCATGCTTTAGCGGTGCAGCGTGTGCATGTGCATCATGTGATAGGTTTTGCCGCGTCATTTTGGCCGCGTTTATTGGCCATGTCGTTGCCGTTAGATTTAACCTTGCATGATCACAGTATTTTAACCGGCAACCCAAGCTTGCTCGATGAGCGTGGTTGCTTTGATCCCGCGTGGTTTGCGCAAGGCTTGGCGGCATTACCTGCTGGCGATGCGCAAGTGGCGCAGGTCTTACAGCAGCTGGCTGCGCAGGCCCAGAGGGTGGTTGTCCCCAGTCAGTCTTTGGCCGATGTGCTCGCGCAGATGTTGCCGGGCTTGTCCACGCTGGTACGTTGCCATCCGGAGCGTGAGCTGCTGGGGCCTTATCCTGCGGTGCGAGGGTTGCCTGTGCAACCAGCACAGCCGTTTAAAGTGCTGTGCTTGGGTATGCTGGGTATTGAAAAAGGCGCCTATGCTTTAGCGCAAACCGCGGCCTTGGCGGCGCAGCAGTCGCTTAATATTGAATTTATCTTATTGGGTGCGTGTCATATTGCTCTGCCGCCGACGGTGCGCTGTTTGGGTTTGTATCAAGATGCTGATTTGCCTGATTTAATTGCGCAAGTGCAGCCGCATACACTTTGGCTACCGGCGCAATGCCCGGAAACCTGGAGCTATACCCTGAGTGCTGGCTTGTATGCTGGGCTGCCAGTGCTGGCCAGTGACATTGGTGCCTTGCCTGAGCGGTTGCGCGAGCGACCCTTGACTCAGTTGGTAACGCATACAGCCAGTGCACAACAGTGGTTGGCGGCGCTTCAGGCTCTGCAACAGCGCATCTGTGCGGCGAGTGAGACAGGTCCGCAGCCTTGGCAGTCGAGTCGTTGCGCGCCTTTTTACCTGCAAGCGCGGTGCGCCAGTGCGGATGCAGTCAGCGGCTTGGCGCAGGCTTATCTGCAGCCAAGGGGTGCGACACAACCCTGTAGCAGTGATCTGCCATTGGGGTTGAGGGCAGCGCAGGCCTTGGCCCAGCAAGGTGCGGGGCGCTGGCGGGTGGCTGTATTGCGTGCTTTATATCGACTGGCGCGTTGGCCCATGGCCGCTTATGTTGTGCGTTATGTGCCCTACCGCTGGCAGCGGCGCTTGAAGCGTGCCGTCTCGCGTGCGCCACTGGACAGCCGCACCTTAAAATAACAATTGTGGTTTTAAGGCTTGTGTCTAGTATTATAATCTCATATAATCCAATGCGCTCTAAGGCACGTAGCAGCACTGTCTCTATGTTGTGTTGGGTTAAGAGCCTGGCTTAAAGCCAGGCTCTTGATTTACTAAAACAAGAAACAGTGTATGTCGTCAAGGAGCTGTTACTCATAACGAGTAGCAAACGATGAAAGCAGCTAAACATTGATTTGAGTTGCAGATTTCGTAAAAATTAAGTTGTATGCTTGCTTTTAGCTAAACACATGCTTAGCATTATGTGCTGCTTAAATTGTTATAAGCGCAAACAACACAAACTTTAGAGCTCAAAAAAGGAAATATGTGATGACAAAATCACTGTCAAAAGCAATCGCGTTAGCTACTCTAATGGGTGCTGCCGCATCTGCTCAAGCCGCTCCTACTGATGTAGTTGTTAATCCAAACGGTTTGGGTGAAGTTCTGTTGTACTCCTTGTACACAGCAGAAGAAGGCAACATCACTAACATTAATATTACTAACACAACCAACTTAGCTAAAGCAGTTAAAGTTCGTTTTCTAGAAGGTCAAAACTCACAAGAAGTTTTGGACTTCAACCTGTACTTGTCACCACGTGACCAGTGGAGTGGTGCGGTTACTGCTACTGCTAATGGCGCAATGCTGGTTTCTGCAGATAAAAGCTGTACTGCTCCTGCAATCCCAGTTGCTGGTGAAGAATTCCGTAGCAAGGATTACATCGATGATGGCGGCGAGCAAAGCTTGGCGCGTACTCGTGTAGGTCACTTTGAAGTGATTGAGATGGGTTCAGTAGATACAACTACACTTTTCGGTCAGCAGCTTTTTGCAGCAGTTAAAGCAGGCTCACAGCCTGGTTTAGCACCAGCAGATTGTGGTTTTATTAATCAGGCATTTGCTAAAGATGGCGCATGGTCAGTTAAAGTAACTGATGCAGCAACTGCTACAACTCTTCAGGCAGGTTTGAATAACACGAATCCAGGTGGCTTGTACGGTTCTGCTAGCATCCTGAATATTGAAGGTTCAACACAGATCTCTTATGATGCAGTTGCTGTTGAAAATTTCCTGGCTGGTACTCTGCACACTACACCAGGTTCTATTTACCCAACGTTAAATGGTGCTCTTTTTGCTGGTGATGTTGCTCAAAGAACAACTGCAAAAGGTGCTTGGTCTGCAGTCACACCTGAGCTGTTAAGCACTTCTACAGTCGGTTCATTGACTTTGGAATTGGGTCGCACTGAAATCAATAACGATTACGTTTTAGACGCAGCACGTGGTTCAGAAACTAACTGGGTTGTGACTTACCCAACTAAGCGTTTCCACGTTGACCGTACTATGCCTGATGGTTTAGCTAATAAAGCTGCTCCTTTTGCTAATAAAGTTCTTGCGAGAGGACCATTTGATCAGTTTTGGGATACTTTAGCTGCTCCTGGTAAATCATGTGATGCAGTTTACCTCAATGCTTGGGATAACGAAGAGTACATCAAAGCTAACATTGATTTCTCACCAAGCAACTCGCTAGTTGGTCCTCAGTTCTGCTACGAAACTAACATTTTGACCTTTAATGGTGGGAAAGTGTTAGGTGGTGAGTTTGTTTCTAATAACGTCGCTCTTGAGCAGCCTGACTTCCAGTTTGGTTGGATGAACATTGACTTTACTACTGCTACCAAGCCTGCAAAATCAATGCCAGCTATTGGTTTCTCAGCTGTTACAGTGAAAAACAACAACACTAGCAATGGTTTGAACAACAACTATGGTTCATCAACTAACCATAAAACAACTAAGTAAGCCATAATATAAACTTATGGTGTAAATAAAATAGGGCTCTTTGAGCCCTATTTTTTTGGCTATTATTCGATACAATATGTACTGTCTAAGTTATAAGTAGGTCAATTATGCCGTTTAAACGAATTTTAACCCTTTGTGTCTTTGCTATGGTGCCAAGCTTTACTATGGCTGCCAGCCCGGCGCAGAGTTATGTGGTGGAAAATGAGTTAGTGCAAGTCAGTGAAGCTGAATTGCGCACTATCACCCAAGCCTTGCTACAAACTGGGCAAATTCCTGCCGATAAACTCTCGGCGGCCCATGTTGAAAAAGCTGCTAAAGATTTTATGCTCTATAAAGCCCTCGCTGGACAGGCGCAAGCGCAGGGCTTAGACCAAAGCCCCGAAGCACAAAAGCTGGTCGAAATGATGCAGCAGCGGATGCTCGGTAATCTGTATCTAAAGGATTATGTTGAGCATGTTGCGTTGCCTGACTTTAACAAGGTGGCTTTAGAAAATTACATCGTTAACAAGAAACAATTTGAGCAGGCAGAAACCGTCAAAGCACAACATATTTTAATCGGCTTTGAGGGTGATGAAGCCGCTGCCTTGCAGCGCGCTAAAGATGTACGTGCCCAAGTCTTAGCAGGAAAACAGACCTTTGCCGAGTTGGCGAAAGAGCATTCTAGCGATCCGTCTGCAAAAAGCAATGGTGGTGACCTCGGCTTCTTTGATAATAAAGCCATGGTGCCTGAGTTTTCAAAGGTCGCATTTGCTCTCAAAGCGGGTGAAGTCAGTGATCCGGTGAAAAGCCAATTTGGCTGGCACGTTATTCAAGTGCTAGAGAAAAAGCCAAGTCGTTTTCAGCCCTTTGCTGAGGTTGAAGAGCAGTTGGTCGATACGGCGACACAAACCTTTAAACGCAATGCGCGGGCCAAAAAACTTGAAGAAACGGTGTACTCACCCGGGCTTAAAGTGGACCAAGCGGCACTCGAAAAAATCGCCAATGACTTGCTCAGCAAGTAAAATAGCTGGCGTGATTGCACAAAGTAAAAAAGCATTCTTAGAATGCTTTTTTACTTTAAGATCGATTGATTTATTGAGGATGCCATCTTGAGCACAGTCTACAGTTCACTGAAAAATAACCTCTACCTGCTCGCGCAGCTGACGCGCCGTGATATTGCCTCGCGCTATCAAGGCTCGGCTGTAGGCTTGTTATGGGCTTTTTTAGCACCGGTGTTAATGCTGCTGGTGTATACCTTTGTCTTTGGTTACGTGTTTAAAGCCCGCTGGATGGGTGCCGAAACCAACACCTCATTTTTTGCCCTGAATTTATTTGCCGGCATGTTGGTGCATGGCTTTTTAGCTGAGTGCGTGACCCGCTCGCCAACCCTGATGCAGCAACACACCAACTTTGTTAAACGTATTGTTTTTCCGTTGTGGTTGCTACCGTTGGTGCCCTTGGCCTCGGCGTTGTTTCATACCGCGATCAGCTTTTTTGTCTTGTTGGTAGCGCATACGCTGATAATGCAAACTGTGCACTGGCAGCTATTATTGCTGCCGTTGTTAATCTTGCCTTTTGTGTTTTTTCTAAGTGGTTTGGTTTGGATGTTGTCAGCGCTGGGGGTGTTTTTTAAAGATTTGGCACAAATCACCCCGATTGTGGTCACAGTGCTGATGTTTATGTCGCCGGTATTTTATCCTGCGCAAGCCTTGCCTGAGCATATCCGTCCTTTGATGTATATGAATCCGCTGACCCCGGCGATTGAAACCGTGCGTGCAGTGTTATTTACAGGGCAGTTACCCAGCCTGCTGGGTTATGGAGCCTATATGTTGGCCGGCTGTGCCTTTGCGCTGCTGGGCTTGCTGGTGTTTAAACGATTGAAAGTAGGTTTTGCTGATGTGCTCTGAAATCGCTATTGAAGTCTCCAATATATCCAAGTCGTTTTCTTCGCAGGGCTCTTCGGCGCGGCGCGTGGCGCGTTTATTACTGGGCAGGCCACAGCCAGCTGCCGGTGCCTTTAATGCGCTAGCTGATATCTCTTTTACGGTGCGCAAGGGCGAAACGCTAGGCATTATTGGCAGCAATGGTGCGGGTAAGTCCACTTTGCTGCAGATTATTTGTGGCACCTTGTATCCCTCAAGCGGCACGGTTGCAGTACAGGGTAAGTTAGCGGCTTTATTGGAGTTGGGTGCTGGCTTTAACCCTGAGTTTACTGGGCGTGAAAACGTCTACTTGAGTGCGGCTGTGTATGGCCTAACCCGCGAACAAATTGATGCGCGCTTAAATGAGATTTTAAGTTTTGCTGAGATCGGTGAGTTTATTGATCGGCCGGTTAAAACCTATTCCAGTGGTATGTTTGTGCGTTTGGCCTTTGCCATTATTGCTCACGTTGATGCACAGATTTTAGTGATTGATGAAGCACTCGCGGTGGGTGATATTTATTTTACACAAAAGTGCATGCGTTTTCTTAAGACGTTTGCGCAAACCGGCACCTTATTGTTTGTCAGTCATGACACCACCACGGTCGTCAATCTCTGCGACCGTGCGGTATGGCTCAAGCAGGGCGTGCTACAAAAAGTAGGTAGCGCTCGCGACGTATCAGAGGCTTATTTAAGCTCAGTATATGAAAATAAATTGCCAGAAAAAGTAACCGTCAGCTCGCACGATAATAATGCCTTTGAAAGCGCGCAGTTTGGTGTGGGTGGTGGGCGTATTGTGTCGTGCGCATTACTCAATGCTCAAGGCGAGCCTTTGCACCTGCTTGATCACGCGCAAACGGTGACGGTGCAGGTTAAAGTCGAAGCGCTGCAGGCTATTAATCCACCCATTGTTGGTTTTTTTGTCAAGAACCGCTTAGGGCAGCATGTGTTTGGTGACAATACCATTCAGCTGTTGCCACAGTGGCAGGCGCTGGCGGCCGGTGAAGTGTGTGACATACGCTTTAGCTTCAGCATGCCGTTGCTTGCCACAGGCGATTACAGTATCGGCGCAGCTTTAGCTGAAGGCACGCAACTGGAGCATGTGCAGCATCACTGGATTCATGATGCCTTAACTTTTAAAGCTAAGGCTGACCCTAATTTAACCGGCTTTATGGCCATTGATGTGGCTGTGACCTGCGGTTAGCGCAGTGCTCGCGCATCTAGGTTAAAGCAATGAACCAGCACGCAGTAACGCCGGTATGTTGTGTCCAGTACGGGTACCAACGTTGCGCCGTAGCGCGCAGATGTGCATGCAAGCGCTCGGACGGTCGCTGTCATTCGTGTTATTATTGAGCGTTTAAATCAGTTTGATTTTCGATTTTGAGAGTTCTTATGCCTATCAACACGCTGCTATCCTCCGCCGCTGTATCGACTCAACCCGAACGCTTAACCTCTATCGAATCATGGCATAGGCATATTCCTTTTGCTTTTGCGCTGCTCGATTTGGCCAAGCCCAATGTTTATGTTGAGTTGGGTACCCATCGGGGTGATTCGTACAGTGCGTTTTGCCAAGGCGTGCAGCAACAACAGCTGCCTACGCGCTGCTATGCGGTGGATACTTGGCAGGGCGATGAGCATGCCGGTGAGTACAGCAGTGAGGTGTATGACGATTTAGTCGCTTGGCACAACCCGCGTTACAGCAGTTTCTCTAATCTATTGCGCATGACCTTTGATGAGGCGTTAGCACATTTTCCTGATGGCTCTGTGGATGTGCTGCACATTGATGGTTTGCACACTTATGAGGCAGTTAAGCACGACTTTGAGTCATGGCTGCCCAAGATGAGTGAGCGTGGTGTGGTGTTATTCCACGACACTAATGTGCGCCACAGTGATTTTGCCGTGTGGCAGTTATGGGCTGAGTTGGAAACCCTGTATCCATCCTTTGAATTTCCATTTGGTTTTGGTTTGGGCGTACTGGCGGTAGGGCACAGCGTACCGGCGGCTGTCTTAGAGTTTTTACACTATGCGCGCAGCAATGCTCAGGAAGTCATTGAGTTTTTTCATACGCAAGGCGATGCTGCCGAGGTGCGCAAAACTAGGGCTGAAATTCAGCGTTTACAAACCCTGTTAAATTCAGTTGGCGAGCAATTAAGCCATGCTATGCATGTGGTTGAGTTACGTGATGCGAGTGTTGCTGAGCTGCAGGCTGCTCAGCAACACCAAGCGCAACTTTTTCAAGAGACGCAAGAGCAGCAAGAGCAACTTTTTCAAGAGCAGCAAGAGCAGCAAGAGCAGCAAGAGCAGCAACACCACCAACAACAACTTCAGCATGAGCAGCAGCGCCAGGCCTTAACTGCGCAGTGGCATAGCGCTCAGCAGCAGTTTGAGCACAGTCTGGATTTGTTGGCTGAGCGCCAGAATAGTCTGCGCCACAGTGAGCAACAATTGCGCGAGCTGGATACGCAGGCGCGCATGGTGCTCAACAGTCGTGTGTGGCGTATGCGCAATAAGCTGATGAGTCTACTGGGTTATACAGGGCGCAGGGTCGACTATACCCCGGCGCACTTGGCGGCTATGCCAGAGGCATCGTCGGGCCCAGGCGCGCACGCACCTGTACCGCCAGCGGTGACTATTGTGATACCTGTCTATGGTGGCTTCCAAGATACTTGCTTATGCATTGAATCAGTGCTGGCCAGCACTTATCAAACTCCAGCAGAAGTTGTAGTGATTAATGACGCCAGCCCAGAGCCGCAATTGGTTGAGTGGCTCAATGCCAACGCTGAGCGTTTTACTTTGCTGCACAATGAGTACAATTTAGGTTTTGTGGGTACAGTCAACCGCGGCATGGCGCTGTACCCCAACAATGACGTGGTGTTGGTTAATAGCGATACTGAGGTCAGCAATGATTGGCTGGATCGTTTACAGGCTGCAGCCTACAGCGATGCGCGCATTGGTTCGGTGACACCATTTTCTAATAATGCAACGATTTGCAGTTATCCGGTGTTTTGCGAAGATAATGAACTACCGCAAGGCTACACACCTGCTGAACTGGATCAGGTGTTTGCCGAGGTCAATAGCGGGCAGCTGGTGGATATTCCTACCGCAGTGGGATTTTGTATGTTTATCCGCCGTGATTGTTTGTTGGATGCGGGGGCATTTGATGCCAAGCTATTTGGCCGTGGTTATGGTGAAGAAAATGAATTTTGTATGCGCTCAGCCCTACGCGGCTGGAGACACGTGCTTACGGGTGACACTTTTGTATATCACAAAGGTGGCGTGAGTTTTGCTGAAACGCAAAGCGAGCATCAGCGTCATGGCCATAAAGTCCTCACCCGTCTCTATCCGCATTATGATGCCGTGGTGCAGCAGCACATTGCTGAAAATCCAGCACGCACGCTACGTTTTGCTGTCGATGCTGAGTTAGCGCGGCGCAGTGAGTTACCGGTGGTGGTGGTTATTAATCATTGCCGCGGTGGTGGGACTGAGCGTCATGTGCTGGATTTTGCTGAGCAAATAGCGACACAAGCACAGGTGTATCTGCTCACCCCAGAAAGTGAAAATGGTCGCATGCATTTACGCCCTTTGGCTAAACGCCAACAAGCGGGTTTGGTGTTTGACGCGGCGATCGACATGCCGCAGTTGTTGGATACCTTGCGTTGGCTGGGTGTGTCGCGCTTGCATTATCACCACACCATTGGTTTGCCGCCGTCGATGCTGTTGTTGCCCGAGCAGTTACCGTGCAGCTATGACGTGACGGTACATGACTATTACTTCGCTTGTCCGCAGGTTACCTTAGCCGATGAGCAAGGCCGCTATTGTGGTGCGCCGGATGAGGCAGGTTGTAATACTTGTTTAGCCACACGGCCCGCGCCTCAGCAGCAGAGCATTGAGCAATGGCGCACACATAGCGCTTATTTTTTAAATGCGGCTGAGCGGGTGTTTGTGCCCAGTCATGACACTTTAGTGCGCATGCAAGCGTATTTTCCGATGGCGAGTTTTATCTGGGCCGTGCATGAGCCCAGTCTTGAGCCACGTGAGGTGGCAGTGATAGCCCGTAGCGTGAATGAGCCGCTGCGTATTTTGGTACTGGGTGCGTTAAGTATCTTTAAAGGCGCCGATGCTTTAGAAGCTAGCGCGCTACACGCACGTGCGCAGCGTACGCCGCTTGAGTTTCATTTGCTGGGTTATGCATACCGTGCGTTGCGCACGCACCCCTTTAGTCATTTAAAGGTGCATGGAGCCTATCAAGACGCCAAACTGGCTGAGTTGATCGCAGAGATCAACCCCCATGTGGTGTGGTTTCCTGGGAGTTGTCCAGAAACCCATAGCTATACGTTGTCTGCGGTATTAGCATCGGGTTTGCCGGTTGTGGCTACGAATATTGGCGCCTTCCCAGAGCGATTAGAGGGGCGCCCATGGACATGGTTAGTGCAACCTGATCGTGAGCCTGTTGATATTGTGGCGCATTTTTTAGAGGTGCAGCGTCAGTTGACTCAAGGTCAAGCGCCAAAGCCTTTTGCACTGCAGATCAACACGCGTGCTGAGTTTGACTATGCTACTGATTATGCTGCGACTCTTGCTCAGCCCAGTTATGTTTTAGGCGGTGACCTTGATGTGCACAGTTGCTGGAGCGGCTTATCAGCGGTGCAAGGTGATATGGCTTTTGCTGCAGTGCAATCGCCCTTTATTCGTAAAATATTACCGGCTATTTTACACAATCAATGGCTTGGGTTTTTAATTGCGCGGATGCCGCATAGTTTGAAACAAAATATTAAGCAGCGACTGCTGTCTTGAGTGCTGATGGGCGTCGTCTTGGTCGGTTAAAAGAGTATACTCGTGAGCTAATAAGCGTGAATCAATAAGGGTGAAATAAGCTATGCAGCATTTGGGTGAGTGGCTAATCGCTGCCAATAAGTTGTCAGAAGAAGATTTGCAGCGTGCCACTCAGGTACAAAAGCTTTCTGGTGGCCAGCTCTCGCAAATACTTGTGCGTTTAGGCTTGGTGGCAGAAAGAGACATTGCGCATATTTTAGTGGAGCGCTTTGGTTATCGTTTAATCACCGCTGAAGAGTTTCCGCAAGAGCCTGTGCTGGATGAGAACGCTATCTCTAAAGCCTTTATGCGCGAGCAGCATGTACTGCCTGTGGCAGATGACGAAAGCACTTTACAAGTGGCCATGCTCGAGCCCTCCGACGACTTTATTTTGCGTGCGCTGGCTATGGCCACTGGGCGTGTGATTGAGCCGCTGTTAGCGCTGAGTACTGATTTAGACAATGCCTATGAGCGCTTATATGGTGCGGGTGCAGCTCAGCGTGAAGCGGATGAAGCACTGACTGAATCTGCTTTGTCCACAGGGGTGGATGATGTTGAACGCCTGCGTGATATGGCCAGTGAAGCGCCAGTGATTCGCTTGGTTAATAGTGTTTTTTCACGGGCTTTAGATGCCCGAGCCTCGGATATTCATATCGAGCCGTTTGAGCATCATTTATCAATCCGTTTTCGTATTGATGGCGTACTGCAAGAAGTCGAAACACCTTCAGCGCAATTGGCTCCGGCAGTTATTTCGCGGTTAAAAATTCTCTCAAAGCTTAATATTGCCGAGCGACGCTTACCGCAAGACGGACGTATACAGCTGCGTATGCAAGGCCGTCCGATTGATTTGCGTGTGTCTACTGTGCCCACCATGCACGGTGAAAGTGTGGTGATGCGTATTTTAGATAAGCAAAGTATTAATCTTGATTTAGATGCTATTGGTTTGTCACCGCAGATTTTAAAAGACTTTAAAACCGTATTGGCCCGCCCTAATGGTGTGTTTTTAGTGACGGGTCCAACGGGTAGTGGTAAAACCACCACATTATATGCCGCGTTGAGCCGATTAAACACGGTGGATCGTAAAATCCTGACGGTAGAAGACCCTGTTGAATACCAGATAGCGGGTGTTAATCAAATACAAACAGCCAGCAAAGTCGGCTTAGACTTTGCAAACGCGCTACGCTCAATTTTGCGTCAAGACCCGGATGTGGTGATGATCGGTGAGATTCGCGATAAAGAAACTGCAAGCATTGCGATTCAAGCGGCATTAACTGGGCATATTGTTTTGTCTACTTTGCATACCAACGATGCACCCAGTGCGATTACCCGTTTGCTGGATATGGGCGTTGAGGATTATTTGTTAACGTCTACGGTTAACGGGGTCATGTCACAACGCTTGGTGCGAAAATTGTGTCCACATTGTAAACAGCCGCACACTATCAGCTCAGAAGAACTGAGTAACATGGGTGTTGCTCATTTGCTCGAGCCTGGGCAAGACGTCAAGGTGTATGGTCCCGGAGGTTGTGATGAATGCGCCCATACCGGTTACCGTGGACGGATGGGGATTCATGAGTTGTTACTGATGAATGACCAAGTGCGCCATGAAGTTTTACAGCGCGCCAGTAGTGAGCAGATTTATCGTGTAGCACGAGAATATGGCATGTTGAGTATGTTTGAAGATGGCTTTAGCAAAGTACTTGCGGGCTTAACCTCTACTGCTGAAGTGCTGCGTGTTGCGCAGGCTTCACGCTAGGATTAGCTTATGGCTTTTTTTAAATATCGTGCAGTCAATACGTCAGGCAAAGTGGTTGATGGCGTCATGCAAATGCAGTCCGCTGAGCAGGTCGCGGAAGCTTTAGGGCGTGATGGTTTAATGGTGATGGAAGTCAGTGAGGTGCAGCAGCCGACTGCAAAAGCGAGTAAGAAATCGCGCCGTCCTAAAAAAACTAACGAGCGTGACCGTGTTTTACACTTTACCCGTGAACTCGCGGTGATGCTGTCTTCGGGTTTGCCGCTTGATCGCAGCTTGAGTATTTTAGAGGGGCTCAGCGACGACAAGGCGGTTGAGCTGATTAAACATATTCGTGATGAAGTACGCAAAGGTAAATCACTGGCAGAGGCATTTGCGGGGCGTTCGGAGTTTTCGCCTTTTTATATCAATATGATTCGCGCAGGAGAGGCCAGCGGCACCTTGGAAGCATCTTTGACGCGCATGAGTGAATATTTAGAGCGCGCTAAAGCATTGCGTAAGATGATCAGTTCAGCACTGACATATCCAATGATTCTATTTTCGGTCGCAGTGCTCTCGTTGGTGTTTTTATTGGCGTATGTGGTGCCCAGCTTTGCGGATTTATTTACTGATATGGGCGGTGAGCTGCCAACACCCACGCGCATCGTGATGAGTATGGGTGACTTTATGGCTGACTGGTGGTGGTTGGTAGTAGGTGGTTTGGTAGGGGCTTTTTACTTTTTTAAGCATGTGTTTGCCAAAGAAAGCTTTCGTGAAAGTTTTGATCCACGTATTTTGAATTGGCCATTAGTGGGCGACTTGGTCCGTAATTTAGAGATAACACGTTTTTCCAGAACCTTAGGCGTATTACTGCAAGGTGGTGTGCCTTTGGTGTCGGGTTTGAGCATTGCTCGAGAAACTGTGAGTAATCGTGCCTTGCGTCAGGAACTTGATAGGGCTGTTACTGCTCTAAAAGAAGGTAAATCGTTAAGTGCTTCTTTATTGGCAGGTCAACAGTTTCCAGATTTGGCCATGCATATGATGCAAGTGGGCGAAGAAACCGGTCAGATGGAGCAGATGCTACTTAAGGTTGCGAATCTGTATGAAGATGAGGTTGAGACTGTCACTCAGCGTTTGTTGGCGCTCTTGGAACCGATATTAATCTTAAGTTTAGGTGTATTGATTGCGGGCATTATCGTATCAATCTTACTGGGTATTTTGGGCGTCAATGAGCTGGTTGGCTAACGTGGTTGATGGCTTGAGAATGTTGATTGACTATGAGGGGTGAGCTCTCATATTTTAAATTATTGACGAGGATTATGATGAGAAAATTTGTACAGCGTCAGCGTGGTTTTACCTTGATTGAATTATTGGTAGTGCTGGTGATTTTAGGTCTGCTGATGTCGGTGGTCGGACCGCGCGTGATGAAATACGTGGGCGGTGCAAAAACAGATACCGCAAAGATGCAAATTGAAGAGCTTGCAGGTGCTTTGGATATGTATCACTTAGAGGTGGGGCGTTATCCAACACAAGATTCAGGTTTACAGGCTTTAGTTGAGCAACCTGCCGGTGAAAAGCGTTGGAAAGGTCCGTATTTGCGCAAGTCAAAAGTACCTACAGATCCGTGGGGTAACGACTACGTATATCGATTCCCTGGGCAGCATGGCGCTTTTGATCTCTACTCTTTAGGTGCTGACGGGCAGATTGGCGGCGAAGGTGAAGATGCAGAAATTGGCAGTTGGGAATAACCCTGCTCAGATGCGCAACACAACCGGTTTTACGTTAATTGAAATGCTGGTTGTGTTGAGTATTGTTGCGCTAGCCTTGGCACTGGTGGTGCCTGCTGTGAGTAAAAGCATGGTGCTGTCTGTGCATGATGTAGCGCGTGATATGCAGATCAGCTTGCGTCAAGCACGTGCGAAAGCGGTGACGAGCCAACAGGCTACTTTATTTTGGGTGGATACTCAGCAGCACCGCTATGTGAATCATAAAAGTAAAATAAAATCCTTCCCTGATGCTGTTGATATACGTGCGAAGGTCGCAAGCTCTGAAGTTGATGGCGACAAAGCCGGTGTGCGTTTCTTTCCTGATGGTTCATCTACAGGTGGGCAGCTCGCGTTGTATGACGCGGGTGTAACTGTAAATGTTGACATAGACTGGTTAACCGGTCGCGTGAGTATCGTTGATGAAAGCAACTAGAATGCCCCAGCAACAGTGTGGCTTTACCATTTTAGAAGTGCTTGTAGCTTTCTTAGTGGCAGCATTGCTGTTGTCGGTTATTTTGAGTGGTTTTTCAACGGGTATGAGCCAGCTGGTACGCGCTGATCGGATCAGTCAGGCGGCTATTGTTGCTCAATCACGCTTGGCAGAAGTTGGTGTGGTGCAGCCATTACAAGCTGCCCAATATAAGGGGCATGATGTGCTAGCGCCTGAGTTTAGCTGGGAAATTAATATCGAGCCCTTTACTTGGGAGTTTTCTGAGCCTTTAGCGCAGGCTGGCGCAACGTTGTATCGCGTTGATATTGAAGTGTTTTGGCCCTCGGGCGGGAAAATCCATAGTTTTGTACTCAGCTCGCTGCGACTTGGGCGAGAGGAATAAGCATGTTAGGGCACCGACAAAAAGCGTTCACCTTGATTGAAACTTTGATTGCTTTAACGCTGATGAGTCTGTTGATTTTGGTGTTGTTTGGCGGCTTTCGGGTCGGTGTACGCAGTTGGCAAGTGTCCGAGGATTATATTGCTAAGACTGAAGAGCCACGACAGATCAGTGCGTTGCTCTATCGGCACCTGGATCAAATTGTACCAGTGAAGTTGGGCGGTATTAGTTTTGATAGTTTGATGGCATTTGAGTCTGAAGCGGAACGTATTCGCTATGCTGCACCTTTGGCGATGTCGGTTGGTAATACTTATTATCTGTTTGAAATGATCAATAACTACGAAGGCCGTGGTGGTTTGTGGGTGCGTTTTGCTCCGTTGGTCGATGGTTGGGCAGCCGAAGATATTTTTTCTGAAACACAGTTTTTACAAGTGAGCAAAGAATGGTCAGTGCGTTTTCGCTATTTTCATGATGAGCAATGGCTCGATGAGGTGCCTGATGGACGTATGCCCAGTTTGGTATCCGTTCATCTCACTGCAGTTGATCAGCACTGGCCCAGTATGGTTTTTTCTGTAAATCAGTTGGGGCGATAACCATGAACCAAGCCCAGCAACGTGGTGTTGTACTGATTGTCGTGTTGTGGATTACTGTGCTGTTGACTGTATTACTGGTTGCCTTTACTGCAACCATTAAAGTAGATCGCACTGTGGCGACTGATATTGTTCAGCGTGCGCAAGCGCGTGCGGGCGCTGAAGCGGTGTTAAATTATTTAGTGGCAATACAGCAATCAGACCCCGATATGTTGTCGGGCATGGTTAGACAGGTGTATACGCTTAACTTGAATTTGATGGATGTGCGTTTTCGCTTCATTCCGGAAACTGCTTTTATCAGTTTAAACGCAGCGCCATTCGACGATTTAGCTGCGGCTTTTAATGAAGCAGGCGCTGATAATGCTGCACAAATTGCACAGTATATTATCGATCGTCGAACCGGCATGCTGGCAGCTGAGCTCAATGATGGCTTTGAGGCGAGTCTGCAACAGCCCTGGACGTCTACGGTCGAGTTAGCCACTGTACCGATTGTATCAGCAGACGTTTATCAGCGGATACAAGGTTGGTTGACAGTTGATAGTGAACACCAGGATGTGAATTTTGATTTTGCTGATACAGATATTTTACGGGCGCTCAAAGGCAATGCTGCAGAGCAGATCTTGGCAGACCGCGATGTACGTGCAGTGACTAATAATGGGTTGGATGCCGGTCTGAATGATATTTTTCGTGTGCAAGTTGAACTCACTAGCAGTTCGAGTAAGCGTAAAATTGAAGCAACTGTAGCCTTTAGCGGCGGCAAGCATGGCTATCATGTTGTGCGGTGGAATGAGTACAATACACACTTTTATTTGGATTAATGGCTGATGCGTTTTGAAGTAGGTAATTTACAGCTATTTGGGCTTGATTTAGGCAGCTTATTTCAGCGCTTTAAGAGTGGGGTCGCTGATATTATGCCGGCGGGCTTGGTCGAGTCTTTTGTGCGTCCGGCTCCTGTCGTTGAAGCTGTTATTGCGCCGAACCAGCTTGAGTTTGTCCGCAAATATCCAAACACGCAGCCCCAGACTATTGTTCTGCAACAGGCTGAGATGGCGCTTGCAGCCGATGGTGCTTTTAATGCAGACCTGCTCCGAGATGTGAAAGCATCACAACTGCAACTGCATGCGCTCTTACCTGAAGCGCTTGTCATGCGAAAACGTATTACTTTGCCGCGTGTGGCACGTAATAATTTACGCTCAGTGGTCAGTTATCAGGTTGCGCGCCTTACTCCGTTTAGTGCTGATCAGGTGTTCTTTGATGTGTTAGAGGTATGGACTCCGAACCCGAATCTGCAAACCATTGAGGTTGAGTTTGTTGCTGCTTTAAAAACAGAAGTACAGCCTTGGATTGATCATATTGAACGCTTATCCGGCTTGACAGTCGCGCGGTTAACTGTGGCACCCACTGAGCAGCTCTTAAAGCCGCACGCTATAAATCTGTTTGGACAGCAACGTACACGCAATGCATGGTGGTTACGTTTAAGCCGTAACAGCGTGTTACTCGCTGCCTTACTGACGCTGCTGCTGGTGACGGCTGTATTGCCGGTGTTTAAGCTGCATAGTTTGGTGCTTGAACGCAAAGCTGAAATGAGAACGCTCAGTGCGAGCGTGACTGATTTGCAAGAAAAGCGTGAGATTTTAGATCATGATCTTGTTGCCCTTAATTATGTTTTAGTGCAGCGTGCGAGTAACCGTACACTGTCGATTATTATCGAAGAGTTGACGCGGCTGGTGCCCGATGAGATTTTTATTAATAGTGTCAGCATCGAAGGGCAAAAACTGGCTATTAGCGGTATGGGTACAGGGGTGGTTGACCTTATTGAGTTGCTCAATAGCTCTCCTTTATTTAAGGATGCGCGTTTTACCGCCTCAATTACCCGAAGCCGAGAAGGGCAAGATATTTTTACAGCAAATATGCAGATAAATGCTGCAGTGGATGGCCAAGAATGATACGCCAGTTATGGATGCATAAGCGCGATGGCTGTATCAGTGTATTGATATTAGCTGGGCTGATTTTATTTCTTACCCTGTTGGTTTTAAGTCCTATCGCTCATCAAAAAGATCGATATCGCAGTGAACTCAGTAAAGATGCACGGGTCTTACAGCAGTTGCGCGCTATTGATAACGCCCGTGAGAACTTAGAGATAACTTTTAAAGAGTATCAAAGCAATGATTTGCAGAGTTTGGTGTATTCAAAAATAGCTGCGGACTCTGTCACTCTTGATATTCAGCGTCGCGTTTCAACAGAACTGAACAATGCGAAGGCTCAGGTTTTGAGTATTTCGCCATTACCTGTGACGTTACAAGATGACTACTCAAAAGTTGGAGTCCAGGTCAAATTTTCTGCCACAATGCCAGCTTTAATGCAGGCGTTAAGCGCATTTGAGCAAGATAAACCCCTGTTGCTTATAGACAGTATTCGCATTTCGCCTGAGCAGATACGTGTACGCAGGGGCGAAGTTGTGCCGCAGAGGGTGAGTGTAGATATGACTGTATTCACGTTTTTAGTGCCGAAGGGTGACCAAGAGGTACTAAAATGAAAGGGATATTAATAGCTTCGGCTAAAGTAACTACCGCGTTAGCGGGGGCGATTATCGTCACATTTGTCTTAGCAGTGTTTTTATGGTTTTTTACCGATGCCGAGCCTGTGCGTAATCCTCATTTGAATGTTGAGGATTTACCCTTTATACAAATCGACTCTGTGAATGATGTTGAAACTGTGTTGGCGCGACCTTTGTTTTGGCAGGAGCGTGAGCCTGTTGAGGACTTGAGCGAGGTGGCTGCTCAAGGTGCAGAGGCCACAGTTGCTCCTTTACGTGATATTCAGTTGCTTGGCATTGTGTTAGCGGGTGATGTGCGCAAAGCGTTACTGAGGGTTGAAGGAAAAATAACACCAGTCCTAGTTGGACAAGTTATACAAAACTGGACGGTGGAAGAAATTACTACTAAAGATATTACGTTTGCAGGCGAGGAGCAGAGACAAACCTTGTCTCTTGTGCGCGAGAGGCCGAGCTCGATAGAACTGGAGGCGAGTGAGTAATTGTTATGTCTGATAGATTTTTACCTTCATGCATTCACACATATGTTTCTTGAGAGATAAAACAATGATGTCTTATAACCCTGTGCGGGCCGGTTTTAGTTTGCGAACGTTAAGTGTGGCATGCACATTTCTTTTTTTAACTGCATGTGCAACCACCCCTGATACGCAAGTTGAGCAGCCCGCTGTATCTTTGATTAAAACTAATCCAAAAATTGTTGCAGAGCGTCTCGATGATGCACCTGATAAAAAGCGTAGTGGTAAAACTTTGCTGGAGCAGCGAGGTACAGGCAACTTTGCCAATATACCGAGCAAAAAACAGAACGCTGTTGCGACAGCTGGCGGGGTCAACGTTAATTTTGAGTCAGCACCTTTAGAAGCAGTGCTGACCGTTATTTTAGGTGATCTACTCCAAGTTCCGTACGCATTAGATGCTGATGTGGGCGGGCAAATTACTCTTGTTTCTACCGAGCCTGTCCCGCAAGAAGCTTTGTTAGATATGCTGGAGTCTGCTTTAGAGGCCCAAGGTATTGCGCTTGTGCAGGGTAGTAATGGTATTTATCGTGTCGGTAAGTCTGTAGGTATACGCAGTGAAGTTCCAGTCGCCTTGCGTGAAGCTGTAGCAACGCGTGGTTATAGTGTGCGTATTATTCCGTTAAAGTTTTTATCTGTGACCGAGGCGGAAAAAATATTAGCGCCTTTAGGAATGAAGGACAGTATTTTACGTGTTGATCCATTACGTAATATTTTAATGCTTGGCGCTTCTGCACCACAAATGAAAAACGCATTACGTACATTAAACATGCTTGATGTTGATGTTCTAAGTGGTATGTCTTTTGGGATTTATGAGATTGTAAATCTTGATGCAAAACTACTTGTTGAGCGACTTGAAAAAGTGATGGGTAATGCTGAATTAGGTGGTTTAGCAAGCGCAACAAAGCTAGTTACACTTGATGAAATTAATAGCATTATGGTTGTTGCACCCAATGGCAGCCAACTCAGTACTGTCAGCTCTTGGATTAAACGTTTTGATAGCGTTGGCCTTGGAGTGGAGGATGAGCAGGCTGGATCGCAACTTTATGTGTATAGCGTTGAAAATGGTCAGGCTAAAGATTTAGCTGATTTATTAGGTCAAATATTTGGTAGCTCAGGCAGTTCGTCTAAGCCTTCAACCAGCGGGTCAACTGCGCCGGGTCTAGGAAAAACAGAGTTAGGTACTGACGGAAGTGATTCTGCTAGCACCAGTAACAGTGCTGGCTCGGGTAGCAGTACCTCAGTCACTGCACTGGGTACTCGAATTGTGGCAGACGAAGCTAATAACAGCTTGTTAGTCATGGCTGCACCTAAAGAGTGGCGCAGTATTCGTGGTGCCTTAGATAAAATGGATAAGCTGCCTGCTCAGGTTTTGGTTGAGGTATCAATCTGGGAAGTCACGCTGAAAGATGAGCTGAACTATGGTGTTGAGTGGTTTTTTAACTCTAAAGGTGGTGTAGAGGGACTGGGTGATAAAGGTGGTTTGCTCTCTATGAGTGATGGTGGAACGGTAGGTCGTAGTGTTCCAGGTTTCTCTTACTTGTTCTCCGGTTCTGATTGGCGGGCCGTAATTAATATGCTGGCCAGTCGTTCCAATGTTAAGTCATTGTCATCACCATCTGTGTTGGTTCAGGATAATCGCGAAGCAACAATTCAGGTGGGTAACCAGCAGCCGATTCAAACCAGTCAAACAGTCAATACTAATAACTCTGGGGTATTGACTCAGAATGTTGAGCTCAAAGACACGGGTGTGCAGCTTAAGGTGAAGCCGCGTGTGAATAGTGGTGGCTTAGTTGTCATGGATATTATGCAAGAGGTGACTGATGTTGGTGCGCTGGACACAGCCACTGGGCAGCGATCTTTCTTAAAGCGCAGTATTGAAAGTACGGTTGCAATTCAGAGCGGCGATACTATTATTCTAGGTGGTTTAATTCAAGATAGTAAAACAGACGGGAACAGCGGTGTTCCGTATTTGTCAAAACTACCTTTTATTGGCCCTTTATTTGGCTCTAAAGGTGAAACTTCTGACCGTACAGAGTTGTTGATTACGATTAGTCCAAGAGCTATTAATCAATATAAAGACTTTAATAAAGTAGGTGATGAGTTCCGCGATAAAATGCAGGGTTTGACTGAAGCATTTAGAGATAACTTTGAAGAGAATGCTAAATTTAATGCTAGTGTGAATAAGGAGTGAAAATGTTAACTAATTTCGGCCGTTTATCTGTCTTGGCTATTGTGTTGAGCATGTCTGCGTGTGCAGTGATGCAGCCTAAAACAACTGAAGAGAATGTTCTTAAGCTTGCAGAAAAAAGACAAACTGCTTTATTGGCACAGGATTTTAAGAAAGCTTATAAGTATATGTCGCCTGGCTATCGTGAGCTCAATACTGTTGAGAATCTCATGTCTGATTATGCTGGAGTCTATAGCTGGAAGTCATCTGACGTATTAAATGCAACGTGTGATGACGGTGTATGTCGGGTTAATGTTAAGGTTTTTGTTGATATTGGTTTAATGCAGAGTGCAGCAACGCCAGATCAAGAGCGAGTTTTGGTGCCACGCGTTAATCGAGAAACATGGATTAAGTTAGATAATAAATGGTGGTTTTCGAAGAGCGAATAATCTTACTGCTCTGCTCGTACAATACCGTGAGTGATGCAGCTTTTTGCACCACTCACAGTTATTTACTCATGCCATTCACGGTCATGCTTTTCTAGCAAGCTGTGTGCCTGTTCGGGGCCGTTAGAACCCGCAGGGTAGCGGCGTGGACGCTGATAATGCTGCTCCCAGCCCTTGAGAATAGGATCAACCCACTGCCATGCTGCTTCGACTTCATCGCGGCGCATAAACAGTGTGGAATCGTTTTCAATCACATCCAAGAGTAAACGCTCATAGGCTTCCCAGCGTCGATTGTCCTGAAAGGCTTGGGCTAGATTGATTTCAAGCTCCACAGGCTCTAAATGCATACCTTTACCTGGAGTTTTTGCCATCAGTTCAATACTGATACGTTCTTCTGGCTGCAAACGAATCAGTAAATGATTGGCTTGGCTGTCGCTAAATAAGCTGTGTGGTACGGGCTTAAATTGAATCACAATTTCCGAAGTCTTTTTTGCTAAACGCTTACCGGTACGCAAGTAAAAGGGCACCCCGGCCCAGCGCCAGTTGTCGATTTCTACTTCAAGAGCAACAAAGGTTTCGGTATCACTGTCGCTATCCACATCTTTTTCAAAATAGTAGGCCGGTGTACTCTGACTGCCGATATGCCCCGCTGCATATTGTCCACGTACTGTTTTATCTTTGACATCTAGGCCAGTGATGGGTCGCAGTGCTTGTAAGATTTTGACTTTTTCATTGCGCACTGCATCGGCATCAAAGCGCACCGGGGCTTCCATGGCCACCAAACACAGCAGCTGCAGCAAATGGTTTTGCAGCATATCGCGCATCGCACCAGCGTGATCATAGTAAGCCCCGCGGTTTTCGACACCGATGGTTTCATTCACGCTGATTTGCACATGATCAATATGCGCTGCACGCCACACCGGCTCAAATAGCGCATTAGCAAAGCGCAACGCCATCAGGTTTTGTACGGTTTCTTTGCCTAAGTAGTGATCGATACGAAACACTTGCTCTTCATTAAAGGCTTCGCCAATAGTGGCGTTAATAGCCAGTGCCGATTCTAATGAGTGGCCAATGGGTTTTTCTATCACGATGCGAGTATTGCTACCGGCTAAACCACTTAAGGCTAAGTTTGAAGCGATGCTTTCAAATAAATTCGGTGCGGTGGCTAAATAGTAAATATAACCGCATCTGTTTTGCTGCGCTAAGAAGTGCGCCAGACGTCCAAAATCCGCGGCTTGCTCGGCATTCATGGAAAAATATTCAAGGCGCGCACTAAAGCTGAGCCACATCTCCTCAGTAAAGTCTTTGCGTTCAATTTGTGCGCGGCACTGACGTTCTGCTAATTCAATATAGCGCTCACGGGCTAGCTGCTTTCGAGAAATACCGATGATGCGCATATCCTTGGGTAGGCGGTTTTCGCGGTGTAAATGGTACAGCGCAGGCAGTAATTTATGTAAGGCTAAATCACCGGTGCCACCAAACACTAACATGTCACAAGGCAGGCTCAAGGTTGCTCTCCTATGGGAAAAACGTGCGAATAAACAGCTTTTGTAGTATAACTACAAAACCGCTACATAACTGTGGCATACGCTAAACGAGTCTAACATTGTGAATCTGTTACAGCATATCGCTCAATCTCTTGAATTATTGCGCAAGTCAGAAGTGAAGGTCGCGCAGCACGTGTTATCTGATCCGGCTGGAGTGATGCACAGCTCGATGTCTGATTTGGCGGCCGTCGTTGGGGTCAGTGAGCCGACGATTATTCGTTTCTGCCGAGCAGTGGGTTGCCAAGGCTTTCAAGATTTAAAATTGCAGTTGGCACAAAGTTTAGCGGCAGGTGCCAGCTTTGGTCAGTTTGCGATCAGTGAGAATGATGCAGTCACCGATTATGCGTTAAAGATTTTTGATACTACGCTGCATACACTAATAGAAGTACGTGAGCAGTTGAATGTTGAAGCCTTAGAAGCTGCGATTGCGGTGATGGCGAAAGCGCAGCGTGTTGAGTTTTATGGTTTTGGTGCTTCAGGTGCCGTGGCCGCTGATGCTCAGCATAAGTTTTTCCGTCTATTGCTGACTGCCGCGGCGTACAGTGATCCGCATATGCAGGCCATGTCGGCGGTCACCTTGCAGTCGACTGATGTAGCGATTTGTATTTCGCAGTCAGGACGTTCCAAAGATTTACTGACGACTGCACATCTAGTGCGTGAAACGGGTGCGATTTTAATTACTCTGTGTCCGAGCAATACACCACTGGCTGATTTAGCCAGCATTCATCTAGCCATTGATGTGCAAGAAGATACTGAGATTTATACGCCACTGACGTCACGCATTGCCCACTTGGTGGTGATCGATGTATTGGCGATGGGTGTGGCTATGGCGCGCGGTCCTTCGCTGGTTAATCACCTGAAAAGCGTTAAACGCAGTTTGCGCAGCCTACGGCTCTCACCCAAAAGTGCTAAGTCAGTTGAAGAAGACTAAGGGTTGCATAGATTGAGACTGCACTCTTTAAGTCTGTCTATTGCCGGTTATAGGGTTCTTATGGTGAGCAGTAGATATGTCTTTACTCAGTGGTGATGCGCTGCGCGAACGTTTTTTAGCGCTAGATTCTTTCCTATTAGCGCAGCAAAGCATCTGGCGAGAAAAACCCTTTATTCAGCAGCAGCTTGATTGGGAAGTTGATTTTCCAGAGTTAGCCACGTGGTTGCGTGCCCGCAGTTTGGCAGACGCCGAAGCCTGTCATGGCGATCCCAGTTCCATTGCTGCACCACAACCCTTTGCTGATTGGGCGCAACAGGCTCAGCAACTCTGTCGCATTGGCACCTTTAGTCATGCTGCACTTAGTGAGCGGCCACTGCGTATGCAGAGCGGAATTGCCGAACGTAAGTGGCAACAGATTTCAGCTTTTGCCGGAGCCGTACATAGCGGTGCAGGGCAGTTGTTTAGCGACACCACACATTGGCTGGATTGGTGCGCAGGCAAAGGTCATCTCGGCCGTTACTTGGCTTGGCCCGATGCTCATCTGCAATGCTTAGAATTTAATCCCGAATTGGTTGATAGCGGCCATGCTATTAGTCAGAAGTACCTCGCTAAGGCACAGCACACAGAATGTGATGTGATGAGCACTGCCAGTGCGGCACCGTTGCAAGAGAGCGGTAGCGTGGTTGCTTTGCATGCTTGTGGTGATTTGCATACGCACCTTGTGCGTCAGGTGAGCGTGCAACAAACAGCGGCCTTAGCTTTAGCACCGTGTTGTTATAACCGCACTGAGGCAGATATTTATCAACCGCTGTCTACACTGGGCCAGACGTCGATGTTGCAGTTGGATCGTGATGACTTAGGTTTGCCACTGACAGCGACAGTGACTGCAACCGCACGTGAGCGCCGCTTGCGTGATCAATCGATGGCGTGGCGTTTAGCTTTCGATATCTTGCAGCGTGAGCTGCGGGGTGTGGATGAGTATCTGCCAACACCTTCCTTGTCAGCGACCTGGTTTAATAAATCGTTTGCCCAGTGGTGTCGTGATTTAGCGGCATTACGAGATTTGCCAGTTGTGCCTGAACAAAATTGGCAGGTATTAGAGGCTGCAGGTTGGCAACGTTTAGCTCAAGTGCGCAATTTAGAACTGGTGCGTGGTTTATTTCGTCGGCCATTAGAATTATGGCTGGTTCTTGATCAAGCGCTTTTTTTACAGGAACAGGGTTTTTTGGTGGAATTGGGTGAGTTTTGTGCAGTAGAGCTGACACCACGCAATTTATTATTATTGGCTTATCGCAGCTGATAAATAGCGCAAGCGTTGATGAATAGTGGGCTGCAGGGGTTTTTAGATGTCGTTCGTAAGTACTTGATTTTACTTAGTTTAAAAATATTTACAGAAAGGCTTTACAAGGTGCTTTGATTGTATATAATAGCCGCCATTGCCGGTATAGCTCAGTTGGTAGAGCAACTGACTTGTAATCAGTAGGTCCCGAGTTCGACTCTTGGTGCCGGCACCAATTTACAGTCTGACTGTAGACACAAAAAAAGCTTTGTGGTCTACTTTCAGCAAATAACCTGCAGGTCTAGACGTATTGGATTGCACTCCAAACGTCAAAAATACAGGCCTGAACCTTGCGAGGTCTCTCAACACCTCAACAGTTGTACAGGTAGAATAAGCGCCCTATCAGTTTGATGTCAAATTAAATACTGATAGGGCGTTTTTCTATCTGCGTCTTTTTAAACGCTAAAACTATACATCATTTTATTAGCTTTGGCATCGTATTGAGCAAGTCTCGCATATCTTCTAGGTCTGGCACCACATATTCAAGTGTGGTGCGAATATCTTTGTGGCCAAAAATGGCCTTCACAAGGTGTAAGTTTTTCTCCGGCTGTCTCATGAGCTTGGTTCCCAGCGTGTGTCTGAGACGGTGAGGAGAGGCTGGAAAATCGAGACGAGCAGAGAGTTCTCGAAAGGCATTTGAAATATTTGAGTCCTGCATTCTCGTGTATTTGTACCTGTTTGCTCCGAACCGAGTGACGTTGAATAGCTGGTCATCGGGTTTAAAGCGCATTTTTTTTGCTTTGGCCTGCAAAATGCCTAGGGCTTCTACTAGGCCATTAGGAATTGGAATGATGTTCTCGCTGTGTGCTTTCGACCCCTGGATGCTTAAAAAGATTGTTTGATCCTCAAGGCTCACATCCTTTAGGCGGATATTGAGCAGCTGATTGCGCCTCATGCCTGTGTAGTACAGCGTTTCAAATACAATGCTCCAGAACCAGGTGGGGTGGATTCTACCGCTATAACGGTTTTCGTTTTCTTCGTGTATGAGCTCAGAAAACACTTTGTGCGTTTTCGCAATTTGCTCGTCTGAAAGTGTCTTTTTTCGTTTTCCAGGCGCGCGAACCTGTAGCGTCTTGAAGTAATTCTCAGGCCAATGCACCAGGCTTTGTTCAAGTGCAAATGTGAGCACTGCCCTCAGCTGCCGGCAGTATGAGTTCCAAGATGTAGCAGAGAGTCCATTTACTCTTAACTCATGATCCCTCCAATCCAGTAAGTTATCCCGTGTCACTTGTTTAATGGAGTTCACGCCTAGTTTGCTCATGCAGCTGGTAAACTTCTGCATTGCTTGGCTGTAGGACTTCATTGTCCTAGGGCGCAAGATTTTTTCTTTGAAATAATGTTCTAAAATTAATTTATCAACCATGGGTACTTCTCGTCAGTTATTGAATTCCTGTTTCAGCGTGACGAAGGCGTTATCCTGTGGTTGGAACGTAAATATTACATCAGTTGGTATTAGATATCCGTTGAGCGTGTTTCCTTTGACACGGGGGCCGCGTACGGTG
>JAVETP010000110.1:0-7441 GCA_034006005.1 Pseudomonas sp.
TAAAGCACGTTCCTATGGTTTACATACGGATGCGTCGCACCGTTTTGAGCGTGGTGTGGATTGGCAGTTGCCAGCACAAGCGGTTGAGCGTGCTACAGAATTACTGTTAAGTATTGTCGGTGGTAGTGCAGGTCCAGTTGTTGTGACTGAAGATGCCGAGCATTTACCCAAAGTAGAACCCATCACTTTGCGTGCTGAACGCGTGAAGCAGATGTTTGGTTTGAGCTTAAGTGATGTCGATATTGAGTCATTGTTAACGCCGCTGGGTTTAAAGCTGATAGCGCAAGACGCTGGGGCGTGGCTGGTTAATGTACCCAGTCACCGTTTTGATATCACTATTGAAGTGGATTTGCTGGAAGAGATTGGCCGCTTATATGGCTACGATCAGTTGCCTGTTCGTTACCCAGCAGCGCGCTTAGCGCCGCAAGCACAATCTGAAGCACAAGCGCAGCTACCCGTATTGCGCCGTTTGCTGGTGGCACGTGGTTATCAAGAAGCTATTACCTATAGTTTTATTGAGCCTGGGCTGTTCACAGCGTTCCACCCAGAGCTGAAAGCCTTAACTTTGGCCAATCCGATTTCAGCTGAACTGTCCGTGATGCGTGCATCGCTGCTGCCAGGCTTGCTGAAAGCTTTGCAATATAATTTATATCGTCAGCAAGAACGCGTGCGTTTATTTGAAAGTGGCTTAAGTTTTGTCGGTCAACTGGACGATCTAAAACAAGAGCGCATGCTCGCTGGTGTGATTACTGGGGCGCGTCTGCCTGAGTTATGGACGCACGGTAAAGAAACCGTCGATTTCTACGATATCAAAGCGGATATTGAAGCGGTATTGGGCGCAGCAGGTGATAGCGAGAGTTACACTTTCGTGCCGTGTCAGCAACACGCTTTCCATCCAGGTCAGTGCGCACGTATTGAGCGCAATGGTCAGCCGGTAGGTTTTGTCGGTGCCTTGCACCCACAGTTAGCCACTGAGATGGATATTGATCAGCAAGTCTTGATGTTTGAAGTCGAGCTGGATGCGATCAGTGCCGGTCGTTTACCTGAGTTTACTGAGTTATCACGCTTCCCTGAAGTGCGCCGCGACTTAGCGCTGGTGGTGAATGCTGATATACCTGCAGAGCAATTGATGGACGCTATGCGCAGTGCAGCCGGTGAGTGGCTGACGCAAATTCGTCTGTTTGATGTGTATCAAGGTAAGGGCGTTGAAGAGGGTTGCAAAAGTTTAGCCGTTGGCTTGACCTGGCAACATCCTTCACGCACTCTTACAGATGAAGAGGTCAGCGCAGCAACAGACGCGATCTTGAGCTTATTGTCTGATAAGTTTGCGGCAATCTTAAGGAAGTGAGTGTATGGGGGCTTTAACGAAAGCAGAAATGGCCGAGCATCTATTTATGGAAATCGGCCTGAATAAACGCGAAGCCAAAGAGTTGGTGGATACCTTCTTTGAAGAGATTCGTTTAGCCCTCGAAAACAACGAACCGGTCAAGCTGTCAGGTTTTGGCAATTTTGAATTGCGCGAAAAAAGTCAGCGGCCGGGGCGTAATCCTAAAACAGGTGAAGAAGTTGCCATCAGTGCACGCCGTGTGGTGACTTTCCGTCCTGGGCAAAAACTGCGTGATCGAGTCGAAGCCTATGTTGGAACCTAGTCATAATCATGAGTTCCCTGTGATCCCCAGTAAACGCTATTTCACCATCGGTGAAGCCAGCGAGTTGTGTGGGGTTAAGCCTCATGTACTGCGCTATTGGGAACAAGAGTTTGAACAGTTGTCTGATATTAAACGTCGCGGCAATCGTCGTTACTATCAGCACAATGATGTCCTGATGATTCGGCAAATTCGTAATCTGTTATATGAGCAGGGCTTTACGATTGGTGGCGCACGTTTGCGTTTATCCAGTAATGGTGAGTGTGATGAAAGCAGTCAAGCGAAGCAGGTTATACGCCAGATGATGACTGAGCTTGAAGATGTACTAGAGTTGCTGCGCAGCTCAGCACGTTAGCTGTAAACCCATGGCATGCTTTTAGAGTTGGATCTTAAAAAGTGCTAAGTACTTGATATGATAAGCAAGAGCTTATGGGTAACCTATCTTTTCATTTAGCGAGCATCAACAAGAGGATGCCCTGTGTCGTCAGTGACCATCGTTGTTTTAATTGCAGGAGGTATTTTTATCCTGCTATTTTTGGGTTATTTAAATAATCTAATTGAAAAAAGTACAATTGATAAAGCTCGACGTAAAGCTGATCTGATTGATCGCCAGCGCCGCTGTTCAATATTGTCTGAAACTTTGCCAGGGCAACTGGCGACTGTTGAATTAAAACATCTATTACATCGCATTGAATTGCATGTGATTAATGAATTAGCAAAAGTTGACGCTAGTAATATTGTTTGTAGAGGGCGTAGAGACGATCTGCAGCAAATGATTGCACAAGGCGCAGCGCTAACTGTAAATAATCCCCTCGTTGTTATGACCAGTGATGCACAGATTAAAGATGTGCGTTTTCAGCTGGAAAGCTTACAAGCACAAATTATTCGAGCCGTTGAAGAGAAAGCGATACCTACAGCAGAAGGTCGGCAGTGGATTGGCCAAATTCGCCATATGCTGGTGACGGTTTATATTGATTACTTTAATACTTTAGGTCGCCAGTTTTTAGAGAATAATCGTGCTAATCAAGCACGTTTAGTGTTTGAGCGGGCGATTCAGTTTCTTAGAAAGCAAAAAGACCCAGCGCCTTATAAGCAGGCCCTAATAGAGTTTTCGACACTCTTAGCGCAGGCTAAAGTAGTGTTGGCTGAGCAGTCACGCCCGAATACAGACCAGCAGAGTGAGTTAACCACCGCGGTGACTCAGGAAAACGAAGACGATGCTGACTGGAAGAAAAAGCAAATCTACGATTAAACACAATCTATGTATAGAGCTGTTTGCTGACGATAAGCCTGTATTGGGTGGAGTGAAGTTGTCTTAGAGTAATAAGTGTGACTCGTTTTAAATATAGCGTCATTTTGGAATGTATTTTTGTACCGTGCATTTTTTATGAATAAGGTCATAATAGAGATTATATTTTTGACTGGATAGTTCTGCTATGCAAAAAGAATCACGCAAAGTCCGCGAATTTCGCCGCCGTGAAGAAGAAATTCTTGATACCGCGATGCAATTGTTTCTCGAGCACGGTGAGGATTCAGTCACTGTAGAAATGATTGCCGATGCAGTGGGTATTGGTAAAGGCACCATTTATAAGCATTTTAAGTCCAAAGCTGAAATCTACTTACGCTTAATGCTCGGCTATGAGCGCGAGCTGAATGAGTTGTTTAAGTCAGACAGTGTTGCCAGCGATAAAGAAGCATTATCACGCGATTACTTTTCCTTTCGTATGAGTGATCCGCAGCGCTATCGCTTATTTGATAACCTTGAAGAGAAAGTCCTTAAGGGTCATCAAGTACCAGAAATGGTTGAGCAGTTGCACACCATTCGAGCGTCCAATTTTGAGCGCCTAACACGCTTAATTGAAGGGCGTATTGATGAAGGTAAGCTGGAAGATGTACCGCCGTACTACCATTACTGCGCAGCTTGGGCATTAGTGCATGGCGCTGTGGCTTTATACCATTCGCCGTTCTGGAGTAATGTGCTCGAGGACCAAGATGGCTTTTTTCAGTTTCTAATGGATATTGGTGTACGCATGGGTAATAAGCGTATTAAGCGTGATGATGCACCTGAGTCATCCGAGTCACCTGAGATATTAGAGACGCCCGATCCGGCACAATAGAGATTAAGCTATGTCATATACATTTCCAGTTGAATATATTGAGCCGGTTTTTCGCCCGCCCAGTGAAGCGCAGTCACTGATTCTTCCGCTGACTAATGGCTGTTCGTGGAATAAATGTACCTACTGCGAAATGTACACTGCACCACAGAAGAAGTTTTCAGTGCGTGACGAAAAACAGGTGTTAGACGAGATTCAGCGTGTTGCTGAGCAGATGATTGTGCAGCGTGTGTTTTTAGCGGATGGCGATGCGCTGGCCTTATCAACGCGGCGCTTACTCACTATTCTGCAAGCGATACAAGAGCACTTGCCCACCGTGCGACGGGTGACCAGTTATTGTCTACCCAGCAACCTTAAGAATAAATCTGTCAGCGAGCTCAAAGAATTAGCTGATGCAGGTTTGCGTATGGTGTATGTCGGTGCGGAATCCGGTGATGATGTTGTATTGGACAAGGTCAATAAAGGCGAAACCTATGCTTCAACACTCAGTGCGTTAAGCAAGTTGGGTGACGCAGGCATTAAGCGTTCAGTGATGATTCTCAATGGCTTAGGCGGGCGTACTTTAAGTACGCAACATGCGGATCAATCTGCGGCGCTGATGAATGAAACCCAGCCTGAGTTTCTTTCAACATTGATTGTGAACTTTCCTGGCGGTGATGCACGTTTTAAACAGCGCTTTACTGAATTTGAGGCGTTAAATCAGCGTGAAACATTTGTCGAGTTGCAGCGTTTTATCAGTCAGCTTGAGTTAAATAACACCGTGTTTCGCAGTGATCATGCTTCTAACTATCTACCGCTGAAGGGGACTTTAGGTGCGGATAAACAGCGCTTTTTAGCGCAACTGCAACAAGCCATTGAACAGCCCGATACAATGCTCATGCGTCAAGAGTGGCAGCGCGGCCTATAAACGTATCAGGGTTGGCGCAAAACCTGCTTAGCAACTGTGTATAAAATACATAGATGAGTCTTTTTGACGTTTAAGGTGAATCGTATATGCGCCAACTCTTTCTAATCGCACTGACAGTGGTGCTGACATCCTGCATGAATGTCAGTGATCTAACTGCGGGGGCTGAATATCATTTACGTGATGTGGGTCTGCTCAATCACAGTGAAATTAAGCGCACCAATAATTGGCGCTTGCAGGCTGACTCCTCTATTTATATCAGCCAAGGCCATTTTATTCCGTTGGGTTATCCATCGGCAGAGAAGACAGTGGTCTCGGATGAAGCCTTTAGTGCCTTTATTGAGTATTTTCCACAGGTCACTCGCGCTCAAAAGCCTATGGGGTATGATGAGTCTCTACAAGCGGCGCGTCAGGCCGGTGCGCACTACTTGCTTTATATGCGTTTTGCCCAAGGCAATGACCGCATCGGTAACTGGGATGAGTTTAAAACACGTAAGGATACACAGGCTCGTATAGGTGTGGATCGCGGTGCAATTCATTTGATGCTGGTTGAAGCAGGTAGTGGTTATTTGGTTGATATGGCCAATATCCGTAACCGTGGCGGCTTTTTAACCTTTCATAATAATAAACCGGAAGATTTAATACGCCCGCCGTTGCGCGATTATGCGCGCCGTTTGTTAGGCTTACACCTTTAAAAAGGCTGAGTATAATGCACAATACTGAACAGGTTGATGTCTTGCAGCGCTTGGCTGATACGGCAGGGCGCTTATCGTATAGTACCGATTGGCAGCCCACGCAGTGCGGCGACAGCGAAATGCGTATTGCTAAGGATGGTCGTTGGTATCATCAGGGCAGTGTGATCGCGCGTCCGGCACTAGTGCAATTGTTCTCACGCCTGTTACGCCGTGAAGGCGACCGGTATGTGCTGGTGACTCCGGTTGAAAAGCTCAGCATTGAAGTTGAGGATGCGCCCTTTATTTCAATTGATACGCGCGTGCAGGGCGAAGGTCGTGAGCAGTGTGTGTATGTCACTACTAATCTGGATGATATTGTTCTGATCGGTCCTGAGCATCCGCTACGGGTTGAGATTGATCCACAAACGCAAGAGCCGTCGCCGTATGTGTCGATTGGTCAAAACCTTGAAGTGCGTTTGCAGCGCAGTGACTTTTATCAGATGGTGAATGGTGCAACTGAGCGGGTGCTGGATGGGCAACGTGTGCTCGGTGTATGGAGTCAGGGTGAGTTTTATTCTTTGGGTGCGTTCTAAGGCTGTTAGTCTAGCCTGTAGCTTGCAAAATCAAGTGCAAGCCCCCATTTCTCTAGTTAAATCTAAAATTTGTGTGCAATTATTATGACGTTGGCGTTATCCATTAAGCAGTTAAGAAAAAGCTATGCAAATGGCTTTGAAGCCCTGAAAGGGGTTGATTTAGAAGTGGCTGAAGGTGATTTTTTTGCCTTGTTAGGCCCCAATGGTGCAGGTAAATCCACCACTATTGGTATTCTTTCGACCTTGGTGACTAAAACCAGTGGCAGTGTGCAGGTATTTGGACATGATTTAGATACCAACCCCCTCGATTTAAAACGCTGCATTGGCCTCGTACCGCAAGAATTTAATTTTAATCAGTTTGAAACTGCGCGAGATATTCTAATCACGCAAGCGGGTTACTATGGCATTAAGCGCAAAGATGCGCTGGTGCGCTCAGAAGAGCTGCTTAAACAACTGGGTCTGTGGGACAAGCGTGATGCTGCCTCACGGATGATCTCAGGTGGTATGAAGCGTCGCTTAATGATTGCTCGCGCATTAATGCACAGGCCGCGCTTATTGATTCTAGATGAGCCCACCGCTGGTGTTGATATTGAACTGCGTCGTTCCATGTGGGAATACCTCACAGAGCTGAATGAGCAGGGCACAACCATTATTCTGACCACGCACTACCTTGAAGAAGCTGAACAGTTGTGTCGCAATATCGCCATTATTGACCATGGCACTATTGTTGAAAATACCAGTATGCGCGAATTGTTAGGTCAGCTATCCAAAGAAACCTTCTTATTGGATTTAAAAGAAACACAAACACAAGCACCCAAGCTTGCTGGGTATCCTGCGCAGTTGGTGGATGAAATTACCTTGCAAGTTGAAGTGGAAAAGCATCGAGGCTTAACTGATTTATTTACTCAGCTCTCAGCGCAGGGCATTGAAGTGTTGAGCTTGCGTAATAAAAGTAACCGCTTGGAGGAGTTGTTTGTGTCATTGGTAGAGAAAAACTTGGAAGGTGATCAAGCATGAGCACAGAATTAAAATCCAACTTGATTGCGTTGCAAACCATTGTCCATCGTGAAGCACGTCGATTTCTACGTATTTGGCCGCAAACCTTATTGCCACCGGCGATTACCATGGTGCTGTACTTTGTTATTTTCGGTAATCTGATCGGTAGCCAGATCGGTGATATGCATGGTTTTACTTATATGCAGTACATCGTCCCAGGCTTGATTATGATGTCGGTGATTACCAACTCCTACAGTAACGTAGTGTCGAGCTTCTTTAGTGCTAAGTTTCAGCACTCCATTGAAGAATTGATGGTCTCGCCGGTTTCACCGCATACTATTTTGATCGGCTTTGTTACGGGCGGTGTTTTGCGCGGCTTAGGTGTGGCAGTGATTGTCTCTCTGCTGTCGTTGTTTTTTACTAAGCTGCAGGTGCATAACTTAGCCATTACGGTTGTGGTGATTGTGTGCACATCCACTGTATTTGCTCTCGGTGGTTTTTTAAACGCAGTCTT
>JAVETP010000017.1:0-42889 GCA_034006005.1 Pseudomonas sp.
GAATTGCTTGATTCAAATTGTTAAAGAACGTTTCGTTAAGTCTTTCGATCTTAGCGAGGAAGCGTATTCTACACCCCCTTAAGTATCTGTCAAGGTTTATTTTCTAGAAGTTTTAAAGCTTCTGGATAACTCCTTGTTAGCGCTGAGCCTCTTACGTTGCTCGTTGCTAGGGTGCGTATCTTACAGCGTTTCGCGACCCTGTCAAGCTTATTTTTTAAGTTATTTCCTTAAAAATCAAACTCTTACGTTAGACAAGTGAAACTGTGTTTGCCTAACGAGGTGCGCATTCTACAGCAGAGCAGCACCCTGTCAACAGTATTTGTAAAATAAAGCTAAAATACTTTACGAAGGCCTTTTAAGGCGCGTTCGGCGCCCTGCACTACTACTATATGTACGTTTCTACACAACCCAGCCCTAGGGTGATCAAGCATAACGAACTGACCACTCGACTACCCACAAGAGCTACTCTTAAGACCCCAAGCCGATTAATGCACTATATAAGCTCAGACGGATCTTAACTCAACAAGACGCTAGGAACAGAGCCGCAGCATGATTATAGTTAAAGTCACCTTTACCAGCAGCAGTAAGAGCATGCGTTAATGAATCAAACACTTACCCAGTTTACAGCTCAATGCTTAACCAAAGAGCAGCAACCTCTTTTGCGTAAATTTTATCGCAACCACAACAGTCCAATGCGTATTACACAACAAGCAGACGCATGGATTGTTCGCTCATCAGAGATTGTTGCCGGTGCATGCCTTTCACCCGTTGATCAAGGCTATTGGTTAACCAGTTTATTTACCGCCCCTGGATATCGCAAACAAGGCGCGGCACGCTTTTTAATACAACAGCTTCAATTATCCTACCAAGACTCTCACATCTGGCTGCTTTGCCATCCAGACCTCAGTGGTTTTTATAGCAAACTTGGCTTTAGGCAAACACAGGACTTACCAGAAGCCTTAAGCAGTCGCCTCAAACGCTACCAGCAGCACAAGCAATTAATCGCAATGTCTTATAAAGCACAAGAACGAGAGCTTCAACCCTAGTAAAAGAGCCTCTACAAATCAAAACCCACTTAAAGCATGCCCAACACTCACCTATCTAGCGAAACTCATCCGCCTTCAGCGCCAGCCATTGCTATCTTATAGCAGCGCTTTTCCTTAATATAATCAAATCTAATTTAGGTTTCGGATCGTATTCATGTCTATATCCACAGGGCTTATTGCACTGGTCGCCTTAGTTTATATGGCGATTTTGTTTGCCATTGCATTTTACGGTGATCGTCGTAGCGCAACAGTCAGCCCGCGTATGCGCTCAACCGTCTACAGTTTATCTTTAGCGGTGTATTGCAGCAGCTGGACTTTCTTTGGCTCTGTTGGTCAGGCCGCCGAGCAAATATGGTCTTTCCTACCTATTTATATAGGCCCTATCTTATTGCTGACACTGGCACCTTGGGTGCTCAAGAAAATGGTGATTATCAGCAAACAAGAGAACATCACTTCAATTGCTGACTTTATTGCCGCTCGTTATGGCAAGTCACAGCGCCTAGCAGTGGTTGTCACACTGATCACATTAGTCGGCGTATTGCCTTATATCGCTCTGCAACTCAAAGGCATTGTGCTAGGAGTTAACTTATTAACCGGCACTTCAGCCAATTCAACCGGGATGTACGCTCAAGATACCGCTCTTATTGTGACTGTAGCTCTTGCGCTGTTCACCATTTTATTTGGTACGCGCAATCTTGACGTGACCGAGCACCACCGCGGATTAATGTTTGCAATTGCTTTTGAGTCGTTAGTGAAGCTGATGGCATTTATCGCAGTTGGACTCTTTGTTATTTTTGGACTTTACGATGGCATGGGCGACTTATGGCAGCAAGCTAAAGACGCACCTAAGCTTGAATCCTATTGGAATGAAGCAACCAACTGGCCGGCGATGATTGTACAAACCTGTGTGGCGATGATGGCCATCTATACATTACCTAGACAATTCCACGTGACTGTTGTGGAGAATAACGACGAGGCCGACCTGCGTGTAGCACGCTGGGTCTTCCCTCTTTATCTGCTGCTGGTTGCTTTATTTGTTATTCCAATTGCCCTCGCTGGCCAGCTGCGCTTACCGGATTCAGTGGTACCGGACTCATTTGTAATTAGCTTACCCCTTGCAGAGGGCAACCCCACTCTAGCCTTATTGGCGTTCATTGGTGGCGCATCTGCAGCAACAGGCATGGTGATTGTCGCAGCAGTGACCTTAGCTATTATGATTTCCAACCATATTTTATTGCCTTCCATGCTGGCCGCACGCACAACTGAGCGTCCCTTTGAAGCGTTTCGCTATTGGATGCTTACTGCTCGACGCTTAAGTATTATTATTATTTTATTGTTGGCCTATACCAGCTACCGCTTACTGGGTGCTAATACCAGTCTTGCTACCATTGGTCAGATTGCTTTTGCTGCTCTGACACAACTGGCGCCAGCGATGCTGGGCGCTTTAATTTGGAAGCAGGCCAACCGCCAAGGCGTATTTGCAGGTTTAATTGCCGGCTCTTTATTGTGGGCTTACACCTTGGTTTTACCTTTAATAGCCAACAGCATGGATTGGTCGCTCGCGTCATTCCCAGGATTAACATGGCTCTCCAGTCAGCCCTTCGGTTTACCCATTGATCCACTAACACTCGGAGTCTTACTGTCACTGAGCGGTAACTTTTTATTGTTTGTACTGGTATCATTTTTCTCGAGAACACGAGTCTCAGAACACTGGCAAGCCAGCCGTTTTATCGGCCAGCATGTAGGTAGCCGTCAAACCTTTACTGTACAAATCAGCGACTTACTTATTTTAGCAGGACGCTTCGTTGGCGAAGATCGAGCCAAACAAAGCTTTATCCGTTTCGCCTACAAGCAAGGCAGCGGCTTTAATCCGTCAGAAACAGCCAGCAGTGAATGGGTGGCTCACACTGAGCGCTTACTCAATGGCGTTTTAGGTGCTTCATCGACGAGCGTTGTCGTAAAAGCGGCCATTGAAGGACGGGAAATGTATGTTGAAGACGTCGTGCGCATTGTTGGCGAAGCTTCTGAGGTTTTACAGTTCAACCGAACCTTATTACAAGGTGCAATTGAGAACATCACTCAAGGTATCAGCGTGGTCGACCCTTCTTTGCGCTTAGTCGCTTGGAATAGCCGTTATTTAAAGCTGTTTAATTATCCGGAAGACCTGATCAAGGTGGGACGACCGATTGCTGACATTATTCACTATAACGCAGAGCATGGATTATGCGGCCCAGGCGATGTTAATGCGCATGTCGGCAAACGTCTATTCTGGATGCGAAAAGGTACCGCGCACACTTCCGAGCGTTTATTCCCAAATGGTCGCGTCATTGAACTGATTGGCAACCCAATGCCCGGTGGCGGTTTTGTAATGAGCTTTACTGACATTACTGCATTCCGTGAAGCTGAACGCGCTTTAAAAGAAGCCAATGAAAGTCTGGAGCATCGCGTCAGTGAACGCACCCATGAGTTATCTCAATTAAATATTGCACTCAGTGATGCTAAGCATGTGGCCGAGTACGCCAACCAATCAAAAACTCGCTTCTTAGCGGCGGTCAGCCATGACTTGATGCAACCCCTCAATGCCGCACGTCTATTCTCCGCAGCATTGTCTCACCAAGATGCACTGCCGAGTGATGCCCACGAACTGGTTAAAAACCTGGATAGTTCATTGCGCTCTGCTGAAGACTTAATCAGCGACCTGTTAGATATCTCACGCCTAGAAAGCGGACGCATCACTCCACATTGCCAACCCTTTGCGCTAGGCCCATGGCTTGAGGCATTGGGCGCAGAGTTTACTGCTCTAGCTGAACAACAGGGAGTCGACTTTCGCTTACGTAGCACGTCCTTAAACATTATCAGCGACCCCAAATTACTACGACGGATTGTGCAAAACTTCCTAACCAATGCCTTTCGCTACGCCAATGGCAGTGTCTTACTAGGCGTTCGCCGCCAAACCAATCACCTGCGTATTGACGTCTGGGATCGCGGGCAAGGAATTCCAGAAGACAAGCTCAAATTTATCTTTGAAGAGTTTAAACGCCTTGATAGCCACCAAACTCGAGAAGAAAAAGGCTTAGGGCTAGGGCTCGCAATTGCTGATGGTTTAAGTAAAGTCTTAGACCATCAAATAGAAGTACGCTCGTGGCTGGAGAAGGGTAGCGTTTTCAGTATCACTGTGCCGCTGTACTCTGGAAAGCTCAATACAGCGCCAGCACCAACTAGACAAGAAAACTCTACATTACAGCCGTTAGCCGGCTTAAGCGTACTCTGTGTTGATAATGAAAGTACGATCCTAATCGGCATGCACAGTCTATTGTCACGCTGGGGCTGTCATGTACTGACCGCGAGCAATAGAGAAGAATGCTCAGCGCTGATTAAAGATGGTCATATACCTGATTTAGCGCTAGTGGATTTTCATTTAGATGGAGGCGACACTGGGATTGCTTTAATGACGTGGTTGCGTCAGCACGTTAATGCGCCCGTGCCTGGCATTGTGATCAGCGCTGACGGACGTCCAGAATTAATCAGTCAAGTGCATGCTGCAGGTCTCAACTTTTTAGCCAAGCCGGTTAAACCCGCTGCATTACGTGCCATGATTAACCGACATATACCCAGCTAAACATCTGTAATCTAATAACTGCAGCCTCAATCAATTAGGAGCGCTGCAACCATGAATACAAATTTTATGCAAAAAAAAGGGCAACCTAAGTTGCCCAAATTGCCTTGCGTGCTCGTTGTGTCAGAAAAAATCAGCTTGATTTACGATCCTGCTCTACCTTTCTAACGAAATAAAATAGACCTACAAAGAAAGCGACCATAAGGGCGACCGTACCAATGCCTGCAAAAACGACTACGTCCATAAACATTGCAATCTCCTCACGCTTTATAATTAACTTGTGATAAAGATACGTCACGTCAAACAGAAAGACATTGACGGAGGTCAATAGACTGTCCTGATGAACTCTAAATCAAGTCTTATTTAAGGAAACACACAGAGTTAACGCTTTTTCTTGGGCTTTTTTTTCAATCTGGCAACAGGTTTAGCTAAAGGCAAAGCGTTGGCAAAGGCAGTTCGTACTGTTTGTAAGCGCTTTTCATCTAAGTCATGCACACGTCGCACACGCTCACTGGACAAATCAACAATATTTTCTGTAACTTTATCACTCATATAACCCCCTATGTCTTTGTCATAGCACTCATCAGCACAGCTATGCCAAGCGTGATCTTAAAGCTGTAATCGTCTAAACCTTAATATTAACCCAAACCCCTTTACGCGATAGCCCAGTCTTTTCACTTTGTGGGTCTTGCTGGCTTTCATCTGCAGATACTTCAAGCTCTGTATCCATTTCTGCTTCAGCCTCAGCCTGATTTTTCTCACGCTGACGCTGATGTTGTCTACGCTGCTCTTCAAGGGCACGTTCTTGCGCAGTAGAACCCTCATCATCCTCTAAACCTAAAGTACTGCCTTTAGTACTCTCTTTAGCAGGTGTTATGGGAGCAATCAGCGCTTTAGGTTTAACAGGATCATGCTGTGCAGTCACTGGAACCAATCCATGGGGGATAGGAGGTAACATTGGGCCACTCCTTAATTAAATGTACAAACCACACTATAACCAGAGCTCAATATTTTGTCGCTTAAATAGCTTTATAAACGCCTGTTACGATTGAGCCGTGCCCTCTGCGTCACTATCCGTTATCATAACGCGCTTTTTACATCACACGGAGACAAGCATGACGCAGCAGTATCAACCCGGACAACGCTGGATCAGTGACGGCGAGGCAGAACAAGGCCTAGGCACCGTTTTAACGTCTGATGGCCGTATATTAACCATCATTTACCCAGCCACAGGGGAAACTCGTCAATACTCGCAGCGTAATGCTCCTTTAACCCGCGTGCGCTTTGTTCCCGGCGATGAAATCAGTCACTTTGAAGGCTGGACCATGACGGTGCGTGAAGTCGACGAAGTCGATGGCCTGTTAATCTATCAAGGTTTTAATAGCGACAACGACGACTGCTTATTACCAGAAACACAGCTCTCAAATTTTATTCAGTTCCGTCTGGCCAGCGATCGTTTAGTCGCCGGACAAGTTGACCCATTGCAATGGTTTACCTTGCGCTATAACTCGCTGCAGCATAATAGCGATATACAGCAATCCAATCTTTGGGGTCTTGCTGGCGTGCGTGCAGAGCCTATTGCGCACCAATTGCATATTGCCCAAGAAGTTGCAGACAGAATTGCACCACGCGTACTGTTGGCTGATGAAGTAGGTTTAGGTAAGACCATTGAAGCAGGCTTGATTATTCACCGTCAAATCCTCAGTGGTCGCGCCAGCCGTATTTTATTAATGGTGCCAGAAACTTTACAACATCAGTGGCTGGTGGAAATGCGCCGCCGTTTTAACTTAGATGTGGCTTTGTTTGATGCCGAGCGCTTTTTAGCCAGTGATGCGGACAATCCGTTTGAAGACTGTCAAATTGCTTTAGTTGCAATGAACTGGCTGGTTGCAGATGAACGTGCACAACACGCTCTGTGCGCTTGCGATTGGGATATTATGGTGGTCGATGAAGCACACCACTTAGTCTGGCATCCAGAGCAATCCAGTCCTGCCTATCAATTAGTTGAGACCTTAGCGGCGCATATTCCAGGCATCTTATTACTGACGGCAACACCTGAGCAATTGGGTCAAGACAGCCACTTTGCCCGTTTGCGTTTGCTCGATCCACACCGCTTTCATGATTTAGCGGCATTCCGCGAAGAAAGCCAGCATTACCAAGCCATTGCTGAAGCGGTGCGTGAACTGCTAGATCAAGAAAAGTTAACAAATGACGCAGAAAAAACCATTCAAGAATTTTTAGGTGATGACAGCCAAGCACTGATCAGTGCCTTTAATAGCGGTGATCAGCAAGCAGCTCCACGTTTGATTCGTGAACTGCTCGACCGCCATGGCACCGGCCGCTTATTGTTCCGTAATACCCGTGCGGCCATTTCTGGATTCCCTGAGCGTCAACTGCATGCGGCGCCACTGGCCTACCCTGCGCAGTATCTAAACAATCCAGATGACCTGCATGCACAACTCTATCCTGAGATCTACGTTGACGGGCCTCTGGATGAGTCAGAAGAAAATGAAAGCCTGCAATTCTGGTGGCGTTTTGATCCGCGTGTCGACTGGTTATTAGACACCCTAAAAAATCTTAAGCAAGAAAAAGTGCTGGTGATTTGTGCTCATGCGCAAACGGCTCTGGATCTTGGTGATGCCATGCGTATTCGCTCAGGTATCCCTGCGACCACCTTCCATGAAGGTATGAGCATTATTGAGCGTGACCGTGCTGCGGCCTGGTTTGCTGATGATGAGCTTGGCGCACAAGTGATGTTCTGTTCAGAAATCGGCAGTGAAGGTCGAAACTTCCAGTTTAGTCACAACTTGGTGTTATTCGATTTACCACAGCACCCTGACTTACTTGAGCAGCGCATTGGTCGCTTGGACCGAATTGGTCAGCAGCACACCATTGAAATTCATGTGCCGTATTTGCTGGGTACTGCGCAACAGCGTGTCTTTGAATGGTACCAACACGCACTGAATGCTTTCTTATCCACCTGCCCCACCGGTAATGCGGTGCAACTGCAGTTTAGTGAGCAGCTTGAAGCCTTACTGCTCGATGATGAAAATGATGCTGCATGGCAAGCGTTGCTGGATAACGCCAGTGCCGCACGCGCCCTACTGGAAAGTGATATGGAAAAAGGTCGTGACCGTCTACTGGAAATCAACTCCAGTGGTGCTGGCCGCGGACAAGCACTGGTTGAAGCTATTGCTGAACAAGACAACACCTTTGCCCTACCGATGTATATGGAACAGTTGTTTAATGCCTTTGGTATTGAAAGCGAAGACCATTCAGAAAACGCATTGATTTTACGTCCAAGCGAAAAAATGCTCGATGCTAGCTTCCCACTGGGCAGTGATGAAGCCGTCACCATAACCTATGACCGTGATTTAGCGCTCAGTCTTGAAGACATGCAATTTATCACTTGGGAACACCCGATGGTGCAAGGGGGTATGGATTTAGTGTTGTCAGGCTCCATGGGTAATACCGCAGTTGCTCTATTGAAAAATAAAGCGATTAAAGCCGGTACCATGCTGGTTGAATTGCTGTATGTCAGCGAAGCGATTGCGCCTAAACACTTACAACTCGGTCGTTTCTTACCGCCGATTGCATTGCGTTGCTTACTCGACGACAAGGGCACTGATCTGGCTAACCATGTCAGCTTTGAGACCCTCAACGATCAGTTGAAGAGTGTGCCACGCTCAAGTGCCAGTAAATTTGCTCGTGCGCAACGCGAGCCCTTACTGCGCTTAGTCGACAATGCGCAAAAAACCATGCAGCCACGTCATGCTGAGCGTGTTGAACAAGCCAGCGCAGCATTTACTGCCAGCATGGATGAAGAAATTGCACGTATGACTGCTTTACAGGCGATTAACCCTAGCGTACGCGATGAAGAGATCGACACCTTGCGTGCTTATAAAGAGCAAGGTTTAACCATGCTCGATAAAGCAGGTTTACGTCTTGAAGCCATACGCGTCTTAGTCGCTGGCTAAAAACTTGATGGTGTTGTGCTGTAGATTTTTGCAGCACAATACCATCAACCGCTATCGAGGTAAGAGCATGACTTACACACTCAATCCGATTGGATACGTGCGCTCTTGTTTTAAAGAAAAGTTTGCCATCCCCCGCCAGCCGCTCTTAGCTCCTGCCGCACAAGGCTGCATTGAATTACTCCCCCCCTACAATCAAGCTGACGCTATTGCAGGTCTCGAAGATATCAGTCATATCTGGGTGATTTTTCTGTTTCATAAGACTCTAGAAAACACCCCGCGCTTAAAAGTTCGCCCTCCGCGCTTAGGGGGCAATAAAAGTATTGGTGTCTTTGCCAGCCGTGCGACTCATCGTCCGAATGGTATTGGGCAATCTGCCGTACGCTTAGAGCGGATTGAACCCGGTCGCTTATGGATTTCAGGTATCGACTTATTGGATGGCACACCGGTGCTGGATATCAAGCCCTATGTGCCGTATGCCGACAGTTTACCGATGGCGCATAACGCGATTGCCGATAGCACGCCGACTCTGATCGATGTGAGCTGGCAGACCGCAGCTCTGCAGCAAGCACAACAACATGCACAGCGCTTAGAGCAACCGTTAATCGAACTGATTGAGCAATGCCTTGCGCAAGACCCTCGACCGGCTTATCAACAGCCGACGCCCGAGCGTATTTATGGTGTGCAGTTTTGGGATGTACAGGTGCGCTGGCATTATCTAACGCTTGAGCAGATTGAAGTGGTCGAGGTTTGTTTGGCCTAAGCTTTAAACTGACTAACGCGTTGCTGCCCATCCATAGCAGCAACGCCTTATTGCTTGATTAAGCAGAAACGTCTTTCGCCACTGGAACCAGTCGTCCATCTTCCAAGGCCAAGATCCGGTCCATTTGCTGTGCTAAAGCAGGATCATGGGTGACGACTAAGAAGGCTGTACCTAACGAGACAGATAACTCCAAGATCAGCTCTTGAATGGTCTGCGCAGTCGTACGGTCTAGGTTGCCGGTTGGCTCATCGAGTAAGACTAAAGCGGGCTGATTGACCAAGGCACGAGCGATAGCCACACGCTGACGCTCACCACCGGACAACTCCGACGGTTTATGATGCATCCGCGGCGCTAAACCGACTCGAGTTAATAATGCTTCAGCACGTTGACGTGCTTCAGCAACAGGCAACTTACCAATCAACAGCGGCATGCAGACGTTTTCTAATGCACTAAATTCAGCCAGCAAGTGGTGGAATTGATAGACAAATCCTAGAGCACGATTACGCAGCAAGCCACGCTTCTTTTCAGACAAGGCTGACAACTCTTCGCCAGCTAGCCAGACGCTACCAGTGCTGGGCGTATCTAAACCACCAAGCATATTCAGCAGTGTGGTTTTACCTGAACCGGAGCTACCAATAATGGCTACGCGCTCACCCGGCTTAAGCAGCAACTCCACGCCTTGCAAGACATGCACTTCTGCAGGGCCTTCACTGTAGCTTTTGCCTAAATTACGGCACTCTAAAACAGCTGAATTACTCATAACGCAAAGCCTCGGCAGGTTCAGTACGTGAAGCGCGCCACGCAGGGTATAGCGTTGCTAAAAAACTCATTAACAAAGCAGCGCCACAAATCATCAGCACATCACTCGTGCGCAATTCGGATGGCAGGTAGCTGATAAAATACACATCGGAACTTAAGAACTGATGACCAAATAGTTTCTCTAAACCCGCCACCCAGGTGGTGACATTCAGCGCACTGATCACCCCTAAGACGCCACCAATCAAAGTACCGACGACACCAATCAATGAGCCTTGCACCATAAAGATCGCCATAATTTGTCCAGGCGATGCGCCTAAGGTGCGTAAAATAGCGATATCAGCTTTCTTATCTGTCACCACCATAATCAGCGTGGAAATAATATTAAACGCAGCCACTGCGACAATCAGCAGTAACAGCAGAGCAATCATGGTTTTTTCCATTTGAATGGCTTGGAATAAATTGCCATGGCTGCGCGTCCAGTCACGTGGGTGCAGATCCTCGTTCGGCATACTGCGAGCAATCTCCCAAGCCACACGCGGCGCATCAAAGAGGTTGTTCAGTTTGAGACGTACGCCTTCAACCTGATTCGGCTGCCAGCGTGATAAACGCGCCGCATCCTCGATATGAATCAGCGCCAATGAACTGTCCAGTTCAGCGCCAACCTTAAAGATACCGACCACGGTAAAACGCTTGAGGCGTGGAAAAACACCTGCGGGAGTAATTGAGGCTTCTGGCAAGACAAAAGTGAGTTTTTCACCCACTGAAGCATTAAACATCGCTGCAGTTTGCTGCCCAATCACGATACCAAACTCACCGCTTTGCAAGGCTTCTAAACTGCCTTCCACCATGTGATCGGTAATAATCGACACGTTCTTTTCAGCACTGGGCAGCACGCCATTCACTAATACGGGCTGCACACTGCCACTGTGGGTCAGCATGCCCTGCAACTGATTAAAGGGTGCCACAGCAACCACTTCAGGATGCTCTAACACTTGATCACCCACCTGCTGCCAATCATCCAGCGGCGTGTAAGAACTGACAGTCGCGTGCGGCACCATGCCGAGAATGCGCGTGCGCAGCTCACGGTCAAAGCCATTCATGACTGACAACACTAAAATCATCACCAATACACCCAAGGCTAAACCCACCATGGACGTCAGTGAGATGAAGGAAATAAAGTGATTGCGACGTTTGGCGCGTGTATAGCGCATACCAATAAATAAAGCTAAGGGTCGAAACATAATGGATATATATTCACAGAAAAGATTCGATAGGTTGGCAGTTTATTGCATGCCGATTTACACTCTGACCTCCATTGCAGCTATGGGTTCGTTATGTCCACACAAGATACCGAAGATCGACGTGAATACTATCGCATTGACGATCAAATCGCACTGCAAATTCGTTTAGCAGATTCTGCAGCGAACGAAGATTCACTGTTGTTTAATTTACTGGGCGATCTACATTTACTCGAATATGACGCACAACCCTTGTTGCGTTCAGTCGGCGAAGGCGATCGTACCGTGGCCAGCTACTTAAAAGTGATCAACAAACGTATTGATCTAATTGCACAAGTCTTAGCACGGGATTTACTCAAAGATATCGGCCCCGCACGCAGCGTCAGCTTATCAGAATCGAGTCTGGCCTTTGTCGATGCACAAGTTCACCCCGTTGGCACCTTACTCAGTTTAAAAATCGTTTTACTGCCGCAAGGTTTTGGCTTACAAGTCGATGCGCAAGTGATTGAACACCGCGATACAGCTGAAGGGATACAGACAGTCACTCTGTTTGAAAACTTAACCGATGCCACTCGGCAAATATTAGCGCGGCATATTCTGCATAAACAAGCACAACAACGACGCTTGGCCCTACAACCCGATGATACGCCAACACTATGACACTGATTTACGGCCATCGCGGTGCGCGTGGCGAAGCCCCAGAAAACACCTTAGTCAGCTTCCAAGCCTGTTTAAATGCGGGTGTGACCCGTTGCGAACTGGACTTGCACCTGTCTAAAGATGGCCAACTGATGGTGATTCACGACACCACTGTTAAACGCACGACGGGGCGGCGCGGTAAGGTCAGTCAGCATAACGCGGCAGAACTGATGCAAATGGATGCTCGACACAATACTGCGCCGTGGCCAGTGCCCTGCCCCATTCCAACGCTTGAACAACTGTTTGAGCAATGTCCATTTACGCACTGGCAACTGGAAGTTAAAGAGGCGTCTAAAACGCGCGCAGCAGAAATTGTCCGTGCGATTGATCAACTCAGCGCACGCTTTGCTATCCAAGATAAAATTGTTATCACCAGCAGTTCACGCACGGTATTACAGGCAGCACACAGCCTCACACCGCATCTAGCTCGGGGCTTGGTCGCAGAACATGCTTGGTTGGATCCGATTAAGACAGCGCAACGCTATGGTTGCAGCCTACTCGTTCTGAAATATACGTTAGCTACGCAAAAACGCATTGTTAAAGCGCAACAGGCAGGATTACATCTATCGGTATGGACAGTCAACGAGCCAGCGCTGATGCGCCGACTCGTTGCATATGGTGCAGACAGTCTGATTACTGACTTTCCCGGTTTGGCCATTGCCACCCTTGGGAATCACTAAAACGCTGTTCCAGATAGGCTCCGACCGAATCAGGCCACTGACCGGAGCCGCTTAAAAAAGTCGGTTCAGGCCATCATAAGCTGCAACACGGTACGCTTCAGCCATGGTTGGGTAGTTAAACGTCGTATTAATAAAATACTTTAACGTATTGGCTTCACCCGGCTGATTCATAATGGCTTGACCAATATGCACAATTTCCGAAGCCTGATAACCAAAGCAATGCACACCTAGAATCGCTAAGGTCTCGCGGTGGAATAGAATTTTTAACATACCCACAGGCTCGTTAGAAATCTGCGCACGCGCCATGCTTTTGAAGAAGGCTTTACCCACTTCATACGGCACTTTAGCTTCCGTCAGTTCACGCTCAGTTTTACCAATTGAGCTGATTTCAGGAATGGTATAAATACCGGTTGGCACATCATCAACAAAATGCCAATTATCTGCATCGATAATATTACCCGCCGCCGAACGACCTTGGTCATAGGCCGCACTGGCCAGACTTGGCCAGCCAATCACGTCACCTGCGGCATAAATATTCGGTACAGCAGTACGGTAATATTCATCCACATCAATCTGACCACGACCATTAGCAGTTAAGCCAACGTTCTCAAGACCCAATTGGTCTGTATTACCGGTACGACCGTTACACCATAAGAAACCATCGGCTTTAATTTTCTTACCGGATTTCAGATGCAGAATCACACCCTTATCAACGCCTTCAATACGCTCATATTCTTCATTATGGCGAATTAAGACATTGTTATTACGTAAGTGATAGCTCAACGCATCTGAGATCTCATCATCCAAGAAGCTCAGTAACTGATCGCGGTTATCAATCAGGTCAACCAATACACCTAAACCACTAAAGATCGATGCGTATTCGCAACCAATTACACCAGCGCCATAAATAATCAAACGACGTGGTGTATGGCTCAGACTTAAAATCGTGTCGCTGTCATAAATACGCGGGTGATTAAAGTCAACATCCGCAGGACGGTAAGGACGTGAGCCTGTAGCAATAATGATTTCATTAGCGACCAGTTTTTCAACACGGCTCGGTCCAACCACATCAACGCTATGCTCGTCGGCAAAGCTTGCAGTACCAAAGTACACATCAATGCGGTTACGTGCGTAATAACCCGTACGCGACGCCACTTGACGCTCAATCACACTGCCTGCGTTTTTTAATACATCAGGAAAAGAAAACCAACGCGGCTCGCCAATTTGGCGAAACATCGAACTGGTATTAAAACGCAGAATTTGACGTACAGAATGACGCAAAGCCTTGGATGGGATCGTACCCAAGTGCGTACTGTTACCCCCTAATACGCCGCGACTCTCAACAACAGCCACCTTACGACCTGCTTTGGCAGCATTCATTGCTGCGCCTTCACCTGCAGGCCCTGAACCAAGAATTACTACATCATAGTTGTAAACTGCCATTTGGACTCCTTTACAATATGCTCAGCGCGCAAAAGGTTCGCCACTGCAGCATATCTACAAAAAATTGGCTTATTGAGCCAGTATAACCAGCACCGAACAATTAGCGCTTGGTCGCGTCATAAGCCTGCGCGGCATTCTGCGCTAAAGCGGCTTGTGGCGCATTGACTTCATCACACTTCTCACGCACTCCACCACAAATAGAGCACTGTTTTTCAATACCTAAATTAGCAATACCGCCACATGAGCCAGCAATCGGTTTACGTCCAGCTAAAACACCGGCTGACATACCCAATACCACCAACAGCATCACAGCAAATACCACTACAAATAACATGAATCCGCTCATTGGTTACCTCCCTCAGGAAAAATCCTGGAAAACTCAGAGCTGACTTGCGTCGTAAAACCTTCGCCCTCGCGCATTACAAAAAAAGCAGCAATTTTATGCTCTTCTGCAAAGTCTAAACCGCGCGTAGGCCCAAGAACTAGCAACAGTGTACCTAAACCATCAGCATGTAAGGTGGAACGATCAATAACAGTGACCGAAGCCAGTCGATGACTGATGGGGGCACCCACCTGCGGATCAATGGTATGCGAGAAACGTACGCCATCTTCTTCAAAATAGTTACGATAATCACCGGACGTATTGATGCCATAGTTATCGATTTCCAGCACACGTTGAATCACTCGTTGACCATCACCCAGTGGCTGCTCAAGGGCAATACGCCACGGTGAACCATCCGGTTTAAGCCCTTTGGCAATCAACTCACCGGTGATTTCAATCATATAGCTGTCAATATTAAGCTCAGCAAAACGCTCGCTCATACGATCCACCGTATAACCTGCGGCAATGCTATTAAACTCAACCTTTACATCAGCGTCTTTACACAACTGTCCATCAACCACGCGGATATGCTGATAACCAATCTGCGCTTGGGCTTGAGCAATCTCTGCAGCACTGGGTACTTTTTTACCTCGCGCTTGCGGTCCAAAACCCCATAAATCAAGTAATGGCCCCAAAGTCAGATCAAACGCACCATCACTGAGACGCGACAACTGATCACCATACTGAACGAGGTCCAGCACAGGTTGTGGCATGGGCATGCAGGTATCAACAGGGGATTGGTTAAAGCGTGCGATATCAGAATCTAAGCGGTAGGTCGACATTTGACGGTCGACCTCATCCAAAATGCTTTGCACTTCAACACCCACAGCATCTGCTGCAGGTGTTGTCGCGTTATAGACATACTTGATGGTGTAAGTGCTGCCCATGGTTGGACCCGACAGCACTTCAATACGCTCAGTGTTGCTCTCGCAGCCACTGAGCGCTACAGCTAATATTGAAACTAAACACGCTCCCTGCAACAGGTTGCGTAGCATATTAGCCCCCAAAGTCATCAAGTAAGATATTTTCAGGCTCAACACCTAAATCGTGCAACAAATTGACCACCGCGTTGTTCATCATCGGTGGACCGCACATATAGAACTCGCAATCTTCTGGTGCTGGGTGATCTTTCAAATAGTTCTCGTAGAGAACGTTATGAATAAACCCAGTTGGACCTGTCCAATTGTCTTCAGGCAATGGGTCAGATAACGCCAAGTGCCAGGTGAAGTTAGGGTTATCTTCTTGCAGCTTATCGTACTCATCCACATAGAATGCTTCACGCAATGAGCGTGCACCATACCAGAAGCTGATTTTACGCGTACTGTGCAAGCGCTTGAGCTGGTCAAAGATATGCGAACGCATCGGTGCCATACCCGCACCACCACCGACAAAGATCATTTCAGCATCGGTATCTTTGGCAAAGAAATCACCAAAGGGCCCGAAGACAGTAACTTTATCACCTTCTTTGAGGCTGAATACCCACGATGACATAATACCTGCAGGTAAGTCATCACGGCCTGGCGGTGGTGTAGCAATACGGATATTGAACTTAACAATACCTGTTTCTTCTGGATAGTTGGCCATCGAGTAAGCACGAATAGTGGGCTCAGTGACAGTCGAGCTATAACGCCAGATATCAAACTTATCCCAGTCAGCATGGAACTCAGGCTGAATATCAAAATCCTTGTACTGCACCACGTGTGGTGGACACTCCAGCTGCACATAACCACCGGCGCGGAAGTTTACATCTTCGCCATCAGGAATACGCAGGGTCAACTCTTTAATAAAGGTGGCAACGTTGGGGTTGGATTCAACCGTACATTCCCACTTCTTCACCCCAAAAATCTCTTCGGGGATTTGAATTTCCATATCTTGCTTAACTGCAACCTGACAGGATAAGCGCCAGCCTTCTTTTCCTTCACGCTTAGTAAAATGCGACTCTTCAGTGGGTAGCATTTCACCGCCACCACTGCTGATCACACAGCTACACTGCGCACAGGTACCACCACCACCACAGGCAGAGGACAAGAAAATATCGTTACCCGCTAAGGTTTGTAACAACTTACCACCAGCTGGCACGGTAATGGTGCGCTCGCCGTTGATCGTAATGGTTACATCACCGTCTGATACTAAACGCGCACGAGCGATAAGAATCATCACTACCAGCGCCAGTACGATTACGGTGAACATACCAATAGCGAGAAAAATCTCAAAATTCATAACTCGCTACTCCTTACAGTTGAACGCCAGAGAATGACATAAAGCCCAATGACATCAAGCCAATGGTAATAAAGGTAATACCTAGACCCTGTAGGCCTTCAGGTACATCGCTGTATTTTAGCTTTTCACGAATGGCAGCCAGTAGTGCGATAGCTAATGCCCAAGAGAAACCTGAACCTAAGCCATACACGGTACTTTCCGTGAAGTTGTAGTCACGCTCGACCATAAATAGCGTACCACCCATGATGGCGCAGTTTACGGTGATCAACGGCAAGAATACGCCCAACGCGTTATAGAGCGCCGGCACATACTTATCGAGTAGCATTTCCAAGATTTGTACAATAGCGGCAATTACACCGATATAGCTGAGCAAACCTAAGAAGCTTAAATCAACTTCAGGCAGACCGGCCCAAGCCAATGCGCCATCTTTAAGTAAGTAGGTATAAATCAAGTTGTTGGCCGGTACAGTAATCGCCTGCACCACTACAACCGCAATACCTAGACCAATTGCGGTTTCCACTTTTTTGGAAATCGCAATAAAGGTACACATACCCAAGAAGAACGCCAAAGCCATGTTTTCAACGAAAACGGCCTTAACAAATAAACTGATGTAATGTTCCATCAGTACGCCTCCTTCTCTTGAGAGTGCGCGGCAATGCGGAAGTCAGGCTGTTCAAGCTGCTCTTTTTTCCACATACGCAGTCCCCAGATAATCAGACCAATTAAGAAGAATGCCGACGGTGGTAACAACAACATACCGTTGGGTAAGTACCAGCCGCCATCATTGACCACAGGTAAAATGGTGTAACCCATCAACTTACCTGCGCCAAATAACTCACGGATAATACCTAAAACAATCAGCATCGCACTGTAGCCTAAACCGTTACCGATACCGTCAAAAAACGACAGTACAGGAGGGTTCGCCATAGCAAATGCTTCCGCACGGCCCATCACAATACAGTTGGTGATAATCAAACCGACAAACACCGACAGCTGCTTGGACAATGAGTAGGCAAAGGCTTTTAGCACTTGGTCAACCACGATCACCAATGACGCAATAATCACCATCTGCACAATCATACGAATTGAGCTAGGGATTTGTTTACGAATCATCGAGATAAACATGCTCGAGAATGCGGTTACCAAGGTTAAGGCAATCGACATCACTAGTGCAGTTTTCAGGTTAGACGTTACCGCAAGAGCAGAACAGATACCAAGGATCTGTAAGCCAATGGGGTTGTTATTAAAGATCGGATCAAGCAGAACTTGTTTAATCGTTGGCTGTGACATGCTTAAGCCTCCCCAGCACGTAAATGCTCAATAAAGCTACCAAAGCCATGTTCACCCAGCCAGAACTGCACTAAGTGAGTCACGCCGTTACTGGTCAGCGTTGCACCGGCCAAACCATCAATTTGGTTGACTGCTGTAGCACTGCTTCGATCGACGTTGCCTTTAATAACACGAATGGCGACTTTGTCATTGCTGTCAAATACGCTTTTACCTAACCACAGATCACGCCATTTTGGGTTATCAACTTCACCACCCAAACCTGGTGTTTCACCATGCTCGTAAAAACCAAAACCAGCAACCGTATTCAGATCACCTTTCACCGCAACAAAGCCATGCAGGGTCGACCATAAACCGTAGCCACGTACTGGAATGATTAACGTATCGAGTTGACCATCATGCTCAACCATATACACCGTGCTATAACGCTCACGACGTTTGATTGAAGCAATATCTTCAGATCCTTTTAAGGCTTTAGATAAAGCCGGATCTTTAGATGACTGCAATGGATCAAAGGTAATCGGGTCTTGCGCATCAGAAAACTTACCCGTTTCCAAATCCACAACACGCGCTTTAATACGCTTATCAAACTCTGCTTTAACTTGCGCACCCGACATACTGGCATCACCCAGCCCAGCAATCGATAGAATACTGCGCTGCTTATCCAGGAGTCGGTTTTCAACTTGAATGGGGCGTAGAGCAACGGCGGCTCCCGCAACAAACACTGAACACACCAAGCACACCAATAGAGCTACGGTTAACGTGCGGGTGGTTGATTCTCTTTGACTAGACATGACGTGCCAGCCTCCGCTTGATATTGGCCTGAACAACAAAGTGGTCAATTAATGGTGCGCATAAGTTGGCAAACAGAATCGCCAACATCATGCCTTCAGGGAACGCCGGGTTAACCACGCGGATCAACACCACCATCACACCAATCAGAGCACCAAAGATCCACTTACCGGTATTAGTCATGGACGCAGACACGGGGTCAGTCGCCATAAAGATCATACCGAACGCAAAACCACCAATCACCATATGCCAGTACCACGGCATCGCAAACAATGGATTGGTATCTGAACCCAGCATGTTAAACAGTGAACTCAAGGCCACCATACCGATCATCACACCGGCAACAATGCGCCATGCGGCAATACGCATAATCAGTAACACTGCACCACCGATAAAGATCGCTAGCGTACTGGTTTCACCGACTGAACCGTGGACTTTACCAATAAAGGCATCCATCCAAGTGATACCCGCGCCCAGTACTTGCTGCATACCGCCTTCTGCACCCAGGCTTAATGCCGTTGCACCAGCGTAACCATCCACTGCAGTCCAGACTGCATCACCTGAGAGTTGCGCAGGATAAGCAAAGAACAGAAACGCACGGCCGGCAAGAGCAGGGTTAAGGAAGTTCTTACCCGTACCACCGAAGACTTCTTTAGCAATCACAATACCGAAGCTGATACCCATGGCGACTTGCCATAAAGGAATGCTCGGCGGCAGGATCAAAGCAAAGAGGATCGAGGAAACGAAGAAACCTTCGTTAATCTCATGGCCACGGATGGAAGCAAACAGCACTTCCCAGAAACCACCGACAATAAATGTGACCATATAGATCGGTACAAACCAGGTTGCACCTTGGATCATATTGTCCCACACACTACCAGGATCAAAGCCTGCCAGCATGGCGGTTAAGGCCATGCGCCAGCCATCCTGTGCTGCTAATAGCTCAGGATTCGCTTCAAAGATAACGTTAGCTTGATAACCGATATTCCACATACCAAAGAACATGGCAGGGAAAGCACATAACCACACTGTGATCATAATGCGTTTTAGGTCAACACCATCACGCACGTGCGCGGTGGTTTTAGTGACACTACTGGGGCGGTAGAAAATGGTGTCAGCTGCCTCATACAAGGCATACCATTTTTCGTACTTGCCACCTTTTTCAAAGTTGTGCTCGATCTTATCAAGGAATGCACGAAGACCCATAGCTTATCCCTCCTGCTCAATACGCGTTAGATTGTCCCGTAAAATCGGGCCGTACTCGTACTTACCTGGGCATGCAAAGGTGCATAACGCGAGGTCTTCTTCATCTAACTCTAAGCAGCCCAATTGCTGTGCCACTTCGCTATCACCGACCAGCAGCGCACGCAATAACTGCGTTGGCAAAATGTCTAACGGCATCACTTTTTCATAGCTGCCCACTGGGATCATGGCGCGTTCACTGCCATTGGTCGTCGTGGTAAAAGCAAACTTTTTATTAGCGAAAAACTTAGAAACAAAGATATTGAGTACGGAAAACTTATTTATACCCGGGCGTAAGTAGTGCAGCATTTGCCGCTCATTATCTTCAGCCAAGCAGCTTAACTGGGTATGGTAGCGACCGAGGAAGTTACAGGTGCCACGGGTGGTACGACCACCGAGTACCGAGCCTGAAACCACACGGTTTTTTCCGGCCTGCAACTCATCAATGACCAAGTCACTGACATTCGCGCCAAGACGTGTGCGTACTAAGCGCGGCTTCTTTACCACAGGCCCCGCTAAAGAGATCACACGCTCAACCCATAACTGCCCTGTAGTAAATAACTTACCAATGGCAATCACATCTTGATAACCAATCTGCCACACAGTGCGTGTTGCGCTGACGGGATCAAGAAAATGGATATGCGTACCGGGTAAGCCTGCAGGGTGTGGACCAGCAAAGGCTTCAGTGTGCACTTTATCCAAGTTTTCACCTGGCAAGGTCACGCCTTCTGCTTTGCATAAGAACACTTTTGCCAAACGGCTCAGCACAGTTAAACCATGGCTGAAGTCATCTGCATATTCAGCAATCACAACAGCTGAATCTGCGGCTAAGGGGTTGGTATCCATAGCGGTCACAAAAATTGAACGCGGTTGCGCGTCAATCGCTGGGATCTTGCTGTATGGACGCGTACGTAACGCGGCCCATAAACCCGACTGCTGTAAGTTTTCACGGACTTGCTCATCAGCCAAGCCTGCTAGTTTATCAGCGGCGTAACTGGCAAAAGTGACTTGATCATCACCCTCCAGCTCAATCACCACAGATTGCAGTACACGGCGCTCGCCACGATTGACTGCTTTTACAACTCCAGCACCCGGCGCTGTAAACAGTACCCCTGGAGTTTTTTTATCTGAGAAAAGAACTTGGCCAAGTTTGACCCTATCCCCTTCTTGCACCTGCATTGTAGGCTTCATCCCATTATAGTCGAAGCCTATGACTGCAACGCTATGTACGGGCCTTGCGGCCTCAATACGCTGCGCTGGCGTGCCAGTCATGGGCAAATCGAGCCCACGTTTTATTTTGATCATAGGTTTGCCTAACCACGATAGTAAATGAGTGTTATATCGAAATATGTGCTCAGACTATCTATAAAAAGATAAACTGAATCGTTATCTCGACGTTAAAAAGTAATCTGCATGATTATAAAGAGGCATGACGGTGACTTGCCAGCCCAAAGGACAATTTTCTACTAAATAGTCTGTTTAGTTGCATATAACGTCTGCCAAAACCAGTCCCTAAAAACACAAAGGGAGCCCTAAGGCTCCCTTTGTTATGCTTCAATCACCAAGCACAACCCGCTTACTGTGGGAATGCCGGCGGATTAACGCCTGCTATCTCTTCCATCACACGTACAACCTGACAGCTGTAACCGTACTCGTTGTCGTACCAAACATACAGGATGACACCGTTAGTTGTGCAAATCGTCGCTTCCGCATCCACAACACCGGCGTGACGTGAACCCACAAAGTCGGTCGACACCACTTCTTGCGAACATACATAGTCAATTTGCTTTTGCAGATCAGAGTGCATCGCCATCTGACGCAAGTACTCGTTCACTTCTTCGCGTGTAGTGCCATTCTCAAGGTTGAGGTTCAGAATAGCCATAGAAACGTTGGGCGTAGGTACGCGAATCGCATTACCGGTCAGCTTACCTTTAAGAATTGGCAAGGCTTTAGCTGCAGCAGTGGCGGCACCCGTCTCAGTAATCACCATATTCAACGGCGCTGAACGGCCACGACGACTGCCGGTATGGAAGTTATCAATTAAGTTTTGGTCGTTGGTGTACGAGTGTACCGTTTCAACGTGACCGTTGATGATACCGAACTTGTCATTAATAGCTTTCAACACTGGAACAATAGCGTTGGTGGTGCAAGATGCTGCAGAAATAATTTTATCGTCTGCAGTAATCTCAGCATGGTTAATACCATGAACGATATTTTTGATATCGCCTTTACCTGGAGCGGTCAACACAACACGATCAATGCCTGGGCAACCTAAGTGCTGACCTAGGCCTTCCGCATCGCGCCAGCGACCGGTGTTGTCCACCAGCAGCGCATCTTTAATGCCGTACTGAGTGTAATCCACTGTTTTTGGATCGCTTGAATAGATAATCTGAATCAGATTGCCATTCACAGTCATGGTGTTGTTCACTTCATCAGTCACGATGGTGCCATCAAATGGACCATGTACTGAGTCACGACGCAATAAACTTGCACGTTTGGCTAAATCGTTTTCAGCACCTTTACGCACAACAATAGCGCGCAAACGTAAACCATCACCGGCACCAGTCTTAGCGACTAAGATACGGGCGAGTAAACGACCAATACGACCAAAACCATACAAAACAACATCTTTACCTTGGTGCAGATTGCTTGCGCTCTTACCTGCAACACTGGCCAGCTCGTCACGTACGAACTGCTCAAGACTGCGACCATTGGCTTGGGTATTGAACTTAACAGCCATTTTACCTAAATCGACAGACGCACTACCCAGATCCATTTCGCTCATGATCTTTAAAATAGGGTATGTATCACGCACAGACAGCTCAGAATCGTTACCAATGCGGTGACGAGCAAAGCGGTGCGCTTTAAGGATTGCAATAACAGAACGGTTGATCATGCCGCGTCCATAAATGGACGTTACCACATTATTATTGCGGTAAAGTTGGCCAACAAGCGGAATCATTGCCTCGGCAAGCGCTTCGCGATCGATCCATTCACCAAGACACTGGTCAGTCTTCTGAGTCACGTGGGATACCTATTTAGGGGCTAAAAAAGAGTTGTATTATCGACTGCATAAACCAAAGCGGCAAGCTCTAAGCGATGTTTATCTTGAAAAGCTTATATAGCGAGGGATGCAATAGCCCGTTACAATCGCTACTTTTATGGTTTACAAAAGAGTCGAACGTGTCTGTATTGCGCCTTCCAAAACTGCCAAAAAACGCTAACAAACAGCTCTGGGGCAACCTCCCAGGCGCTGCTCAAGGCCTTGCTATTGCTGCCGCAGCGCGCAGTACACAGCGCTTTACTCTGTTGCTAACAGATAACAGTCAAAGTGCTGAGCGCCTGAAAGAAGAGCTGGCGTTTTTTGCGCCAGAACTGCCCGTTTTGCACTTCCCCGACTGGGAAACACTGCCCTATGATGTTTTCTCTCCACATCAAGATATTATTTCCCAACGTGTCGCCACTTTGTATCAACTGCCACAATTGCAGCAGGGTATTTTAGTTGTCCCCATCAATACCGCCCTGCACCGCTTAGCGCCCAAGTCCTTTATGATCGATGCCAGTTTGATGCTGGATGTCGGACAAAAGCTAGATATGGACAGTATGCGCAGCCGCCTGCAAGCCTCTGGTTATCAATGTGTTGATACTGTGTATGAACATGGCGAGTTTGCCGTACGTGGGGCGTTACTGGATCTATTCCCAATGGGCAGTGACGTGCCCTACCGCATTGACTTATTTGATGATGAAATCGAAACACTGCGCACCTTTGATCCAGAAACCCAGCGCTCCAATGAAAAAGTCGAACGTATTCGTTTACTGCCCGCGCGTGAATTTCCACTGGATAAAAAAGCACGCAGTGATTTCCGGGCACGTTTTCGCGAACACTTTGATGTGGATTTTCGCCGTTGCCCGCTCTATCAAGATTTAGCCAGCGGCATTATTCCAGCCGGTATCGAAGCGTATCTGCCGTTGTTTTTTGAAGAGACCAGCAACCTCTTTGATTACCTGCCTGACGATGCCCAAGTCTTTTCCTTAGTCGGCGTTGATGCTGCCGCTGAAGCCTTTTGGCACGATATTCGCAGCCGCTATGAAGAGCGCCGTGGTGATATTGAGCGTCCTCTATTACCTCCCGCAGACGTATTTGTCGCTATTGATGAATACTACAGCGCGCTAAAAGATCACTCTCGCATTGTGATTGAAAGTGAAGATATCAGCCCTGCAGTGGGCCGTGAACGCCTCGCAGTACAAGTCTTTCCCGACTTATCACTGGATCCTCGCGCGGCTGAGCCACTCAGCAAAGTTAAAGATTTCTTAGCGGGCTTTAGTGGTCGCACGCTCTTTACTGTAGAAACTGCGGGCCGTCGTGAAGTTTTATTAGAGCTATTACAGCGTATTGACGTTGCGCCAGTTGAAGTGGATAGCTGGGAAGATTTTTTAACCGCCGATTGCATTATAGCCATCTGCGTCGCACCGATTGAAGCGGGTGTGCTGCTGGATGATTTAGCCCTAATTCCAGAAAGCGCCCTACTCGGTCAACGGGTGATGCAGCGCCGTCGCCGCGATAAAAACCGTGATGGCAATCATGAGCATGTGATTCGCAACCTAACCGAGTTGCGTGAAGGCGCGCCGGTTGTACATATTGATCACGGTGTCGGTCGTTACCAAGGTTTAGTCACCCTCGAGATTGATGAACAAGCCACAGAGTTTTTAATGCTTGAGTACGCCAATCAAGCCAAACTCTATGTCCCCGTCGCCAATCTGCACCTGATTGCTCGTTACACCGGCAGTGATGACAGCAGCGCACCCTTGCATCGCCTCGGCACTGAGCAATGGCAAAAAGCCAAGCGCAAAGCGGCTGAGCAAGTGCGTGACGTGGCGGCAGAACTGCTGAATATTTATGCTATCCGTGCAGCACGCGAAGGCTTTGCCTTTAATAACCCAGGCCTAGATTACACCGCCTTTAGCGCTGCCTTTCCATTTGAAGAAACCCCCGACCAGCAAGTTGCTATCGATAATGTGCGTCACGATATGCTCTCAGGCAAACCAATGGACCGCTTAATTTGCGGTGATGTGGGTTTTGGTAAAACTGAAGTGGCGATGCGCGCGGCCTTTATTGCCGTACACAGCGGCAAACAAGTCGCTGTGTTAGTCCCCACCACATTACTAGCACAACAACACTACGACAGCTTCCGCGACCGCTTTGCCGACTGGCCGGTACAAGTGGAGGTTATCAGCCGATTTAAAACTGCCAAAGAAACCCAGCAATCCATCAGCAATCTAGCTGAAGGTAAAGTTGATATTTTAATAGGTACACATAAGCTGCTGCAAAGCGACGTTAAGTTTAAAAATCTTGGCCTTGTGGTGATCGATGAAGAACACCGCTTTGGTGTGCGTCAAAAAGAACAACTTAAAGCCCTGCGCAGTGAAGTGGATATTCTCACTCTTACCGCAACACCCATTCCACGCACCCTGAATATGGCCTTTGCCGGCATGCGCGATATGTCAATTATCGCAACACCGCCAGCACGTCGTTTATCAGTACGCACCTTTGTTATGCAGCGCCAAGATGCGGTGGTTAAAGAAGCTCTACTGCGTGAGTTACTGCGCGGCGGTCAAGTGTACTTTTTGCATAATGATGTAAAAACCATCGAAAAATGCGCAGCTGATTTAGCCGCTTTAGTGCCGGAAGCGCGCATTGGTATTGGCCACGGGCAAATGCATGAGCGCGAGCTTGAGCGTGTGATGGCTGATTTTTATCACAAGCGTTATAACGTGCTGGTGGCCTCAACCATTATTGAAACCGGTATTGATGTGCCCAACGCCAATACCATTATTATTGATCGCGCCGATAAGTTTGGTTTAGCTCAGCTGCACCAATTGCGCGGACGCGTGGGTCGTAGTCACCACCAAGCTTATGCTTACCTGCTGACTCCACCAGAAAAAAGTATGACTCCAGACGCGAAAAAGCGCCTCGAAGCCATCAGTAATGCCCAAGACTTAGGCGCAGGCTTTATGCTCGCCACCCATGACTTGGAAATCCGTGGTGCCGGTGAATTACTTGGTGATGGGCAAAGTGGTGAAATTCACGCGATTGGTTTTACCTTGTATATGGAGATGCTCGAGCGCGCAGTGGAATCCATCCGCAAAGGTGAAGAACCCAACCTTGAGCAGCCACTCGATAGCGGCACCGATATTAATATGCGCGTACCTGCATTGATTCCTGATGAGTACCTGCCTGATGTGCATACCCGTCTAATTCTCTACAAACGCATCTCAGCAGCGCACGACACTGCTGCACTTAAAGAGCTGCAAGTGGAAATGATCGATCGCTTCGGCTTACTACCTGATTCGGCGAAAAACCTGATTCGCGTCACTGAACTAAAGCTGCAAGCACAAGCACTGGGTATTCTTAAAATTGATGCGGGCCCACATGGTGGTCGTCTAGAGTTTGCAGGCGATACCTGCGTGGACCCAATGCGCTTAATTAAACTGATCCAAAGCCAGCCTAAACACTACCGTTTCGAAGGGGCTACGGTGTTTAAATTTAATGTACCGATGGACAGTCCACAGCAGCGCTTTGCTACAATTGAAGCCTTATTAGCGCAACTGGCTGCATAACACTACTTTAAGGATCTGCATATGCGTTATATCGTTCACCTTGTTCTGCTGCTGACCCTGTGCGCTAGCCCAGCTTTTGCTAGCGACACACAACTGGTGGAGTTAATTGTATTTCGACAGGGTGGCGATAGCCTGCCGTCCAGCGCTATCGCGCCCGACCTCTGGGCAGATAATGCCACCCGTGTCAGCCGAGATATGCAACGCACAACACAGCTGGATTACTTAGCGCGCAAACTGACTGCAGATGACGGTTATCAGGTACTGATGCATCAATCATGGCTGCAACATAGCAGTGATGCGCAGGCAACAGTGGCGATCAAGGCAGGAGAAGCGCACTTTAACCATTACCCGATTGAAGGCACGCTGGCTTTTAAGCTGGCACGTAATAACAAGGTAGAGCTTGATCTATGGCTCAATCAGTTTAACGCCGATAAAACCTTACGCAGCAGTGAGCGTTTTACACACCAAGCCACAGTCGCCAATGAACAAGTGACCTTTATTGATCACTACCCTTTTGGCGCGTTAATGCGTATCCAGCCGCAAAACACGCAAGCTCCAAAACGGACCAACACGACCAACACGACCAACACGACCAACCACGCTGCAGAGTTTGAATAGTAGATGCTACTCAACACAGTTCGCTCAAATATTGAACTGGACACGCAGATGTAACGCAATCACCGCAGCCAAATAAAAACGCCTTCAATTCAGAAGGCGTTTTATATTCAGCGGTCTTAATTCACTTGATTGAGCCACTTTGAGTAACCTTGCTCTTGCATCTGTGCTTGAGGAATAAACTTTAAACTCGCACCATTGATACAGTAACGCAAGCCGCCACGATCACTTGGGCCATCCTCAAAGACATGGCCTAAATGCGAATCCGCGATCTGACTGCGCACCTCGACACGACGCATATTATAACTTCTATCCGTTTTCTCAAAGACAGCACCGGCACTGATCGGCTTAACAAAACTCGGCCAACCACAGCCCGACTGATACTTATCGCTGGAGCTGAATAACGGCTCACCGCTGACAATATCAACATATAGACCGGGCTCAAACAACTCATCATAGCGATGACTAAAGGCACGTTCAGTGCCGCTGTTTTGCGTGACCTGATACTCCTCACGGCTTAGACGCTGCTGTAAAGTTTTGCTGTCAGGCTTCTGGAAACGGCTGGCATCAAAATCCTGCTGCGCTTTATCCGCTGGCTTGGCTTTGCCTGGCAATGGCTTATCTGCCATCTTTAAATCCACATGACAGTAGCCATTAGGGTTTTTCATTAAATAGTCTTGGTGATATTGTTCAGCATCATAGAAATGCTTGAGCGGTTTATTTTCCACCACGATTGGACGTTTATAACGCTTTTGCAGCTCGGTTAAAGCCGCTGCAACCACTGGCTGCTCTGCAGGATTTTCCGTATAAACACCAGCGCGGTACTGTACGCCACGATCATTGCCCTGCTTGTTTAAGCTGGTCGGATCAATAATACGGAAGTAATACTGCAAGATATCATCCAGACTGAGTTTATCTGGGTTGTAAGTCACTTTAACTGTTTCAGCATGACCGGTGTTGCGATATACCACATCCTCGTAACTGGGATTCTCGGTGCTGCCATTGGCATAACCTGATACAGCATCCAACACACCATCAATGCGCTCAAAATAAGCTTCCACACCCCAGAAGCAGCCACCGGCTAAATAAATAGTCTGTGCATCAACCGGCACTGAGTCTTGGTTAGCTTTGGGCTGATAAAACGTATGTTCAGCAGCGCTCAAGTCTGCTTCTGGATTTTTCAGTAAAGCCAGTGCTTGGGATTTATTGATACTGCCTTTAATCACTCGCGCCAGCTGGCCTCGGTTATCAATCAACGCCCAACTGGGATAGACCTTCACGCCTAAACGCTTGACCAGTTCACCGCTGCTGTCCATACGCACCGGTAACTGTGGGTACTCTAAACCGCTGTACCAGTCTTTAAAAGCATCTAATGGCTGTTCACCTAATACTCCAGGCGAAGCCACTGTCAGCAGATTGGCGGCGGCAAAATCAGCATCGCTGACCCACTCTTCCGTTTGCCCCAGCTCTGACAAACATAAAGGGCACCAACTGGCCCATAGTTTAACTAGAGTCGGCTTGCTTTTATCAAAGGCGCCTGCAGGCTGCACGCCACTGACATCGGGCAAGCTGTGCACTTGTTCAGCTAGATTAAGACTCGAAGGTTTAGCAATAGCCTGTGATTGCCATCCTGAAATAAACCATATCAACAGTGCTGCTAAGACAGCGAATACAAGCAGTATTTGCCAACGAATAGATTGCGACATGATCTTTTTCTCTATGAGTAGATACAGATTATTATGCCACAGAATTGATTTAACCCACGAAAAATCTATACATAATCGATGCAAAACATTTAAATAAAGTTATGCAAAAAATAACAAACACGGATTATTTTTAGGTATAAAAAAGCCCAATATGTATATTGGGCTTAGTCTCAGACCGCTGACGCTCAATCTTCTGGCATATCCTGGCCTTTGATCGCCGCTTGACGACCTAGCTCAGCGAGTATATTCGCCACAACATCCAAACCTCGGCGCGCATCTTCGTTTTGGTTAAATTTCTTCACGCTTTGCCATAAGGTCGGCGGTGTCGGATTGGCTGCCGACTGCGCTGACGCGTAACGCAGCGCATTGGTCAGCATCCAAATGCCACCGATGCTTTCCTCATACAGAGACATCACTTTCTGCAGCATCGCATCGTCAGTCATTTCAATCACATCTGACGTGGCTGCTAGCAGATCAACAATATTATGCAAACGTCGGCCTTGTAACAACGGCGCGAGCTTTTCTAGCAAATCAGCTGCACCCGCCTGTGTTGCTTCATCTTTTAGAGCAGGCAAGCACTCGAGCAGCCGCTCTAACGTTGGATTGGATACTTCTGGGTTTTGAGTACTCATGATTATTCTCCTTAAACCAAGCCGCGAGCGACTGACCAATACACGCCCCGGTTAAAGCTTTTGCGCATCAGGCCGCCAATTTTGGTGGGTGGTGTTGGGATCACATCCACTTCATAGTCGTACCACAGTGGCATACCCACATCCATGCCCATCTGGGCAATCGCCTGTACTTTACCGTCGTATTCAGCCACGGTTTTACCCCAACGCATCAGCCCAGCAATATTATTGCAAATCACCGGTGACTGGTTGTGGCAACTACCGCCTGCTTTACTGATCGGTAAGTCGACCGTATCGCCCATCACAAAGACGTTCTCGAATCCTTCAAGCTGCAAGGAGTAACGATCGGTGGGTAACCAACCTTCGTTATTGATGGCTTGGGAGACACCCGAATTCAGCACGGCATCCACTGCGCGAATCGGTGGGGTTTGAATCAGGATGTCAAAGTCCTCTTCATCACCCTCTTCTGAGATCGCAACTTTGCGCTCCGGATCAACACTGGCCAGCGTAAAGCTGCGCTTATGGACAATACCTTTGGAGTCAAAGATGCTCGGTAAAACGGCACCGGTATCTTTTTGCAGAAACAGGCAGTTGCGCACCAACTGAGAAATAGTCGGATAGGTATAAACGATCTCAATTTGATCGCGCACACCTCTTTTACGTAAAAACTCATCCAGCATTAAGGTCGTTTCCATCGGCGCAATACCGCACTGGTGCGGCACGTTAGGCGTTTTCGGGAAAGTTACACCGATAAAAATACGGCCCTTTTCAATGGTAGAGATCTTCTCGTAGAGCTTACGTGCGGGCTCATGCTGATAGAAGTGATCACCTGCTTCCACCAGACCCTCGATACGCTCAGGGGATGGAATACAGCCGGTGGAGACCACAAGGTAGTCATACTCATAGGTATCACCAGAACGCATCTTTAAGCGACTTTTTTTAAATTCAAAATCGTCAACTTGATCAAGAATAAAGTCGACTTCGGGTCGCAGTAACGACGCTTGGTGACGCCTCAATTCTTCTTTATAGAAAGCGCCAAAAGCCACATACATAAAGGCTGGCTTGTAGTAATGCCAGGGACTATTGGAAATCAGAATAATGCGTGCTTTACCGCGACTGATTTCCGGGTAAAGTTTGCTGACGAGATTATTAGCTGTCATGGTGCCGCCAACACCACCGCCCACTACGATAATAGTTTTGATCATTGTCTTACCCCTTATTATTGTTTTACTTCATCGGGTATGGATGAAATCTTATACTTGGTTGTGCTGTGGTTCTGTGTTGTCTTGATTCTCCTTTAAAGCGAGTAATTGTTGTAAAACATGGAAAGGTAATAAAGCAACTTCATGCCGGTCAGGCATTCCAGCTGCACTCTGTAATGTCAGTAATTCAGGCCAGACTAACGCTGCTTGTTCAGGAGGATTATCCTGCAGAATAGATTCAAGAGACTGCTGAGCGGCCAATACAATGGAAGCGGTTATACCGGGAACGCGAGCGGCTATAATGCCTGTGGTTGCCTGCGCTAAAGAACACGCACGAATTCGATAGCCCAACTCAGTGACAACGCCCTGCTCGATCCGCGCATCAAGGGTCACGCTATCTTGGCTTTCCAGCTGACTGCTCAGCGTTAAAGTAAGGACATCGTCTCCACTGAGTCGCCGATCACGGCGCACGCTGGATGCATACTTGCGAAACAACGTATGCAGGTCAGGCTGATGTGCTGTAATTGCATCACGATCCACTTTATACCTCCAGCATTTGAGACGCCAAGACCTTGGTCGACTCATTAGAAACTGTCAGCTAAGCAGAACGTTCACAACACGACGTTAGTAGGATGACTAGTCAGTCATGTAGTATAAAATTTAAAGAAATGCGCGGATGCATTGACGACTAAGCAGGCGTATTAGCGCGACTGATGACATTCGGCTCAATTTCTAAATCAACGGCAAAGCGTTGGAAAATATCCGCCTGAATCTGTGCAGCCAACTCCAGAATTTGCTGCCCGGTAGCTGATCCATAATTGACCAGTACCAGCGCTTGTTTCGCATGCACACCTGCATCGCCCTGGCGCACACCTTTCCAGCCAGCTTGATCAATGAGCCAACCTGCTGCCAGTTTCACCTGACCATCATCTTGCGGAAAATTGACGATATTTGGATAACTCTGTTTAAGTTGCTGAGCATGCTCGGCACTGACTACAGGGTTTTTAAAGAAACTACCGGTATTGGCCAGCTCAGCCGGGTCGGGTAGTTTCTCCGCTCGAATTTCACACACAGCACGACTGACATCCAGCGCGGTGGGCTGAGTGATCTGCTGTTGAGCTAAATAGTCGCGCAAATGACCGTAGTCCAATTGCAACGCTGCTTGTTTGGGTAATTTAAAGATCACGCTTAAAATTACCCGACGACCGGATTCACGCTTAAACACACTATCTCGGTAAGCAAACTGGCATTGCTCGGCTGTCAGGCATTGTGTTTGTTGGGTACCACGGTCATAGACCAAGACACTTTCCAGATGGTCTTTAAGTTCCACGCCATAGGCTCCGATATTTTGTACCGGTGCGGCACCCACGTTGCCCGGGATCAAGCTGAGATTTTCTAAACCACTGAAGCCTTGCGCTAGGCTCCACTGCACAAAGGCATGCCAGTTTTCACCGGCCTGCACTTCAATACGGGCACACTCAGCATCGTCACTGAGCACTTGAATACCGTGCAATTGCAAATGAATCACCAGCATATCCAGGTCTGCGGTGAGCACTAGATTGCTCCCACCGCCCAGCAAGAACACAGGCATATTGTGCTGCTGTGCCCAAGCGAGGGCTTCTTGCAACTCCTTAAACGAGTGCACCGCGACAAAAAAGCGTGCAGCTACATCCACCGCTAAGGTGTTATAGGCTTTAAGCGAAACATCCTTTTCGATGGCTAGGCTCACACGCGTTCCTGCAACTCAGCTAACAACGCTTGGCTGGCGTTTTCGAGTAAATCCAAAACATCTTCAAAGCCTTGCTCACCGCCATAATAGGGATCAGGCACTTCACTGCGCGGTAAATCATAACGCTGCAGCAATAAATCCAATTCCGCACGGCTATCGGCCGGACGCAGTGCTTCTAAATTGGCCAGATTGCTTTTATCCATCGCTAAGATCAGATCAAAATTATGAAAATCTTCAGCAGTGGCTTGGCGCGCTTGCAGCTTGGATAAATCATAACCGCGCTTAAGTGCTGCCTCGCACGTGCGTGGATCAGGTCCTTTACCCGTATGCCAATCTGCCGTACCGGCTGAGTCAACAGTCACTTTATCCGCCAGTGCTGACTCCGCTAAATATTTACGAAACACGCCTTCAGCAGTCGGTGAACGACAAATATTACCCAGACAGACAAAAAGAACTTTCATACTTACTCCTCAAAAAAACGACGAATACGCTGTAAATCTTCCAGTGTATCCACGCCTGCAGGCGGAGCTTCAAGCGCATCCGCCACATGTATACGCGCACCGTTCCATAGCGCACGTAATTGCTCAAGGGATTCGGTCAGCTCTAACGCGCACGGTCCCCAGGCAACAAAATCTGCTAAAAACCCAGCACGATACGCATAAATACCAATATGACGGCGGAAATCCACACCCTCAGGCATCACCTCTTGGCTTTTAGCAAAAGCATCACGCGGCCAAGGCAACGGCGCGCGGCTAAAGGTCAACGCATAGCCCTGCACATCAGTACTGACCTTAACCACATTGGTGTTGAACACGCTGGCAATATCAGTAATGGGTTCGGCTAAAGTCGCCATCGCGGCCTGAGTGTAATAGGCTAAATTCTCAGCGACTTGGTCAATCACTGCCGGTGGAATCAGCGGCTCATCACCCTGCACATTGACGACAATGGCATCGCTGGGTAAACCTAACTGCTCAACGACTTCAGCTAAGCGATCTGTGCCGGACTCATGATCATCACGAGTCATAACTGTCTGTGCACCAAAACCTTGGCAGACATCAAAAATACGCTGATCATCAGTGGCAATCACCACGTTCTGCGCGGCACTTTTCAGTGCTTGCAACCACACTCGCTGAATCATTGGCATACCAGCAATATCTTGCAGCGGCTTGCCAGGAAAACGCGTTGAAGCAAAACGCGCAGGAATCACCACTGTAAAAGCTTGAGTCATGGTTTAGTCCAAACGCTCATCATTGGTTAAAGTGCGCGCCTCAGTTTCCAGCATCACCGGAATATCTTCGCGGATTGGAAAAGCTAAACCATCAGCCTTGCACCATAATTCAGTTTTATCTTCGCTCAGTTGCAACGCACTTTTGCATAAGGGGCAGGCTAGAATATCTAAGAGTTTCGGGTCCATCAGCACATCCTCACAACGAATCAGTTAATAAAGGCTGCAGTCTCTGCGCAAACCAGCTTATAAAAGCGGGGGACGGCTGAGCTGCGACCTGTAAATACCAGCAATTATCTGCGGCAAATGCACGGCACTTCACCGCGTCTTTTTCAGTCATCACCACGGGCAAATCATCAGAAAATTGTAAATCTTGCGGGGTAAATTCCGCATGATCAGCAAAGGCATGAGCAATGGGCTGCCAGTTTAACCCTTCCAGCGTCTTGAAGAAACGCTGCGGGTTACCAATGCCGGCCACTGCATGCATAGACTGTTGTGCAGGAAAGTAATTTAACGGCTCGCGACGACCACTGCGTATATGCACTAACTCAGTGGGCTGTAACTGCATGGCAAAACCGTTTTCACTGTCCTGCGCTGCACCGTTAAACAGTACCGCATCAACATTCTGCAGACGCTCAACCGGCTCACGCAATGGCCCCATCGGTAAACAGCGTTGATTACCTAGACCTCGCGCTGCATCAATCAAGACTAATTCAAGATCACGCGCTAAACCGTAATGCTGCAGACCATCATCCGATAAAATAAGATCAATGCTGTTTTCAGCTAAGAGTTGTTGCACCGCTTGCGCACGCTCTGGAGCAATCACTAAAGGCACGCCACTGCGCTGTACGATTAAGAGTGGCTCATCACCGGCCTGCTCAGCTGAATCGGTGGCATTGACCGTCCACGGCAAGCTCGCTGGACGCGCACCGTAACCGCGACTGACCACACCCACACGCAAACCCTGCATGCGACAATGCTCAATCAGCCATAGAATCAACGGCGTTTTGCCGGTGCCACCCACGGTGATATTACCCACCACAATCACGGGCACTGGCGCTCGGTAGGTGGTGCTTTCGCCGCTGAGAAAACGCGCGCGCTTACGCTTTACAATAGCGCAATACAGTTGTTCCAACGGCCAGAGTAAAGACAAGGCTGGATGCCCTTGATACCAAGCCTGCTGCAAACGCTCACCAAGCTTCACTATTTTTCCTGCGCCTCAACGGTGGTAATACGCAAATGAGCAAAACCCAACTTGGATGCTGCATCCATTGCAGTGACCACGGCCTGATGTGGCGTTTGACCGTCAGCGCTGAGCACAACCGGCAAACTTTGATCACCAGCGGATTCAACGCGCAATGCTTCCATTAAGCTGGCCAGATCATTGCTAGCTAAGGCTTTACCGTTTAAGGCAAAGGAGCCATCAACACCGATTAATATTTCCAGCGGCGTTTTGATTTCAGTTTCCACCGGCTGACCACTGACCGCTTCCGGCAAATCAACTTTAAGTTGAGTCTCGCGGGTAAAGGTTGTAGTCACCACAAAAAACAACAGCAAAATAAACACCACATCAATCAGTGGCGCTAAGTTGATATCAACCGGCTCGCGGGGTTTACGAGGGAATTTCACGCCTGCTCCCCACTCAACTCAACCTCACGATCACCCTGCACGGCTTCAACCAGCTTAATGGCCTCTTGCTCCATATTCACCACTAATTCATCCACGCGACGTTGTAAAAAACGGTGGAAAAACACCGCAGGAATAGCCACAAACAAACCTGCTGCTGTGGTGACCAAGGCAGTGGCAATACCGGCAGCCAGTTGTGGCGCATTGGCCATACCAGAACCCATAAATGCGCCAAAGATCTCAATCATACCCAGAACAGTACCGAGCAAACCCAGTAGCGGAGTAATCGCAGCAATGGTCCCCAGTGGCGTTAAATAGCGCTCCAGCTCATTGACCACCTTAACGCCGGCTTCTTGAATACTTTCTTTCATCATCTCGCGGCCATAGCGTGAATTCGCCAAGCCTGTTGCTAAGATCTGCCCTAAAGGCGAACCCGCACGCAATTCATTAAATTTATCACTGTCCATTTGCTCAGCTTGCACCCAGCGCCACACCTGACCCAATAAATGCGGTGGGCTGACGCGTGAGGCACGCAAGGTCCATAAACGCTCAGCGACAATGGCAACTGCAATAATTGAACAGGCAACAATAGGTAGCATAATCCAGCCACCTGATTTGATCAGCTCCCACACGGTGATAACTCCAGCAATAAATTGCGCTTACTTTAGCACAGGCCAGCAGCTACACCGAAGGCTATGATGCTCATTGTTGTCGCCAAAAGCGCGATTGCATGGCCATTGTCCAAGGTGGCTGGTAGGCACCTAAATTTACCAAGATGGCTTTATCAATCGCCGTATCATAAATACCCACCTGCTGACGCTGCAAAGTTGCCAGAACTTGCGGGTGCGGATGCCCATAGCTGTTGTGCTTACCCCTCGAAATCAAAGCGTACTGCGGCTCAATAGCCTGGACAAAACGTCGTGATGTTGAGGTGCGACTGCCGTGGTGTCCAGCTACTAACCATTCCACTTTCAGCCAAGGCCAATCCGCCAGTAGTGCTGCCTCGCCTGCCGCATCTAAATCACCGGTTAACAGTAAGCGCTCTCCTTGCGCATCAATCAGTAGCACACAAGATTTTTGATTACTGTCCCTGGCATGCTGCCAATGCCAGCGCCAAAACCGCACACCATCCCACTGCCACTGTTCTGCCTGACACGCTTGCGCATTAAAATGTGCTGGATGTTCAGTCGGCTGACCGCTGACCACTCGATCCACTTGCAATGCATCAAGAATCGCCTGCGCCCCACCGGCATGATCGGCATCGGCATGGGAAATCAATAATTCATCTAAATGCTTTTGCGCAAAGCCACGTAAAACTGGCACAACAATCCGCTCTCCGCTATCAAAACCACTGACAAAGGGGCCGGTATCGTACATTAAGCTGTGCTCTGCTGTTTTTACCCACACTGCTTGCCCTTGGCCAATATCCAGCACCCATACCTGCGCCTGCCCCACAGCCACCGGCTCCTGAGTTGGATAAAGCAATGGCAGCCATAACAGCAGACCTGCAGATAAAGGCAGCAGTGGCCGCGGCAATAAAAAACACAACACGCCCAATAATGCTAAGACTAAGGCTATCGATGTCACGGCACTGCCTTGCCAGGCCGGCCAACCTTGGGCAAACCATTCCAACGCAGTAAACATGATGCCCAAGCACCCAGCGGCCAACTCTAAAACAACACTTGCCACACTCGGCCACGGCAATAACGCTGCACCCAAGAGCGTCAAGGGTAAAGCCACTAAACTCAGCCAAGGCACGGCGAAGATATTGGCTACAGGCCCCATAATGCTGACAGGTAAACTCAAAGCCAATAGAAACGGCGCTAAACCAATGGCAGCAATCCACTGCGTGCGCCCCATAATATGCCACCAGCGCCAGCGGCCTAATCGCGCTGAAAACGCTAATACCAGCGCACCCACTGCAGTAAATGACAACCAAAACCCAGCCTGCAACACCACCAGCGGCTCATGCACTAACACTAGAATTAAAGCTGCTAAAAACGCTGTCCAAGCACTGAGATGTTGAAAGCGCCAACGCCATAACAGTGCCACCATCACCATAATGCAAGCACGCTGCACCGGTACGGCAAACCCAGCAAAAGCACCATAGGCCAGCGCGGCTAACATCGAGAATACACAGGCAAAAGGCAGCCAAGGCACACGTTGCGGCCACCAACCTAGACGCATCAGCCAAACTACAGCAGCATAAGCCATAGCCGCCATCAGACTAATATGTTGTCCAGAAATCACCATTAAATGCACAGTGCCGGTAGTCTGTAGCGTTTGCCATTGCTCCGTGCTTAAACCTGAACCATCACCCAGCACCAAGGCCGCCATCACACCTTGCATCTGCTGCGGCGCATAGCGCTGCAGACGCTCACGAATCATTTCTCGCCAGTGATGTAAACCCTGCCCTGCAGTCAGTCGCTGTCCTGCTTTGATTGATCCTGTGGCTCCAATTCGTTTAGCAAACAGCCACGCTTGATAATCAAAACCATGGGGATTCAGCGAGCCGTCGGAGCGTTTCAAATTGACCGCCAAGCGCCAGCGCTCGCCCGCTTTAACCTGCTCAGGTGGTGCGCGCCACGATAAACGCATACGTTTGGGCAATACTGCACGCCGCGAGACATTATCATGCAGCTCAAAGCGCACCGTCGGCGGCTGCCCTTTGACCTGCGGCCACTCCGGCAAACCCACCACTGTGCCTTCAATCCACAGTGTACGACCGTCTAAACTATGCGTTAGCTGATCATCCAACGCCCACTGCGCACTGACACAAGCCCAGCACAACCCAAGCAGCGCCAGACTCAAAAGATAAAAACGACTGCGCAATAACACCAATGCAATAACAGCTATAAGCAACAACCAAAAGTTACCAGGCAGCCACGGCAACCAACGTAAAACCAACATCCCTGCAATAAAAGCAAGCGCAGATAAACGCATACCGCTACCTCCTTGTAGCATTTGCAAACACATATTCTTACCAATACGGCGTTTTCTAATACTTTTGTCATGCCCTGCGACAACAACCCGCACGAATAAGATGCATAATAGATGAGCTTTAGCATGTCAGAGAAAATTCATGCCACGTCAATTTTTTAAACGTTATATGCCTGACCCAGAAAAACTAAAAAACAATCCATCGTTACGTTTTTTGGGCAGTCTTATCCATGATCCTAATTTATGGCACCTGAATCGTCATTCAGTGGCCCGCGCTGTTGCTGTGGGCTTATTTTGGGCGATGATCCCGATGCCGATGCAAATGTTTGCAGCGGCTTTTTTGGCGATTCCTTTACGCGCCAATCTGCCCATTTCTGTAGGCCTAGTCTGGTTGACCAACCCACTGACCATGCCACCGGTGTTCTATGCCAACTATAAGCTCGGTGCTTGGATACTTGGCACACCGACAATCCAGTTTCCTGAAAAGTTCAGCATCAGTTGGATTTTAGAAGTCAGCACCACACACTGGCAGCCTCTATATACAGGCTCGATTGTCATGGGATTGATTTTGGCAATTCTGGGTTACAGCTGTACTGCACTCTACTGGCGCTGGTGGGTTAATCGCAGCTGGAACAAACGTCGTAAGCTGCGCAATTCACGCCTAAACGATTGATTTTAAAATAAGTTTTGACACTTCTCTAAATATGCGTATACTTATCGGCGCGGGATGGAGCAGTTTGGTAGCTCGTCGGGCTCATAACCCGAAGGTCGTAGGTTCAAATCCTGCTCCCGCAACCAGATTCATCATTAAAGCCTCAAGCATTTATTGTTTGGGGCTTTTTTGTATATGGCTTCCCTGTAACCCCGCCTCATGCACGCTACACCATAACAATGCTTAGGAACGAGAATAGCCAACTGTTTTTGTTCTTTTTAACGACTGGTTTTGACATCCTGCCCGACCTAAATGGCAGGGATTCCTGCAGCTAGACGGCCATGAGTGACACCGCACTCACACGTCCACTCTCTTATTCTAAGTCCTGTGATACTTTTCGACCTGCTGTCGGGCAAAGCGCCACAACTGCTACAGGTTTGGGTGGTGTACGCCTCGTTGATTTCCTTAAAGACAATGCCTGCGTGATAGCACTTGTATTCCAGCATTATTTTTAACTGACCCCAATCAGCGTATAGCACTGACTTGGCCATCTTGGTTTTAACGAGTTTTAAGCTACTGACATTGCCCACATAAATTTCACCGCAGCGATTTGCAATCTTGGCGTGGATGATTTTAACACGCGCGATAAAAAGCCATGTGTTTAAAGCTAACCGCACTGGCAATTATCAAGAAGCTTTATAAAGCCTGACCTTCTCAGGCGCTTGTATAGTGAAAATGGATGAAACTCATAGGCCTACTACCTGTAACTGAGTACAACGCTACTTTCATTGATTTAACAGTTTTATTTCAGTATCGGTGATTTTGTACTTTTGTTTAGAGCTGGTTGGTTTATCGGGCAAAGTATATTAAATAAGCCTTTGCCCCATTACTGGCTCGATATAACACTTACGCAAGTGGGTAGGGGCCTTCAACTGCATAAGCTCACGAGTTTCAATTCACCTTTGTCAGCAAGCAGCTTTAACAAGGTAGCAACTGGTTGGGTGACTGGTGGGGTAGCCCGTATATTTTACCCAGCCAGTTGGTAAATATGCTTGGTCAGAAAACCAAATAATCAACTAAACCTGCAGCTTTAATGGTTGATAATTTATCCTTTTCTATGAGGTTAACCCAACAGACATGATATGTGCTTTTAGACAGTCTAACTGCATTAATTATTACCCTTTAGCAACTCAACTCCTTGAGCTGTTAAACGGTACTGTTGTAAGCGACTGGTTGGTTTGTCAGGAATGGTTAGTTCGACCAAGTCTTGCACAAGCAGATGTTTAATTTGCCTATTCAGAGCTCCAGATACAGAAACATGACCAAGACGCTGAGCAAGCTCTGCTTTACCCATAGTCTGTTCTTTTAAGAGCAATATAACTCTAGCTGCCAATGCCGACTCTAGCCTCGACTCTAGCCTCGACTCTAGCCCAGAGTCCTCTAGCTCTAGCTGCGTAGTACTTATTTCAGTTTCATCTCTGGCCTGATGTATTTGCGTGAAAAATATTCGCAATCGTAATCCTGTAGCAATTTCACTAATTTCAGGCTCTGGCAAACCGAGCACTTCAGCTTCAGTAAAGATACGTTTTATGCCGCTACCCCATTGCTCGATTAAACGTAACTCACGAAAAACTCGTGCGATAACTGGATTGCGAATTTTTGACACACCACTTTTCATATCCTCAATTGTCATTCCAGGTAGAAGCATGCCTGGACTTTCAATATCGATACGGTCATCAAAAAAGGCAATACGTATCGGTGTGCCACGTTGCGAGTAGTCGCTATGCACTAAAGCATTAACCAATGCTTCACGCAAAATAGTCAGAGGAATACTCCAAACATCTTTACGTTGCATTGCGCCAAACTGAGCGCTTTTAAAAGCATGTTTTTGCAGAAAAGCTTCAATGGCATAAACGCTCTCAGGTAATGAGCTATAAATCTCAGCCTGATCAAATATATCCACTTTAGTTGTGCCACGAAAACGACCGCACTGAACCCATGCGTCTGGAAAGTAACGCTCTTTATTATTCCCAAATAACAAGATGGCACCACGGGTAGGTACCAGTCGTCCTTGTTCTTTACGCAGTAGTTTTAGTGTCAAAAGATTTTTTTCATTCAGCTCTTTTATAGGCCCGAATAGATCATGCATTTTTGCCTGATCTAAGTCTTCAATCGACAAATCAAGCATAGGCTGCTCATCGAAAACCTCTCCGCAAGTGGAGCGCTTTAATTCAGCGGTAAGATCAGGTCCGGCTTGTCTATTGCTTGATCCAAGGCGCACATAAACACCATGCTCTGGACCTAGCTGGTTCAAGTAATGAGGACGGTTACTGCTTGGAAATACTTCAATGACTAGCAGCGTTTTATTGTCGTGACTCATTAATTCTATATTGGGAACTAGGCGCGGTGAAATCGAGTCGCCTATCAAATTACAAATACGTTCTTCTTCGGCTAAAGGATCTTCAACACCGAGTACACCCTTATTGTCATCAACGCCAATGATGATTTGACCGCCAGCAGAGTTAGCAAAAGCTACTAAAGTTTTCAGTACGTTTTTAGGCGAGGATAGGTCCTGCTTAAACTCAAGAACTTTACTTTCTGGCAGTATTATAAGTCGCTCAATCAGTGTGCTCATTACAACGATATCCTAGTACAAGTGAGTCAATGATAACCAATAGATAGCTGTGATGCATGACTACATCTAGCTAACAAAATAATTCGCTACATCGATATTTTTACAACTACCACTGGATGATAATTGCACCGCTCAGATAGGCGCTGCAATTATTTTTAGCGTACTCGATGCAGCGCCACAAGCTTTTCGACGTAACTCATCAGCGGCAAAAAAAACAACTCAGCGAGTGCTCAATAACCTGATAAATATTATAGAAATGGGCGACGGGCACAAACATTGCCCGAGAAATCGTACAAAAAGAGTTAAATTTTTGTGAAAGATATTTTTGTTTTTAATGGTTTAAAGGTCAACGTAAAACCACTAAAACAAGCAGCAAGCCTTGATTGACAAGGTATGTAAGGAAATGTACATTAACGCCACAAAGGGTTTTGACGGGCTCATAACCCGAAGGTCGTAGGTTCAAATTCTGCTCCCGCAACCAGATCTATCATTAAAGCCTCAAGCATTTATTGTTTGGGGCTTTTTTGTTTCTGCCCCACCCGTAGCCCTTGTCCCATTCGCCATACAGTGTAGATTCAAACCATCAACGCAACACTCTTATCAATCATGTGTGAGGGTGTTTTAAATTTCAATGTTTTTCTGGGTCGTTCATTTAGTTGATTTGCAACTTCATTCAGCCGTTTCTGTGAATGCGTTGATAAGTCGGTCTTTTTAGGGAAATATTGACGGATAAGCCCGTTAGTATTCTCGTTTGTACCGCGCTGCCATGGACATTGCGGGTCGCAAAAGTAAACAGGCATCCCAGTCTCCTTTGTTAGATCAGCATGTTTTGCTAGCTCCATACCTCTATCCCAAGTTAAAAACTTCCGATGCTCAGCTGGCATCTTCATAAAAACGGCTAGTAATGCTTGATACACCGACTCTGCATCTTTTCCTGCAAGCTTCACAATAATGGTATATCGCGACTTTCTATCAACCAGCGTTGCGATGTGCGTGTTATTGGTACCCGATACCAAGTCGCCCTCCCAATGACCAAGCGAACGGCGTCTATCTATATTTTTTGAGCGCTCATGGATAGATACGGCTATGTTTGCATCCTCTGTTGGTCTGCATTTATTGCGATACTTAGCCATGCCTTCTCAGACAGTTCCTCCGTTTCAAAAAGCCTCAT
>JAVETP010000111.1:0-7231 GCA_034006005.1 Pseudomonas sp.
TACTTAAATATAAGTAAAAACCCACGCTTAAGGCCATAAATACTTATATTTGAGCTGCCATGTAAAGCACTGTTCAGATATTAGAGTAACTGGGCAGCAGCGCTGGCCTTACCCAAGAACAGGTGGGACCAGTACAAGCAGCATAAGCCGATTAGAGCAAGGCAACGCCAACCCAAGCTGATCTACATTACTCAAGTACGCGCAAGCCTGCTGGGCAAATTCCAACAAGTGCCGGCCACCACCAAAACTGACTTCATGCACGGATGCACCAGCAAGATGGTGATGCTGTAAAACTTTCTGCAAGGTCACATCCTTGGCCCGCACAGTAAAATCGACTGACTTCATCCGTTCTACGGCCCCGTGTTTGCTGGGTACTCTCGAGATCGATGGTTTACTAATACCTGACATGGTCAGTATTCATCTGCGTCCGCCTGAAATTGAAGATCGATTGATGCCAGGGCATTGGGAAGGCGATTTAATTAAGGGTAAAGCCAATGGTTCTGCTGTTGGCACGCTGGTTGAGCGAACCAGTGGTTACCTGATTTTAGCCCGAATGGCTGAGGCTACGGCGACTTCAGCGGTTAACAACTTTAGCGCTGCTCTGAATCGTATGCCTGCAGAGCTGAAAAAGAGCTTAACTTATGATCAAGGTCGCGAGATGACTCGCCATGCTGAAATTACGCAAAAGACTGGCACCGCTATTTATTTTTGCGATCCGCATAGCCCCTTGCAGCGCGGGAGCAATGAGAATATTAACGGTTTGATTCGCCAGTATCTTCCCAAGGGCACAGATCTGTCGGGCTACACCCAAGAGCAGTTAGATGCGATAGCGTACGAGCTTAATATTCGACCTAAATAACGATTTAATTACCGCTGCCCTATTGAGGTTATTACTGATGTAGTCTTGTCAGAGCAAAAGATGTTTGGATCAATTCAGTAAGGTGCTGCACTCAGAGTCTGCAATCGCCCTCCATTAAAAATAAAATTCCTAAGCTATAAAATCAGCTTACCCGGCATCCAGTGGCATTCTATTAAGCAACTCTCGGCGCTCACGCCAATCGGGTAAAAAATGATCCATGAAAGCCATAAAGCGCTCATTGTGGTTACGCTCTAGTAGATGCACCAGCTCATGCACCAACACATATTCCAGGCAAGCGTAAGGCTTTTTTGCTAGCTCGAGGTTAAGCCAGAGGCGGCTAGCTTCGATATTGCAACTACCCCACTTGGTTTTCATTTGCTTAATGCGCCAGTCTTGCAGCTGCACACCCATACGTGGCAACCACTTCTCTAGCAGCTTGGGGACTTCTTTGACCAACTGCTGACGATAAAAGGCATGTAGCACTTTGGCTTTATTCGGCACAGTCGTATTTGCGCGCACCCAGAGTTGTAAGTAGTTGTTTTTGCCCTTGCGCACTTGATGCGCGCCACTGTGTTCGATCACTTCTAGACGATACGCCCTACCCCACAGGTAATGACACTCACCCGATACATATTGACGCTCAGACTGACGGGCTTGTTGAAAAAACGCTTTCTGCTGCTTTTTAATCCAAGGAATGCGGGCAATAAAAGCTAAACGAATCGCCGTCTCAGTGAAACTATCCGGCGCAACCACTTGCACCAGCCCGTCAGGTGGTAAAACGTTAATGCGCATGTGTTTGATGGGTTTGCGCAGTAACTCAAACTCGATACTAGCAATGTGCTGCTGCATCTTACTTATAGTCCGGCTGTGCTTTGACCAATTCCATCAATGCAGCAATATCTATATCGTAAGCACCGACTTCTTCTCTGAGCGCGAGGGCGATCTCTTTTGTTTTCATGCGATCATCTCTCCAGTCAGCTTTTTTGGTATAGCGGATGATGGTATCAATTTTATTGGTTAAGACCTCATCTTTACCAAAGTTGTCATACAACGCCCGCTTAGCTGCGGTATCTAACGATTGGGGATAATCACTTTGCCCCTGATTCGGATTCACCACCTTAATTGCCAGCGCCTGTATTTCCTTCAAGTAGGTTTGATAGTCAATCGCTTGCTGACGGCGCTTTTTAATCAGCTCATCGAGCAAGACCGACATGCTGTCATAGTACTCGGGGTTAAGCGGATTGTTTTCCACTAAGGTGCGGCGCAGGTTATTTTCAATACCTTCGTTCATGGTATTGGAATGATTACGCTCACCTTCCGGCACGGCTTTAATTAAGTCATCACCTTGGCTAATAATCAGCTCTAATAAGCCCAGCTCTGCAAAGTCCACCAACACTTCGCTGTCATCCGCACGAATATACATATCGATCAGCTGGCGCATGGCGGGCTCAAAGCGTTTCATATCCACTTCGTCGCCGCTGTACTGTTTAACCAATGTGCGCACGTCTTCGTAGTGTTCGATCTCTTTACGGATTTTCTCTTGCTCAGCAGCACTGTAGCCTGCTTGCTGCATTTCATTGGCCAGGTTGGCATAAGCACGTAATAACTTGGCAAAGGCCTTATAAAAGGCTAAACGCAGCGGCTCTTTCTCAAATAACTCTGCTGAGTTTTCACCGGATACGCCGCAGAAGTAATGCTGATAATCCTCAAGGGCACGAGGTGCTTTCACCGGCTCACATAAAGCCCGCACTGCCTCTAAACTGTTATCTAGATCGTCTTTAGCCTGCGCCAAACGATCCTTAAGCAAGCCTTTAACGTCTTCTTCGTCATAACCATCAAAGGCACCTTCGGTATAGCTTTTAATCGCCTTATCAAGGGATTTAAACAGGTCTTTGTAGTCGACAATATAGCCGTATTCTTTATCGTCGCCGTCTAAACGGTTCACGCGACAGATCGCTTGAAATAAGTTGTGATCCGCCATTTGCTTGTCGATATACAAGTAAGTGGCCGAGGGCGCATCAAAACCAGTCAATAATTTATCCACCACAATCAACAAGCGCATTTGCCCGGGCTCATTGATAAATAGCTTTTTCACCGCTATTTCAAAGTCTTCCACCCGAGATGCAGCTTGCGCTTCTGGTTGTTCAAAGAAATCAGCCAGCATTTTGCGGTAGGTGGCGAATTTAAATAAGGCTTCAGTTTGCCCTTCGCCAGACTCTTCACCTTTGATGCTGGCGGCTGTGGGTTGATAACTGGTGACTATGGCCACCTTGCCAGCTAAATCAGTTTTGCTGAACAGATCATAAGTAGTACAGGCTTGGTAAACACTGGAACAGACTAAGATGGCATTACCGCGCCCATCTTTTAAGCGCGGTTTCTTCTTCATATCCAGCCAAATATCCATCACGATTTGCTCAAGTCTGGATTTACTGGATAGCACTTTACGCAAGGTACCCCAGCGCTGTTTCAGCTGGTCTTTAGCGGTTTTAGTTAAACCTTCGGTGTTGATATCAAACCATTCATCCACCTTTTCCGGTGAGGTGAGATGCTGATCAATATCCCGCGCCTCATAGCGCAAATCCAAAACCACACCATCGGCAACCGCCTCATCAAATTTATAGGTATGGATATAACTGCCAAAAATCTCGATGGACTTTTGCTTATCTTTTTTCATCAAAGGCGTACCGGTAAAACCAATAAACATCGCTTCCGGCACTAAGATCTTCATGGCCTCATGCAACTTACCGGACTGAGTACGGTGGCACTCATCCACAAAAACAAACAGATTACCTTTGGCTTTAAAATCTTTAGGAATGGCGCTGGTGATTTGCTCAATAAAGGCGTCAGTAGCTTTTTCCGACTCCGGCGTATCATCCTCGCCTTGGCGGCCAAACTTATGCACCAAGGTACAAATAAGGTTTTGTGTGTGCTGATTCAGCGTATCAAGTAAATCAGCACCGCTTTTGGTGCGGTAAATACTTTCCCCAACGCCGCTAAATACTTTTTCAATTTGCTCATCCAGCTCAGTACGGTCGGTGACAATTAACACCCGAGCATTTCTATTTTCCCGCAGCCACTTGGCCAGCCACACCATGGTTAGGCTTTTACCTGAGCCTTGGGTGTGCCAAATAATCCCGCCTTCACGCTGCGCCACACGTTGCTTGGCTGCTTCAACACCAAAAAACTGATTATGCCGGCAGGTCTTTTTCACCCCAGCATCAAACACAATAAAGTCATGAATAATTTGTAAAAAACGCTGTTTGTTACACATCAGACTTAAATGAAAATCCAACGAGTTGGAATACGGATTGCTGACCTCGGCTTCCTTCCACTGCAAAAAGTACTTTTCTGGGGTTTCAATGGTGCCGTAACGCAAACCTTGGTTATCATTACCGGCCATCACCAGCTGCATGCTGGTGAAGAAGTTACGGATAAAGGCTTTTTTCTGATTGTCTAAATTTTGCCGAATGCCTTCGCTCACTGAAACCGTTGAGCGCTTCAGTTCCAACACGCCCAAAGCAATGCCATTGACGTAGAGCACCACATCAGGACGTTTGTTATTTTCGCCATGAATGCTGACTTCCTCAGCCACAGCAAAATGATTGTTTTCCGGATTCTTCCAATCAATCAGCCAAATGGTTTGATTTTGCTGACCTGCTCCTTCCGACTCTTTAATGCCGTAGCGCAGTAAGTTGTAGACCGCTTGATTGGCTTGATAGAGGGCTTTGCCATCACCTAAAGCAGCAGCCATGTCCAGCTGACGCAAAGCCTTATTAATTAAGGTAGCGCTGTAACCTTGCTTTTTTAACCAAGCAGAAAGCAACTCGGCATTGATATTTTTATTGGCCTGATCATGCAGATTACCCAAGTACTCATAACCGAGATCTTGGCGAAAGAGCTGAATCACGCGGTCTTGGGTGATGCGTTCGAGTTGGTTAAGATTGGACAACATTAAATTCCTTTTACAGTGCAGCGACACTCATACGGTCAATCGCAATTTGCAGACTTTTATCATCAAATAACCCAAGCTTGCGCTTAGCCCATTTTTTACCTGCAGGCCAACTGGCTATGCCTTTTTTAATCGACTCTAGCGTCGGCTCACAACCTTCTTTCGTCAGTAGCCAATCAACGGTAGAAAGCAGTTCCAAACCAAAGGGTGACTCAAAGCCATTAATGATTTCACTCGCTTTTTCTAAAGCCGGTAAATAATCTTTGCCTTCACTATTAAGATAAGCCTCAACTAGCGCCTTTTTTTCATCATTAAATGCGATGACATCTAAAGGATCGCTGTCTGGGATGCGCTTATCTGCTTTCAGATAACTGCCATCTAGAGCGTTGAGTAAATGATCCAAATTATTAGCGTAAGGACCATAGTTCCTCGCTTCAAAATTCAGTTTTAACTCGTTTTTTAAGCCTTCCGCTTCAAGCACTCTCTGTAAGAACCAAGCCAGTTTTTGAATTTCTAGCAAGCTGCACTCCATGCCTAAGATCCAATAACGACGAACCAGCTCTGCAACAATCGCTCGTGCTGGGGTTAATTTCTTCACGCCAGTCTTTTTAGCGACATTTTGATATTTCTTAGTAGGCTCATAGAGCCATATATCAACGCCTTCTATGTCACTCAGTGCATCAATGATCTTTGGCTTTACATCTTGCCAATCTAAACCGCCATGACCTGATCCCAAAGGAGGAATAGCGATGGACTTAATCTTTTTCTCATTGATAAATCGACGTAAATCCTGCAAGCCTTCTTCGATCCATTCCATCTTAGACTTGGAGCGCCAATGCTGTTTAGTTGGAAAATTGACAACCCACTGAGGACCCACCAGCTCATCGGTTGCCGTAACAAACATCTTACCTGTTATCACCTCACCGTTTTTACACGCTCGCGCATAGGCATCCATGTTTTTAGGGAAGCGCTCTTTAAACATTAGCGCAATGCCTTTACCCATCACACCAACCGTATTTACGGTGTTGACCAATGCTTCAACATCGGCCTCCAGCAAATTACCTTGTGTGTAATAAATCATTAGAAATACCACCCTGTTCGAGCAAATACCGGCATGGATAAACTGCGCTGCTGCAACCAACTTTCCAGTTGCTGCTTGGTTTTTTCACTGTAGCAAATCATGCCTTTTAAAGCACTGACTGGACAATGCCGATGGACTAAAGCCTCTGCCTGATAACGTTCAAATTTAATCACCTGCGAATACATCTAGCTCCAGATTGGAGTGATAAAGAAGCTGACTGCCCTCAGACATTATCGCCTACCTTTATCAAGCGCGTTTTACCTGTCAGCAACTCTTGCATCATGCCTTGTTTGATTTGGCGGGTTTTGTTGAGACGTTGTTCCAGTGTTTGGATTTCTTCGTCCATATCGGAAAGAATAGTGGCGATGGCGGTTTGTTCTTCCACTTGTAGCAGTAAAAAAGGTATTTTTTTGAGATCAGTTAATGACAATCCTTTAACGGTGCTACCACTACCCAGCTCTTCAATTTTTTGTGCATTATTCTCAAACCAAAAATACAGAAAATTTGTTTCTAGTTTTCGATTGGCGAAAATAGCCTTTAAATCCTGATTGATAGCGACATCAACTTTGTAAATCACCGCTTTTCCTAATGCCATCCTTGTTGAGGTGATTAACGTCCCGCTTGGTATTAGATTACTTGAGCTATTTTGTAGCCCAAGTTTTGTGATTTTTTCCTGAGCAGTAAAAGGTGAAAAAGTCGCAAAATCTTTAACTGTTACCCACGGAATTTCATTACCCCAGTATGCTGGGTTAGAACGGCTTGGTGTCCCACCACCAACGATCTTCTCAACAACAGCACTGAGCTCAATAAGCTCCCAATCCTCCGGTATCTCGCCTAGCTCGCTTTGTTTGTAGCCTTTTTTGCTGCCGTCTGGGTGGTTAGCAAACTGAGGTAAACGGGTGCGGCCGGTGAGCAGTTGCTGCATGGTGGCGGTTTTGATGGCTTGTTTTTTAGCGATAAGTTTTTCTAGTTCGCTGAGTAGTGCGTCGGTATCAGATAGAGCGTTGGCAATAATGTACTGTTCTTTGAACGTAGGAAATAAAGCTGTAACTTTCTCAATCGTTCTGGAATTAAGACTAGGTACCCCTGAAGCCTCGTTATATTGTTCCCAATTGATCATGCAAAATTTATAGAAAATAAACTTAGCGTTAAAGCCGCTTTTAATTTCAGAGTAAAAGAGCGTATCAACAGTCCAGAACGGTGTTTCCATATATCGAGGCTTGTTAATAGGGTAATCCCCCCGAAAAATAACCGTGCTCATAAGTAGAATTTTCCATAAGCTATATGCAAGGAGATTCTGCATGAAAAAATCACGATTTACCGACAGCCAAATCCTCTCGGT
>JAVETP010000112.1:0-7198 GCA_034006005.1 Pseudomonas sp.
CGTCAGCAATATAATGACATAAAACGTCTCAGGCTTGCTTATGAGTACCTTGCGAGAGTCATTGCCCAAGGCAATGAGGACGGGAGATGGTCTCTCGATATTCCCTCTACGATCGTAAGCGTACCGAGATCAAACAGCAGCCGTAATCATCAGTTTTTTAAAGCTGGCATTGAGGCCGGAAAGTTATATCAAAGCTGGTTAGATAAAATAGAAAAAAGCCCAGCACCACCATCCGCATGGTTTGAGCGTTTAGCAGATGTGCTGATCTCGGCCACTTATTATGGCGGCTTAGCGAATCCAAGAGCACTCACCTGCTTAGCAAATACGCTTATAAATAATCGTAAACCGTTACAAAGCATTTATAGTTTTATTTGGATTGATCTTATCTGGGCCAGCAATCAAGACGCACTCAACTATCAACTAAAAATTGATGGAAAAACAAGCTGGCAAACGCTGCATCGTTTTTATTTGGACAATCAGACACTAGGGCTTTTGCTATCACTGTATAAGTGCAAACAACCCGGCGACCTGGAGGGTACTAATGAACTGGAACAAAATGATGTTTGGAGTCTGATTAAAGACAGGTTACTGAGTGTTAATCAAACAACGCGTCACAAGAGCCTTCGAGCATTTTGTAGTGGTGCGCAATCAGTCACTGAAGTGCTGCCACAGGTTGATATTCCTCAGGCTCTCTTAGAGTGCGCATCAGGCAGGGTCGGAACAACATCATTATTGCCAGAACAGCTACATGGTTGGTTCTTGCATCGTCAGCCAGCAGTTGAAACAACAGAGTTTGACTTTCGAACTGTAGCTTCTAGCCTTTTCATCCCACAATTAGACAAACAGGAACAAGAGCATCCTCAAAAAGATAACAGTCTTGATAGTCAGAAAAAGCCCCCAAAGAGTATTGATGGAATGCTCAAGCGTGTCAGTTTTGCTTTGCGTGTCGAGCACGCTGGTTTTAAACGTTCATCATCGCAAGCAGTCCAAGAGCTCAACGATCTACTGAGCAGTAATACTCAATTAAACGTTCAAGTCTTTATTCACTGGCTGCTCCACTGCCTGGCCACTCTGAAAGTTTCATCGGTCTATCGTTATTATCAAGAGATTGCTCATTTATGGCTCTATCGTACGGAAACGCAAGAGCTTGATGAGTTAGATGAAAGTGAGCTGGAGCATATATACGAGCAAATCCTTGCTAGCAAGACGGATGCAAAAGCTTGGAACTATCTGCATGGTCGCCTTCGTGCCTTGCATCAGTTTGCAAGTGAGCACTATGGTCTGCCTGCGTTAAACAGTTTTTTCTCGACAACGAGCACTACGGAAAACCAAGCGCAAGTGCGGGTGGGTTATATCACCGAAGATGTTTATCAAGCCATGTTAAAAAGCTTGGGTAACTTAACCGGCTTAGAGCAAGAAACACAGCAGGGTTTAAAAATATTATTGATTCTGGCATACCGCACTGGCATGCGCCGTGGTGAACTGCTTAAGCTGAGACTGTCAGATATTGAGGAGTCTGAAGAGGCCTGGATTTACGTTGTAAACAACCGTTATGGCAACAATAAAACAGATTCTGCGAGACGTAAAATACCGACCTACTTGCTTTTATTACCCGAAGAGTTGCAGCAGTTTAAGGGCTATATAGGGCGTCGCCGTAGTCAAAACTCGCATACAACAAACACTTTGGTTTTTTCTGATCCTCACGCAGTCACAATACCCCATAGTGGAACGATGGTAAGTAACTTAATTAAGTACCTGCTATCGCAATGTGGTTTGGATGAGCTGACTTTCCACCACCTAAGGCATAGCGCATTGACAAATTTGATGTTTGTTATGCACGGAGATAACGTACTTGTGGCAAGTTTTACGGGCTACACATCTGAGCATGCGGACAAAATTCGTCAAGAGCTGTATTGCGTTAACCCAGAGAGTCGTCGTGATATCTACCATTCAGTATCAGGGCTTGCCGGTCACTTAACTCCAGAGACAACATTCTTACATTACCTCCATGAGGTGAGTTTTTTATTTTGGGATAAGGTGCAAGCCTATAACCCAGCTCTTAGTGTCAGAAATGCACGTTACTTTAGCGGTTTATCGATGGAGTTCTTGAACAAACACTTGACTCAAAGAGAGCGCGACACGCTTCAGCTGTTAGAAGTAAAGTCCGAGATTGTTTCACGACTAAAACCTCACACTCAAATAGTGCAAGCAGCGCCAGAAGTCACGAGTTCATCTGAAGAGGAGCAGCTGGAAATAGGTCCCACTCGCCCTGTGACAGTAACCGATTGCTATAGCGCGTTAAACGATATTGAAAATGGTGAATCAGTTGTTGTGGTTGCTATGCGTTATGCATTGAAGGAACAACAGGTTTTACGCTGGTTTGAAAATGCACAGTGGTTGCAAGAGCTTAAAACGAGTCGAGGGAACCAGCGGTTATTTTCGAGTGCAATGAAGCCAACGGTACTTGGTCTCCACCTGCTGCCTGCAAAGATACAAGATCGAGCAACAGCTGCTGAAGTTGATCAAACAATCAACCAGCTAAGAGCCCTTTATGGTAAGGATAAAGCCAATACCCTATGGTGTATTCAGTACTGGATTTACAATAGTAGTTTATCTAAAGCGGGTGTCCGATTTACTGATCCATCAAAGCTAGAGCTCTTTATCAATACTTTACACAGCGTGATTCCTTACGCCCGCTGGCAGTTAAAGCTGCTTGTTACGCCAAAGTCTACTCAAGACGAAATAAAGTCATGGCGTGTAAAGGGCATTACAAAACCTGTGCTTGATCGTGTTAAAACTGGGAAGAGCATTCAAGCTTATCTGATACTGCGCCATACAGATGAAAAAAATATGCTTTTTAAACATAAGCGCAGCTTGAGTCAGTACTCATCAACATTGCTGCGATATGTATTTCATATGCTGGCAATTATGATTGGGATTAGTCCAAAAGATGAGTATGGCTCAACCACTCCAAACGTGACTGTTGATTTTGAGACATCAGCTGGTGAGGAAGCACAAGCAGCAGTGATTGAAGCAACTCAGACAGACTCGCACATTGATAATAGTGTTGAGGCAGATGTCATAGCCCAATCCAGTTCGCTCAGCGAACTGGTCTTAGATAATCAGAGTCAACAAGCACAAAGCCAAAAAAAACTTACTCATGAAGAGCTGGCAGATCTTAGCTATGAAGATTTTATGGCTTTAATAGTCCAATAATTGCAAATTTTTAGGCATGATTAACTGAAAATTGACGATTAGTTTTAATTGCCTACTGGTACTCATATTCGCAAAATAAGGCCTAGTTAGGTATTTAATTAATCGCTGATACCAATGAAGGACTTAATACGTGAGTCATTTAAAAAATGATGGGTAAAGAGCTTCTGGTTCTTAATTAAAAAGGTTTTTAATGAGGGTCTAGATTTTAGCTTGTAGTGCGCCAGTTTCAGTAGCGACCTTGAAATATTCATACTATTGTCCGTCAAGGTTCTCTCAACGAACCGAGCTTTCTCTTCTATACCTGATAAAGATGAGTCCAGTGAGGCGGGTAAGGTTCTGCTAGGCTCAAAACGGTCGCTTTCATTATTGAGTAGCTCCTGTACTAAGTCTTTGGAAACTTCGACGGATGCGCTATGGGAGAGCTTCCAGTACAGGTCATATGCGAAGCGCTCAAATTGACGGAAATTGCCAGGCCATTGTGCAGATCGAATCAGCTCGGTAGCACCTTCTTCGAAGCGAGGAAATAATAGATTGACTGGGATGTTTTTAATATCGTCAGTTGTGCTGTGTACGAACGAGCTCCAACGATATAGCCATAAAAGAGTAAATATTTTCCTCTGGTACTGGCCATCTTGTAACCAATCTGTCAGTCCCTTGAAGCGTATTACATCTCGGATACGGTGAAACAAGTCTTCGCGCAGTTGATTCTCTAATATCAGCTTATCGGCTGGTTGATTGGTCGCCATAATAACTTTTACCGAATAGACTTTGCGCTCTTTCTCTTCGCCTAAGCGGCTTATGCGAACACTATTGCTAACAGCACTTAGTAAATCTAATAGCTGTGTTTGAGAGGCCATACTCGTGCTCTGTAGCTCGTCGAGAAATAGAACATGACCATCAGCCATCTCAAAAAAACCCTCGCGATCTTCGATGGCACCTGTAAACGTACCTTTCCTGTAGCCCCGCATACGGGCTTCCAGTAAATCATCTGATATCGCAGCGAGATTAATCTCGTAAAGTTTTTTACCCAACTGTGTAGCAATCAAACTTGCTGCTTGAGTTTTTCCTGTTCCAGTAGCTCCTTCAATTAGTAGCGGCCCCTCTTTTGTATGGATGCTGTCCTTAAACCTTAGCTGAGTGGTGTGTGAAAATAGGGCTTTCATTAGCCCGCTAAAGAGGCCTTGATGGTGGCTTTTTTCTGTATTTTGGACGCGTACTAAAGCAATATCTAAGTCTTCAGGCGCAGACTCAATTCGCTGCTTCAACTCTTCGGCGATTGTATTTAGTAAGTTGTGCTCTTGAGGAATGGTTGCTCCAGCAACACTGTCGGGCACAAGCAGTAAAGTTTTCCGTGCCATGATCTTTCTGGCCTCAGCAATAATTTTTCGATCATTTGCGCGGACTCTTGTTTCAAGGCCTGGCAAGGTCATGAATATATCTTGTGGCTGACCGCTTGAATCGAAAACAGTCCACGGGCCTTGCAGTAGGTACTCAATCACTTGGTGCAGGTTTGGTTCTTCATGTGCTACTTCACTCAGTTCAATAATATACCTCTCAATAGCGATACCCCATTCGTGTACCTGGGCCTGCTCTATCAGCCATTGAATTGGCCCAGCGTATGCTTGATCCGACTGTTTAGGTAGCCCTTGCAAGATGAGCTCCTCATTACGTAACACCGCCAAATAGTAAAATTTAGGCTGGTTTTCGCTTTTTATGAGGGTTTGAGAAAAGCTTATAAATCTTTCTAGCATATGCACTTTCCTTAACTTAATGATTCACAAAGTGATAAAAACATCATTTCATTTTGTGAGTACTTTTACAATAGAAAACCATAAGACATTGAAATATAAGCGTTAAATACTTAATTCTGTAATCTGGCATGTAATCTGCAATAGGTAAGATGAAATATCATCAATCATAAGGAAACGCAGAATGACTATTAAAATCCAATCCCATGATGCCATTGGTAAACTTTTGGCCTTTCTTTCGATACGAGGCAAAGGGCGCTTTGAAATCCCTGAGGCATTAGTAGAGGATGTGTATGCTTCACTTAAAAATTTTGCTAGAAAAAACCAAGTTCGGATCACTCTGATTCAGCCTGATACAGGTCGAGTTAAACTGTTTGCATTGGCGGGGGCGGCAGCTGGCTATGCTACCGGCTATTTGATTGGTGCTCTGCCCGGCGCTATTGCAGGCTCGGCCCTTGGTTTCGGAATAGGTCTAATGGCTGCTCACCTAAAAATCAAGGTTATTCACCCCCATGGTGGTAACGGGCCTGTTATATTCGAGCTTTTATAAACACAAAACACTCTATCATAGCCCTTAAGGCTGAAACCTATACCAAGGAAGAAAGCATGAATACATACGTTAAAAAATCACTCACCCTAACCGAAGTTCTGCAACGCGCTATGGCATATAGTAATGACGATGTAGACCCTCTAGTAGATTATCTAAAAATGGATCGAGGTACGCTTGATCTTGGCAATAAAGGAAAAACACTAGAAAATGCAGAGAAAATTTCTTCCTATCTACGCAGGATGGGCAGTAATGATATTGCTACTGTATTCAGAGGGGGGGACGGCGTCGACTATAATGAAATCGTGTGCGATGTAGGCAATAAATTAAAAGCACCAGGGGTAAGCAGCTCTCTCAGCGTGGAGGACAATGAGAGAGCTATCATTGAAAAGTTATTTGCTGATGCTTTTGACAAAATGTCTGAAGAAGAAAAACGCGAGTTGCTCCGCTCGATCGGGATTACAAAAATGGATGTTCCTTTCAGCGCTGCTGGAACAATCCTGGTCCAACAAATTGCTAAACACTATGGTGGCTTCGCTGTATACAAGTCATCCTTGATTCTAGCAAATATGATTGCACGGGCAGTTCTTGGAAGAGGATTATCGTTTGCAGCTAATGCCGCCATCTCTCGCACGATAGGGATGGCTCTCGGCCCGATTGGTTGGATTGTTACAGGCGCTTGGCTAGCTGCAGATCTTGCTGGCCCTGCGTATCGCAAAACCGTACCAGCAGTCGTTCATGTTGCGATGCTCCGCCAAGTTGTGACAACCCGCATCAGTATCGGGGTAGTAGGGGATGGTTCAGTCGGAAAAGATGCTCTATTCAAGAGTGTATTTGGTCTTGATACAGGCAATATCAGCCCTATCTCCGGCTCAACAAGTGACACACAGGTTTACGAGCAAGGAGATACTGGGGCACTTCAGCTAGTTAACTTCCCGGGTTTTAATGACTATCGACCTGATGTTGAGTCTTTAGCCAAGGATCAGCTCAATCACACAGATGTTTTCTTAATGACAGTGGATTTAACTCGAGGCGTTTCGGGCTCTGATGTGAATATGCTTGCGTCTCTGAAGAAATTTGAACGGCCCATTTTGGTATGCCTTAACAAGGTTGACCTGGTGCGACCTGCTGACCTGCAGAGCTTGCTTGCAATAGCTGGTGAAAGGCTGCTTGGTGTGGATCTAATTAAGACAGCGTTTGACCCCGACTCACGCTTGCATGACGGCGGGCCAATTGGTGCTGAACAAATATTTAACTGGGTAAAAAAACAGCTAATAAATGCGGGCAAAGAAACTGCGCACTTACAAAAAGGATTTTGATGCAAGAGCCAGCCTCTGAGAGCAGAGGCTGGCATATCAACTAAGACTCAACGCTCAGCGACCAAGCTCTGCGCCCAAGGTTGTGGAAATCACACTTATCATCTACTGTTTGATGATATTTACGCTGCCCTATCTGACTTTCTAAATACCGTTTAACCCCGCATTCAGCACAGTCTGAACTGAAACCAGACGGAGGTTGAAATGAAAACCGGCTTTTTTTTGTACAAATTGGACATTTTTTCAGGGTCTTTATTTCTTCATTACGAGCATGCAGCTCAGCTAGTAGACCTGAACAGTTTTCGGACTTCAGTAGCTCTTGCAAGGATTTTAGATCTCCCTTGCCCAACTCATCACAAAGTGTGATGGAT
>JAVETP010000018.1:0-42327 GCA_034006005.1 Pseudomonas sp.
GGGATACTTGTTATTTTATAAACTGTACTATAAAGACACAGTACAAATTGACATTAGCTGTTATCCCACTATTATATCGCGGGCCCTGCGTGGGGGGCCGTGATGATTCCAAGCATAACTAGGAGGCCACAATGGCTGACAAAAAAGCGCAGCTGATCATCGAGGGCAAAGCCCCCGTAGAGCTGCCAATACTGACTGGTACTATTGGTCCTGATGTAGTTGACGTACGCGATCTGATTTCAAGCGACCTTTTCACTTATGACCCAGGCTTTATGTCGACAGCGGCATGTGAGTCAAAAATCACCTATATCGATGGCGATAAAGGTATTTTATTACACCGCGGCTATCCAATTGAGCAACTGGCGGCTAAGTCTGACTACTTAGAGACCTGCTACTTACTGCTGCACGGTGAATTACCTAACCCAGAGCAGAAAAAAGAATTCGTTGATACTATTAACAAGCACACCATGGTTAACGAGCAGCTGAAATCATTCTTAAATGGTTTCCGTCGCGACGCACACCCAATGGCTATAATGTGCGGTATTGTTGGTGCGCTATCTGCCTTTTATCACGACTCTTTGGACAACAACAACCCAAAACATCGTGAAATTTCAGCACACCGTTTAATTGCTAAAATGCCAACCATCGCTGCAATGGCGTACAAGTACTCCATTGGCCAGCCCATCATGTATCCAAGCAATGACCTCAGCTACTCTGAGAACTTCTTGCACATGATGTTTAACACGCCAGCAGGCATTAAGCGTTTCAGCCCGGCCCTTGTTAAAGCCATGGACCGCATCTTTATTCTGCACGCTGACCATGAGCAAAATGCCTCAACGTCCACAGTACGTTTAGCAGGCTCTACTGGCGCCAACCCATTCGCATGTATTGCTGCAGGTATTGCTGCACTATGGGGTCCTGCACACGGTGGTGCTAACGAAGCTGTCCTGACCATGCTCGATGAAATCGGCGATGCGTCAAACATCGAGAAGTTTATTGCTAAAGCGAAAGACAAAAATGACCCATTCAAACTGATGGGCTTTGGTCACCGCGTTTACAAAAACTTCGACCCACGCGCGCAAGTTATGAAACAAACCTGTGACGAAGTACTCGCAGAACTGGGCATCAACGATCCTAAACTGGATCTAGCGATGAAACTTGAAGAATACGCATTAAACGATCCGTACTTCAAAGAGCGTAACTTGTACCCGAACGTCGACTTCTATTCAGGTATTATCCTGAAAGCAATCGGCATTCCAACCAGTATGTTCACAGTGATTTTTGCTATGTCACGTACTGTAGGCTGGATTTCACATTGGACTGAGATGCTCTCAAGCCCATACAAAATCAGCCGTCCTCGTCAGCTGTATACCGGCTACGACAAGCGCGACTACACGCCACTAGACAAGCGTTAATATTGGTCTAGGTGCACAAAAAAGGGCTGCCCAGTAATGAGCAGCCCTTTTTTATTACTTCAACTTTCAATTAAACACCACCAAAACGCCTACACCGCTTCTGCAGTTACACCCTCAAGCCAGCCTATCAATCGAATCGCATCAGCCTGATTTGCACCACAAACGCTCACTTCTGCCTGAAACAATCCGCAAAATGCAGGACGTTCGGGCAAGCCGAATAAATCACATAAATTATCAACGCTTAAGTTCAAACAACGCTCACCCGCTTTCTTACCTTGCGGCATATTTGGCATCGGCGTATTAATCGACGGCGCAATACAACACGCACCACAGCCCATACGGCATTCCACTAGCACACTACCCGTTTTATTATCAGAGCCGTTACACGCATTGCATCACCTTCCATTACGGGTTTGTTTTGAGTCGCGCAATTAAACTGGATGTATCCCAGCGTTCACCACCCATCGCTTCAACATCAGCATAAAACTGATCCACTAGCGCTGTTACAGGTAAAGACGCACCATTGCGCCGCGCCTCATCAAAAACAATAGCAAAATCTTTGCGCATCCATTCTACGGCAAAACCAAAATCAAACTCGCCAGCTAGCATTGTTTGATAGCGATTTTCTAACTGCCAAGATTGCGCTGCGCCCTTACTGATCACTTGCATGGCAGCATCTGCATCCAAACCTGCACGCTGCGCAAAGTGCAACGCTTCAGCCAAGCCCTGCAATAGCCCACCAATACAAATCTGATTGACCATTTTAGTTAACTGGCCACTACCCACTTCACCCATTAAGCGCTGCATACGCGCATAACACTGCAAAATCGGCGCAGCTCGCTCATACACGCTGTGCTCACCACCGACCATAATGGTTAATGCGCCATTTTGCGCTCCCAGTTGCCCACCAGATACCGGCGCATCTAAAAATGCAAAACCACGCTGACTCGCCTCACTCGCCAACTGCTTGGCCACCTGGGCCGATGCAGTTGTGTGATCAACAAAAACACTGTCTGCTGCAATCGAGCTAAAAGCACCCTCTTCACCCAGTGTCACTGTGCGTAAATCATCATCATTACCCACACAGCACATCACAAATTCAGCATTAAGCACGGCTTCTGCTGGTGTCTGCGCTAAAGCACCTGAGTATGCTTGCAGCCACTGCTCAGCAGTAGCAAGCGTGCGGTTATAAACAACAACCTCATGTCCTTTACTAGCCAAATGCCCTGCCATAGGATAACCCATCGCACCCAATCCAATAAACGCAATACGCGCCATAGCCCACCTACCTGATATTTAATTAAAATTATTATTGATTTATCCAGCGTTACACAGCAGTAAAAAGCGTTCGATTAAGTAGTGACGATAGCAGTTCGCAACGCTATGCTACGCATCTTTTTTAACCTTGAGTACTGAGCATGCTAAACGTAAATGAATATTTTTCAGGTGCTGTTAAATCAATTGGCTTCACAGATAAAACCGGTTTAGCTAGCGTCGGCGTTATGTCTGCTGGCGAATACACCTTTAACACGTCAAGTGCAGAGATTATGCATATTATCAGCGGCAGCGCGCAGGTAAAGCTCAGCGGCACGGATCACTGGCAAACTATATCTGCCGGCGAACACTTTCAAGTTGAAGCACACAGCAGTTTTTTGATTAAAATGACTCAAGACACTGCTTACTTATGTGAATACCGCTAATACAGAAAACAGTACACTTCGACAAAGCAGCAATATGCAGCGCGCAAAATCAGTTCAGATGAGCTTTTAGAAACTCGACAATTCTGAGCCCCGCACGCTGCAGATATTGCTCATGGGTAAAGCCTGAGCGCTTCAAAGGTTTTAAGTCGTGATCAGCAAGCTCCATCCACTCAAATTGAATCATGAGCGACAAATCATAAGTCAGCACCACATCTTTACAACCCAACGCATCACGCTCGCCCTGCACAATCAAGGTCGGCGCTTGCAAATCTGCCAAATGCGCAGTACGGGGCTTGTCTTGTTTTTTAGCAGGGTAAAAAGGATAGCCCAGACACACCAATGCATCTGCCTGTAACTCATCCGCTAGCATACTGGCCATGCGCCCACCCATTGACTTACCCGCCAGCACAATCGGTTCAGCAGTCTGCGCTCGTACCTGATCAAATACACTACGCCACGCATCCAATAGCACATTAGGCTTATTCGGCGGCCGGCGCACGCCATCAATTCGACGCTGAGCCATATAAGAGAACTCAAAACGCACAACACTGACATTTAAAGCTAACAAATGCTGCGTCATCGTCTCCATAAAAGGACTGTCCATCGGCGCACCAGCACCGTGAGCAAAAATCAAAGTACAGAATGATTCGGGTGCACACTCATATAAAACTGACATACCAATAAATATACCTATACATATAATATTAAATTACAATGAATTGTTAAAATGATAACCCTGCACATATAGTTTCAATTATTAATAAGCCATATCAAAAACTAAAAACAACAAGGCAATATTATAACGAAACAGCTGAGGGTATTTATACCTTGCAACTCAATATGAAAGTTAACACAGTGTTTTATTCACTCACACATAGCACTACCTAGAGAAGAATGAATCCCATTCATACCAAAAAAGCCTAGCCATCACATTAAATTGAGCAGCAGCTAACTATATATAGTCATATTGCAGACCCTAAGTATTATTTCTCAGCCGATTTGCGCTAAGATGGGCTCCACACCTTTAGGTTAAGCAGCAAGCAACAGTCAGCACACAAGCTTTTATGTGCTTTATTTTGAGTGACTTTCGAAATAAAGATGACTTGCAGCATTTTTGCATTGATAACTTAGTCGTAATAAAGACGTACTGATTGCAATGACAATATGCATTGCCCATACTTGTCGGTGATTTAATTCCAAACAATCCATTACCCGTGGAAGTCTTAGCATGAGCACAGCAATCCAAGAGAATGCTTATAACTACAAGGTTGTACGCCAGTTCGCCATTATGACGGTGATCTGGGGTATCGTAGGTATGAGCATTGGCGTATTAATTGCAGCGCAATTAGTATGGCCAGAATTGAACTTTAACCTACCGTGGACCAGCTTCGGCCGGCTCCGTCCTTTGCACACCAACGCAGTTATTTTTGCATTTGGTGGTAGTGCACTGTTCGCCACATCTTATTATGTGGTTCAGCGTACATCGCAAACACGTTTGTTTTCAGACAAACTCGCTGCTTTCACCTTCTGGGGTTGGCAGGTTGTGATCCTAATGGCGGCAATTACTTTGCCACTGGGTTACACAACTACGAAAGAATACGCTGAGTTAGAGTGGCCTATCGCTATTCTATTGGGCGTTGTCTGGGTGGTTTATGCGATTGTTTTCTTTGGCACCATTGCCAAACGTAAAACATCACATATTTACGTGGGTAACTGGTTCTACGGTGCATTCATTATTGTAACTGCCATGTTGCATATCGTGAACCACATGTCGATTCCAGTGACTTGGTTTAAGTCCTACTCTATGTACTCAGGCGCAACAGACGCCATGGTTCAGTGGTGGTACGGACATAACGCTGTTGGTTTCTTCTTAACCACTGGTTTCTTAGGCATGATGTACTACTTCGTACCTAAGCAATCTGAGCGTCCAATCTACTCGTACCGCTTATCAATCGTGCACTTTTGGGCGTTGATTTCTCTGTACATTTGGGCGGGTCCACACCACTTGCACTACACCGCTCTACCTGACTGGGCTCAGTCTTTAGGTATGGCAATGTCGATGATTCTATTGGCTCCATCATGGGGCGGTATGATCAACGGTATGATGACGCTGTCGGGCGCATGGCACAAATTGCGTACTGACCCAATCCTACGTTTCCTAGTTGTATCGCTAGCCTTCTACGGCATGTCGACCTTTGAAGGTCCGATGATGGCGATTAAAACGGTTAACGCCCTATCGCACTATACTGACTGGACCGTTGGTCACGTACACGCTGGTGCTCTAGGTTGGGTTGCGATGATTACCATCGGCTCGATGTACCACATGATTCCTCGCGTCTTTGGCCGTGAGCAAATGCACAGTATTGCGCTGATTAATACGCATTTCTGGCTAGCAACAGTGGGTACCGTGCTGTACATCGCATCCATGTGGGTGAACGGTATTATGCAGGGCCTAATGTGGCGTGCAATTAACCAAGACGGCACCCTAACCTACTCGTTTGTAGAAGCACTAGAAGCCAACCACTACGGTTACATGGTACGTATGATTGGTGGTGCATTCTTCTTAACCGGTATGCTGTTTATGGCGTACAACGTATGGCGCACTGTACGTTCGTCAGACATTGAGAAAGCGAATGCCGCTGCACGCTTTACTGTTGGAGGCGCTCACTAATGAAAAGTCATGAACGCGTTGAAAAGAACGTCGGTTTACTCGCGCTCTTTATGGTAATTGCGGTCAGTATTGGTGGCTTGGTACAAATCGTACCGCTGTTTTTCCAAGACTTAGTGAATGAGCCTGTGGAGGGCCTAAAGCCTTACACGGCTCTGCAACTGGAAGGGCGCGACATTTATATCCGTGAAGGTTGCGTTCAGTGCCACTCACAGATGATTCGTCCTTTCCGTGCTGAAACCGAACGTTACGGTCATTACTCTGTAGCAGGCGAAAGCGTCTACGAGCACCCATTCCTATGGGGCTCTAAGCGCACGGGGCCAGACTTGGCTCGTGTAGGTGGTCGTTACTCAGATGACTGGCACCGCGCTCACCTCTACAACCCACGTAACGTTGTACCTGAGTCTAAAATGCCTGCTTACCCTTGGTTAGTAGAAAACAAATTAGACGGCAGAGACACTGTAGCTAAAATTGAAGCCATGCGCTGGTTAGGCGTGCCTTACACCGATGCTGATATCAGTGGTGCAGTTGCAGCAGTTAAGGGCAAGACTGAAATGGAGGCTGTAGTAGCCTACCTACAGGTACTTGGCACATCTATTAAGAGTAAACGGTAACGTTAATGGACATTGGATTTCTTCGCGGCGCAGGTACACTACTCCTTCTGGTAGCTTTTATTGGAATGGTGTTTTGGGTTTACAACAATAAGCGTAAATCAAACTTTGATGAGGCTGCTAACTTACCCTTCGCTGACGAAGAACCAAGCTCTAGTAGCGAACCGAACAAAGACACATCCAGGAGCAACAACCCATGACTTCTTTCTGGAATTGGTACATCGTAATTCTTACGAGCGGTACTATTCTGGCCATAACGTGGCTCATTTTTGCGACACGTAAAGGTCAACGCAGTGATACAACGGATGAAACCTTAGGTCACGTCTACGATGGCATTGAAGAATACGACAACCCGTTACCACGCTGGTGGTTTATGTTGTTTGTCGGCACTATCATTTTTGCTGTCGGCTACCTTGTTCTTTACCCAGGTATGGGTAACTGGAAAGGCGTTTTACCAGGCTACGAAGGCGGCTGGACATCGACTAAGCAATATGATCGCGAAATGGTTAAGGCTGATGGTCAATACGGCCCTATTTTTGCTAAATATGCTGCAATGTCGATTGAAGACGTTACTAAAGATGATGACGCTTTGAAAATGGGCGGACGCCTCTTTTCTGCACATTGCTCTGTGTGTCACGGTTCTGACGCTAAAGGTGCCCATGGTTTCCCTAACCTAACCGACAATGATTGGATTTGGGGTGGCGAGCCTGCAACCATCAAAGCATCAATTATGAACGGTCGTAATGCAGCAATGCCGGGCTGGGAAGCCGCTTTAGGTAACGAAGGCGTCAAAAACGTGACTGGCTATGTACGTGGTTTGTCTGGTTTGAAAAACCCAGAAGGCATTGATCTTGAGGCAGGTCAACAGTCATACAACACAATGTGTGTAGCATGTCACGGCCCAGATGGTAAAGGTAACCCAATGCTTGGTGCACCTAACTTGACAGACAGAATTTGGTTGTACGGTTCGAGCTTTGCTCAAGTCCAACAAACCATTCGTCATGGCCGTAATGGTCAAATGCCTGCTCAAGCTGACTTTTTAGGCAACGATAAAGTTCACTTATTAGCCGCTTACGTATACAGCTTATCAAATGAATCGCAAAATCAGTAACATGATATCTGCGACACGCTGTCACTCTCTGCTACATCGCTAGCAGACGTATCATACTAAGCGGTATAAGTTTGTTCCGGCCAGTTTTACTGGCCGGATTTTTTAACACCGCACCGGCATAACCTGATGACTGATCAAATACCTGTAAAAAACATCACTCCAAACAACGAAAGTACAAGCCTGTACGCTAAACGTGAAAAAATTTATACCCGTGCATTTACGGGCATTTTTCGTAATATTCGTATTGTTTCTGGCTTATTTCTCTTTGCTCTATTTCTCGGAACTGCATGGTTGCAGTGGGGCGACCGCCAAGCTGTTTGGTGGAATTTACCCGAGCGAAAATTCTATATATTTGGTGCAACATTCTGGCCACAAGACTTTATGCTCTTGTCTTGGCTACTGATTATTTGCGCCTTTGGCTTATTCTTTATCACCGTGTTCGCTGGACGTGTTTGGTGCGGCTATACCTGCCCACAAAGCGTTTGGACATGGATCTTTATGTGGTGTGAAAAAGTCACTGAAGGTGACCGTAACGCACGTATGAAGCTTGATAAAGCACCGATGTCAGCTAACAAGTTAATGCGTAAAACCGCTAAACATGCCCTATGGGTAAGTATCGGCGCGCTGACTGGTTTTACTTTTGTCGGCTATTTCACTCCGATTCGTGAGCTACCATTGCAGTTGATAACTGGTGCTGCAGGTGGTTGGGCTTACTTTTGGTTTGGCTTTTTCACGTTACTGACCTACCTCAACGCTGGTTTTTTACGTGAGCAAGTGTGCATCCATATGTGCCCCTACTCACGCTTCCAGAGCGTAATGTTTGATAAAGATACCCTGATTGTTTCTTATGACCCTGAGCGAGGTGAGAATCGTGGTCCTCGTAAGAAAGGCAGCGACTACAAAGCACAAGGCTTAGGTGATTGTATTGACTGTAAACTGTGCGTGCATGTCTGCCCAACGGGTATTGATATTCGTGACGGCTTACAGATTGCCTGCATCGGTTGTGCAGCCTGTATTGATGCCTGCGATGACGTCATGCTTAAAGTTGGCTATCCAAAAGGACTGATCAGCTATACCACTGAGCATAACTTATCCGGCAAGAAAACCAAGATGGTCCGTCCACGCTTAATTGGTTACGCTGTAGCGCTGCTGGTCATGAGTAGTTTGTTTGGCTACACAGTCTTCAACCGTAACTTGGTTGAGCTCAACGTGATCAAAGACCGCACGCCTTACCGTGAAAATCAAGAAGCTCGCATTGAAAACGTTTACACTATTAAAGTGATGAACAAAGATCAGAAAGATCATGTCTTTATGATTGAGGCCAGCGGCTTAAAAGGCTTAACTCTTGAAGGTAAGCAGCACGTCATGGCTGCAGCGGGTGAAATTCTAACGGTTCCTGTATCCATCTCAGTTGACCCTGAAGACTTGCCCTCAAGCACCAACAAGATTGAGTTCAGAATCCACTCTGAGGATGATGCAAATATTTCTAGAACAGCAGAAAGTCGCTTCCTTGGTCCAACCATTCGTTAATTAAAGGATATTGTATGCAGCCCGAAGACAATGTTTTACCCTGGTATAAAGAAGTTTGGCCTTGGTTTATCATTGGTATGCTCAGTTTCTCTGTGGTACTCGGGCTGTCTTTATTGACGATAGCAATCCGTAATGCCGACAGCCTAGTGGTCGATAACTACTATGATGTCGGCAAAGGCATTAATACCTCTCTTGAGCGCGAAAAGCTCGCTGAGCAACTCGAAATGACAGGTACGCTCAACCTAGATAACACGACCGGTCAGGTCGAACTTGTGATCTCAGGCCAAAGTCGTCCCCAGCAGTTAGTGCTCAACTTGATTTCACCGACTCAAGAAAAGAAAGACCGCCGTATTATTTTACAGCCGGCAGGCGCTGACCTGTACCGCGGCCTCTTAGAGGACGAAATTCAAGGTCGTCGTTTTGTTGAAATTCTGGGTCAAGAAGACGGTGCTGATTGGCGCTTATTTGAAGAGCACACTCTGCAGAACGGTCAATCCATTCGTTTAAGCAATTGAGCTCAACTGGCTCTCTTGCTGTAATACAGCATGCTAAAAGCTGCTTCACTTATCGATAGCTGACTATTATGGTTGCGCCTTTACCCTGTTATCACTGCGGCTTACCTGTTTTAACAGGTGATGCCTTTACGGCTGTTGTGTTAAAGGAATCCCGCGTTTTTTGCTGTCCAGGCTGTCAGGCCGTGGCGCAAACCATTATTGCCGGCGGACTCGAAAGCTATTACCTGCACCGCAGCGAATCTTCATCCAATCCTGAAGCGCTACCTGGCATCCTGCCGGACGAGCTGCTGTTACTTGACCGCGAAGATATTCAAAAACCCTTTGTAAGCATGTCTGGCAATATCAGCGAAACCAAACTGCTGATCGAAGGCATTACCTGTGCGGCGTGTGGTTGGTTGATCGAAAAACACCTTAAGCAACTACCTGGTGTTATCGATACCTCGCTGAATCTCAGCAACCATCGTTTATCGATTCAATGGGATACCGAGCAGATTGTATTATCTGAACTGCTCAAGACCATTCGTCATATTGGCTATGCCGCCCACCCTTGGCAACCCGATACGGTCAGCCAACAAATGCAAATAGATAATCGCCGTGCGCTGCGTAAGCTCGGTGTAGCAGGTCTATTATGGATGCAGGTGATGATGGCCTCCATGGCCACGTGGCCTGAATTCAACCTTGATTTATCTGAAGGAATGGACCGCCTGCTGCGCTGGGTGAGTTTAATTCTCACCACACCCATCGTATTTTATTGCAGCAGTGAATTTTTCCATGGTGCCTTGCGTGACTTACGTACACGCCACTTAACCATGGATGTATCGGTTTCACTGGCGATTGCTGGAGCCTATGCGGCGGGAATCTGGTCGACCTTGACCGGCCAAGGTGATCTCTACTTTGATGCAGCAGGTATGTTTGCCCTGTTTTTATTATCAGGGCGTTATTTAGAACGACGCGCACGCGAACGCACCTCTGCAGCCACCTCTCAATTGGTCAATTTACTACCGGCTTCATGTCTACGCTTAAACGCAGATGGCAGCAGTGAGCGTATTTTACTCAGTGAATTACGCAAAGGCGACCAACTGCTAGTCCCTCCCGGCAGCTTAATTCCTGCTGACGGTCGCATTGCTTCAGGTACATCCAGCATCGATGAATCATTGCTGACCGGCGAATACCTGCCCTTAGCTAAAAAACCTGGCGATACAGTTGTTGCCGGCACGCTCAATATTGAAGGCCCGCTGACCATTGATGTTTTAGCCTTAGGTGAAGAGACGCAACTCTCAGCAATTGTGCGTTTATTAGAACGGGCGCAATCACTTAAGCCACGCCTGGCTGAGCTGGCTGATACTGTTGCCCAGTGGTTCTTAATTAGCGTGCTCTTGATTGCTGCAGTAGTCGGTTTAATCTGGTTGCAGATTGATTCTTCTCGGGCTTTCTGGATTGTATTATCGCTGTTAGTTGCCACCTGCCCCTGTGCTTTATCGTTGGCGACCCCCACCGCGCTCACTGCCGCGACCGGCTCACTGCATAAGCTGGGCCTGCTGATTACTAAAAGCCATGTACTGGAAAGTTTTCAGAAAGTCGATACGGTTATTTTTGATAAAACCGGCACGCTCACTGAAGGTAAATTAACCTTAAAGCAGGTTTCACTTTTAGCTCAACTTAATGAAACTCAGTGTTTAGAATTGGCTGCTGCACTGGAAAGTCATTCCGAGCACCCGATTGCTCGGGCATTTGGCCGGACAACAACGACCGCTCAAGATGTACAAAGCGCACCCGGTTTAGGTTTAGAGGGTTGGGTGAATGGCCAGCAATTACGCATTGGTCGCCCAGACTATGTCAGCGCACTCGGCGACTACCCTACCCCTGAAATGCCCAACCAAGCGGGTCAATGGCTATTGCTAGGTGACTCGCAACACGCACTGGCTTGGTTTGCGCTGGATGACAAACTACGTGAAGACGCGCCTGCCCTACTGGAAACCTGTCGTGCACGCGGCTGGCAAGTACTGTTACTCTCAGGCGACAGCTCACCTATGGTGCAGCAGATCGCCGAGCAACTACAGATCACTGATGCGCGCGGCAGTCTAACGCCAGACGATAAGTTACAAGTACTCAAAGAATTACACAGCCAAGGCCGCCACGTTTTAATGCTGGGTGATGGCGTCAATGATGTGCCGGTGCTCGCTGCTGCTGATATCAGTATTGCCATGGGCAGTGCCAGTGATCTTGCTAAAACCACAGCAGATGCCATTTTACTATCCAACAGTCTTAGCAGTTTGGTCAGCGCACTGGCCGTTGCCAAAAAAACTCGCCGCGTGATAATAGAAAATCTGGCCTGGGCTACGCTGTACAATGGCTTAGTGATTCCATTTGCTGCCGTTGGTTGGGTCACCCCTGGCTGGGCCGCATTTGGTATGTCGATCAGCTCATTACTGGTGGTTTTAAACGCGCTGCGACTCACTTGATTTCAAGAGACACTTTAATTTATTTTAGCGAGGCATACGATGGCCGCTCTATATGTAATGATTCCCGCCGCTTTGATTCTTGTGGCATTAGCGATTCGCTTATTTTTCTGGGCGGTCGACAATGGCCAATATGAAGACTTAGACGGCCCTGCACACAGCATTTTATTTGATGACGAAGACCCAATGCACACCGCAGGCATGAAACATGACAGTACGCCTGACGAAACGACGGATAAACAGCAACATGACTGATTTGCTCCCCCTATTAGCTTCAGCATTTATTCTTGGTCTGCTCGGTGCAGGCCACTGTTTAGGCATGTGTGGCGGTTTAATGGGAGCACTGACTTTAAGCATCCCAGCAGAGCAACAGCACAAACGCTTGCGTATGATTATTGCCTATAACCTTGGACGCGTCAGTAGCTATGCCGTAGCCGGTTTCTTATTTGGCTTGCTGGGCTGGGCTGTCGAGCAAACTCCTGCGGCTGAGGCGCTGCGCATTGTTGCGGCACTCCTGCTAATTAGCTTAGGCCTCTATTTAGCAGGATGGTGGCATGGTTTAACCCATCTTGAAAAAGTGGGTCGTCATATTTGGAAATACATTCAACCCCTCGCCGGACGCTTACTCCCCGTTAAAAGTACGCCTCATGCATTGCTACTCGGCGCTCTTTGGGGCTGGCTGCCTTGCGGCTTGGTGTACAGCACCTTATTTTGGACGGCAAGCCAAGGTGACGCTGCAACCAGCGCCCTTCTCATGTTTACCTTTGGTTTAGGCACATGGCCGGTTTTGCTGGCTTCAGGTTTAGCGGCTGAGCGCGTCACCGCATTTTTACGCAAACAAAATGTTCGCTATGCCGCCGGTGCCATGGTTATTTTATATGGTTTATGGACTTTACCTGGACCACACCAACACTGGCTGATGGGACACTGAGTTAATCATTGATAAATAAAACAGCATGATACAGATCAACAGCCACCCCTTAATCTGAGCCTATACTCGCTAAAAATGCGAGTTATCAAAGGGTTGATGATCATGACTAAGAGTACAGGTTGGAATGCTGCCTTATTTAACAAGTACCATTGTTTAGATAAGCATAACCCTGCACTCGAGCAATTCAAGCTGCCTGTCAGTGCTTTGGATCGCTGCAACGCCTTAGAAGCCAGCCGTACAGCACAAAGACCTTTGGCGCTTAATATTAGCATCCCGTTTTGCGCCAATGCCTGCTATCACTGCACACAAAAAACCACTGTTACCAAAGACCGAAGTCGCAGCACCGCCTACTTAAAGAGCTTAGAGCAAGAAATTCGCATGGTCGCACTGCATATCAGCAGCGAACAACCGATCACTCAATTGCATATTGGCGGTGGTACACCGACATTTTTAAACTCTATGGAGTTGCGGCAGCTGATGCGTTGCCTACAGGATAATTTCACCATCATTAGCAATAATTTTAGCCACTACAGTATTGATATTGACCCGCGTGAAACCGACTGGGCAACCATGGGCGTACTGCGTGAGATCGGTTTTAACCATATTAATATTATGGTGCAAGCGCTTGACCCTGATGTACAACGTGCAATCAATAGCTTACACAACCCTGAGCAGACGCAAACTCTTGTTGAGGCCGCACGCACATTACAGTTTCGTAACGTCAGTATCAGTTTGATGTATGGCTTACCTAAACAAACAGTGCCGTCATTCACTCAGACCCTAAACAACATTATAGAGCTGGCACCTGACCGCATTATCCTCCAAGGCTTCCATCACCACCCTGAGCAACACCCCATACAGAAGCGCATTGATAAAAAAAGCTTACCCAGTTCGGCAGAAAACGCACAGATACTGCAAACAGCTTTAGAACAGCTTAGCCAAGCTGGCTATCAATATATTGGCATGGATAGTTTTGCTCTGGCTGATGATGATTTAACCATAGCGCAAGAAGACGGCACCTTGCAGCAGACTATACTGGGCTACACCACTCTCACCGACGCTGACAATCTTGGCTTTGGCGCAGCGGCGATCAGCCAAATCGGTGATCTTTACTACCGCAACACACCTGATATGACTCGCTATCAAAACGCCTGTGATGCTCAGCAACTGCCCCCTGCACAGGGTTTATTGTGCAGCACTGATAAAAAAATCAGCCTAGCTATTACTCAGGCCCTCAACTGCCAATTCTATGTTGACTTCACTCCTATTGAGCAGCGCTACAATTTCCAAGCTAAAGACTATTTTAAACAGCAGTGGCCACAGTTGCAGCAGATGGACAGCGATGGCCTACTCCATCTCACTGATCACTCTCTGCAAATAACAACACAAGGACGTTTGTTAACCTTTAGCGTCTGCCAATTGTTTAATAACTGCAGAGCCTAAAAGTTAGAGCATCAGCACACAAATGGTCTAACCCTTCTAAAGCTGATCATAAAACAGTCAAAACGACTGTATAAAAGTCGCATTTGCTGCCACCCAATAAACAAAGTGGCAGCTTTATGCCGCCTAAGGTAATCTTAAGCGCAAATATTGACTTATAATCTTGATCAGGAAACTTGGCATGGCAGAAATAATCAATGTGCGTAGCCCGCACCAAGCGCATTGCAAAGACTGCAGTTTAGCTACGCTATGCCTCCCCCTGTCATTAGACTTACAAGATATGAACACCCTCGACAATATTGTGAAACGTGGTCGGCCGTTCAAAAAAGGTGAATTCCTCTTTCGCCAAGGCGATCCTTTTGTTTCAGTCTATGCAGTGCGTTCCGGCAGTCTCAAAACTTTTAGCGTCACCGACAACGGTGAAGAACAAGTCACAGGCTTCCATTTGCCCAGTGAACTAGTGGGTTTGTCGGGTATGGATTCAGAGTTCTACCCCGCCTCTGCTGTTGCGTTAGAAACCACATCAATTTGTGAAATCCCTTTTGAACGACTCGATGAAATCAGCGCTAACTTACCGCAGTTGCGTCGTCAACTCATGCGCATTATGAGCCGTGAAATTCGTGATGATCAGCAAATGATGATGCTGCTCTCCAAAAAAACTGCCGATGAACGCATCGCTACATTTTTAGTCAATCTTTCTGCACGCTTTCGTGCACGTGGTTACTCACCGCAGCAATTTCGCTTAGCTATGTCGCGCAACGAAATTGGTAACTACTTAGGTCTAGCTGTAGAAACTGTGTCGCGGGTGTTTACTCGCTTCCAGCAAAATGGACTGTTAATCGCAGAAGGTAAAGAAATCAATCTCATAAACCTGATTGAAATCTGTGAATTAGCAGGCGGAAAATTAGATAACTGACCAGTCCTCTGGAGGCTCAACATATGATTTTTGATGAATTTGCAATTAAATCTTTAATTCGTCCCATACCTGATTTCCCTAAAAAGGGCATTATTTTTCGTGATATCACCCCGCTCTTTCAGTCGCCAAAAGCGATGCGCATGGTGATTGATGGTTTAGTTCAGCGTTATGTAGAAAGCGATTTCACCCACGTGGGTGCAATTGAATCACGCGGATTTTTATTAGGCTCAACGATTGCTTATGAGCTGAACAAGCCGCTGGTACTGTTTCGCAAGCAAGGCAAGCTGCCTGCGGATGTGCTGAGTGAGCCATACGATACGGAATACGAGCAATCCACTCTAGAAGTGCATGCAGATAGCCTCTGTGAAGGCGACAAAGTGCTACTGATTGATGACATCATTGCTAGTGGCGGTACATTTGTTGCTGCAGCGCGCTTAATTAGCAGAATGGGCGCAAGCGTTTATGAAGTTGCTGCCATTATTGATCTACCCGAACTTGAAGGTTCACAGTTAATGCAAGATATAGGTATACCGACCTTTACTTTGACTGCGTTTACTCTAAACGAACACTAATACCGCTCTAATACCCGCTGAGTGAATACACTGAGCGGGTTCGTCTTTATAAAGTGTTTTAGCAGAATCTCGCAACTAGTCTGTAACCCGTTCTCATTTACTTTGTTAACACTTTCCTACTGCGCTTAAATGCACACTGCGACAACAGGTCACCAGTGTTTAGTTGCCTTTCATCAAGCAATAAGTGACATAATACAAATGTCGTATATGCTAAAAGAGCGCTAAATATGCATCGCTTCACTCACTATCAAAGCACTTCTGTGCATGTAACAGGTTATTCCTGCTTACAAGCTTGCAGTGTTATATCGGTATCAACCATTCCCCGGGGGTATGCACAATGATCTCGGAATCTCTTATTGAACTGTCCCGCTTTCAATTTGCGATGACAGCAATGTATCACTTTATTTTTGTACCCCTGACTATTGGTCTGGCATTCTTGCTGGCCATTATGGAGTCAGTCTATGTCTTAACAGGCAAAGAAGTGTACAAAGACATGGTGCTTTTCTGGGGTAAACTCTTTGGCATTAACTTTGCCATTGGTGTTGCCACAGGTTTGACCATGGAGTTCCAATTCGGTACTAACTGGTCGTACTACAGTCACTATGTTGGTGACGTTTTCGGCGCACCTTTAGCCATTGAAGGCCTAATGGCGTTCTTCCTAGAATCAACCTTTATCGGTTTGTTCTTCTTTGGTTGGGATCGCCTCAGCAAACGCCAGCACTTGGCTGTGACATGGTTAGTAGCCATTGGCTCAAACTTATCAGCACTGTGGATTCTGGTCGCTAACGCCTGGATGCAAAACCCAGTCGGTGCGGAATTTAACTATGAAACAATGCGTATGGAAGTCACCGACTTTGCTGCATTGATCTTCAACCCAGTTGCACAAGTTAAATTCGTTCACACTGTTGCTGCAGGTTATGTAACCGGTTCAATCTTTGTTCTAGCAATTTCTAGCTGGTACTTACTGAAAAAACGTGACATGGGCTTTGCTCGTCGTTCGTTTGCGATTGCATCAGCATTTGGTACCGCCGCAATTCTCTCAGTTATTATTCTGGGTGATGAGTCAGGCTATGAGATTGGTGACGTACAGAAAACCAAACTCGCTGCTATTGAAGCTGAGTGGCATACAGAAGAAGCACCTGCTGCCTTTACTTTGATTGGTTTGCCTAATATGGAAACCCATACAACGGACTACGCAATTAAAATTCCATACGCTATGGGTATTATTGCAACACGCTCGTTGGATACTGAAGTAGTGGGTATCAAAGACTTAATTGCTCAGCATGAAGTGCGTATCCGTAACGGTATTATTGCCAGTGAGCGTTTAAAAACATTGCGTTCAGGTGACAATACACCGGAAAACATCGCTTTGTTTGACGAAGTTAAAGCAGACCTTGGTTATGGTTTACTGCTGAAACGCTACACAGAAAATATTTCTGAAGCGACTGAAGAGCAAATCAAACAAGCTGCAGCAGATACGATTCCACACGTACCTAGCCTATTCTGGGCATTCCGTATCATGGTCGGTGCTGGTTTCTTGATGTTGGTTCTGTTTGGCTTAGCGTTCTGGGCATCTACACGACACAACCAAGAGCACAAACCTTGGTTACTGAGATTTGCTCTACTGTGCTTGCCACTGCCTTGGGTCGGTGTACAAACAGGTTGGTATGTTGCAGAAATGGGTCGTCAGCCTTGGTCCATTGGTGAAGTACTGCCAACGTTCCTGTCTGCTTCATCGCTGTCAGTAGCAGATGTTTGGGGTTCGATTATTGCAATCGCCTCGATTTACACTGTGTTAATTATCATTGAAATGTTCTTAATGATTCGTTTTGCGCGTAAGGGTCCAAGCTGCTTGCACACAGGCCGCTACCACTTCGAACAAAACACAACTAAGAACGTATAGGGAGTGACGAAATGTTTGATTACGAAACTCTAAAAATCATCTGGTGGGTACTGGTTGGCGTCTTGCTAATTGGTTTTGCCTTAACTGATGGCTTTGACTTAGGTACAGTAATTTTACTGCCTTTCGTTGGCAAGACAGACAGTGAGCGCCGTGTGGTGATTAACACCATTGCGCCACACTGGGACGGTAACCAAGTTTGGTTAGTGACCGCAGCCGGCGCCTTATTTGCCGCTTGGCCCGTGGTCTATGCCGCGTCTTTCTCAGGCTTTTACTGGGCGATGTTACTGGTACTGTTTGCACTATTCACACGCCCTGTGGGCTTTGACTACCGCAGCAAGATCGATAACGCTAACTGGCGTACACGCTGGGACTGGACACTCTGTCTAGGTAGCTTTGTACCTTCATTGGTGTTTGGTGTTGCCTTTGGTAACCTGTTCCTCGGCGTACCCTTTATGCTTGATGAAACCATGCGTATCAGCTACACCGGTAACTTCTTCGGTCTGTTGAATCCGTTTGGTATCTTGGCTGGTTTAGTCAGTGTCGCAATGCTGACTACACACGGTGCAACCTGGTTGATGATGCGTACTGATGAGCAGATTTTTGATCGCTCACGTGCTGCTGCTAAGTTCTTCTCAATTGCATTCCTAGTCACCTTTATCGGTGCGGGCTTGTGGTTGTGGGTAGGCATTGACGGTTACACAGTTGCATCAGTGATTGATTTTAACGGTGCTATTGATCCATTAGGTAAAGTTGTTGAGCGCAATAACCCTGGCTGGTTAGCGAACTATTCAACCTACCCAATCATGATCTTAGGTCCGATTATTGGTATTGCTGGTGGTGTATTGGCTCTATTGGGTGCAGCAAGTAGTCGTTCTGCTGTAGCGTTCTTAGGTTCGTCACTGGCGATTACCGGTGCTATCTGTACTGCAGGTTTTGCACTGTTCCCATTCCTGATGCCATCCAGCATTGATCCAGCATCAAGCTTGACTATGTGGGACGCTGTATCTAGCCATAAAACCTTAGGTATTATGTTTATTGCAGCGGCAATCTTTGTTCCTATTATTTTGGTGTACACCTTATGGAGTTACATTAAAATGTGGGGCATTGTTAAAGTCTCAGATATTGAAGATAACCCGCACGGTCTATATTAATAGATACTAAATCAGCGGTGCGAGAGTCAACAGACCCGCACCGCTTATAAGCCAAGATGCTAACGCTAGGGCTTACCTGAAGCGGCTACATTGCTTCACCAAATGATTTAAGGGGTGTTTTATGTGGTATTTTACTTGGATTCTAGGCGTACTATTAGCTTGCAGCATGGCCATTATTAATGCGCTATGGTTAGAAAGATCATTCGATCTTGATGCCGACAGCGAGCCAAAGAAGTAAATAATACGCAATAAAAAAAGCCGTTACTTTTATAAGTAACGGCTTTTTTGTTTCAGTCACACTGATTTCTATTTAACGTTGTGCAGCCTTCAGTGCTGTAGCAATCTTCGCATCATGACCATAACTGTCACTACGGAAACGTAAACGATTATCCATATCCACTTCTACTGTCCAATAGGCTAAAAGCACTGGAATGGCTTTGGGCAAATTCACATTACGTGTTTTTCCACTCTGCTGAATCTGGATAATGCGCTCACGCTCTTCATCTGTTGCATCAAACAATAACTGATCAACCAACTTTTGCGCGTCTTCAACACGCACACAACCCGAACTGACCGTGCGTGTGGAGCGACCAAATAGATGCTGGCTGGGCGTATCATGTAAGTACACTGAAAATGGATTGGCAAAACGAATAGCCACTAGACCCAGCGCATTCTGTGGACCAGGTCCTTGACGTAGCATAATGCCGGATGGCGCCTGCCAATTAATGCTATGCGGATTGAGCACATTGCCTTGGTAATCCAGCACACTCATATTGCTGCGCGCTAAATAACCAATATCACGGCGAATAGCAGGGATTTTATCTTCGCGCAAAATGGTTGGCGGCACAGTCCAAGTTGGGTTGATGGTTAAATGGGTAATACGTGACTTCAACAATGGGGTTTGTCGACGCACAGTGCCCACTTGGGTGCGCGTACGCCAAACAATGTTGCCATCGCGAAAATACAATAAACGTGCGCCAGCAATATCCACAACCAACATAGTTGGCTCCAACTGCTTATCCAGCCAACGAAAACGCTCCAAGTTAACTCGCACTTGCTGCAGACGTTGCTCAGGACTGATATTTAACTCACGCAGCGTGGCGGGTCCAACAATGCCATCATCTTCTAAATAATGATCTTGTTGGAAAAACTTAACCGCAGTCGCCAGTGCCTCAGTGTAAAGCAGCGGATCAACAATAATGTCTGCTGTACCAACTGAGCTGTCTAACATGTCTGCGATTTCTGCAACATCTAAAGCCTGAGTGACTTCTTCCACCTCAACTGAAGTTGCTTCAAGATACCCAGCCAAACGCAAGCGTTCTTCTAGGCGCGGCACACGTACATCACGATCACCCACACGCAGCGACTTGCCCTCAACAGGCACTGCCCCCCACTCTGCTTGAGCCAGCACGTCGTTACTTTTTAAAATCTCGCGCAAGGCATGATAGCTTTGGTGCTTAGGCCGCACCTGAGCAAAACTGTGCGCTAAACCATTGAGGCCTACCACTGCAGTCTCTACAATTGAACTGCGTACAGGCTGCTTGACCGCCTCTTCGTACCAATACGGCTCAACAGTTTCAGGATCAAGAACACCATCACGTAAGTGCTGCAGTGCTTGCAGGTAACCATGACTGATCAGCAGTTCATTGCAATAGTGTGCAGACTGAGAGGCTGGCTGCCCATAAGTCGTCAGACGATGCAATTGATACATTGTGGGTTCTAAACCGTCATAGCGAGTATCCAGCAGCAGCTCTGCAAGCTGTTGGCGCTGGGCGGCATCCTGCCACAGCGGCGTATCGCCAACGGCCTGATAGAATGCTTGTAGTCGCTTAATCGACTGATCCGACAAACGGTCAATTGTTGATTGCGCGCAGGCTTGTGGCAACGCACTCAGCGTTTCAGTCAGTGTTTGCGCGCTGTTGCTCGGTTGCGCCCAACTGAATGTACTGTGTGTAATGCCAATAATGGCTAAAGCCAACCAGGTATGTTTTTTCAGCAAGGGTTTGGATCCATTCAATGGGCTGGTAAGATGTGCGACCTCAATGCGCATCGCATTAGATAGACGCCTATAATGCACGTTGTATCACAATTATAAATACAGCACAGACACATGTGCAGTGATGAACTCTAGCCCGATGTTTTTTACTTAGCACTCAATGTGCCAAAACGAGACTATTTATATGCTTCGTCCTTTTTTAATCCGTACTTTTTTTCTAGCGGCTGCCAGTCTTTCTGCACTTTCAGCAACCGCCGCAACACTTCCCACCCAGCTCAGTAACGCTCTTAAAAACGCCGCCCCATCGCTGGATATGAAAGTTCTATCCACTGCACTCAGCGCGATGCAATGCGCCCTTAATAACGGTGCCGAACCCGCTAAACGTTTAGCCGTGATTGACTTCTCTTTGCCTTCAAGTGAAAAACGTCTGTGGATTTTTGACCTGCACAGCAAAAAACTTGTACTCAATGATTTTGTTGCTCACGGTAACCGCTCTGGCGATAACTTTGCCACCAGTTTTTCTAATACCAATGGTAGTCATCAATCCAGTATTGGTTTATTCCGCACTTCTGAAAGCTACCAAGGTAAACATGGCTATTCACTGCGCATGGACGGTTTAGAGCCTGGTTTTAATGATCGCGCTCGTGAACGTGCAATCGTTATTCACCCTGCTGACTATGTCAATCCAGATTGGATTAAAAGCCAAGGTCGCATTGGTCGCAGCCAAGGTTGCCCAGCGGTACGCCCAGAAATTGCCCGCACCGTGATTGATAAACTCAAAGGCGGTCAGTTTATGTTTTCTTGGTACCCTGATCAGCAGTGGCTACAAAGCTCGATTTACTTAAACTGCCGCACCCAACAAGTGGCCAGTCGTAGCAGTAGCAAAAACGCTGACGGTAGTTAATATACAACTCACACGATGATTAAGATGAGCTGATGCCTAAAAAAGCAATCAGCTCATCTTTTTTACTCATTGCATCTTGGTAGCCTAACTCGATTAACTCATTGCAATAGCCACGCTCAAACAACAAATAGCTCAACACTCCGCCACCACTGGCACGCATAGCGCCAGGCCCACGTAAAAACAAACGCAATGATGCTGGTAACTGGTGTCGATGACGTGCAGCAATATCATCAATTTTTTTACTCGGGGCAATCACCAGCACATCCACAGGTGACAGTCCTAAGTGCTGCTTACGCTCAGCCTCTGGCAACATACTGCCAAAATTATTTAAGCGCCCCATCAACTCCAAGTCAGACTCTAAATTATCAATAAACGTACTGTTTAATAAATGTCCGCCAATTTGCGCAAGGCTCGGTGGACGCGCAGTCATCGGTATGATTTGCTCTTCTTGCGTCTGACTGCGCACACCTATCACTAACACGCGCTCCGCACCCAAATGCAATGCGGGACTGATGGGCGCAGCCTGGCGCACCGCACCATCACCAAAGTATTCATGATCAACACGTACCGGTGGAAACAACAAAGGAATCGCCGAACTGGCCATAAGATGGTCAATGCGTAAACGCGTTGGCACACCATGGCGTCGATGGCGCTGCCAAGGCTCGATATTGCCTCGCCCTTGATAAAACGTCACTGCTTGACCGGACTGGTAAGCAAATGCCGTCACCGCTACTGCGTGTAACTTACGGCGCGCCACAGCAAGATTAATACCTGAAAAATCCAACTCTTTAAGCAGCAGTTCTCGCAAGGGAGAGTTATCTAATAAAGCCACAGGGTCTGCACCTCGACCCAAGCCGAGCAAATGCTGAGCGACAAAACGCCCCGCCTGACGCATCACCCCGATCCAGTCCGTGCGATAGACTAAATTGGTACTAAAACCCTGCCACACCGAAGTCAGCTTACGAATGGATTGCTGAAAGTCGAGTGCACCACACGCCAGACTCACCGCATTAATTGCGCCAGCCGAGGTGCCGACAATCACTGGAAAGGGATTCTCTGCTGACTCAGGCAGTAAGTCAGCAATCGCCGCCAATACACCCACTTGATAGGCTGCACGCGCACCGCCACCGGATAAAATCAAACCTGTGATTGCTTTATTATTAGTATCCAGCCCCACGTCAGGTACAGAGGTTTGCTCTGGTTTTTTCAATACAACTTTGCCTCACCTTCAGGTCGAGTTTTAAAGCGGCGGTGCGCCCATAAATATTGTTCCGGGTGCTCTGCAATCGCGTTTTCAATCCACTGATTGATACGCAAGCAATCCTGCTCATCGGACTCACCCGGAAAGTTCTGCAAGGGCGGCTCAATTTTAATTAAATAACCTTGGCCATTGGCTAAACGAGTCTGCGTCATTGGCACCACCAGTGCACGACCTAATTTAGCAAATTTACTGGTCGCCGTTACCGTAGCAGCCGGTACACCAAACAGCGGTATAAACAGGCTCTGTTTAGGACCATAGTCTTGGTCAGGAGCATACCAAATAGCCCGTCCTTGACGCAAAACTTTCAACATACCGCGCACATCTTCACGTTTAATCGCTTGAGCATCGGCATTATGACGCTCACGACCACGGCGCTGTACATAATCAAATACAGGATTCTTATGCGCGCGGTACATGCCATCAATCGTATGCTGTTGGCCTAATAAGGCCGCACCAATTTCCAGCGTGGTAAAGTGAATCGCCATTAAAATAACGCCCTGCTCTTGTGCTTGTGCCGCTTGCAGATGCTCTAAACCTTGTACTTGCACTAAAGCGCTTAAACGCTTTTTCGGCCACCACCAACTCATGGCCATCTCAAAAAAAGCGATGCCGGTTGAGGCGAAGTTTTCACGGATAAGATGCTGACGCTCGGACTCACAGAGTTGCGGAAAGCATAATTCAATATTACGGGTCACAATATGCCGACGACTGCCTGCAAAGCGCAGCATCAAAGCACCTAAAACACGCCCCAAACGTAATAAAACCACATAAGGCAATTGTGTTAGCAGCCACAAAAGCGCCAATCCGAACCACAGCAACCAATAACGCGGATGCAAAAAAGCGATATCGAACTGTAAATTTTTCATACTCAAGATACCAAACAACGTAAAAATACATATTCTACATGGCTTATTCATTTGCAGCCTGCCATGCTTAAGGATATAAACCTTTTTAATTTTTAATATTGCATAGAGCTATCCATGAACCACTTAGATCCTCTTGAGAAAGCGCCAGTCTTTCAACTTAAAGGCAGCATGCTAGCCCTTACGATTTTAGAACTCTCAGCTAATGATCCTGAGTGCCTCGATGCTCAACTGGCTGAAAAGGCAGAGCAAGCGCCACAATTTTTCCATGATGCCCCTATTATTTTGGCCCTAGATAAGTGCGCGCCTAGTGCTGAGCCTCTAGATATTGCACGGATACTTGCTGTCTGCCGCAAGCATGGCTTACAGCCCCTGGCTTTACGCTCTGAAGACCCCGAGCAGTTAGCACAAGCCAAACTCTTGGATTTAGCCGTTATGCCGCCCAGCGGTGCACGTGAGCGCCCGATAGGCGCCACAGCCGCAGTCGAAGCGCCAGCTGAACCCAGCGTCATTCCTGCCAAGATCATTACGCAGCCTGTGCGCAGTGGCCAACAAATTTATGCTAAAAATACAGACTTAATTGTGATGGCGGCCGTTAGCGCTGGTGCTGAACTGTTAGCCGATGGCAATATTCATGTATACGGCCCTTTACGCGGACGTGCCCTAGCAGGTATTAATGGCAATACGGATGCTCGCATCTTCTGCCAACAACTGGGCGCGGAAATGCTATCTATAGCCGGGCAATACAAGCTTGCAGAAGACTTACGACGCGACCCGTTATGGGGTAAAGCGACACAAACATGTCTAAATGATCAACACTTAGACATCTCAGCACTCTGACCTATACCTTTGCAGTGACTAACACTTTATAATAGTCGCATCAACCACCCTTTACTCAATTCATAAGGTGATCCGCTTGTCTAAGATTCTCGTTGTAACATCAGGTAAAGGCGGCGTTGGTAAAACTACTACCAGCGCTGCAATCGGCACTGGCCTAGCATTACGCGGCCACAGAACCGTTATTGTCGACTTTGACGTTGGCCTACGTAACCTTGATTTAATCATGGGTTGCGAGCGCCGCGTGGTTTACGATTTCGTTAACGTGATCAATGGCGACGCCACCCTTAATCAAGCATTGATTAAAGATAAGCGCTTAGAAAACTTATATATTTTAGCCGCCAGTCAAACCCGTGATAAAGATGCTCTGACCCTTGAAGGTGTAGAGAAAGTCCTCACTGAACTGGCTGAGCAATTTGAGTTTGTTATTTGCGACTCACCGGCCGGTATTGAAAAAGGTGCGCACTTAGCGATGTACTTAGCTGACGCTGCCATTGTTGTGACCAACCCTGAGGTTTCGTCAGTACGTGACTCAGACCGTATGCTGGGTTTACTGTCAAGTAAGTCCAAGCGCGCTGAAGAAGGTCGCGAACCCATTAGTGAGCATTTACTACTGACCCGTTATAGCCCTGAGCGTGTGGCTCGTGGTGAAATGCTCAGCGTTGAAGACGTTGAAGAAATCTTGTCGATTCAAATGATCGGTGTGATTCCTGAGTCACAAGCTGTCTTGAAAGCATCCAACCAAGGTATACCGGTTATTTTGGATGACGAAAGTGATGCAGGCCAAGCATACAGCGATGCTGTTGATCGATTATTAGGTAAAGAGGTGCCGCACCGTTTTCTGGATGTTCAGAAAAAAGGCTTCCTCCAGCGCATGTTCGGAGGTAAAGAGTGAGCATTTTCAATTTCCTTAGAGCTCGTAAAAAAGCACCTACGGCATCCATGGCCAAAGAGCGCTTACAGATCATTGTCGCCCATGAGCGCGGTCAACGTGATGAGCCTGACTATTTACCAGCACTGCAAAAAGAGCTGGTTGCTGTGATCAGTAAATATGTGAAAATTGATCAAGAGCATGTACAAGTTGCCCTAGAAAACCAAGGTAGTTGCTCGATTTTAGAATTAAACATTACCTTGCCTGACCGCTAAACTCAGGCCACCTAAGCAATAATGATTTGGCGGCCTCTGAGCCGCCAAATTTATGTATAGAGTATGTTATGCCACTATCTTGCATTGAAATCATCTATGTCGACGCTCACATTTTAGTGGTTAACAAGCCGACTTTATTATTATCGGTACCCGGACGCGCTGAAGACAATAAGGATTGCTTAGTCACTCGCCTGCAAGACAATGGCTACCCCGATGCACTGATCGTGCACCGCTTAGATTGGGAAACCACAGGCTTAATGATTCTCGCGCGAGATGCCGATAGCCACCGTGAGTTATCACGCCAGTTTCAAGACCGCGAAGTACATAAACGCTATACCGCTCTGTGCTGGGGTGATCTTGCCCAAGACGAAGGTCAAATTGAGCTACCCATGCGCTATGACCCGCCCAATAAGCCACGCCAAATAGTCGACCATGAGCTGGGTAAGTACGCGCTGACCTTATGGAAAGTTCTGCAACACAATACGGACCACTGCCGCATTGAGCTCACACCTTATACAGGGCGCTCACATCAGCTACGTGTACACATGGCAGCCATTGGGCATCCGATATTAGGCGACGGCCTCTACGCCCACCCACAAGGGATTACAGCCGCATCGCGCTTATGCCTACATTCAAGCGAACTGAGTGTCACTCACCCGTACTCCAAGGAGCATTTAGCCTTTATCTGCCCCGCTCCTTTTTAAGTCAATATAGAGCGCTGTATTGCCACACATATCCATCATCTAGGCATATGCATTACACTCTGCAACTAAGAACACTGAATTGGACAGGCACCCTATGTCACCCCATGCAGCCTTACTTGCGTTACGCAATTATTTAACCAGTCAAATACTGGGCCAAGAACGCCTGATCGATCGGCTATTAATTACCTTATTGGCCAACGGTCATTTACTGGTTGAAGGTGCGCCAGGCTTAGCTAAAACTAAAGCTATCAAATACTTGGCGGAAGGCTTAGAAGCCAGTTTTCAACGTATTCAGTTCACGCCTGACTTACTGCCATCGGATATCACGGGTACTGATATTTATCGCCCTGAAAGCACCTCGTTTGAGTTCCAGCAGGGCCCAATATTTCATAATCTGATTTTAGCCGATGAGATCAACCGTGCTCCCGCCAAAGTACAGTCCGCACTGCTTGAGGCGATGGCCGAACATCAAGTCAGTATTGGCAATAACACTTACACCCTGCCCAACTTATTTTTAGTCTTGGCCACACAAAACCCGATTGAGCAAGAAGGCACCTATCCACTGCCGGAAGCGCAGCTGGATCGCTTTTTAATGCATGTCAAAATTGGTTTCCCTGATGCGCAGATTGAGCGAAAAATACTCCAGCAGTCACGCAGCATCGCCCTACAAGGTGAACAAAAGCCGACTCAACTACTCAGCCAAGACACTCTTTTTGCCGCCCGTGAAGAAATTCTAAATTTATATATGGCCGATGCAATGGAGGAGTACCTCGTGCAACTAGTGATTGCCACGCGTACGCCAGCAAAATTTGATCCACAACTTGCTCAGTGGATTCGTTTTGGCGCCAGCCCGCGTGGTTCAATTGCGCTGGATCGCTGCTCCCGCGCACACGCTTGGCTGGCGGGTCGCGACTTTGTTAGCCCGGAAGATATCCAGGCGGTATTATTTGACACATTACGTCACCGCATTATTTTATCGTTTGAAGCCGAAGCCGCGGGCATTGATCAGGACCAAGTGCTGCAGCATTTACTCAATATTGTCGCAGTCGCTTAATGGAAATGCATGGCCGCACGCATATTGATCTGCATAACCTGTTGGATATGCGCCATTATTTACAACGCATTGAGTTGTTTAGTACGCCATTACAACGTAGCACTTTACTGGGCTTACATCGCTCACGCTTACGCGGCCGCGGCATGGACTTTGACCAAGTACGCGCTTACCAAGCAGGCGATGATGCGCGCAGTATTGACTGGCGTGTTACCGCGCGAACAGGAACAGTGCACACTAAGGTCTTTCATGAAGAACGCGAGCGCCCAACCTTTATTTTAGTTGAGCAAAGCTTGCACCTGTTTTTTGCCAGCACTGGCTATTTCAAATCGGTTATTGCTGCCCAAGCGGCCAGTTTATTTGCCTGGGCCAGTCTTAAACACAATGACCGCGTTGGCGGCTTGGTTTTCGACCACAACAGCGCAAAGGCGATTGCTGTCCACCGCAACAAACGTAGCGTGTTACATTTTTTACAGGCCATTACCGAGGCCAATCAGCGTCTACAACAACCCATGACATCGGCATTAAATAATCCTTTACCACACGCTTTACAGCAAGCGCAGCGGCTAACACGACCCGGCAGCTTAATGATTTTAATCTGTAACGAGCGGCATTTAAATGATGAAACCAGCCAACTACTGCGCAACTTAGCTACACACGCTGAATTAATTTTACTCCCCCTGTCTGACCCTCTTGAGCACAGCTTACCCCATATGGACAACGCTCTATTTAGCTTAGGTGAGCACAGAGTGCGCCTCAATACAGACAATCGATATGTGCGCCAGTATTGGGAACAAGCCGGCGCAGCCTATCAAACCGCTTGGCAAACACTAGCGCAACAACTCAATGCACCACTGCTGCCGCTGAGCACTGCACAGCCCGTCGTGCAGCAATTACAAGTCATCAACTTACGCCCGCCATACACGACCCAAGGCGCACTATGATTAGCATTGACACGCTGCAACCCATTATATTACCCGAACCTATCAGTGGGTGGCCGCCAGCGCTGGGTTGGTGGCTGCTGACTCTATTGTTTATTGTAGTGCTGGTGACAGGCTACACAGTGATCCGCTATCGCAAACCCAAGCAGCCACCACTCAGCAGTGACCCGTTGCGTGAGAGTGCTTTAGAGCAGCTCTACGCGCTGGCTAAACCCTATAGTGGCGAACAAGCAGGGCCATGGCTGCAGCAACTCAATCAATTACTCAAGCGCATTTGCACGATACGTTATCCTGAACACACCAGTCACACCTTAAGCGGTCGTGAATGGCTGGCTTTTTTAGACAGCCGTTGTCCAGCCGCTGGGCTGACGCGTTGGATGATATTAGTACAAGGCACCTATCAGCCTGATTGCCGCCTGGATGATAAATCCATTACTCAATTACAACTCGCTATTGATACTTGGATCCGTAAGCATGTTTGAATTTGCTTGGCCATGGTTCTTACTATTACTACCGCTACCTTGGTTAGTGCGAATTTTGGCACCCCCAGTGCGCCAGCACGGCACTGAGTTGCACGTACCTTTTTATAACGAACTCAAAGTGCTGCAGCGTATTCAACGCAAAGCTCAGCCGTACTGGCGCAGCCAAGCGCTGATCTACAGCTTAATTTGGCTGCTATTGCTGACTGCCAGCGCACGCCCACAACTGCATGGCAGCCTAGAAGAACGCCCGCAGACTGGGCGTGACTTATTAATTGCCATGGATGTATCCAATTCGATGCTATACAGCGATATGACTCTAGAAGGCAGCAGCCTATCGCGTATAAATTTTGTAAAATACTGGCTGGATAACTTTATTGCACAACGTCATGGCGACCGCCTAGGCCTGATTTTATTTGGCAGCCAAGCCTATCTGCAAGCACCCCTCACCTACGATCACCACAGTATCAAAACTTGGATTGCGGATGCTCAACCTGGAATTGCCGGTGAAACCACCTCCATTGGTGATGCGATCGGCTTAGCAATTAAACGCCTGCGTGAGCGCCCAGCCCAGCAACGCGTACTGCTACTTGTCACCGATGGCGCCAATAATAGCGGCGTGATGTCCCCCGTGGCTGCAGCACAATTGGCAGCGCGCTATCAAATTAAAATTTACACCATCGGCATTGGCAGCCGCCAAGCCAGTCTGTTGCATGAAATGATCGACACGTCGAGCCTTGAGTTAGACGAGCAAGGCTTAACTGAAATAGCGCAAATCACCAACGGTCAATATTTTCATGTCACCAACAGTCATGACTTTACCCAATTGCTCAACACCCTCAATCAGCTTGAACCCGGCGCTGATTACCAAACGCCCAAGCGTAAAGTTAATGAACTCTACAGCTGGCCATTGGCTGCCGCATTATTGCTGAGCATGCTCTTGGTGGCTCTACGCGTGTATCGCGCGCAGCGACAGAAACGACTTGCACAGGAAGCACACTGATGTCAGCAATCATCGCCAGTTGGCCGCAATGGACCCGTGGGTACTGGTTACTCTGTGTGCCACTGGCTGTATTGCTGTTGTGGTCTCTATATCGGGCACATCAAGCACAGCGTGACTGGCATTCATTTTTACCGCCAGCGTTCCATGCTATTTTACTCAATCAAAATGCACCGCGACAACACCACGCCCGCTACCTAATATTAGCTGCTGCCTGGCTGTTGGCCATTTTAGCGCTACTGGGCCCAAGCTGGGAAAGCACAGCTGAACAATCTGCAACAGAGCCACAAGCCGCACCCTTAGTCATCGCTGTTCAACTCACTAAAGACATGTTGGCTAATGATTTAGCACCCAGCCGCCTGCATCATATTCGAGAAAAAGTACTGCGCATTTTGCAGCAACGCGACACTGCCTTTACTGCACTTGTGGTCTACGCCGGTAGCGCGCATACACTCGTACCCTTAAGCAATGACTTACTGACCAGCAGCAATCTATTGCAGGCATTGCAACCGGACTTAATGCCTGTACCCGGCCAGCGCGCAGATTTAGCTGTTGAGCGCGCCATCCGTTTATTGCAGCAAGGCGCACAAGGCCAAGGACAAATTCTGCTGATCAGCACGGGCGTATCCAGCAACGAACAAAAAACCATCCGCCAGCACCTGCAACGTACAGCCATTGATTTGAAAATTATGGGAGTTGGCACCACAACAGGTGCCCCTATCGCGCTCTCAACACAGAGCCACTTCCTGACCGACGCTGCAGGCGCTGTGGTGATAAGTCGACTTGATCAAACGTCACTGCAGTTACTCGCAAAAACAACACAGAGTCCCTATACCGAGCTGCGCCATGACGATAGCGATTTAGCCACGCTTGACCTTGCGAGTCTGACCGACAGCAACAGCACATCCGCACTGCTGCGCCCCGCTGTAGAACAACGTGACCAAGGCTATTGGTTGATCTTGCCCATACTGATTCTAGCCGCAACGTTTGCACGGCGTGGCAGTCTGTTATTGATTCTAGTGTGTCTATTGCCCATCCCTTCTTTTGCTATGGACTGGGACGACCTTTGGTTGCGTCCGGATCAGCGCGGCGCGCAACTGCTTGAAGAGCAACCGGCGCTGGCTGCACGCTATTTTACCGATCCCCTCTGGCGAGCCAGCGCATTATATTTAGCCCAAGACTATCAGGGGGCCGCTGAGCTCTTCGCTGATATCGACACACCTGAAGCACACTATAACCGTGGCAATGCATTAGCCTTAGCAGGTTTACTCGAGCAAGCCCTGCTTGCTTATCAACACGCTCTGGATCACGCCCCGGAGATGCTAGTTGCACAATACAATAAAGCCTTAGTTGAGCGTTCTTTAGCAGCAGCTCAACACAGTACAACGGACAATACAGAAACAGTACCGACAACACCCGAGTCAGTAGCCCACTCAGCTGATGCATTGAGTACAACAACACCTGAAGGCTCAACCCTCAACAACAGTCATGCAACACACTCGCAAGATAACTCACAACTCATCTCTGCAAATGTAGCCGTCGAAGCCATCCAGAGGGATAAACAAGCGCCAGCGCAGCTCGACCAAGACAGCACCACAGCAACACAGCAGCCTGAGCAGTCCACAGAATCTGCGATACACTTTGAAAGCTGGCTGGAACAGATACCCGATAATCCCAGCGAATTATTAAGACGCAAATTCTTATACGAACACACTATGCAGGAGGCCGCACCATGACCCCACGTTATCTCGCAGCCTATGTGCTCGGATTACTCCTGTTATGTCTACAGCCAATACAGGCAGCAACCTTTAGCGCACAAGTCGACCGCACCCAGCTCAATATGGGTGAAAGTGTTGAGCTTATTCTCGAGTCCACAGATAACGCGCAATTTTCAACTCCGGATCTATCACCCCTTAAACCCTTATTTGAGCTAGTCACCAGCAAGCAGGTCAGCCGTCTCAGCACTGAAACAGGCGCTGAGCGCAACTTAACACAATGGATACTGACCTTACGGCCAAAACAAATTGGACCGATAACCATTCCAGCGCTGAGCTTAGGTGAACAACACAGTGCGCCCGTCCACTTGTATGTGCAGGCGCCGAGTGAGCACAGTATGGCTCCGCTTGAGCCGGTCTATATTGATACACAGTTGAGCCAAGACAATGTCTATGTGCAAGCGCAAATCATGCTGACATTGCGCATTTACCACGCCATTCCTTTATTTTCTGACAGCAATCTAACGCCGCTACTGCTCGACAATGCACGGGTTGAACAGCTGGGCAAACCGCGTACTTTTGAGCAACATATCAACGGTGTACGCCATGGTGTAATCGAAATCAGTTATGCTATTTTTCCACAGCAAGCCGGCGTCTTAGATATTCCAGAGCAGATATTCTCTGCCACCTTGGCCGGCCACAACCCCTATTCGCTAACACCCTTTACCGCACAGCCCGGCCAACGTATTGAAGTTAAATCAGCACGTATTCCAATACAGGTTAAAGAGATCCCCAGCACCTTCCCAAAAGACGCTATCTGGCTACCCGCTCAGCATCTCAGCCTAAAGCAAGAGTGGACGCCCAGCTTGCTCGCACCGCTCAGCGTCGGTAATGCACTGACTCGTCTGCTTATTTTGGAAGCACAAGGTTTACCCAGTTCACAACTTCCGCTTCTTTCTGACAACACATCAGGCAGCTATAACCTCTACACCGATAAACCTTCGCTAAGTCATCGTTACACTGAGCAAGGTTTATTAAGCAGTCGTAATCAACGCCAAGCCTTGATCTTCCCCGCAGCAGGCCAATATGATTTAGCCGCAATCCGCTTACCCTGGTGGAACACGCAAACGGATCAACTTGAATATGCCGAGTTACCTCAACAAACTCTGCAAGTCATCGATCAGTCTCTGGGCCATAGCACTCTGGATATCACCCCCATCGACAGCCCGTTGCTAGTATCACAGCTGAACCCAAAACAGCTTAGATTGTGGCAAATACTCAGTGCGTTTTTTATGGGTTTGAGCCTACTCGGTTTTATACTGTGGTGGCGTGCACGTCACCAGCCCGCCATTGTTGTGGCCAGTAATACGCCAACTGAGCGCAATCTGCTCGATGATTTAAAACGAGCGTGTTTATCCAACGACCCAACCAGCACCCGCCAAGCATTAGATGCTTGGGCACGCCAGCATCCTGAATCATTAGTGGATATGGCCGCACGTGATCAAAGCCTTAGCGTGGCTTTGGATGCATTAAATAGCGCGCTCTACAGTGAGAACAATAGCGACTGGCAAGGTCACGCAATTTGGTTGGCCATTGGGCAGTTACCCTTTAATGAGCACAGAAATACTGACGCTGATGCTCAACTGCCACCGCTTTATCCACCCTAACTCGCCTATTATCAGTGCCTGTAGCGTATACTAGGACAAATGTAGGACTTTTGTTACTGCTGTTAAAGCGGTATGGCTTATAGTATTTACACCCTATTTATAGCGCTGAGCAGGATGCTTCAGCGTATTTAATTTTATGATCTGCAAACGAGATAATAACGACGATGGCTGATTTACCAATCGATGATTTAAATATTGCTTCTAACGTGACACTGATCACTCCGGAGCAACTGAAAGAAAAAATACCGCTGAGTGAAAAAGCACAGCGCACTGTCTCGCATGGCCGCCAAGTGGTGCGTGATATTTTAGATGGCAAAGATCACCGTTTATTTATTGTGATTGGCCCCTGTTCTATCCATGATCTAAAAGCAGCGCATGAGTACGCAGACCGTCTAACAGCCTTAGCTGAAGAAGTCTCAGACACCCTGTTTTTAATTATGCGCGTGTATTTTGAAAAGCCACGCACCACTGTCGGCTGGAAAGGTTTAATCAACGACCCTTACCTAGATGACACTTTTAAAATTGAAGATGGTCTGCATATTGGCCGCCAGTTGCTGCTGGATTTAGCAGAAAAAGGCTTACCAACCGCGACTGAAGCGCTGGACCCTATCTCACCTCAGTATATGCAAGACTTAATCAGTTGGTCAGCCATTGGCGCACGTACCACTGAGTCACAGACCCACCGTGAAATGGCATCAGGATTATCCTCTGCTGTAGGCTTTAAAAACGGTACCGATGGTGGCCTAACTGTGGCGATTAACGCCCTGCAGTCGGTTTCCAACCCTCACCGTTTCTTGGGGATTAACCAGCAAGGCGGCGTATCCATTGTGACCACCAAAGGTAACCCTTATGGTCACGTGGTGTTACGCGGTGGTAATGGTAAGCCCAACTACGATTCAGTCAGTGTGGCTTTATGTGAGCAAGAGCTGAAAAAACATAAAATTGAACCCAATATTATGATTGACTGCAGTCATGCCAACTCCAATAAAGACCCTGCGCTGCAGCCTTTGGTACTGGACAATATCACCAATCAAATTGTCGACGGCAACCAATCGATCAGCAGTTTAATGGTTGAGAGTCATTTAGGCTGGGGCAGTCAGGCGATTTGTGCAGATTTAAGTCAATTGAAATACGGCGTATCGGTGACCGATGCCTGCATTGACTGGGGTACCACTGAAGAAAGTATCCGCAATATGCATAAAAAGCTAAAAGATGTTTTACCCGCTCGTAAGAATAAGTAAAATACTTAAACGTTCAACAGCAAGGCCTAGTTTCGTACTGGGCCTTGCTGTTTATAGCGATCACTTATTGCGGGTGACGCTGCAAATACACAGCAATATACGAACAACTTGGAATCACTTTGCAGCCCTGATCTTTCGCATAGGCCAGTGCTTCTTTAGCTAATACAGCAGCAACGCCTTTACCACGTAACTCGTTGGGGACAAAGGTGTGATGCATATCCAGCGTTTTATCATCCACTGCGCGGTATTCTAAAATAGCGGTATAACCATCAACCACTGTTGAAAAACATTGGGTTTGGACATTGTGTTCAACATGAATGGGCTCGCTCATTGTTGCCTCCAAGATCAAGATATTAGCTTTAGCATACACTGGTCTTGCTTTTGTGTATGCGTCTGGCCAATAGCCTTATCTCATCCTATTCTGGTATCTAAACGCAGCGAAACAGTCGCTCTAATACGCCAACATAACCTATTATCAACCGTGACCTTCCACTCAGTTATCGCTGCGCCCTACTCGTTTTCAAGCTGTGCTAATGTCTCTAAAAACTCAGTTTCATCTAACACACTCACCCCAAACTCTTGCGCGCGCGTCAGTTTAGAGCCCGCACTGCTACCGGCCACCACACAACTGGTTTTCGCTGAAACAGAGCCTGCCACTTTCGCACCCAACTGCTCTAGACGTGTTTTCGCTTCGGTACGCGTCAGTACTTCTAACGTGCCGGTTAATACCCAGGTCTGCCCCGCTAAGGGCGCAGCTTGGACCTGTGCCCGCGGGCTGGTCCAATGCATACCAAATTCGAGCAACTGCTGCTCAAGCTCCAGTACTCGCTCACGCTGGCCGTCTTGCTTGATAAAGGCTTGCAAAGCTAAGGCTGCATTTTTGGATACACGCTCCACGCTCGTCAGGTCCAGCCAGTCCGCAGCAAATAAAGCCTCAACGGTTTTAAAGTGTTCGGCTAAACGCTGCGCATTGGTACGCGCCACTCCGCTGATCTGAAACTGCTCAATAAAACCCGCCAAAGTCGTGCAGGCTTGAAACTCAGCTTCAGGCTCACCGCCATCCATGGCCTGTACACCCAACTCAGCAAGATCTGTGATCACAGCTTGGTTATGACTCTCAGCAAAGAAGCTGGCAATTTCATGCGCCACTTCTGCGCCAATCTCTGGCAACCATAATAAAGTTTGCGGATACGCCTGCTGTAATCGCTGCACTGAACCTAAAGCACGCGCTAAGACCTTAGCGGTTTCTTCACCCACATCTGGAATACCTAAAGCAAAAATCAAACGTGCTAAACGCGGCTGCTTGCTGTTGGCAATCGCCGTGATTAAGTTACGTGCAGACAAGTCGGCAAAACCATCCAACTCAACGACTTGCTCATAGGTTAAACGGTATAAATCAGCCGGCGAAGCCACTAGCTTGCGCACCACCAACTGCTCAATAATTTTGTCACCTAAACCATCGATCTCCATCGCACGACGTGACACAAAATGCAGTAGTGCTTGTTGCAGTTGCGCCTGACAGCTTAAGCGCCCCATACAGCGCCATACTGCGCCCTCAGTAACCACCTGCTTGCCTTTACCGCGACGTACCAATTGCGTGCGCTCAACATCTGAGCCACAGACAGGGCACTGCGTGGGTGTTGCTATAGGCTTAGCATCATCCGGGCGACGCTCAAGCACCACTTGGGTAATTTGCGGAATCACATCACCGGCGCGGCGCACAATCACGCTATCACCAATCATCACACCCAAGCGCGCCACTTCATCCATATTGTGTAATGTGGCATTGGATACCATGACACCGCCGACATGCACAGGCTTAAGGCGCGCTACTGGCGTGACGGCACCGGTGCGCCCCACTTGAAACTCGACATCTAATAATTCAGTAATCTCTTCTTGCGCAGCATACTTATAAGCAATCGCCCAACGTGGCTCACGCGCACGAAAACCTAAACTGCGTTGCTGCTCAAGGGCATCAATTTTAAACACCACGCCATCAATATCATAAGGCAACTGGGCTCGGCGCTGACCAATATCAGCGTAATACGCCAAGCAGCCATCAATATTCTTCACCACTTTGAGCTCAGGACTGATGCTAATGCCCCACTCACGCAAACGCTGTAAGGTGCTGCTGTGTCGATCAGCCAAACCTTCGGTACTGGTGCCATAACAGCAAAACTCTAGAGGTCGACTGGCGGTAATTTTTGAGTCCAGTTGACGCAAACTGCCCGCTGCGGCATTGCGCGGATTGGCAAAAGGTTTTTGCCCCGCCGCCAATACACGCTGATTCAGCGCTTCAAAACCGGCTTTAGGCATATAAACTTCGCCACGCACTTCTAGCACTTCAGGCCAGCCCGCTCCTTGCAACTTGAGCGGCACATTACGGATGGTACGCACATTGGCGGTAATATCTTCACCGGTCTGGCCATCACCGCGGGTAGCTGCTTGGATCAACACACCGTTTTGATAAGTGATACTGACCGCCAAGCCATCGAGCTTAGGCTCGCAACAATACTCAACGTAAGCAGTTTCAGAAAACAAATCCTGCGGCTGGTCACTGACACCCAATGACTGTTCAGCACGCTGAGCAAAGTCCAGCACCTGCTCTTGGGCAAAGGCATTGCCCAAGCTCAACATCGACACCACATGCTGCACTTGCTTAAAAGTATCCAGTGGCTGCCCTGAAACACGTTGCGTCGGGGAGTCAGCGCTGATCAGCTCGGGATGCTCTAGCTCAAGCTCACGCAACTCAGAAAACAAACGATCGTACTCACTGTCAGGGACAGACGGATCATCTAAAACATAATAACTATAATCATGCTGTTCAATGCTTTGGCGCAATTGCGCGATGCGTGTAGAAATACTTTGATGTGCACTCATGCTCTGTACTCAAACAAAAAAGAGCAGCCTGAGCTGCCCTTTCGGATTTTCAAAATAACACTATTTATAATGTATTAACCATCTGTCGACGTTCAAAGTCGGCAATGCGCTGACGGTAATGCTCAATCGTCTGTGCCGTCAAAACACTGCGATGATCATCTTTAAGATCGCCTTCCAGCTCTTTAGCAACTTTACGCGCGGCAGCAATCATTAAATCAAAGGCCTGTCGGCTATTGCGTGGGCCAGGTAAAGCCATAAAGAAACACACTGCGCGAGTGCTAAACATATCCATATCGTCTAGATCAAAGGTACCTGGATTGAGCGCATTGGCCATGGAAAACAGCGTATCACCATGACCCGTCATGCTTTCGTGGCGGTGAAAAATATCCATCGCACCAAAACGCAATCCACTTTCTAGAATGCTTTGCAATAATGCTGGGCCCTTAAAGCCATCGGGACTGCGCGACTCAACATTAATAATTAAAATATCATTGTATTGATCCGCTGCTGGATACGCTTCTTCTAGTTTTTCTTCAGCATCTTCATAGGCACTTAAAAACGGTGAAGTGTCTGCCTCGTCTGCATCTACAGCGTCGGGATCAAAATCATCCTGATGGGATCGGCGCTGATCCGTATCAATATGCAAGTTAAAATCAACCACATCCGAGCTATCAATGGAGGGTTCTTGTTTTTTAACAACACGTGCAGGGCCGACTATTTCCTGATTTTCTTCATCTTGTATATCGGCCAAATTTCGATCTAAACGAAACTTCAACGTACTTCTATTGCCACTCACTCGACGCCAAGCATCAAACAAAATGACAACGATAACGATAACGCCGATAACAAATATCCACTCACGTAAACCAATATCCATGAGATACGTCGACTCCTAACACTAATAAATAAAAGGGCTTTATAACCCTACACAGGCGTATATTTAAAATAAGCATCTACCACCTGACACGCCACAGATAATAGACCGTCTTAATATTCTAGGCCGACAAGCAACCTATTACACATGTGCTTAAATGTCTGCATGCTTGCACATGCATTGCCTATATTAGCAAAGATAATAGTAAAACTAATATAATTAGACACTAACAGCATAATTATATAGATATATGATGCTTTAATGCACTAAAAGTGCAGAAAACTATCCATCTAAGCACTATTAGATCAATTTTCACATAGGTTAAACAGCGATTTTCTACAGTCGTGCGACCCATCGATTACCAGCTAAACGTATCAGCATCTAGATAAGCGGGAAAACGTCGCTTAAATTCAGCAAGTTTAGCGGCCTGCAGCGACACATAAAAAATACCAGCCTGATCACCTGCTGTCACTAATGGCTCACCCATAAAGTCCAGTACTTGGCTATCGCCACTGTAGTGATGCCCTTGCTGGTCAACCCCGGTGCGGTTCACTCCTGCCACATAGCACAGATTTTCAATCGCCCGTGCTGGCAGCAAATGATTCCATGCCGCTCGGCGCGCAGCCGGCCAACTAGCCAGATAAAACAACAAATCCGTATGTTGTGCATCACGACTCCACACAGGGAAACGTAAGTCATAGCAAATCAATGGGCGAATACACCAGCCTTTAAGTTCAACCTGTAATTGCTCTGTACCTGCAGTGAAGTAATGATGCTCACCGGCCATACGAAACAAATGACGCTTATCATAATGAGCTAAGCTGCCATCAGGACGCGCCCAAATCAGACGGTTGCGATAGTCTCCATCTGCAACCTGAACAATTAAGCTGCCACACACCACAGCGTTTAAACGCTGCGCCTGCTGCAACAACCATTGCGTGGTCGGCCCCATCTCTGGCTCAGCTTGCGCGGCTGAATCCATGGTAAAGCCCGTATTAAACATCTCAGGCAATAGCAGCAAATCAACCGGTTCAGCATCAGCCAGTACATTGGAAAAATACGCCAAATTAGCCGGCACATCATGCCATTGCAAAGGCCCTTGCACGATTGCTAAACGCAAATCAGGCAAAGCGCTTAAATCGCGCATAACGCCTCTCCAGCCAAAACTAATGTATCGGCACGCTTAGCAAAGCACACCCGTAGTAAAAACTGATCCTTGGGAGGCTGCTGATAAAAGACCGATAAAGGAATACAGGCCACGCCCTTCTCAATCGTCAGCCAATGGGCCATTTCAACATCATTTAAATCATCGCGGATTGCACGATAATCCAGCAACTGAAAGTAGGTACTGGCTGTCGGAGTGAAGGTAAAGCGTGAGTCTTGCAAGGACTGGCATAATTGATCGCGTTTATGCTGATAAAACGCCGGTAACTCATCCACATGCTCAGGATAGGCCTGCATAAAATCAGCTAAAGCATACTGTATCGGTGTCACTGCACAGAAGCTCACATATTGGTGCACTTTACGCAGCTCTGCAGTCAGCTGAGGTGGCGCAACCATATAGCCAGTTTTCCAACCGGTGACATGGTAGGTTTTGCCAAATGAGCTGACCACACAAGCGCGCTGATACAGTTCTTGATGGGCTAAAATACTGCAATGCGATTGACCATCAAACACCAAGTGTTCGTACACCTCATCGCTGAGCACATAAATATCACGCTCACGAATCAACTCAGCCAACTGATTTAAATCAGTATGACCGAGCACAGCACCACTTGGATTATGCGGACTATTAATAATCACTAGACGAGTTTTATCCGTCAGTGCATCAGCAAACCTCTGCCAATCCACGGAAAAATCATGGCTATCAAGAGGGATATGCACACAACGTCCACCAGCTAAGTTCACCGCTGGCTCATAGCTGTCGTAACAAGGATCAAAGACAATCACCTCATCGCCCACACGCACCAGCGCTTGGATGGCACAGAACAACGCTTGGGTTGCACCTGGAGTAATCGTCACTTCTTGCTCAGCACAAACGGGATTGCGATATAAACGAGCGATCTTACTGGCCACCTGTTCACGCAAAGCTTGCACACCCGTCATTGGTGCATATTGATTATGCCCCGCATTCACATGCCGTTGCAGCGCCTCTTGCAGAGCCAGCGGCGCATCAAAATCCGGAAAGCCTTGGGATAAATTCAGCGCTCCATGGGTCTGGGCCAACTGTGACATCTGCGTAAAGATGGTTAATCCAACCTGAGGTAATTTACTCTGCAACTGCATTTTTATAATTCCTATGCTGAGGTCATCGCAAAAGCCAGGTGCGGGTGCACACACCTGGCAACACTACTTACTTTTTCTTCTTACGCTCATCCCTTTCTTTTTTATTGGCCATTAAGCGACGTTTTTTATTCACTTGGCGTTCGCTGAGTTTGTTTTTCTTACCTTCAAAGGGGTTGGAACCGCCTTTAAACTCAATACGAATCGGTGTACCCACCAGCTTCAACACGCGGCGGTAAGTGTTTTCTAAATAACGCACATAACTTTTAGGTACAGCGGCAACCTGATTACCATGAATAATAATCAGCGGTGGGTTCGCGCCACCTAAGTGCGCATAACGCAACTTAATACGATGCCCAGCAATCATCGGCGGCTGGTGCTCACGCACTGCATCTTCAAGAATCTGCGTTAAGCGGTTGGTCGGCCAGCGCGTAATCGCTGAAGTAAAGGCATTTTGTACTGACTTGTACAAATGCCCCACACCCGTGCCATGCAAAGCAGAGATAAAGTGAATATCAGCAAATTCAACAAAGTATAAGCGACGCTCCAACTCTTTCTTGGCATATTCGCGTTCACTCGGCTGCATGCCATCCCACTTGTTCAGTGCGATCACAATAGCGCGGCCTGACTCGAGGGCAAAGCCTAGCAAGTTCAAGTCGTGATCCACCACACCTTCGCGGGCATCCATGACAAAGATTACGACGTTAGCGTCTTTAATCGCCTGCAGGGTTTTCACCACTGAGAACTTTTCAACTTCCTCAGAGATTTTACCGCGACGACGCACACCCGCCGTATCAATCAAGGTGTATTTTTCATCACCACGTTCAAACGGAATATAGATACTGTCACGCGTGGTACCCGGCTGATCAAACACCACCACGCGCTCTTCACCGAGCATACGGTTGACCAGTGTTGATTTACCCACGTTTGGACGGCCAATAATGGCAATTTTGATACCATCTTTCGCATCAGGACCGGGAACACGCTTAAGATCCTGTCCTTCAACTAAGTTGTCTAAATCAACTTCATCAACAATGTCTATAGGAAAGTCACCCAATCCTAATTCCATCATCTGCGTGATACCACGGCCATTCGCCGCAGCAATAGCGACCGAGTCGCCTAAAGCCAGCGGGCTAAATTCAGCTAGAGCAATATTCTCATCGATATGATCGACTTTATTCACCACAACCAAGGTGGTTTTATTACGCTTGCGTAAGTGTTCGCCAATCATTTGATCCGCAGGACACATGCCGTCACGCGCATCAACTAAAAACAACACTACATCCGCTTCTTCAATCGCCAAGAGCGACTGTTCAGCCATTTTCGCATCAATACCTTCCTCGTCACCGGTAATACCACCCGTGTCGATCAAAATATAACTGCGATCCTGCCACTTCGCTTCGCCATATTGGCGATCACGCGTCAGTCCAGGAATATCGCCTACAATCGCATCGCGGGATCTAGTCAGGCGGTTAAACAACGTCGATTTGCCGACATTCGGTCGGCCCACCAGAGCAATTACGGGAACCATTGGCTCCTCCAGCGATAATTCAAAAAACACAA
>JAVETP010000113.1:0-7109 GCA_034006005.1 Pseudomonas sp.
TCTGCACTAGGTGTCTCTGTTAGATAGTCCATACGTGTCCATTTAATAATCGTGGACACGTATACTCTCGCTTAATCGCGTGTTTGAAAAGGTGGTTTTACCGGACGTTTACGGATTAATGAAAATTAAAACGAAATAAGCACAATGTAGGCCCTATTAACTCACTATAGTTAACTGATAGTAGCCTACGAACTATTGCAACCACATCAAAATGAGTTGGTTATTGAGCAGCACTTAACTTAATCAATAGTTGCATTGCCTGATTTGCTTTATCTAGAGGGACAAACACATGATCATAGTGGTAAGCTGCAATCATATTGGCACTAGCTCCCTCTTTAGCTAAGGCACTACTGCCATCAACCCAACTTTTATTTTTCCAAATGCTGATCAATTAACGGTGCAATGTGTGTGGCATGGGTAAAGCCCAAGTCATGCCCACCGCCTTCAAAAATATGCAAATCCGCATTAGGAAACGCCTTGGCTAGATACTGCCCCACTGCAATTGGACTGATTGGATCCGCATCACCCCAAAGCAACAACACAGGCTGTTTGATCTCCGTTAAGTGCTCAGAGTGATTACTCTTATCTTTTAAAAACCACTCAGGTAAGTTTGGGTTTTGTACCGTAAATTCAGGACGCCAATCTTGCGCTTCAAACTGCGTCATATCCACACCACCTGAAGTCACAGTTAAAACCAAATGCGTAATTAAATCGGGACGCTGCAACGCTGCTTGTACCGCAACAATCCCGCCCATGGATTGTGCAATAAGAGCGGTAGGTCTATCAATTTGAGCGAGTAAAAGCATTGTCAAATCAGCTAGACTGGTTATAGACGATTCGGCAGGAATCTCACCAAAGCCAGGCCAACCAAAGAAAATCGGCTCAGCTTTGTGATTAAGTTGATTGGCAACAGGTCGCCAAAAATCTATATTTCCCGATGCTCCGGGTAAAAAGAATAGTTGGGATGGAGAAGACATAAAAGTAATGTAATAATTATCAAATCGATTGGAAACTATCTTATCTGGTTTAAGACTGTACTGTCATAACTTAGATCTATTTTGTTCAGTTTAAGACTTTATTATCCGTCTGTGGACGGACAAAATAGTTGGGAACTGAGAGGGGTGAAAATTGGGGTTTTGAGGGTTATTTTAGGAAAAGTGACAAAATAGATGGGAACTGGGTGAGGAGCAGTGAGTTAGCGAAAAAATTAAAAATGACAAAATAGTTGAAAACTAATTTTACTTTCACCAAAAAATGAAAAAACCATTATCTACGATCTTGATGCCTATAAGCACCCGCGCCAACTTGCCCTCAGTAAAATCTACTCAGATAAGCTAACATACACTATGACCTTACCTGAGTAGCAATTATTTAACTTAACGAATCCATCCTCGCTAACGCACTTAACACAGCAAAAATAGCTGCTGTAGTGCTATTAGTGTCTATACCTACCCCAAAGTAAGAGCCAGCTATATCTGCAATAGATAATTCAATTATGGCAATAGCCTCTGCATCATTCCCCTGACTCCTATTACGCTCCTCATAAGACAACACGGAAGCATTCGTTGATAGCGCATCTAATACAGCGGCTATAGGGCCATTTCCTCGTCCTTTTACCTGCCTATACTCGCCTTTGTCTGATCTCAAGTCCAAAACAATTTCTTGACCAGCTGAAGTTTCGAATAATGAATGGCGCTGGTAAATAAATACTCCCGCTGACAAATCAGGACGCAAGTACGTTTCAGAAAACAACTCCCAAAGCATGTGACTAGATAGTTCTGCTTCCGCACTATCCGCTCGCTTTTGCACAATAGAACTAAACTCAACCTGCATACGACGCGGCATTTGAATGCCATGGTCCTGCTCTAATAAATAAGCAATACCACCTTTACCTGATTGACTGTTGACTCGCACAATACCGTCATAGGTTCGTCCTAAATCCTTAGGATCAATGGGTAAATAAGGCACTCGCCATGGGGCATCCAGCTTTTGATGTTTAAACCCTTTTGCTATGGCATCTTGATGGGAACCTGAAAAAGCCGTAAATACCAAATCACCCGCATAAGGATGACGAGGGTGTAACGCAATGCCGGTGCATTCCTCAACGATATGCACTAACTCCAACAAATCAGAAAAATCCAAACCAGGGTGTACCCCTTGGGTGTACATATTCAGAGCAATCGTCACTAAATCTAAATTGCCACTTCGCTCACCATTACCAAACAAACACCCCTCAACACGATCAGCCCCAGCCAATAGAGCCTGCTCTGCACACGCTACCCCTGTTCCTCGATCATTATGCGGGTGCACTGACAAAATTACCTGTTGTCGGCGCTGTAAATGACAATGCATCCACTCGATTTGATCCGCAAAAACATTAGCTGTACTCACCTCTACAGTAGTAGGCAAATTAATAATCATGATTTGACTATCATCCCCTAACCACTCGTCCATCGCTGCATGACACATCTGCAACGACACCTCTAACTCAGCCATACAGAAGGTTTCTGGCGAATACTGCAGTATCCACTCTGTTTCAGGGTAATCGGCAACTCGTTTTTTTAAATAACGCACATGCTTGTCAATGGCCATTATTTTTGACCCACTTTTGGCCAATAAAATTGACCCACCCATTCTTTACTAAATGGACGTTTTCTGCTTCAGTCGATAACTTTCTCCTCCCAACATAAAGATGTTTGAATGATGAATAATGCGGTCGATAATGGGGATCGCCACATTGTCGTGATGGAAGAACTCCCCCCAATCAGTGAAGTCCTTGTTGGTGGTCAGGATAATAGAACGATATTCGTATAATGAATTCACAAGCTGGAACAGGTTGAATCGTGCCTGTGCCGTCATCGGCAGATAGCCAAGCTCATCGATGATGAGTACGTCGAATTTGGACAATTGATTGATCCGTTTTTTGAGCTCACCTTTCATTTCGGCCAGTTCCAGATCCTCCACCAGATCCAATGCAGTGCGGAACAAGACTTTGTAGCCAGCCTGTATGGCTTTGTGGCCAATCCCAATGGCCAAGTGAGTCTTACCCACCCCCGGCGGACCGATGAACACCACATTTTCACGATTGTCGATAAAGCCGAAGTCCAGTAAAGCATTCACCTGGCGCTTGGTGATAGTCGTCTGATGTCGATAGTCGAAGTCCTCCAGATGTTTCTCCAGCGGCAAGCCTGCCTGGCGATGATGGCGGATGATACGGCTACGCGTACGCTCTGCAATTTCATATTCGGCCAACATTTGGGCAAAGGCCAGGTGTGACAGATCATTGGCTTCAGCTTGCGACACCAGATCAAGAAGATCCCGGCCGATAGCCCCCAGGCGCAAGCTACGGTATTGTGCTTTGGCAAGTTCAAGCTGGCTCATGCAGTCTCTCCTGTCCGGCAGAGTAACCAACATGGGCGTAAGCGCCCAGATCCAGGATCGGATTCAATGATTGCTCCTGGACGATGCGGCCCCGCTGCTTTGCCTGTCCGTTTGCCTGAAGGTAACGCTTGAGCATGCTGGCAGTCAGTTCATGGCGCTGTGACAAGCTGGCCAGCAAGTCCCTGTCCACTGGCATGTGCTCTTGCAGGAGGGTACGAACAGCAACAAGTTGGTCTTTGTAAATACGTGGTGACGTGCGCTTGAGCACCGCACATAATACTTGCCCAATGTCTGTCGATACCAAGACCATAATGGCTTGTTCCAGATCGGCAATACGCTGGGCATGGTCCCGGTAATGGTGGTTATTCTTGATCACCCGGCCCTTTTCGGCACTGCACTCATGCACGGCAATCGTATCACCCGTTTCCAGGTCTGTGATGTGTAGCATGTTGTCTTGCTCAAAGACGCCTACATGGGCTTGTTGCCAGACCATGGGAACCGAATATTTATTTGACTTCCACGAGATGAGGCCCGTCTTGTCAGCACGCCGGGTTTGCGTATTGGCCATCTGGGTGGCCAAGCTGGCAGGACAGAGGTAAGGACGCAAATGCTGACGCTCATCCTGATCGAAGTGCGTGCGTGGCACCCGCCCCGTGGTTCCATGAATACGCGCATTGGCCACCGTCTCAAGCCAGTGGGCAACATGCTGGCGCAAGTGCTGTTCACTGTCAAACGCTTCTGCGTACAGGCAGTCCTGTTTGACATATTTGACTCCGGCTTCCACTTTTCCCTTGCTTTGCGGGTCATAACCCTCGCAGACATGAATGTTAAAGCCTGCCGTGGTGGCGTACTCATGGAAACGTTGATTGAGCGTCAACTCCCGGTACTGTTCGTGCAGCACGACCAATTTGGTTTGATCATACACGCATTCCTCGGTAACCCCGCCGAAGTAACGCAAGGCCTCATCGTGCAACTGGATGAATGCAGTGGTATCCAACGGTTTGAACGAAAGACCCACATACATCAGGCGTGAGCAGGACAGCACAAAGACAACAAAGTGCACGGTGCGTTCTTGTCCGCCGATAAGTACGCCACGTAATTCACCGGGATCAACCTGACATTGAATGCCAGGCGTCAATGGCAATACAGGCTCGTAATAACGCAGTTGACGGGTGGCAATTTGTTCCTTGAGCGCTTGCACATAACGTCGAATACTGCGGGGTGATACATCAAGCTCACTCAGACGCTCCTGTAACCGGCGGGCCAGTTTGACGGCACTCAGTTTGGGATAACGCTGTAACTGATGGATCATAAAGTCTCGGTGTTCATCCAGGCGCTTGGTGCGCGAACGGTCATTCTGGTAATGGCTGATCTGCGCTTCCGGCATCTGCAAGTATTTACGCACCGTATTACGCGAGATGTTGAGCTCTTGGCTAATGGCCCGGGTAGACATTCCGTTGCCGTGGTCGTACAGACCTTTTATTTTGTGAATCATAACCCACTCCTTCACTGATGCGCTCCATTGCTTTTTTATATAAGCAGGAACGCTACATGTTTCATGGCTACAAAGCCACCGGGGGTGGGTCAAAATTGTTGGCCAAAACTGGATCAGTTTAATTGGCCATTAACAATGCTCACGCACTAATTGCTCTACTTGTTTAACAGACAAATCAAAAACCATTTCGCGCCAAGCGGGAGCAATGGCATTGTATAAATGCACAATCACGCGCTTAGCTCCCCGCATACTCTCTAAGGTACGATCAATTAAATCATGACGTAACTGTGTCATCACCATTGGTGTGACATCTTCAGGTAGACAATTCTGCTCAATCAGTTGACGACAAAAGTCAAAGTCAATTTGTGACCCGGCAGGAAACCCCACCTCAATTTCCTTTACCCCTATTTGCACCAACGCTTGAAAAAGCTGGTGCTTTTTGACGAGATTCATCGGCTCAAATAATGCCTGATTACCATCTCTAAGATCGGTAGACAACCAAATCGGGGCTTTATTAATCGTTTTATTCGGCCACTGTCGATCTAACAATGAAACGGGGGTATACGGAATATATTTACGACTTGGATCACTCAACATAGCAAACTCCTACTAATCAATATAAGTTGATATAGTAGGTAGTCAAACCTATGTCTAGCTATCTATAATAAGACGACATATGTAGCAAAAAGGACAGCCGTGAGCAAATCAAACGAAGACCACATAAAGCTCAACCAGTTTGAAACATCAAATCTACCTTTGCACGGTATCGCCGTAGACTACGCCAAAGGACATATTATTGCGCCGCACTCACATGCTCATAGCGCACAATTGTTATATGCTATTTCTGGTACCTTGCTGATTGAGACCCAGAAAGGACGTTGGCTTGTCCCCACAAACCGCGCCGTCTGGCTACCCGCAAAACAAGAACATACTGTTGTCATGCGCAGTCACTGCAAAGTGCGAAGTTTGTTAATTAAAACAAACACGACCTCAACAGCTCTACCAAATAAAAGTTACGTCATCAACGTTACCCCTTTACTCAAAGAGCTCATTCTCGCCTCTACTTTGCTACCCATTGATTACGAAAAAGACAAACACGCTAATTTATTAGTAGGTTTGTTATTAGAAGAGTTGAAACGCCATAACTCGTTAAATTTGCTTTTACCTTGGCCCCAAGACGCCCGCTATCACAATATTTGTGAATACCTTATACATCACCCTTTCGACTCGCGCCCGATGGGGCAATGGGCTAATGAGCTACATATATCCACCAAAACCTTTGAACGACAGTTTGTACAATTAACGGGGATTTCTTTTGGTAAATGGCGACAACAAGCTCGTTTACTGTACTCAGTAGAAGCATTGAACGAAGGGCTCCCTATCACCGAAATTGCGCTGAACTATGGCTACAGCAGCCATAGTGCTTACAGTGCAGCATTTAAAGCTTTTTTTGGGCAACGACCTTCTGAGTTCATAAATGACAAGCATACGGCTTAAATTTTATAAAAATAAAACTCTCATCTTTAGTGTCATAGTTCTGAACTATTTTGTCCGTTTCTCAATTATATTGTCCGCCCACAGTGGGTGGCACAAGCGTCGTACTCGATACCGGAACAACAGCCCAGTTCTGATCTAGCGAGCACAAACTCTGTTGTTCAACGCCGAAATACCCAACGGCCCGGATCAATACAGCTGGTCGAGGAATTCGGAGCCGAAGACAAACACATCCAGATCGGACTGGAACCTGGTTTCCAGGACATAGAGGCGACGCTGCAATGCCTTAGTAATATCGGGCTGATAGATATCTCGTGTTGAGAGCGCGAAAACATTGTCCAGATTTACAAAATACACTTGGTATCCAGATACACTCGGAGGGTCTATGTGTGGCGGATCGGGCGCTTCAGACACCGTGAAAGTCGGCCGCATCAATGTTCTGGCATCGTAAGTTACCTCAATGTGGATCCAGCCCTCTCTTTTCCCAAGGGCAACGACTCTGTCTATTACGGCGCCGCGATATGCCTGCACGAGATGTGTATAGGACCCCAGAAGATTCAACTCGCGCAGCCTCGCTAGGCGAGCGCGATGGGCCTTGACCTCATTAATGATCTCGGAGTCGCTGAAGAAATCCGCTGAAAAAACCAGCCGCCGTTGCCCGTCAATATGTTGCGAAATGACGGACTTGTGTAAGGTATAGGCATCGACGGGATCGGTGCTGCGCAGAATCTGATGCATA
>JAVETP010000114.1:0-7060 GCA_034006005.1 Pseudomonas sp.
TATCCAAGCCGCACTTAACTCTCAAGATAAAGTTGATTATTATGATGCAGGTGTTCATGATGCAATATCATTGAATGTAGCTGAAAAGCAATTTTGCTTGGTTTTTTTGTTTCTTTTAAAAAACCACCAAGAATAATAAAGTTATCTTTTAATAAGATAAAAGGTTTCACAGCTATAACTCCAGATTATACAACCACAAATGCAAACGGATACATAAACGCTGTAGACAACATGAGAAGTGTTGGTCAGGCTATTTTATCAACAGGGCTGTATACGTCATAAGATATTTTTTACAGATGCCTTACGCCCACGCCGAAAGATGGGTACGTGTATTTGAAAAACTAAATGATGGAACTTTAGAGCAAAAGCCTAACCCTACTTGTCTTGCTGATATCCATACTACACAATAATTATAAAGTTAATGTGTAGTAGTAAGGCAATTCAATTCCACTATCAGATTATAAAGTTATAATAGCTTCCCATCATGTAGAGGATTGGAAGCTATGTACTCTTAAGGATGCAGCTTTTACTTTCTGAACTGTATTGACACTACAACCAGCTATCCGGCTTGTTTCACGTATACCCTTGCCAGCACGTATGAGGGCAGCAACATGCTCATATTCTGCAAGCAGTTCAGCGTCAGTCTTTTTACTGCGCCCCCCGGTTCTTAAAGCCATATCACTTGGACCGCTTGTGATTTCTGGTGGCATATACTCAGCGACTGATACTTCGTCCATTTGCGCCAATAACCAGTCCAACTGATCTACCGTGAAAAACTCGGTAAATGTCCCGATTTTTAAATTGTCCGTAGACAGCAATCGATGTAGAAGTCGCTCTAGCCTGCCAGCACATTCTTTAACCGCTAAAACCTCACCTTTGATCGACTTACCAAAGGACTTAAGGCTTGAGATAACTTCTTGTCGCCTTAAATCAGCATGCCGTGCGGACAGACCCACTTTGATAAAGGTAGAAGGCAGCTCACCAAACTCACCTGTAATGCGCATTACATAAAGGCTCTGTCGGTTTAAAGCATGAAATTTTTGTTTCATAAACTCTAGATAATCTGGCTCAACCAAAGACTGCCTGCGCCAGAAGGCATCAAACCAATAGCGCTGTGCTCGATCCAGATCACTCAGCGTTTTTAGATTATCAAATTGGTTTTTGCTGTAATTACGATCAATTTTTGTAGACTCAATCTGAATGCAACGACTCCATTGATACTCTAAGTCAGCGATAGGTTCTAAGGCTTTAAACAGCTCAAGCAGTGCTTTTGTTGGCCTATCAGAACTATCTAGCCAGCTACTATTTAGCCTTTTCAAACCAGCCCTAACATCGTCTAATCTAGATTCAGTCGTCCTTTCTACGCTCAAAACCCTCATCATTTCAAGACGATCAACAGCCTCATCCATGCCTGTCCACGAATAGACCTTGCGATGCGATCCGTACTTAGCTCGGCGCTCTAGGTATTGAGCTTCATGCTTATCAAGCAGTTCGAACGTATCAAAGGTGGGCAGCTGAGTTTGTACTGATGCATCCTGTGATATGCGGCAAGTTTGACCATTGTGCGAAAAATGATGCGTGTTGATATCGCCTTTTTTAGCTATTAAGGCTCGCTTACACCATGGGCAACGTAAGTCAGTTTGTCCTGATGGAACTTCACTTATTGACTGCCACTGGCCCTCAGCGTTGATTCCAAATGTTAAATAAACTGTGTTCATAGATTCAGACTCATCAGCGTATCATGATACAGATAGTAAGATAACCTTTAACGTATCATGATACATCTTGATCTGCTGACTAACAGCGTCTCAAAGACTACTCTGTGTACCACTAGACTTGTAGAGAGTGGCTGGGCGAACTGTATCGAATATTTTTTTAATCTTACAGAGCTGCAGAGCTTATTAAAAAAGATTTCTCATCAACATAGTCTTCCTAAGAAACAATCGTCCACAAGCAGCACTGCTCTAATTGAACAACTGCCCGACTGTTTTCATAGGTAAAAACATGCGTACACGCCCGTGCTGCTTACACAGAACCTGAAACCCAAATTTCTCATAGAAAGATTGGGCAGACTCCGTTAAGCAGTCAACAACGACTGCATACGCGTGCATGTGAGCATTCACATTCCATAAATATTCTAACGCTTTAATCAGACTGACTTTGCCTAAGCCACTGCCATGAAACTCTTTATGGACAGCTAACTGCGCCAGTAAAAATACCGGAACAGGATAGTGAGGAAGTTTTTTAGCCAATGCAGCAGGTAATGTCTCACGGCAAATTGAGCTCGGCGCAACGCTATAAAACGCACAGATAGGATACTTCTGATTGAGTAGCGGCGCTGTACCTGGTAACACCATAGTGCGACTAATACCTGCCTGCATGTGCTTTGCAGCTTGGGTTTGAATAAAGGTATTAAGCTCACTCTCTCCACAGTCGAATGAATCACGGTCATGCTTTGACTTGCTGAGCTCCTCAAACGTCTTTGACCAACTCACTTGAAGTTACTCGCTTTGGTGAAAGCAGCAGCCTCTAATAGCGCTGTGTTAGGTACCTGAGCCTGATCACAGGCTGCCATAAACTGGTCAAACACATTGTCTGCAACGGTCATGCTCTCATGCTGGGCAATAACCTGAGATGAGTCCTCATCCATGAGCCTGACCACATATTCAGTTAAGCTTTTTAAACCCAACAATGCTGAGGCTTTTTCAGCTTTCATTTTAATTTCTTCATCAAGCCTGATATCTAATCGTGCAGTTGCCATCATCTACTCCTTCGTACGGATATCTTCCGTACTATTTCAGCCATAGTAATACAAATCGTGTAAACTCGCAATTTGTACGGATAACTGCCGGGCAAGTACAATGACTCCAATGGTCGAGTAAGAGTAACCTACGATATTTGGGATAATGCCTTTGACGCTGCAGTCATGTAGCTAGCGTGTAGCGTACCCATTTTTGGCAGAGGGGAAGCTGCGTAAATACTTTGATTCGGAGCAAACCAGTCGGAGTTAAAATAAAGTGTATGACAATGATTAAGATCAATCTTAGTTTTTGCTGCAAGCCCACTGTCTTGAAACCCATCATCACTCGGGTCTAAAACAAACTCTCCGCGATAGATTTTATCGACCTTCTTAGTCGTACCATAAGCGACTCGTATAGCATGATCATTATCAAATACAGCAATGACCAAAGCTGGACGAGATTTAGGCCCAGGTTTACCAACGCTTTCTGGAAAATGGCACCAGACGAAATCGCCTGGTGCTGGCAATGGTGTGAATTGAATCGTCATATTAAAAAAGCCTTCTAGTAATGCGCTCCTCCGGAATATTCGAAGCTGGACTAGCAGAACGAATCGCGGCATGTTGAGCTTCGGTTAATGGGCCGTCATCCAATTCATACTTAGGCAAATAGCGATCTGCTAATTGACGCAATGCGAAATGAATTACTTCTGTTTTGCTTAAGCCAGTTTGGCTCATCAGTAAATCAATCGTTGAGTTACTGACACCTGTCGGTGTGTCCTGTTTGCGCAAACGTAAAAGGAAACTTTCGGGCTTTTCGGTAGTGAGATTCATGGTGAAACTCCCTTGTAGATTTCATTATATAAAGCTAATCACCTTCACTCTGAAGGTGATATAGATTGTATATCACCTTCAAGATAAATCAATCCTATAACTTTAAGACTTATGTCCGCAATCAAAGTACGACATCAAGCGTCATCTGCTTTTTTAAGAAGCTCAGCTTCTTCTGCCGCAAGTCGTTTTATTGACATCCTCCCCGTCCTTTAGTTATCTAAGACACCAAACGATAGTGTTAATAAAGTAAACTAAGTAAGGGTTAGTCAATAAACACTTTCACTGATTACATCATAACTATATCTTGTAAACAATGTAGTTAACGTATAGAGTGTAAGTATTGTTCAAATCAGGATAATGCATCGGTGAAAGTCCAAAAAGTAGTTAAACCTAATAATCAGATCAGTTGGCTTGTTCTTGATGATAAGTTCAAGCCAGTTTCTCCGATTTTAGAGTTTACCAAGTTCCTTGAAGCTACTGATAAAAGCCCCAATACGATCAAATCCTATAGCCATCATTTAAAGCTGTACTGGCAATTCCTAACACAAGATGACATTCGCTGGACTGACATAGGAATCGAGGTTTTAGCCAACTTCATCCGTTGGCTTCAAAGTGGTGATCAAGATGGTGTTATCTCTATCGTTAAGCGTGATGCTAAGAGAACCAACAAAACTATCAACCTGATCATGGCTGCGGTAAGTTCGTTCTATGACTACCACAGTAGAAGTGGAAAAGTTGGCGAGCTAAAAATCTACAAAGATGGTGCTTTCTCTGGCAAGTACAAATCGTTCCTGCATCACATCTCAAAGGGCAAAGTAGCCAAAACCAAGGTGCTAAACCTAAAAGAGCCAAAAAAGCGTATACAGACGCTTACAAAGGCTCAGGTTAAGCAGATCATAGATGCTTGCAATAATCTACGAGATAAATTCATTGCTTGTTTGATGTACGAGACTGGCATGAGGATTGGTCAGGTTCTTGGATTGCGTCATGAAGACATAAAATCTGGTGATAATCAGATAGCAATCAGGTTCAGACCAAACAATGAGAACTATGCCCGTTCAAAGTCTAGAGAAGACAACCTTGTTGATGTTTCGAGTAGCATTATCTCGCTATATACCGACTACTTCATCCATGAATACGGCGAGATCGAGAGCGACTATGTTTTCGTGAATCTTTGGGGTGGAGAGATTGGTGCCCCAATGAAATATGGCTCTGTCATCACTCTATTTAAGCGAATCAGCAAGAAGAGTGGCGTAGATGTAACGCCACATATTTTTAGGCACACACACGCCACAGAGTTGCTTCGTGCTGGCTGGGATCTCTCATACGTCCAGAAGCGCTTGGGGCATTCCGATATTCAGACCACTGCAAACATATATGCCCATCTTACAAGCGATGATATGAAGAAAGAGTTAGCAAGATTCAGAGGCGGAAAATGACATTATCTATCGCAGTTGATAACTGTAAAATAAACTCCGATTTTTTTGATAAAGACGTTTGGTTTTTTGCAGACTTAGGAGTTAAAACTCCATTAACTAAGAGCGACTACCGGCTCAGTTTTGCTCGTATCGATCAGCCGTGGTTAAAGTCTGCGGCAAAAAAGTTTATTCATCTCACATCGCTAACTAGGTCGCATGGTGCGTTGACTACATACGTAACATCTCTAGCTGATTTGTCAGAATCCATAAAAAAAATCGGGGAAAGTCATAATGAAAATGCCATCACCAGAGATCTAATTGTACGTCATATCACCAACTTGAAAGTTAAAGGTCTAGCACCAGCTACACGTAAAACAAAAATCCTTAACATTAAGTTGTTCCTTGAGTTATCAGCTCGCGAAGGCTGGCTTGAGATTGCCAATCCATCCATCATCTACAGCGAGGACATACCAAGGGTTCCAAAGGCAGCTCCAAGGTTTATCCCTGAATCTGTCATGACGCAATTGAATACCAATATCGAAATGCTGAACTCTACCGTAATGCGTTTGATCATAGTGCTACAAGAATGTGGTATGCGTATAACCGAGATTGCCACCCTAACAAGAGATTGCATCATCACAGACAATGACGGTGATAAGTTCTTATGCACTCATCAAGAGAAGATGAACAAAGACCACACAATCCCAATATCCTCTGAAACGTACAACGTTATCAAAGAGCAAATTGCTTATGTTGACGACACGTTCGGCACTGACTGTAAATGGCTATTTCCAACCGAACACAAAAATAGGTTAGGAAAACGAAATCGTAACGCTGGAGAACCCTACAAAACCAAGACAATCATTGCTCAATTAAATTCCATTGCTCTACGAGCGGGAATCAAGGGTGAGGATGGTCAAATCTACCATTTTACAACGCATAAGTTTCGCCATACCGTTGGTACGAGGATGATAAATAACGGCGTTCCTCAACACATCGTTCAGCGATACTTAGGGCATGAAACACCAAGTATGACCAGTACATACGCCCATGTTATGGACTCAACCATGAAGCGTGAGTTTGCCAAGTTTAAAGGGAGCATGGTTGATGTGACTGGTAACGTTGTTGATGAAGAGTCTATAGCGAGGGATATTTCTCAGGGTGCTAATAATGTTGATGCTCAGTGGTTAAAACGTCACATATCCGCTCAGGCTTTACCTAATGGCTTGTGTGCTATGCCTGTTGTTCAAAGCTGTGATAAAGCCAACGCTTGCCTTATATGCGGAAATTTCAGGACAGATGCTAGGTATCTCGACCAACATAAGGAGCAGTTAGAGCGAACCTGTTCTATCTTGGATGCCGCTAAACAAAACGGATGGACTCGCCAGATTGAAATGAACGAGAAACTAAAGCAAAACCTACTTAACATCATTGAACCATTGGAGGCTCAGAATGACGCATAAGCGCAATACAGAGGCGGTCACTCAGAAAGCCAAGCAGAAGTCCATCGAAGCCACCAAGAAAGCAGAAACGGCCATCTCTGAGCTAATTAAAGCCAATGAAAATATTAGTGTTGCTAAGGTTGCTGAACGAGCGGGAGTATCGCGCCAATGGATCTATAAAAACGAATCTATGTTAGGTCGGATTAAACGATTATCAGAACAACAATCAGGAAAGCCAAAAACACCACCAAAGAAAAGCCAGTCGCGTTCAGAGTCATCAAAGGACGCAATTATTGCCGCACTACAGACTCGAATCAAAGCTCTTGGATGTGAGAACCAAGAGCTAAAAACTCAGCTAGAAGTGGCCTACGGGGAACTCTACGTAAAATAGAAAAAACGGTACGTTGTTTACAGTAAATAACGTACCAAGCCTTTATTTATAATGCTTCTACTCTAAGTGCTACAGATAACTTTAGGGCGGGGAGGATGTCAATCTGGCATTGGTTTTTGCTTGTATTCTTCATGGCGTGACCGTGGCCTGTCCTGTTACCGACCTTAAGGCTAAGCTCAGGCATAAAGTTTCACATGTGAAACATCGAACTGTCCTCAAACTGTCACCAAACCGCGCT
>JAVETP010000115.1:0-6903 GCA_034006005.1 Pseudomonas sp.
AGAGCACCCACAGCTAGGCGATGATACCTGAGGGGTAACCCTTCCCGAAAAATAGCAGTGCTCATCAGTAGAATTTCCATAGGCTATATGCAAGGGGATTCTGCATGAAAAAATCACGATTTACCGTCAATCACAGTCGTAATAGATTGTGCCTAAGGCACCGTTTTTATTTTGATCATAATTGATGCGCTCCTTAAGAATAACCTTGGCTTGCGAGTAGGTTTCAGGCGGGCTATTAAATGATGAATAGGCAAATAACAGCGCTAGAGCAAATGCTATGCGTGCGAGCTGGAACAAAAGTTATTCCTTAAACAAGGCAATAAATAGCATGCCAAGCACTCATGCTGTACTTCATGAGTCTCAGGTAGGGTTACCGGTGTACAGCATTGCTCACATGATTTGGCGCGTAGCGTTATGCCGTAAAGTAATAAATGTTTAATTGAGTGTAAGAAAGCTCTGCTACATCACGACTACCTATATAGATTCACACCTTTGTAAAATATCGGAGAGTATGTGATGCGTGATGTATTGGCTCTTTTAGAGAGCACAGACTTTCCAGCTGTTAAGCGCAGAAAGCTTGAGACGCTGCAGGTTAGTCTTGGTTATAAATGTAATCAGCGTTGCCTGCACTGCCATGTTAATGCAGGGCCTCATCGCAAGGAAATGATGGATCGGGCGACTGTGGAAATGATCCTTCCAGTGCTCAAATCTTGCGGCATAAAAACGCTAGATCTGACAGGTGGTGCACCGGAAATGCACGATAATTTTTGTTACTTGGTGTCCGAGGCGCGCGCTGCGGGCGTGCATGTGATTGATCGTTGCAATCTAACGATTTTATTTGAACCGAGTCATGAAGATCTGGCTGAATTTTTAGCTGAACAGCAAGTTGAAGTGGTCGCATCCATGCCCTGTTACTCATTGGAAAATGTCGATAAACAACGGGGCAAAGGCGTTTTTGATAAAAGTATTGCCGGACTGCAAAAACTTAATGCGCTTGGTTATGCTCAGCCCGGCAGCAACTTGCAGCTTAATTTGGTTTACAACCCGCAGGGGCCATCACTGCCACCCAATCAGCAAACCTTAGAAGCTGACTTTAAACGTGAGCTGCGAGCGCATTTTGGAATTGAGTTTAACAACCTGTACGCCTTGGCCAATATGCCGATTAAGCGCTTCGGTTCTACTTTGCTATCTAAAGGCCAGTTTCATGATTATATGCAGCTTCTGAAAGATAACTACCAAGAAGATAATCTCGAGCAATTGATGTGCCGCTCTTTGTTAAGTGTAGATTGGCAAGGCTATCTGTACGACTGCGACTTCAATCAGCAATTGGGATTGCCTTTGGGCGGAGGTAAACGTCAGCATTTGCGAGATGTGCTCGGGAAAAACTTAGCAGAAACGTCTATTCGAGTGGCAGATCATTGCTTTGGTTGTACAGCTGGGCAGGGTAGCAGTTGCGGCGGAGCCTTATAACGCAGAGGTTTAAATGCTGTAGTGATTCGCCATAGCAGGCTTCAAGGAGTGGGTGTTCATGCGAGGTAAAACGATTATGACGGCGCTGCTGTTGAGTGTGCTTGCGCTGCAGACAGCGGTAGCTGAATCGAGCGCCATTGATGATGTGGTTTGGGATCGCTTGCTGAAAAGCCATGTGCAAGTGATTGATGGCGGCAAAGCTACAACCGTCGATTATCAGGCGATGCTGCAGGAACGGCAAAAACTCAAGCAATACCTGCAAACATTGTCGAGCGTTTCAAAGCAGCAATTTGATCAATGGCCAAAGCCAGAGCAACTGGCGTTTTTGATCAATGCCTACAATGCGGCAACGGTAGAGCTGATTTTAACCGCTTGGCCTGACTTGAACTCAATTAAGGAGTTGGGTGGGCTGTTTAGCTCGCCATGGAAGAAAAAGTTCGTGTCATTATTGGGCGAAATGCGCTCGTTGGATGATATCGAACATGGGCTGATCCGTGGCTCCGCTCGCTATAATGACCCGCGCATTCACTTTGCGGTGAACTGCGCCAGTATCGGTTGTCCAGCCTTACGTGCTGAAGCCTATGATGGTAAACGTTTGGAGCAACAGCTCAGCGAACAAAGCACTTTGTTTTTACAGGATCGCAGCCGCAATCAGGTTAAGGGGGCGAGCATTCATTTATCCTCGATCTTTAAGTGGTACCGCGAAGATTTTGAGAAGGGTTGGCAAGGCTTTACCCGACTTGAAGATTTTTTGCTGGTGCACGCAGAGGATCTTGGAATGTCACCAGCGGCCGTACAACAACTAAAAACCGGCAAGGCCAATATAGAGTTTATGACGTATGACTGGCGTCTTAATAAACAATAAGAGGCAGCACATGCGCGCACTCAATCCAGCGTTATCGATCATTGTACCGATGCTGAACGAAATCGAGCAGTTGCCATACTTGTTGTCGCATTTACTGTATTGGCAACGACGAGGCTGTGAAGTGCTGCTGGTGGATGGTGGCAGTCATGACAGTTCTGCGGAGACTGCCGAAGCGTTAGGTTATAGCGTGCTGCGTTCAGCTTGTGGTCGAGCCCAGCAGATGAACGCTGGCGCAGCTCAAGCGCAAGGCAAGGCTTTGGTCTTTTTGCATGCCGATACGCGCTTACCCGTGGATGCTGATCGACAGATTCTTGCGGCATTGCAGCATAAACAATGGGGACGTTTTGATATCAAGTTGACGGGCGACAGTTGGATGCTGGGGGTGATTGCTTTCTTTATTAGCTTGCGTTCCAGACTCAGCGGGATCGCTACCGGTGACCAAGCGCTTTTTATAGCTAAAGATACATTTCTTTCCATGGGTGGCTTTGCAGAGCAGCCGCTCATGGAAGATATCGAACTGTGTAAACGCCTAAAGCACCGAGGACGACCAAGCTGTTTGCGGGCCAAGGTGACTTCTTCTGGACGACGTTGGATGACCCGCGGCGTTTTGCCAACAATATGGTTGATGTGGCGACTGCGTTGGAAGTATTGGCGTGGTGTTCCCGTTGAGCAATTGGCTAAGGAATATCAATGAATAGCCCTTTAGAAAAAGTGTGCTCTAAATATATTGCGAACACTAAAGGTGAGCACTTATCTAGCAAGCCTGTACGCATCGTTATATGCGCTAAAGCGCCATTACCCGGGTTGGCCAAGACACGGTTAATTTCGGCGTTAGGGGCGCAGGGGGCGGCGCATTTGGCGAGGCAGTTACTTGTCTTCAGCGTTGAGCAAGCGCTTAAAGCTAATATAGGCATAGTCGAGTTGTGTGTAACACCTTCAATGCAAGATCCCATTTGGCACAGAATGGCACTCTCAAAGGCGCTTCAATGGTCGAACCAAGACGAGGGCGATCTAGGCGATCGTCTCGCCCGCGTAGCCCAGCGGGTGCTTGCTAACGGTGAAGCGGTATTGCTGATGGGAACAGATTGTCCTGGCTTAACTGCTGAGTGTATTGCTGCTGCGGCACACGCACTGAGCCACTACGACAGTTGCTTAGTCCCTGTGAGTGATGGCGGTTATGCCTTATTAGGATTGAATCAATATTTAGGCAGTGTGTTTATTGATATGCCTTGGAGTACAGCCGCAGTCGCACGTTTGACGCGAGAACGACTCCTTGCTCAAGGTTTACGCCTACACGAACGAGCAGAATTGCATGACATTGATGAACCTGAGGATTTGCAATATCTGCCTGCTCAATTAAGGGCAGCATCCACAACAATAGATTCTAAAGAAAGTTTGCCACATTTAAGTGAACAGCTAGGGCAGTGATACAAGAGAGCCGCTGCATATTGAGCAGACTCAGCAATGTCCTAGACGATAGGCAGCGACAGCAGGTTATAAGGCATCACGACTGAAGTTTTTTGGAGTAAACATTATGCACAACGTCGTACAAGATTATTACGGTAAGCAGCTGCAAAGCTCGGCCGATTTAAAAACTACCGCTTGCTGTGATATCAGCACGATACCGAGCTGGCTGAAACCTGTGCTCAGTCGCATCCATCCGGAAGTGCTGTCGCGCTACTATGGCTGCGGTTTAGTCTGCCCACAGTTGCTTTCAGGTTGTCGGGTGTTGGATCTTGGCTGTGGCTCCGGGCGTGATGTGTATGCGCTGGCGCAGTTGGTCGGACCTGAGGGCGAAGTGGTTGGCGTTGATATGACCGATGAGCAGCTGGAAGTAGCACAGTCTCATCAGGCGTGGCATACGGAAAAATTCGGCTTTGACAATGTACGTTTTATTAAGGGCTATATCGAAAAGCTTGATGAGCTGGATCTTGAACCGGGTTCTTTTGATGTCATCGTTTCTAACTGTGTGGTGAATTTATCGCCTGATAAAGCTGCGGTTTTAGGCGGCATTCATCGCTTGCTCAAACCCGGCGGTGAGTTTTATTTTTCTGATGTGTATTCTGATCGCCGCGTGCCCAAAAAGGTCCGTGAGGACGCAGTGTTATACGGTGAATGTCTTGGTGGTGCATTGTATTGGAATGACTTTCTGAACTTGGCAAAGGCCAGCGGTTTTGCTGATCCGCGCTTGGTGGAGGACCGCCCCCTAGAGATCACCGATGAAGAACTGGCTCTACAAACGGGTAATCTGCAGTTTTTCTCAGCGACCTATCGCTTATTCAAACTGGATGAACTGGAAAGCGCGTGTGAGGACTACGGCCAAGCGGTGATTTACCAAGGCACCATTGCCGACAGCCCGCACCAGTTTGTTTTGGATAAGCATCATACTATTGCGACTGGCCGTGTTTTTCCGGTGTGCGGTAATACCTGGCGCATGTTGCAAGACTCGCGTTTTGTCGAACACTTCACTTTCATCGGTGATTTTAGTCAGCATTTCGGCGTGTTTGAAGGCTGTGGTACACGTATGCCCTTTGCTCGTGAGGCAGACAGCCAAGAGGCCAGCCCATGCTGTTAATTGAGGCGTTGAGTAGCATGAACAAGCAATCGGCGACTTCATCACAGCTATAACGCCGGCCGTTATCCTGTGGGCCGAGAGCACTAGGCTGGCCGCTTCCATATTCGGAGTAAAAGGGTGGCTTTATGGGTAAAGGATTGTCAGTGTTGGGTGGCTTGTTAGCGCGTTTTCTTGATAAGAAAACACACCAGCATGGTTTTATATCGGTACACAGCGCTGAACAGCTATTGGCCGCCTTACAACCGGGTGATGTCTTGCTGGTTGAAGGCGATCGCCGCGTCAGTTCGGCGATCAAATACTTAACACAATCGACTTGGTCGCATGCCGCCTTATTTATTGGTATCGAGCATGGTTACGCTCTGCCATCCCAACATTGTTTGATTGAATCAGATACTCAGGCTGGCGTGCGCACGGTCGGTATCGATGAGTTTCATGGGCTCAATACGCGTATCTGCCGTCCTGTCGGCCTGACGACAGAAGATTGTCAGCACGTCATTGATCACGCCATGGCACAATTGGGTCATCAATACGATTTGCGTAATGTCTGGGATCTGGCTCGTTACTTGATTGCTACGCCCCCAGTACCTAATGCTTATCGGCGGCGCATGATTGCTTTAGGTTCTGGCGATCCATCACGCGCGATTTGCTCAACGCTGATAGCGCAGGCCTTCCAAGCCGTGCGCTATCCTATATTGCCGATTATTGAGCAGCATCCTGATGATTCGCCACTGTGTCCGGGTTGTGTCAAAGAAGTGATGCACATTCAACATCACAGCCTCTTCGCTCCGCGTGACTTTGATATATCACCTTATTTTCAGGTGATTAAGGTGGGTTTGGATAACGGCTTTGATTATCAATCGTTGCACTGGGCGGGGGCGTCAGAGTAACAGTGTCGTTTTGCGCGTAGATGAAAGTGCTCAACTGGCGTGTCTTTGCAGAATAATTTGATTGGCCAGTTCAGTGAGCGTGGACGCAATAAGGTCTGGAACGGGCACATTCGAAGCCGGCAACATGGCGTTACCTGAACGCGTGAGAAATGCACCGCGACAGCCTGCAGCTTGAGCACCTATGGTGTCCCAAAGATGGCAAGCAACGAGGCACAGTTCTGAGGTTGCAACGGATAAATTTTGCGCGACCAGCTGATACGTCTCTGCAGCGGGTTTAAACTTGCCTGTCGTCTCGACGCTGAAGCTGTGCTCGAAAAAGTGGCTTAAGCCTGCTTTTTCCAGCGGAGTCGGTGAGACGCTGCTGGGTGAGTTACTCAGTGTGACTAGACGGAACCCAGCATCTTGTAACTGGCTCAACGCAGGAACGACGTCAGGATGAGCCGGCATGTTACTCATGCGCTCTTTCAGTTCGTTGCTATCACTAGCGCTGAGGGTGACCTGATGAAGCGTGGCCAGCATGCGCAGTGTGCCTACCGCAAGCTCACCGAAAGGCGTGTAAAGGCCAGACAAAGTCATGCTTTGTGAGTAGAGAATCAGCTGAGCGAACCACTCCATTAGAACCTTGCGGTCAGCGAAAAGGCGCTCAAATAAAGGTTCAAGTGTGGTGATATCGAGCAGCGTTTCATTGACGTCGAAAACGATAATAGATGGAAATGTTTGATCTGCCATGGATAACCTCTTGCGCTTAGCGCATCTATCGGTTGTTTTTGCCTGCCTGATAAGACGGTTTTTGGCCGCCTATTGGCTGCCTAGTAGGCGTTGTTGACAGCCACCAGAACTGGATATTTTTTGATAAATTTGTCGGCGCTGAAGAGCGGCTTATAATTGCAGGACGGTGGAGTGAGTTGACTATAGCTGTGCTTGAGCGATCGTTCAATATAAAGTTGAGCAAGCACTCAACGTGTACTGCTGTGCAGTATCACGGCTTCGTAAACTTAACATCTTGATCGTGTAACAGATAAAGGGCAAAACACGCCGACCACATCATTCAGCCCATCAGCGCTAGCGCTATAAAACCGATCATTACAGTGGTGAACATTGCTGTT
>JAVETP010000117.1:0-6877 GCA_034006005.1 Pseudomonas sp.
CATTCAAGATGGCGTTAAAAGAGGCTGCGCCCAGTCACAGCTAAAGCTCGCTCAATGCTTACTAAGCGCCAGCGATCTTACTGTGCCTGATACGCGGCTTGCTTTAGAGCTTTTAAGCAAAGCTTCGTTGCTCGGGAATCTGGATGCTCAAATGCAGCTGGCCGCTATCTATGAGACTGGATATACGGGTGCTGATGGCGTTCATATCGCTCAAGACAAGTACACGGCTTATAGCATGTACTATCGCTGCACAGAGAATGAAGGCCATGACGGTTACGCTCTGGCTTTAGAGAAAGTAGGCGATTACTACTTGGATTCAGACATCCATCATGGAAACTGGGTAAGCCCTGAGTACTCAGCGCAGATGGCGTTCATACGCTATGAGCAAGCTGCTCTGAAAGGCTTGGCCAGCGCTGAGTTCAAGCAAGCGATCTTGCACAAAGAAGGGCGCGGCACGTCTATAAACATTCCCATGGCGCAATACATGCTTCATAAGTCCTGCACACAGGGTTACGAGCCAGCTCTGAAAGAGTATGCAGACAACAGAGAGCTGTATACCTGAATCATTTAATGAATTGTCATAGCCAAGCTTCTGTAGGGGAGCTTGGCATCTTCAAGCTTTGTGACTTCACTAAGCGCCAGCCGGTCGCTAAACTTTATACCATCCTCAACAGTAGCACACCTTAAACCGACACCCCAGCCCACCCGCACTCTTTATATTTATACCATCCTCCACAGGCAAACCCACCCCTTTGCACCATTCCTCCGCGTTCTTTCTGCTTTTTCCCCGTCCATTTCCACTCTTTTATGGCTTAATTTGCAGGCTCTGCGCGGTGCTTGCTCAGTTGGCGTTGCCTGGTTGCTCTTTATGGCCTGTTTCTTCCCGCTGGGCATGGCGCGTATTTTTATTGCGGTACCGCATTTTGCTTTTTCGTTACCGCTTTTTTATGTGGGAACGCACTGTCATTGTTACCGCTTTAGCGCCAGCACAGTTATGTGTGAACGTGTTAGAGCGCTAACGCCTATCGGCGGTGACGCAAAAGCATAGGGATAGCGTAGCTTTACTGGAATCACTTTGTTTGTGATTTCACATGGATATGCGCCAGCGCAAAAAACTATGACTGTGAGGGGCTTTGGTGACGTACTGAAGGGGAGTCGCTGTTGTATTGGTTGCGCTTTTTGCGTTACCGCTAATGATCGTTATCGTTTTTTCTTGTGTAAACGTAAGTTATAGCGCTTACGATTAAAAGTATTGTGAGATCTATTAAAATCAAAATCATTGATCTACTGGTCTGTGTTTACGCAATGTATGGGGGTGTTGGCCAGTAGCTGCGTCGGCATTTTTATTTAGGTGACACATTAAAGCTTAGGGCCACCGCTAAGCTTTTCTGCGCTGTCTAATTTTTTATTTGCTGACTGATTATGATCGGGGAAACGCACAGTACTGAACCACATCATTCTTTGGTCACTCATCAGGATTCTACGAGGACAATGTTCACCGAGTTCACCCCAGTATTTGTTAACGAAACCCTCACCGTAGATTTCGTTGGCCTCTTCAAGCGTGAACAATTGATCTTTATGTGGCTTCTGATCTGGGTATTGCTCTACCAGGCGATAACGCAATTGATGTGATACCGAATTATCAGCGGTATCGCTATCAGGGTTAGCCTCAATGGTTGATGACATTGTTTTAAGCGGTGACAAGCATTGACGGTTAGCAAGGCTTTTCTTGGCAACGTCATGAGCGAACACGTTTAAGGTGTTAGCAATTTCAATAAAGCGCTCAGCTTCGATGTTCTCGTCACCGAAATACACTTTCATGTTAGCCATAAGATGATCGAGCACGTCATCTTTCAGTTGCTCACTGGTCAGTGCGTAATCTCTTGGATTTGTGTTACCGCTTTTTGTGTTGTCGCTCATACCGTGGCACCGCTTACAGTGTGAAATAGTATTATTGTATCGAATAATAATGATAAGTTAGCACATCAACTTTGCTGGCGCTAATGCGTTACCGAAAAAAGCTTTATTTGGAAGCGTATAATAAGACGATACCGCGTAAAAAATGCGCGACGGGGAGCCATTGCCTGTAAAGTCGGCCAATAGAAGCAGCCTGCGGCTGGAAGGGCAGGGAAAAAGCACCCGATATTGCGGGGATTCAGGCAGAGAAAATGCGGCAGGATATACCGAGAATGGGCAGGTTGATTTAATTGCTTGCTTGCCTGTGGAGGATGGTATAAATTAGCTGTAAATCAACTTACTTAATATGTGTGCAAGGTGGCTAATATGAAAAACGGAATGCTGGTTGAAGTTAAAAACTTGGGTGTGCCTGTCCAGCACCCATCACAAGACAGCAATACCGGCTACGTCTTGCGCTGGTCATCTGACCCCCAAGTCTCACCTCAAGCTCCGGCCCATATCATCATCGGTAGTGCCGAGTTTCAGCGCTTTGTTAAGCTGGCGCTCCCCGAAGAGTTCTTGAATAAAGCGGCGATGGTTATCCACCCCGTAGTCATTAGCGACGGGCAAACAGCTATCAGCCGCAATGAAGCCATCAAAGCCGGTGCCTCAAGCGAAAGCTGGGATAACGTAAGGTCGATTCTGCTCATCGTCGGCAAAAGAGGCGGCAACGCAGAAGCCATTAGCAAGGAATGGTACGGCAGCCGTGATGATTTCTTTGCCAAGCAACACATCATTGATGCTTCTGATTTCGCCAAAGCACAAGGCATCACGGCACCGGTGTTCTTTACCAGTGAAGACGTGCACAAAATGCTTAACGCTTCCAACACCGCATATCACCATTTACTGACTATGAACCCAGCTCTGCGCACCGCCAAATTGATGACTGAAGTACTGGAGCGTAGCCTGTCAGCTCTCGATCTCAATAAAATGCACCCCGACCGCGCGATGCACGTTCTAAACGAGATCCAGCAAGCGGCTATTGCTCACCAAGAAATGAAAAGTAACCACAACACCGCTTTCAACTTAAACTCCGATACCATCTTAGGCGCTGCCCCTGTAGCGAATCCTGCTGGCGCTGAAGTCTATGAAGATGACGAGCCGGAAGTGGTCGCCAAGCAGCGCGTCAACTCAGGTATGAGCCTGCACTAATGGAGTCATTAAGCTTGCTTGAGCAAATTAGTGCATTCGATACGTGGAGCCGAGCTCTCTGCGTATTCGCTACCATATATGACGCCTTGATCTGAGCAATCAGTGGTGTAGTTATGGTTTCAAATTATCCGATAGAGATCCAACCATGATCTACCTAACTATTCCTTGTATTCTAGCCGGCGCCTGGGTGCTTTCCATTTTGATCAGCGAAAGAAGAGCAATCTTAAAGCTCCCCGGTTACAGCGAAACAATCATTATCATGAGCCTGTGCCTGGTCATCATGCAGGGCTTCTTGTTTGTGCATATCCTGATCGACACCGAAGCTTTTTTTGCCATAGAAATACCTGCATGGCTCAGCGTAATCGCAGCCATCGCCTTCACAGCGTTACCCTTCTTATTTGTGTGCCATCAACTTAAAAAGCAGCAGCTAATATGTTGCGCTTATCGTGCGCACGACATACAGTAAATCACTATTTAATCAATAGCGCTCGCAGGAGCTTTTAGCATATGACTTCTCTTCAGTTTTGGCATGAACATATCGGCCAATACATCGGCAGCGAAGCCGCAGGAAATCTCAAGCCGCCGGTTCTTACGCGACTTAAGCGCGGCGTTGACCTTAATACTCTCGGGGCTGGCATTGATGCTTTTTATATTGCCTGTGAGGGTGATAGCCATATCATCGGCAAAATTGAGCTGCCGAATAAAAAGGGACTGACCTTTACAGCAAGCGAAGATGTAAGTGGTGAGCGTTTTATCGCTCACTGGCTGGCGCATAAGGCACCGACCGACAAACCTTGGATTATTGGCGTGGTTAGCAAAGCCAATCCAAGCAGCTCTGTCATGTTCTCGCAGGCTCCCAGCTTATGTGTGTTTTGCCACATGGGTAAAAACTTTGAGTTCAACCTAGCGCACTTCAGAGACGACGTTGCCCTTACGAAGGATTTGAACTGGAAAAGTTTAACCTCTGCAATTTACTTGTATGACGATTACACGGCCATCGACAGCTACAGAAAAGAAAAAGGAAGCACAGGGCTAGCCAAGCTCTTTAAAAGCACGCCTAAGTTAAAGAAAGTACTGCCTAAGTTGCGTGCACAACCAAACAACGGCGAACATGCACTTTTAAGCTGGTACAACCGCGCCCGTTAAGCGATCCAAGCTATTTCACAACATAAGTAAACCGATTAAAATTGAAGGTAAAGCATGAAAAATACATTCATCATTCGTGGCACAATTGAAGCACAATCACCACTGGCCACAGCAAACAAAGAGCTGATCGACCAGGGCAAAAAGCTGTACGGCGCTTACTCACCTATTCCCGTACCTAGCTTTGATAGCGCAAAAGGCAAGAGCCTGTACTTCCCAGCAACAGGCTTGCGAGGCACGCTTCGACGCGCTTTGCGCGATATCATGCGAGATAATTTAATAAAGCGCGGCTCAGAAGGACTGCTCCTTGATGAGCACTACTTCTTAACGCTTGGCGGCATTAAAGGCTCAGGGCCAGAAAACCGCTCAACGGTAGCCCAAGAAGAGCATTGGCGTATTCGTAACGTCCTGTTGTCATTGTTTGGTGCAGGTGATGCTGGCGCTTTAAATTTTGTGACTGGCAAATTAGCGATTGATAACGCTATATGTGAGCCAAACTTAAGCCCTATGACAATAGCCGGTACTCGTACCGATGATTTATATCGCGACCGCACCGGCCTTAATTTCTTAGTTTCAAGCGAATTGAAAGAACTCGTAACGCGTGCGGAGGGCAACTCAGCCGCCAGCGCAATACGCAAACAAATTAATAGTGCAGAAATCAAATTACGCACCGCAAAACGTAACGACACGGAAACACAGCCAATTCAAGATGAACTGAATGAGTTAAACGAAAAGCTGGAGAAAACCCTTAAAGCTAGCAATGCATCTAGTGTATCGGTTGGCATGCCACTAGCAGGATTTCAAGCGATCCCGCCATTCAGTGTTATGGATCATAAAATCAAACTATTTAACGCTACAGCGGTCGAGCTAGGCGGGATGTTAGCTGCACTCGGCAAGCTCAGCTTAAATCCTACCGTAGGCGGTCACATAGCGCTCGGCTGCGGCGAAATCAAGGCAAACTACGACGTTCTGAAAGTAACAGCTGACGGCCTAGTTAAACTGGCCAGCATCGAGATCGGCGGCTTCGAACCAATGACCGTGGCAGAACAAACAGAAGAGTTTGATCAGGCGATTAAAGCATTCGCTGACTATTTAGACAGTGAAGATTTTGACATTAGCATCCCCCACGCTCTTTAAGGAGTTGCGCATGTTAACGCACTACATAGACTTTAAAGTCATTGAGGGCGCAACAAACCAAGACGCAGGACTGGTGCACGGCTCTATCTTAAGTGTTTTTCACTTTAATGGTCGCAAAAGCACGTTCGCCTTTGACTTCCCAGGCTGGAGCAAAGAAGTTTATGCTGGAAAAGTGATGCGCGTTTTCGATTCATCTGAAAACCTAAATGAGCTTCTCGTGGTTCTACAGCCGTTACTTTTAATGCGAGCAGCCACACACTCAGGTATCAAAGAAGTACCAGCCGACGCGGCACTAAGCGATTACGTTTATACCCAATCCCGTCCCGGTAAAGGGCGTTCTCCGTCACACAAAAGACGTTTTGAGCGCCGTAATCCCAACAAAGTTTGGGTTGAACAAAGCTATGGAGCTGGCTATAAAAAACCAGAAGGCTATCGTCTTGACTTGACTAGCAACTCTTCTCAATCCGCATACTTTATGTATGTAAAACGAACTACCGATATCGCATCTGCCACAAGCAGTGCCGGACTTGGTATACGCATTCCGTTGTTTAAGGAGTAGTAATGAGCCATACCATCGCTGTTCGTGACGACACATTTGTTGCCCTGAGTGAAAGCGCCATCTTGGCGCATATTGAAGAGGTGTTTGGAGAAAATGGCTTTCTGGTACGGGATGGCGGCCATTTCAATCCCAGTCAACTTCAGTACGCAAACACAGTGGCTCGCACACTCTTATCGTCGCGTAGTGATGGAGCTCCACCATTAGGAGTAATTGAAGCAGCAACAGGCACAGGCAAGACTCTAGGGTACTTGGTGCCAGCACTGCTTTGCGCACAACGCGGCAATGCTCGCGTTATCGTTTCTACATACACCAAGCAATTGCAATCTCAGCTGTACCAAGATGATTCAAGAAAAGCAGCTCGCTACATACAGGAGCTGACGGGGCGCATTATTCGCATCGGCAAGCGCTTTGGTAAGCGTAATTACTTATCGCTTGAAGCCTGCAGTGCTTATCTCAATGAAATTGATAGCGATAACAATGCTATCAACATCAAAAACTTCATCGCCCAGCTCATCGCTTGGGCGAAAAGCAAATCTAGTCCTTTAATTCCTCTTAGCGATTTTCTTGATGACCACAACTTAAGTTCTGACGATATTCCAGCTGGGCTTGATTACTCTATGCTTGCCATTGGCGCATTCAGTTCGCCGGAAGAGATCGAGACCTATCAGGCAATGATCAAGCTCACAAACAGCGCTGATCTACTGATCGTTAACCACGCCATTTCAATCATCAATTCTCGTAACTGGATGAGCGTTCTTGAAGGAGAGGGCCGTAGAAGTATTAACGTGTTTGATGAGGCCGATAAGCTTGATGAGGCAGCTCACTCCGTATCAAGTCAGAATATTTCTATTCGTCAGACACTAAAATCCATTACGGATGGAGTGAGTCGGCTCAATAAACGAGCCGAAGCCGAAACACAGAAAAACGCAG
>JAVETP010000118.1:0-6830 GCA_034006005.1 Pseudomonas sp.
GTTTTGTCCATGTCCGCCGTGACCATGGCCAGGTGGTTGATGCCCGTGAATGCAGCCATGCGACCTCCCCAAAAAAAAAGCAGAACCAGTTCTTATCCGGTTCTGCTTGGGTGTCAAATGGGGTGAACGCCCGTTACGACATTCAACCGCCTTGCCCTTAGAGCCTAGGAATATAGCACTATTATCACAGCAACTTACATGGCAAGCCGAGTTCAAACAAATGGTCCATTAAACACATTGTACCATCACTTTGTACCATGTCTTTGTGACGCCCTCGCCTTGCTCATGAGCTATAGGTGGTGGCCTGTCAGTTGGTCAAGGTTGATATTAACGCACGGCAAAATCATAATCCGCCCACTCGTATATCCTTGAAATTATAACATAATTGTCAATAACGGCCTATATTCACGTAAGTAGTTGAAATCATTGATTTTATTCGTCTGGCCATCCATTCATCCCGCCTCAACATCCTTTGTCATCACCCCTCAAACTAAAGCGTATTGGCCTAATTCTGACTAACTCAGTCCAAAATAAGAGTGTACTTTGGTACGCCTAGGCAACCTTTAACACGTGCTGCACTATTTGTTATCCTCATCTCTATTCCACTCTTCTCTCAAATTGTCCCAGTATTTTTTATTGCGAACGTGTTCTATGATCATCCCCGTAACTACTGTGCCGATACAAAAAACAATTCCCCCTGTTGTCACGCCGAAAAATGACCCTATTACCATCCATACCGCGCAAATTGTAATAAAATCACCAGAAGGCATCGGATCATGTTTTTTATTCATCACATTACCCCTTATTAAATTTAATTACTTATATTATAAAAATCAGCGAGCACTGGATTTTAGCCTACCTACGGTTGTCGTAATGAGTCACTATAAATATTTTTTGTATGACACAATACGTTTGTATCAAATTACAGTTATTAATTGTCATACACAATCGGCATGATAGCACTTTAGAATGAAAAATGCGTGAGCGGTAAAGATACTATAGGCGTACACGGGGACTACCCATTGGTCCCTATGCCACCCCCCTCCTTAACCAATGGGGAGGAGCTACAAAGCTATCGTAATAAATATCACAGTAACTTATGCTAGTAACTCTGTTAGTTGGCAATGATGTGTTGAGCAAGTCCCAACAAACTGCATAATAATACCATCTGCTACATTGACAATCAACTAAGTATCCGTTTATATTGTACTTATGTTGAACGGCAATACATCATTGTCAAGTGATTGTACATTGTCTAGGCTTGTCAAATACACTTAAACATCTAACTTTATGAAAGGAGTATTCAACATGCAGAACAGCCAAGTATCTATCAACCGCCCTGGTGCAACAGTAAATCTTTCCGTCACGTCTGAAGAAGGACACACAGCAACCTTCAATGTAAACGCCCCGACTCTGGACGCTGGCCTTGATAGCCTTCTTAGCTGGCTTACAACTATGAGCGGCGCAATAGAGGTGAAAGGCTTGCTGAGAGAGTAGAAAGAACAACACGGCCTAACACGCCGTTTCACATAAGCCCCCTTTGCTGGTTAGCTAGCATTGGGGGCTATTTTGTTGCTTGTCACACTCATAGACGGGCACTTGACTACAAACAAACGCTCGTATAAAGATGTTGTCAGGACGACCAAAGAGCAATGAAAGGGGGTTGAACATGACCAAGGCGGCGCACACTACCACGACCATGCACACGGGCACGGGCAAGTTCGTTGCCTACTATCGCGTATCAACTCAGAAGCAAGGACAGTCAGGCCTAGGACTACAGGCGCAAAAAGAGGCAGTGTTTCAGTACCTCAATGGCGGTGACTGGCAACTGTTAGCCGAGTTCACCGAAGTGGAAACAGGCAAAGGAAGTAATGCCCTAGCGAGGAGGCCCCAGCTTCAACAGGCCATTGCCTACGCAAAGAAACACAAGGCTACCCTCCTTATTGCCAAGCTAGACCGCCTTGCCCGTAACGTACACTTTGTCTCTAGCCTCATGGAAAGCAAGGTGGACTTCCTATGTTGTGACATGCCCAGCGCAACGCCCTTAACCATCCATATCCTAGCCGCCGTAGCCGAGGACGAAGCCAAGCGTATCAGCCAACGAACCAAAGCTGCACTCGCACAGGCTAAGAAGAACGGCGTCAAGCTAGGCAATCCCCAACTAGCGGATACTCTTAACGCGCCACGTATAGAAAGAGCTAACGAGTTTGCCGAGTCAATGCGCCCCATCCTAGCAGCCTTCAAGTCCAGCGGCATGACGCAGAGGGTTATGGTTGAGGAGCTTAATGCCAAGGGTATTGCTTCTGCACGTGGTGGGCGATGGTCACTTATTCAGCTACAACGGACGCTGAACCGATTAGGGCTATGAGAGAAGGGATTCGACTCCTCTACCTACTAACATCCAATAACACCAATGATATCGATGGGTTGCGTAAATCTGTCGGAATCTGTCGCACTTCTTAATATAAATATTAAGAAGGTAACAAGGGGCACTGCCAGTAATAATTCTCAAGAGCTTGTGTGTATGCCTACTTTCTGGCCTCCTAGCCTCCTAGCCACTTGGTCAACTAACCACAAAGCCCCGCGCCTCTATTCTGTCTTTGTCTGCCTCAAGCCTACCTCTAGGCTACCTTGGCACCTGTCAGGGCAAATGCACTTGAGCCAGCTTCCTTATCTCTCTTCCACCCTCACTGCCCAACCCTTTTGACCCTCTCGCTTGCTTCTCTAGAATACCCCTATCCGCACAGAATACCCTTTGTCAGCCCTTCTAAGCCTGCATTGATACCTGCGCCAGTCCGTCACAATTCTACACAAAGTCAAAGTCAATAATATCGACAAGTATTTATTATCTCATGCTGTGAGGGAGTCGAGATTCTGTAGCCGTTAACAAATTAACAGTTTTATTTCCGACCAGAAAAGGATGACTTCAGTTTACTCTGCTTTATTCGGCACCTAAAATACCTCCACGTACATGTTGCCAATATCACTGAGGCGAGGCGTTCTTGCGTCACTTATTCAACAACCCTTAACCCAGAACCGTTAATATGGAGGTTCCGAACATGACACAGACACAAGTACAGGTACAGACAGGCAAGCAGGTAATGGCAACAGGTATGATTGACGTATCATTGCTAGCCCCTGCTGGAATTAACCCAAACCGACTTTATACAACGAGAGAGGCATCTGAAATCTTGGCCTGTCCAATAAGAACCGTCTCACATTATCTCAAACAAGGCGTCATTGCTGGTCAGAAGCTAGGGCCGCGAAACTGGAGGATCACAGGTAGCACATTGCTGGGTATTTTGATGAAGAACACGCACAACGTATAAGGGACACAATATGAAAAACACTACCTTAACCCTTGATTCACCTACATTTTGTCAATCCCATTAACCTAGATATTCTCGACGATATAACCCGTAGAGGAGCAACCGCACCGATACGGAACAAGCGCAGCGCAGTATGCCTTTCAGTCCTCATGCGTTCATCCCATCCTTAACCCTTAACATTATCTCACACGAGAGCGAGGTTGCTCATGCCAAGATCAAAAGTGATCGAGGGCGTAGGCAATCGACCGTGCGCTCTCACCGTCTCAAATAATCCCAATGCGTTCATGCCTAAGAAGAAAAAGCCTATCGTCACCGCTGAAGAGCGTAAGGCAAAGGCCCGCAAGCGCAAACTCAACAAGCTCGTATATGGCGATAATAGCCAGCACAGACGTAACGCTAAGGCTAACGTCCGCAAGCGCAATTGTCGTCTAGGTAAAGAAGTTCACAGCTATCAAGAGCGACACGACCACTTTGCAACATTGAGGTCGCCGTTCCATACCAGTGATCCTGCTGGCGTTGAGCGTTTCAAGGAAGCCTGGAACATGCTACGAGCGGCTTTCGTTTACGAGTTCAAGCCCACCAACGGCGCGGCGTTATTCTGGTTGGAGAAGTCCGACAAGCTAATGATCCACGGGCATATGCTCTGCTATACTAAATCAGACATCACTGCTGAAGAGCTAGAGGCATGGATTATTGCGAAGTGGTCACGGATACTGAAGAAGATTCTAGCCCGATATGACCGCCTAGCGCTCTATGACGCCCTCGGCGATGGACTAGTCAAGGTCACTCCATATCACGAAGCCCAACTTGGATACTTCGCTAAAGGAACAAAGGCCAAGGATAGTCTCATTATGCTCTTAGCAGCTAATGGACTCAGAACCTTTGGCGTCTGGAATAAGAAAGGCCTGACGCCTGTAGATACCCACACTAACGATATTACTGATGAAGATCGGACTATCATTCAACGTGAGGCGATGACTAATCTTTATAACGAAGCTAGAAGGATGAACCGTCCTGTCAACCGTTACCAAGAGGCGCGCATCATGTCAGGTGACTTCTCTGTCCTTTTCATGTCCAAAGAGAAGCTACTTTCCATCAATGCAAAGTGCGGCGGTCGATTACTTAACGCGAACAATAAAAATCAGTCATTTATTGCACAAGATGCAGTGGCCTGACACTATCTAAAATCTCATAACCCATGGGCTAGCTACCCATTTATACAAGGAAGACGCCATGTCCGATACAAACATCACCAACAACGACATAGACCCTAAAACCCCTATCTATCTGCCCAGTTCTGACAAGCAGAAGCGGCTTACACCTATACAAGCTATCAGGACAAAGTGCAGAGATTGCGCTAACGGTTCGCGGCGAGAGATACGCCTGTGTGACCTTACACATTGCGCTCTATGGCCATACAGAATGGGGATAAGACCAAAAGAAGACTAGCTCTATACTGAAATTAGCATGTCGATACACATGGGCCGCGATACTATTTAGAGCCGTGGCCCTTACTCATGTGCAGACTAAAGGACACGGCCCGACAACAAGCACAACACGCCACGCCAGCTTTACCTTCCGCGTTAAGCTCATAACGAAACGTCCACCTTTCACCCCTCACTCATAGCAAAAAGCGAGCGACAACAAGACCAAGTGCGAAGACAAGATTAGCCTTAGCTCGCAACTCGCAAAGTCTATGTGATAATAGCAACTCATCATTTAGTTATATTTTATTCGTCTATGACATATAGTGCTATTTATTAGCGACAAGTAAATAACAACTTGATATATTAGAAAAAAGATATTGACAGACCTTATTCCTGTGGTAGTTTGTCTTTGCTTTTCAGTAATTGGCCATTGCTGAGCGTTTTTTTTTGTTATTACGACGTCGATAATATGGCAGATGTGTAGTTATTTTTACGTTATTATCAGTAAATTTTTAGGTATGAATGGAGATATTAGTTTTGATTAGCTTTCAGATGAACAATAGCAGAGAGATGAATTCTTATGAGGGTGTGCGATGCTTCACCGTTAAGCAGATCGCGAAGATGTTGCAAGTTAGTGACCGATGGGTATATAATAATTGGCGAAAGCTTGGCGGTAAAAAGCTCGTAGGCAAAATCCGCTTTGACAAAAGAATAGTGGAGCGGATTATGGAGGCCAATTAGCATGCCAAGACCTCGAATTAATAAGAAGACTGGTAAGAAGGAATGGTTTGCCCGTGTGTCTGTTAACGGCGTTTCGCGTGAAAAGAAGGCGGGTTCTAAACGAGAGGCCATTGAGTTTGAGATTCAGTTACGCAAAGAACTGGAAAACGAACTAGAGCAAGCCTCTGGCTTGACAAAAATCAATACACTTGAAGACCTTAGACGCGAATATATGCATGATTTGGAAGCAAGAAGCATGTGTCAAAACAGCCTTAACTCTAAACGGATTGCGTTCCGAAGATTGTTTGAGAGTGTAAAGAGTAATACCAAGGTTGGGGAGCTTAGTAAGCTATCAATTACTAAATTCATGCAAAGGGTGGCAAAGAATATCTCTGCCAACTCTGCTAATGTGGATATTCGCCATATAAAAGCTGCATATAATTGGGCTATCAATGCAGATATGATTAACTGTGATAATCCCTGCGCCAAGATAGCCCCGTACAGAATTGACAAGAAAGAGCGCTATATGCCGTCTAGGGAAGACTTTCAGAAAGCTATTGATGTTTGCGAGACAGAGCAAGACCGTATCATGCTGTTGGTTTACTTTGAGACTAGCGCACGGCTCAGGGAGATTCTAAATCTCAAGTGGTCCGATGTTAACCTTGAGGCCGCACAGGTACAGCTCTGGACGGGCAAACGGAGAGGTGGGCGCGAAAGTGATTGGGTAGGTGTGAGTAGTCACCTCGTTGACCTTCTCAGAGATCAGAAGCGTGAGACAGGCTTTAAAGAGTATGTCTTCATCAGTCCCAAGACAGGGACAAAGTTCTATAACCGTCCTAAATTCTTTGCGGGTTTGGCTAAGAGGGCGGGCATTAAGAGGTTTACGGCCCATGGGATCAGGCACCTTTCAGCCTCCCAGATGTATCACGGTGGAGCGAATGTGGCGTACATACAGATGCGGTTGAGACACGCCAGTTCGACTACAACGGACAGATATCTTCATGGCTTCAAGGGTACGGCTCAGTCTCACATATTGGCCAATGCCTCAGCTCAATTTTTGGGTATCTCAGATTCAGCACCTAGAGATGAGAATCGAGTTCAGGCCAGTAGCTAGGTACACCTTATGGGCATTATGGCCCGAAACGGGAATAACCCATGGACGGGAATAGAGGACGGGAATAGCGAAGAAATCAACGATTAACAAAAGACTTGACGACACAGGAAGCCTTGAATAACAAGCGTTTCCTCACGGTTCGCCAGGATAGCTCAGTTGGTAGAGCAACTGATTCGTAATCAGTAGGTCGAGAGTTCAATTCTCTTTCCTGGCTCCAGTAAGAAATAAGGGGTTGCATTC
>JAVETP010000119.1:0-6807 GCA_034006005.1 Pseudomonas sp.
GCATATGCTTAGGCTTATAGACTTTTAGCCCTGCGATAGTACGGGTAGCAATCGCATCGTCATCATCAATAAAGGCCACCGGGCGCATCGACTTACCCATGCGCAAGGCCGCAGCCAATTGATTACCGGCCGAGCCAGCCCCATAAATTGCCACCAACGGCAAACTATTGCTCTGTTTGGTAAAAGGAATATGACCCACGCTTTCCAGCCACTCACCTAAGAAATACTCACGCAACAATAAGCGCAAGCCGCCCAGAATAAAGATACTCAGCCACCAATAACTGAGCACTAAAGAGCGCGGCACTAAGCTGCTGTCATCCTGAAACCAATAAATCACTAACGCAAACACCAGCGCCGACAAGGTCACAGCTTTGACAATAGCAACCAGCACTTCCTTACCGGCATAACGCATCACAGTGCGGTACAAACCAAAGTAATAAAACACGGGAATGGCTATAACAGGCGCAAGAATAAACAACCACGCATGCGCATCTAAAGGCTCCACAGGATGATCAAAACCCAAGCGCACCACATAGGCCAACCACAAAGCCACCCAGATTAAAGCAATATCAGTGCACACCTGCAGCAAGCGCTTGTAACGGCTTGGTAAAGCTAATAACCAGCTTTTTAACATCATCTGTGTCCTTTTAGATCTTATAAGGTTTTATCGTTACCATAGAAGGTAATGAGAGCATATTAGACTGCTTAAGATATGTATAAGAGCTGGGCTTGCACTAGCTCATGAAAAACAACAAAACCTTTTGACTGGTATATAAGTCAATATCCCAACTTCACATCAACAGGTGTAGATAGCACACCTGTTGCCTTAAGGCTTTCAAAATTCTTAAGAAACACTTCTAATGCTCTAGGCATATAGTTTTGAGTAGTTCCAGACACATGAGGCGTAATTAGCACATCATCACGAGCCCATAAAGCTGACTCTGCTGGCAATGGTTGTTGTTCAAAAACATCTAACGCAGCGCCTCTAAGAACACCTGTCTCCAAAGCTGCCAAAACAGCGTCTTCACGAACCACCCCACCGCGCGAGATATCAACTAAAACCGCTCCTGGTTTTAAATTGGAGAGTAAGACCGTATCCACAACACCCTTTGTGGAGTCAGTTAGCGGCAAGCAAACCACTAGATAATCTGCATCGCACATTTCCAATCCGATTTCATTCAGTCTTACAGTTTTATCCAAATAAGCAATTTCACGTGGAGTATTCACGGAACCAACGACTGTCATACCAAAGTTCGAAGCCCGCTCCGCTAATTTCTGACCAATAGCACCAACCCCTAGAATGATCAGTTTTTTACCCGATAACTCGCCTAACCAAGAACGCGACCACTCTCTTCGTCCCGACTGCGTAACAAATTTATTAAACTGTTTTTCGAAATACAATATGGCTGCGAGCGCATATTCACTCATAGTATTAACATGCACACCACTGCTTTTACTCATCAGAAGTGATTGCTTGTCGAATTGCATTTTCCAGATTTTCTCAATCCCTGCAGATAAAAAATGAATCCACTGGATGCCACGCAAGCGCTCTAATGCAGCATCTAACCACTCTAGTGTTGGAGTGATAAGAATATCTGCCTGTTCACCTACAGGTACCTGCTCTGCAGAGCCATAAAAACTGATCTTAGCGTTAGGTATACTCTTTTTGAAGAAGCTCAATATAAGAGTTTTCTGTTGCTTGATCACTTCATCCTTTTGTAAAAAGACGATCTTCACGTGGTCAAATTTCATTGTTTACTCTGAGCAATATTTATAGCTATTTTTGCAACACTTTCTTTATTCTGCTCAAGCTCTACCATACTTGCTGAGCGCCAAAATTCTTCTACATCTTGTAGTTTTTGAATTTCTACCGGAAAATCTAATGTCTTTAACAGCTCATCAATGCTGGATGCTTCTTGATGAAATGCACGCGATAAAATCAATCGATTTGAACCAAGACGAACATGCTCTCCCAAAACCTTATCAGCAGGTAACTCACCCAGCCCAACACGTGCAATACCGCCAAATCCCCATGTAATATCCATTTCATTTAAGATCTTTGCCGGCTCCTCAAGTAGCCCGCGTGCCAACGGCTCAAAGAGAAAAGGCATATTCAAATCTAGCGCTAAATCATTCAAGCCAATATGAACCTCATCACAAGAAACGTCCAATAGCGGTAGCCAGTCTTGCATAGTGCTCAATGAAGCAGCCGTTTCGGCTAGCAATGTCACAGGAACACGATCAGCAACTAAACGTTTGAACTCTATTACATCATCAGCACAGAAAAACATCGGTAGCATGAGTCGTTTAGCTCCAGCTACAATTGCCTCATTGACTTCTGTTTCACTTTGACTATTTAGGGGATTCACCCTAACCATCAGTTCTGCGTGCTCGAGCACTGCAGCCATAGCACGCACATCATTATTGTCGTGTGCTGCCTTATGTGTATTTAAATGCCCTTGGCGCTCTTGCTTACCTAAGGTCTCTTGGTCAAGAAATATTCTATGAACACCATGACTCTCAATATAGCGAGCTACCTGAATATTATTCGTAATCATCATGTACTGCATATTAGAACGAGCCTTTTTTCAATTTAATCGCATCAAGTACATCTTGATCTCTCGGCTCACGACCTTCTAACTGATTCGCATAAGTGCGCCAGTTCACCCCAGGCGAGCCGTAAATACCTTTACGTGCTATTACCATCCAAGCTGTTTCAAAAATTATTTTCAAATCAAACCAAAATGTTTGCTGCTCTACATACTCTCGATCATAGGCTAACTGCTCTAGCCAACCCAATGATCGACGGCCTCGTACTTGAGCCAAACCAGTCAGTCCAGGCGCAGCATCAAATCGACGCAAGTAACTCGGAGGGATAAAAGGCTTTTGTTCCGGAATAATCGGGCGTGGCCCAACGATACTCATATCGCCTTTAAGGATATTGAGCAATTGCGGTAACTCATCAAGGCTCGTAGCTCTTAAAAAACGACCAACCCTAGTAACTCTAGGATCATTACCTGTATTTACAGCCATCTCTTTACGCTGATCAATTTCATTAGATGCTCTGGAGAGCATCGTTCTAAACTTTAGTATTTTGAACATAACGCCTTTACGCCCTACACGTTCTTGAACAAAAAAAATAGCACCTGGAGAATCTATTTTTATTACAAGTGCTATTAAAAGTAAAAGAGGAGATACAAGCAAGAACCCAAAAAAAGAAGCAAAAAAATCAAGTAAACGTTTCATATTTTCCCTTATAGCTCCCTACAGGCTTGCAGCCTATCAAACTTCAACCTATATAAATTTATAGATAAAAAACTAACAAACCAAAACCAAAACCAAACACTTTAAAAAAATATTTATAAAATAAAAATCTATTTTTTACATTCATTTATAGCTGCAGAATAAATCCCCAATGAATTATTTAAAGAATACCTTTCTTCCATTATTTCACGTGAATTTTCAAGTGGAACACAATCTAACTTGTTTAAATATTTTATCAAATAATCTAACTCACTTTTAAAACTATCACTTCGCTCTTTTGAATTTGAGATAACACACCCAAGATTATTATCAATTATAAACTGAGCAAGTCTTGAGGTCTTCTCAAGAACTCCAAGTATAGGAACACCTGTGGCAAGCAAATATGCAGTCTTTGACGGATGGGCATAATTTACAATCTCAGGTGATAAAGACAAAACATTAAACACACCAATACTATAAACAAATTTAACTTTATTTGGTGCCTGAAGAGGAAGTACTTTAACATTAGTCAACTGTCTTTCCAGGACAAGTGATTCAATATATTTCTTTCTATCCCCATCTCCAAAAATTAAAAAACCGAACCCCTTCCCTGTTTCTTTACTTGCTTCGGCAAGTTCTAAAATTTTATCAACAGCTTGAAACCGGCCTATATTACCAGCATAAACAATATACTTAGCTTTATAATCAAGATTGTATTCTTTAAAAAGTGGATTATCTAATGGTGGTACATAATAAACATCACTTGTATTTGCCCAATTAGGTGCCACACTTACTGTATGTTGAAAAACACCATAGCTAACAATAGAATCTTTCATATCCTCAGAGATTGTAACTATTTTAGTTGCGGACCTATAAGCTTTACCCATTATAAAGTGTAACGGCGATTGAAGTATTTTTCTTGACATCGTACCTAAAATCGATAGCAGCGAACCTGGAAACAAATCTTGCACAGTAATAATTACGCCTGCACGCTGGCGCAGGCGTCTAGCTGCTAACATTAAAAAAGGTGGCGAGCTATAAATCATATAAACATCTGGAGTGGATTTAAGCGCGGCTCTATAAATAGAGAAAGTAACTGTCAGATAATCAAGAGCCCTAATAAAAAGAGAACCCGTTTCTCTCCGGCGACTACCTACTCTACGAATCATAAAGTTCTCATTTACATAATGTTCACAATTCGATTGATAATACTGAATTTGTTGTTCATTGAGCCCTCGAGAAGGGTATCCTGTTATCAACTCAACAGTAAACCCCCTATAACTCAACCCTTCTGCTAATTGGAAAACTATCGGATTCCTTTCTCTAGACAACCTTCCTGCAAGAATAACTACCCGCATAAATTACTACCAACCATATCAGCTAAATAAAAACCGTATTCATCGAGAGCTTATTTTAAGTCTTTAGCTCTCAATGCATTGAAATAGATGAAAACTCCCAGGAAAAGGATCAATATCTTAGCTGATATAACTTCGATTAATGCATCCTAATAACTTCATCACCTCAGCCTTCAGCTTAATACTCCTTCCAAACGGTACGCATCACATAGTCACGATAACTGTGCACAATCCGCACAACTTTATCGGACACATTAGGCATGCTGTAATCAGCTACCAAACGCAAAGTACGCTCCTCACCGCTAAGCTGGCTTTCCAGTACTTGCAACGCCTGCATCACGCGATCTGCTTCGAGGCCGACCATCATTACCGATGCTTCTTCCATGCCTTCTGGGCGCTCATGCGCTTCACGCAGGTTGAGTGCCGGGAAGTTAAGAATGGATGATTCTTCGTTAATGGTGCCGCTGTCTGACAAGGATGCTTTAGCTGATAACTGCAGCTTGTTGTAGTCTTTAAAGCCCATTGGCTTGAGTAAACGCACATTGGCGTGAAACTCAACGCCCATCGCATCAACACGTTTTTGTGTACGCGGATGGGTAGAAACGATCACTGGAAAGTCATAATGCGCAGCAACGGTATTCAGTACATCCACCAGCTTTAAGAAGTTCTTATCTGAGTCGATATTTTCTTCACGGTGGGCGCTGACAATAAAGAACTTACCTTCTTCTAAGCCTAAACGCTGCAGCACATTCGACTGTTCAATGCCTTCACGGTAATAGTTCAGTACTTCAAACATCGGGCTGCCAGTTTTAATCACCATGTCGGGTGACAAACCTTCACGCAGTAAATAGTCACGGGCAATAGTGCTGTAGGTCAAGTTGATATCAGCAGTATGGTCAACGATACGACGGTTGATCTCTTCAGGTACGCGCATATCAAAGCAGCGATTACCGGCTTCCATGTGGAAGGTTGGAATCTTACGGCGCTTAGCTGGAATCACCGCCATACAGCTGTTGGTATCACCCAGCACCAATAAAGCCTCGGGCTGCACTTCAGCCAAAACTTTATCCACAGCAATAATCACATTACCAATAGTTTCTGCACCGCTCTGCCCTGCTGCATTTAAAAAATGATCAGGTTTACGAATGCCTAAATCCTCAAAGAAGATTTGGTTTAACTCGTAATCGTAATTCTGGCCGGTGTGCACCAGAATATGTTCACAATGCTCATCCATCTTAGCCATCACCCGTGATAAACGAATGATTTCAGGGCGCGTACCGACAACGGTGACGACTTTTAATTTTTTAATAGTCATAAATATTTCAGCCAATAATAGGCACAACGCCACGACGTAAGCGCTATACCTTATAAATAATCAGTGAGGGGAACGGCGAACAGACCAGATGATGCCAGCCAGAGCTGCAATAACAGCACCTGCCACAGCATAGGCGCCGATATAAATGGAAAAAACAGCTACAGATAAAAACAGAATCACTACCAGTACTGCGACTAAGACACCGAGACGGTAATCTGTATGCTCTTGCTTCTCTTGGCGTTCACGAGAGCGTATTTCACTCTCACGCACAGAAAGAGCTTTTTCTTGCAACAAAACCTCAGCATCCATGGATTTCTCAGCCATTTTTACCAGCCTATCGGCTAAGCCTGGCATCAGCTCATCATACTTCTTAAGTAAATCTGGGTGCGGTACGGGGCCTGAGAATTGCTCCACACGATGCTGGCGTACTGCATCGCCCCTTTTAGGCTTGCTTGATTGCTTAGGAGGCTTGTTTGACATCAGATAGCGCCTTTACAAAAGCATTATGCATCAGGGCTTCAGCCTCAGGCACAACCCGAAACTCACCCTCAATATCGTCCCGCCTCGATGCTTTACTCGCAGATTCACGCTTCGGTGCTGGCTTGAAGGGGTCAAACGCGCTAAGGAACCCTGCCCAAAAGTGTTTACTCTTCATTTTTTGTCCTCCGGTGTAAAACCGATATGCACTGATTCTACAATACACAATGCAATACACAAGGTTTGACAGGCTTCTCACGAGCAAAGACCTCATTGGCCCAAAGCACAGGAAGCCTTAACTTGTGACAACACCATCAGAACGTATGGAGTACATAGTATTCTGTATGATTTCAGCTAGCTCATAGAGCTCTTCAAAACTTATTTTAGGCTTATCAATAAGCCAATAACGCCCATGCG
>JAVETP010000120.1:0-6768 GCA_034006005.1 Pseudomonas sp.
GCGGTTTGGTATCTTCTCCTGATAGACGACACCGAGAGGCCTACTCTCATCACTGATATAGCATGACTAAACTGATTAATTTGGCTTAGTCTTCATGGCACACTGACAACTTGCTTGACATCCACCGGAAACTTCAGTACAGAGTAAAGGCTCTGCTGAACTTTATTACTAAACATTTCACTTAGAGTCTGCCGTTCTAATTTTGACTTCCTTCTTTAGGCGTCAGCCAGTATCACCTTCCTGAACGAAGAAAGTCGGGGGGTTTTCAGCAAGGCGACACTGGCCGCCGCCCCCCTACGCTGACATTGCATAATTATAATTGCTGACCTAGAGTGCTTGCACCGACAGATAAATGCGTTATATTATACATTTCATAAATACAAATAGCAGGCCAAGCGTTTATCAACGTTGAGAAACCCTCTTAGGTAGGCCCAGACTGTGAAACTAGAAAATCATTTTGTAAATAAATTCAGTGGAATGGGGTCAAGTATCCTGCATTTAGGCTGCTTTGCTTTGGCGATGGCTCTGTATGCTGTTCCCGTAGTTGCCGCAGATTCCTCTTATGACAGTTTGGTGAACCAGGCCCGGTCTGGAAATGCCGCACCTTTATTATCTTGGTTCGAACAGAATCCTCGACTGCTTACTGCAAGTAAGCGCGCCGATTGGCTGCAGGTGGCCAACTGGGCTGGAGATGATCAGCAAGTCATCTTAGTCTGGGAGGGCTTATCGCAAACAGCCCACAACAGCATTCCCGAACGCGGCGTGTTAGCTGTCGCCCGTTCTTATCGAAATCTAAAACAATGGCAGAATTCTTTAGCCATCTGGCAGGTGCTACTGCGCCGTAACCCACAACAGCAAGATGCCCGTGCCGGTTGGATCATGACTTTATCTGATGCCGGCCAGCAAAAACTGGCACGCCAGCAAGCAGACCGTTTTGTGCTCGAAAACGGCAGTTTTCTTAGCCATCAAGTGCTTATTTACGTCATCAAAAAAGAGGGCAAAGGCTGGGACGAGCTTTTTGCCTTAACTCGACTGCAGGATCTTAATATAGATGCTGGTCAGGCTAAAATCGAGCCGATGTTGATGCATGCTATGGCAGCCACACAGGTGTCGACACCCGCACTAAATTATGGACAACGACTTGCAGCGGACGCCGCGGTATTGCGCAAGTTGGAGCTGGATCAAGCTGCTGAGCTGGTACGTGTAGCTCATACCGACAGCCGTGGCGAGCAGGAACGGTACTGGATTGCAGATCGCGCCCTAGAGCGCTATGCGCAATTACTGCAGCGCTGAGAAGGGCAGGCAGACACTGAGGCCGATATCCTGCATGCGCGGATTGATCGTCTCGGTGCTTATCAAGCGCGCAACCGTCATACTGATGTAATCGACGAATACGAAAGCCTGCAAGAACAAGGACATTTGGTACCCCCTTATGCCAAGCGCTGGGTGGCCAGTGCTTACCTATCAAATCGTCATCCAGATGAGTCCTACAGCATCCTTAGCGAACTATTTGTCGGCATACCTGCTTCTAAGCTGGCGCCGGAAGATTCGCAAGAATTGTTCTTTGCGGCTGTGGAAAGCGAGCGTATTGCCGAGGGCGGGCAAATCGTAGGGGATATTATGACCGAGACTCCCTATTATCGTTACTACCACGGCTCGCAGGCGCCGCAACCCAACGATAATTGGCTATCGGGTCAAGTGCTACAAGGGCATTATCTAAAAAAAATTAATCGCCTAGATGCGGCCGAGCTGCATAACTTGAAACTGACTGATACCGGTCCAGGCAACCAAGGCTTGCGTATCAACCTAGCAGAAACCTTGTTAGCACGTGGTCTGCCAAGAGCCGCTGAGCGGCAGTTGAAAATTAGCGAGGTGCTGGATCCTACCAACCTGACGCTAGAGCGCCAGCAGGCTTATGTTGCGCAGAGTCTGCAAGAGTGGCGTCAGTTTGATCTGTTGGTTGAAGATGTCGTGCAGCGTAGTGCCGATCAACCCGCTACGCAACAATTGGCGCGAGCTCATCAGGTTGAGAATTTGAGTGAATTCAGACTTAGTGGCAGCAAGGGTATTTCCTCTGGCAACCCCGTCAGCGGTGCGCATGACCTGAACCTGTATTCGGCGTTGTATGGTCCACGCCAGTATGAACATTGGCGGCCCTTTATTGGTTTTGACTATTCTACTGGGCGTTTTGATGAAGGTAAGGGCACTCAGCGTATCCAAGCTCTAGGAGTAGAGTACAGTAGTCGTGATAACTGGGGGGAGTTGGAACTGTCCAACCATCGTGCGCGCGGCGGTAATAAAACCGGCGTGCGTTTTTCCTACTGGCATGACTTCAATGATCAATGGCGACTGGGTACTGACCTTGAGCGGCTATCACGTGATACGCCACTGCGTGCGATTCGTAGTGGGGTGACGTCCGATCAGGCGGGTGGCTATGTAGGTTGGTATAAGAACGAGCGTCGCGAATACCAGTTCAGCCTAGCTGCGAGTCGTTTTTCCGACAGTAACAACCGGCTCAGCTATGCTATTAGCGGTAAAGAGCGTCTGCTTACGCGGCCTTATCTGACGATTGATCTACTGCCCTCGATTGCTATGAGTAGTAACAGCGAGCAGGATGGTGCTTATTACAGTCCTAAACGCGACCTGCATATTGCGCCCACCTTATTTGCTGATCATGTTCTGTACCGCGATTATGATAACGTCTGGCGGCAACAGTTTTTGCTGGGTGTTGGTCATTACTGGCAACAAGACTACGGTGGCGGCATGAGCACTACCGTGGGCTACGGACAGCGTTATGCGACCAATCAAGTATTTGATGCTGGAGCGATGCTGATCTGGGGTAAGCAGCCATACGATGGCAAGCGCGAACATGATTTAAGCCTGGTATTTGATGTTAACTATAGGTTTTGAGGCTGACATGAAGAAATATACCTTACACGTTGCAGCCGTGGTGTTTGCATTGCTTGCAATCCTTACTTCTGCTCAGGCAGTGGATTTTTTGCCGCCACAACAGCGTCCGTTGCTAAATATGGACAAACCCTGGCCAAAGAACCATTTTCTGGCACTGTGTTATCACGATGTTCAAGATGATTCAGCTGATGAACGTTATCTGGCAGTCAGAACCAGCGCTCTGAACGATCAGATGGCTTGGCTGCATGATAACGGCTATACCGCCATTAGCGTGCCACAAATTCTGGATGCCCATAACGGTGGTAAACCCTTGCCGGACAAGGCAGTCTTGCTGAGTTTTGATGACGGTTTTAGCAGTTTTCATACTCGCGTCTACCCTCTACTTAAGGCGTATAACTGGCCAGCCCTTTGGGCTCCTGTAGGTCAGTGGTTGGCCACGCCAACCGATAAACCCGTGGATTTTGGCGGTTTGCTAAGCGACCGCAAACTGTTTTCTGACTGGGAGGTCGTGCGTGAAATTAAGAACTCTCCCTTGGTCGAGATTGGTTCGCACTCTTGGAATTCACACTTTGGTGCTCAGGCCAATCCAGAAGGCAGTCAGAAGCCGGTTATGGCCAATCGTCTGTACGATCCCATAAAAGCAGCCTATGAAAGCGATGAAGAGTTCCACCAGAGACTCGATACGGATGTGCGAAAAATAACGGAAAAAATCAAAGAGGCGTCTGGCAAATCGCCCATAGCATGGGTCTGGCCTTACGGTGCGGCGAACGGCACTGCGCTATCGATTATCAAAGATTACGGCTATAAAATGGCTTTTACCCTGCAAACAGGACTGGCTAATGTTGAGGATTTAAGTAGCATTCCACGGGTACTGATCTCAGGGAACCCCAGCATTGACGTCTTCGCCAGACAGGTTACCCAGTTTGAAGAGAAAGGGCCAACACGTGTGATGCACGTCGATTTAGATTATGTCTATGATAGTGATCCCGTGCAGCAAGGTAAAAACATCGACCTTCTGATTCAGCGTGTCTATGACATGAAAACGACCCATGTTTTCTTGCAAGCGTATGCCGATCCACAAGGTGATGGAACTGTTAAAGAGTTGTATTTCCCCAACCGTTGGCTGCCAATGCGTGCTGATTTGTTCAACTATATCTCTTGGCAGTTGCAAACCCGATCTAATGTCAAAGTATATGCTTGGATGCCAGTGTTGGCTTTTGACTTAGATAAGAAAATTCCTCGTGTGCAAAGCTGGTCGGCGCAAGGTGATAGCATCGAGCCAGCACAATACCAGCGCCTTTCACCCTGGAGTCCAGTGGCACGCAAGCAGATTGCCGAAATCTACGAGGACTTAGCAGGTCACGCCGTATTCCACGGCATACTCTTCCATGATGATGCGCTATTGTCGGATTTTGAGGATGTTGGTACCGATGCGCTCGCGGCCTATCAGGCTGCTGGGTTAGGTAGTGATATCGCGAGTATTCGCAGTTCCCCTGAGCAACTTAAAGCATGGAGTCGTTACAAGTCGAAATTCCTTATTGATTTCACCAAGGATCTCACGCAGGTGGTGCGCAACATTCGTGGGCCTCAAGTGAAGACAGCACGCAATATCTATGCCAAACCGATACTTGAGCCTCATACTGAAGAATGGTTCGCGCAGAATTTAAACAACTTTTTGCAGACCTATGACTGGACTGCAGTGATGGCCATGCCGCTTATGGAAGGAGTGTCGCCCAAGCAGAGTAATAAATGGCTTAAGCAGCTGGTCGAAACCACAATGGCACAGGAGGGCGCGCGAAACAAAGTGTTATTTGAGCTGCAAACCATAGACTGGAGCAAGGGTGGTAGTCATATGGCTATCCCTTCTATCCAGATAGCCGAGTGGATGTACCAGTTACAAATGAGCGGTGCGCGTCACTTTGGTTACTATCCTGATGATTTTCTGAACAACCATCCTGATCTGAAAACCATCCGTCCTGCATTTTCGTCTTACTGGTACCCAAGCCATGATTGATCGAATATTTGCTTTCCTAGTTCTGTGTATTGTCCTCAGTATACCGTTGGGCATAGCCGCCATATTTACTGGTGAAATGCTGCTTAATTTCGTCTTTTTCTGGCCGCTGTTTATGTCAGGGCTGTGGATTGTGGGCGGTATTTATTTCTGGTTTTATCGCGAGCGCCACTGGCCTTGGGGCGAGGGTGTTGCGCCACCTGAACTAACTGGTAATCCGCTGGTTTCAATCTTGATCCCCTGCTTTAGTGAGGGGGTTAACGTTCGAGAAACCATAGCTGCAGCAATGGCGCAGCGCTATGAGAATATCGAGGTGATTGCTATTAATGATGGCTCTTCTGACAACACAGCCGAGGTACTGGATCTGTTGACAGAGAAGTATCCACGTTTGCGTGTGGTTCATCTGGCGACCAATCAGGGCAAGGCCATGGCGCTGACTGCCGGTGCTATGGCCGCACGCAGCGACTTACTGGTATGTATCGATGGTGATGCAATGCTTGATAAGGATGCAGCGGCCTATATAGTGGCGCCATTGTTAGAAAACCCGCGCGTGGGTGCGGTCACCGGCAATCCGCGTATTCGAACACGTTCAACGCTGGTTGGCCGAGTACAGGTCGGTGAGTTTTCATCAATTATTGGTTTGATCAAGCGCACCCAGCGCATTTATGGACAGGTTTTTACTGTGTCAGGCGTGATTGCTGCTTTTCGTAAGCGTGCATTGGCTGAAGTTGGCTTCTGGAGCAACGACATGATAACCGAAGATATTGATATCAGCTGGAAATTGCAGCTCCAGCACTGGGCTATTTTCTTTGAACCGCGGGCATTGTGTTGGATTTTAATGCCCGAAACACTTTCTGGACTTTGGAAGCAGCGTTTGCGCTGGGCACAAGGCGGCGCCGAGGTGTTTCTTAAGAACATTCGCAATATCTGGGTGTGGCGTAACCGTCGCATGTGGCCGCTGATTACTGAGTATTGTCTATCAACAATATGGGCATTTACTTATTTTACCAGCATATTTCTATTTGTAGTTGGCCTGTTTGTTCTTTTACCAGGCGGTTTATATGTACCACAAATTTTCCCACCCGCCTTTGCCGGATTGCTACTGGGAATTGTCTGCTTGCTGCAATTCACGGTCAGCTTGCTGATCGAGCGGCGATATGAGGAAAAACTAGTCCGCTCGTTATTCTGGATTATCTGGTTCCCAGTGGTGTATTGGATGCTAAGTCTATTTACTACTCTGGTGGCATTTACTAGGGTTATGCTTAACAGTCGTAATAAGCGAGCACGCTGGGTTAGCCCTGACCGTGGCATCGGGAGGACTTCAGCATGAGCCATCCATTGATTGTTACTGAACGTCGTTTGCTGCCCAGATTGTTTGACACCCTGCTGACATTAATAGCTGGGATCGGATTCATCTGGCTGATATATCAAGGTGTAGTGTCGATCTTGCAGACCCAACAAGAGGATGAGATAAATCTGTTAAGACCGACCTTTACTACGCTTGCCATCTATCTGCTGATTGTACTGGTCAATAGTTTATTTTTAATTCTATGGGCAAAGTATAATCAGCTACGTTTTCGTGTTGAGCGTCGTACTCGCCGGCCAGACATCTCTGATGATCAACTGGCCACTCATTTTGGCTTGTCACCGGAAGTCTTGGCGCAACTTAACCAGTCGCAAATAGCGGTCGTTAATTACGATAATGACGGTGCAGTAGTGGACGTTAACGTCAAACGTTAGTGGGTCGCTCTTGCGCTCTAAAAACCGACACCCATGATCCAGGAACAAGACAAGAACGGATGAACCGGGTCAATCCAAAGTATGTGCTCAGGAACTACCTTGCCCAG
>JAVETP010000019.1:0-40559 GCA_034006005.1 Pseudomonas sp.
AGCCTTTATGGGTAAGGGCGTTTCTGCCTGTGCCACCTGCGATGGTTTTTTCTACCGCAATAAAGAAGTGGCAGTGGTCGGTGGTGGTAATACTGCGGTTGAAGAAGCGCTGTATTTATCCAATATCGCCAGTAAAGTCACCCTGATTCACCGCCGCGAGACCTTCCGTTCAGAGAAAATCCTACAAGATAAACTGCATGCCAAAGTGGCAGAAGGAAAAATCGTGTTGGCACTGAATGCGCAAGTGGATGAAGTGCTGGGCAATGATATGGGTGTCACTGGCGTACGTTTACTCAATAACGATGGTAGCAAGCACGACTTGGCTGTGGATGGCGTATTTATTGCAATTGGTCATACGCCCAATACCGGCTTGTTTGAAGGCCAGTTGGAGTTAAAAGGCGGTTATATGGTGGTTAAAGGTGGCCGTGAAGGTAACGCGACCGCAACCAGCATTGACGGTGTATTTGCTGCAGGTGATGTGGCAGACGATGTCTACCGTCAAGCCATTACTTCTGCTGGCGCCGGCTGTATGGCTGCGTTGGATGTGGAAAAATACTTAGAGAAGTAAGTTCTTCTCAGTATTCGTAGTGCCATAAAAAGGCCGTTTTGCAGCATTATGCAAAACGGCCTTTTTGTTGCTGGAGATTGTTTACACTTCACCCGCTTTTTTGCGGTTGTACTTAAAACTCCACAGCGTATGCATAAATGCACTGCAAAATAGCAGAACACTTAAGAAAGTTTCGGTGTAACCCAGCCAGGCTTGAACGGGCGAAAAGCTGGCAACCACGCCATGTACAAAGTAGATGTTAATTAAAATACAGGCCCAGATATGTGTTTTTTCCGAGCCTAAGATCATCCCTAGCGCAATGATTGTCAGAGGTGTTAGAGCAATCACTATCACTGCTAAAGCACCTAAGCCTGGCGCGTCGGGTCGACTGATAAAAAACAAATTCCATATAACCAACAGTACAGCCAGCCCAGCCAATGAGAATAAACTCAATAAGCGGCTGATACGTAAGCGTGGTTCGAGCCAGCTGAGTTCTGGCAGCGGTTTAGGGCTTCTTTTAGCCACGGGGCGTCTCCAACTGCTGCGCAAATTGCGCTAAGCGTTTACCTAGAGCAAGACACAGACTGATTTCATTCTCATCCAGTGGGCGTTTGCTGTCGGCACCGGCAACATGGCTTGGGCCGTAGGGCGTGCCACCCGCTTGGGTGTTGATTAAAGCAGGCTCGCTATAGGGTAGGCCGCAAATCAGCATACCGTGGTGCAGTAAAGGCAGCATCATGCTCAGTAAGGTGCTTTCTTGGCCGCCATGCAGACTGGAGGTTGAGGTAAAGACGCCTGCAGGCTTATTGACCAGTTCGCCGGTCATCCATAGATTGCTGGTGCCATCTAGAAAGTACTTCATAGCCGCAGCCATATTACCAAAGCGGGTGGGACTGCCCAGGGCTAAACCTGCGCAGTTCTTTAAATCATCTAGGCTGGCATAGACCGCGCCTTCAGCAGGCACTTCTGGAGCAACGGCTTCGCATTCATTAGAAACCGCAGGCACAGTGCGCACGCGAGCTTCCAGGCCGCCTTGTTCTACGCCGCGGGCAATATGGCGCGCCATATCTGCAGTGGCACCATGGCGGCTATAATACAGTACTAAAATATAAGGAGTGGTCATGACAAAATCTCGATTAGGTTTTCTAGTGGACGGCCAATCGCAGCGCGCTGACCCACGACTAAGACAGGGCGCTCAATTAAAATAGGTGCTTGCACCATGGCGTCAATCAGTTCAGCTTCAGTTAGGTTTTGCTGATCTAGATTCATTTCGCTGTAAACAGCTTCGCCTTTGCGCATCAGTTGGCGCGCGCTGAGGCCGAGTTTGCCTAATAAAGTGCTAAGCTGCTGCGCGTTGAGCGGTGTGTCTAAATAGTTGATAACTGTGGCTTGGATGCCACGCTCTTCGAGTAAGGCCAAAGCTGCGCGTGATTTACTGCAGCGGGAGTTGTGGTACAAAGTGATATCGGACATATACATTACCTCCAAAAAACGCATGCAGCATTCTAGCAGGCTAAGCCGTCAAGGCGTACGCCTGCACAGCAGAGAAGACTATGTTTAAAAAATATCTGATGATTTTATCTGTACTGGTTTTAACGGCGTGTGATCGAGCGGAGCCCTTAGGCATGGATCAATATGGCGTGGCTGTGCCAGAGTCATTAGTGGCGGAGCAGTGGTTGGTGATTAATTACTGGGCTGAGTGGTGCGCGCCATGTCGCAAGGAAATACCAGAGCTCAATCGTTTGCACGATGCTTTGCATGATCAAGGTGTGCGGGTGTTGGGAGTCAATTACGATCAGCTGCAAGGCGAGGAGTTACTTGCCGACAGCCAGTTGCTTGGCATTGCTTTTACAGTATTGAGTGATGATCCGGCGCTACGCTTTAATTTACCAGCAGCGCAAGGTTTGCCAGCAACCTATATTGTCGATCCGCAAGGTCAGCTTGTGAGTCAGTTACAAGGGGAGCAAACAGAACAGAGCCTGCTTGAAGTATTAGAAAGGGCAGGTTGGTCAGCGCCTTAGTACGCTGACCTTGCCGTTCACTTTATCAGCGTAGAAGGTTAACCGTCTTTTCTACGATCGTGTAAAGCGCGTTGCATCTCGCGATTGGAGTCACGTTCTTTTTCGACGTGGCGCTTATCGTAATCTTTCTTACCTTTACCCAGCGCAATTTCGCACTTTACCAGATGATTCTTCCAGTACAGTGCTAAAGCCACACAGGTGTAGCCTTTTTGTTGCACACCTTCGAGCAGCTTATCCAGCTCCCGGCGGTGCAACAAAAGCTTACGCGTGCGCGTGGGGTCAGTAATCACATGTGTGCTTGCAGCCGTAAGCGGACTGATATGACAGCCCATCAGCCATGCTTCGCCATTTTTAAGTAAGACGTAACTGTCCACCAACTGCGCTTTGCCTGCACGTAAACTTTTAATTTCCCAGCCTGCTAGAGCAATACCTGCCTCGACACGCTGTTCAACAAAGTAATCGTGCAGCGCTTTTTTATTCAGCGCGATGGTGCCTTTAGGTTGTTTTTTATGTTTAGCCATAATGGGGATTATAAGACGTAATTGTGCATCTGGCGAGTGGCTGCCAAGGAATCTTTACTGTTTGCTTGAGAGGCGGCTGTGAATGCATGACAATAGTCTACTATTTGATGCGTTATGTAGCCTGTGATTAGGGATTGAGCATGTCACATATTAGGTGTGTGATGAGCAAAGTGATTGCTGAAGTAGGTGCAGTCTCAGGTTTTTTTAAACGATTTTATTTGGTGGATAAAGAATTACTATGGCCACGCATATTCAACGCTCTGCTTTATTACCCTACAGTGCTGCGGCACTTTATGAATTGATCAATGATGTTCCCAGTTACCCGCAATTTTTACCTTGGTGCTCGGCCAGCGAAGTCCTTGAGCAGACTGATAACTGCATGCGCGCGGGATTGATGATCGCTAAAGGCCGTTTGTCGCAGCGCTTTGTCACTAAAAACACCTTGGTGCTCAATGAAAGTATCACTATGGCCTTAGAAGAAGGGCCGTTTAGTCAATTAAACGGTGTCTGGGAGTTTAAGGCCTTAGGCGAGAAAGCTTGTAAAATCAGTCTGGATTTAGAGTTTGATTATGCAGGTCCCATTATAAAAGCCACTTTGGGACCCTTATTTACTCAGGCTGCCAATACCATGGTGGATGCGTTTTGTAAGCGCGCCAAAGAAATTTATGGATAAGTCGATGATTACCGTGGAAGTGGCTTATGCCTTAGCGCATAAACAGAAGATTGTGCAATTAGATGTGCCGCAAGGTACGCATGCACGTGATGCAGCAATGCGTTCTGGGCTGGATAAAGAGTTTGCTGGTTTGGATTTGGCAGAAAGTCCATTGGGCATTTTTGGCAAGTCGATTGCACGTCCTGAGGAGCATATTTTAGCGGAAGGCGAGCGTGTGGAGATTTATCGACCGTTGCAGGCTGACCCTAAAGAGGTGCGTCGACAACGTGCAGAGCGTGTAGCACAAGCAAAAGCAGCAGAAGCCGCGCAATAATACGGTTCTGCTACTTTTACTGCATTTGAGCGAATTAGCGTTCGCTGTCTTTGATGCGTGAAGTTGGGACGGGAGCTGTTTCCATCGCATCAATTTCGTCTTGAATTTGCTTTTGCAACGAGCCTGCTGCTGGTGCTTGCACCGCTTTTTGAGGCGTTACAGGTTGAGGTGCAAGCGTTGTTTCAGGTAGGCCTGTATCGCTATCAACAGTCTGCGATTGGCCTAGGATTTCTTGGTCACGACTGATGCCGGGGACAAAGTCACCGCCTAAACCTTGCAGCTGGTTATTTTCGTCAAAGGTTAAGCTGATACGTTCTTGTTGGCGTTTACCACCAGCCACTTGGATACTGTATAAGTAGTCCCAGCGATTACTATGGAAGGTATCGGCGATCAGTGGTGTGCCCATAATAAAGCGCACCTGACGTGTGGTCATGCCAGGACGTAACTGGTCAACCATATCTTGAGTGACAACATTACCTTGCTGAATATCGATTTTATGGACGCCAGGGAATGAGCATCCAGCGAGTACCAATAAGCTAGCAAGAGTGAAACTGCGAATAAGACGTGTTCTATTTTGCATTGGAGACGGACTTCCACTATCGTTAATAGGTAACAGATACGCTGATCATACCTGCATTGTGCTCATCAGCGAAACCGCATTAGTGAGAAAACAAATATGGCTGAGAATATTGAACTACGTAAAGCGGGTTTAAAGGTAACTTTACCGCGCGTTAAAATTATGCACATCCTTGAATCATGTGAGCCTCGCCACATGAGTGCTGAGGATGTATATAAAACCCTTATGGATGCGGGTGAAGATGTTGGGTTGGCAACTGTGTACCGAGTTTTGACTCAGTTTGAGTCAGCAGGCTTGGTGATGCGCCATAATTTTGATGGTGGGCACGCAGTCTTTGAACTGGATGACGGTGAGCATCACGACCATATTGTGTGTGTTGATTCGGGTGAGGTTTTTGAGTTTTTTGACGAAGAGATTGAAAGACGTCAGCACCAAATTGTTGACGATTTGGGTTATGAGATGGTCGATCACAATTTAGTTCTATATGTGAAAAAGAAATAACCATCGAGCGTTGAGTCGCTTGCGATCAGTGTGTCCTGCCACTGCAATAGTGCATATACATACGATCAATCAGTGCTGCGAGTTGGGTGTGATGAGTTAAGCCATGGATGGCGGAGCGCCGGAGCTGAATCCTGAATGGGTTCGTAGAGGGACAAACATCCAGACCGAAGCACGGCGCACATCGAGTTTTTCAGTATTGTAATAAAAGCATTGAGCAAGGTGTGTGTAGACGTGCCTCGCTCGTTGCTTTTTCCTCAACGCGCGGTTCTGGCGCAATTCAGGTACTAGGCCATCCGTGGCTACACGTTTCGCTGCACTAGCGATGTGCTGATTGACCCATCTAGCTGTGTGCAGACCTGTAATAAATCTTGGGTTACCGACTTAAACAGCAGCACAAACCCAATGGTTACTGCTGATCTGCATACACTTGGTCAAAGATTCCGCCATCATTAAAGTGGGTTTTTTGGATCTCAGGCCAGCTGCCGAATGTGGCTTCGACGGGCATAAAATCAACTTTAGGAAAGCGGTCAGCGAATTCTGCAAGAATCTCTGCGTTGCGTGGGCGTAAGTAGTTATTAGCGGCAATACGCTGAGCTTCATCGGACCATAAGAACTTTAAGTATTCTTCAGCAATCACGCGCGAACCTTTGCGATCAACCACTTTATCGACGATGGTCACGGGCGGCTCAGCTTCAGCGCTAACGCTTGGGTAAACCACTTCAAATGCACCGTGACCAAATTCGCGGGCGATCATTTCTGCTTCGTTTTCAAAGGTGACCAATACATCACCAATTTGGTTTTGCATAAAAGTACTGGTTGCCGCACGGCCGCCGGTATCTAAAACAGGTGCTTGTTTAAACAGTTTGCCAACAAAGTCTTTAGCGTCTTGTTCGCTACCGCCATTTTTTAAGATATAAGCCCAGGCTGATAGGTAGGTATAGCGACCATTACCTGATGTTTTTGGGTTGGGTACGATAATTTGTACGCCATCTTTAATTAAATCAGGCCAGTCTTGCAGGTTTTTCGGGTTGCCTTTGCGTACGATCAAGACTGTTGCTGAAGTAAATGGCGCGCTGTTATTGGGTAAACGTTCAGCCCAGTTTTCTGGAATTAATTTTGCATATTCATACAAAGCATTGATATCCGTGGCCATGTTCATGGTGATGACATCAGCGGGCAGGCCGTCAATCACTGAGCGTGCTTGTTTGCTTGAGCCGCCGTGTGACATTTGAATTTGTGCAGGCTTATGGCCTTGCTCTTGCCAATGTTTTTGGAACGCAGGGTTGTAGTCTTTATAGAAATCGCGCATCACATCATAGGAAACGTTGAGCAGTGGTGCTGCTTGCAGCGTCGCCGCTGCGCTAAAACCGATGGCAAAAAGTGATGCAGTGAACAAGCGTTTCATATCGCGATCCCTTTGAAAATGAGTAGAGGATGCTCACTATAGGGAGTGCTTATTATGCTGTAAAAGAATTAAAAGTAATTTTGATATTCCATTTGAGAATAAAAAAGCCCTCGCAATGAGGGCTTTTTAAGGGTTATGTCAGCTTACATATTTGGATAGTTCGGGCCGCCAGTGCCTTCTGGAGCGACCCAAGTGATATTTTGCGCCGGGTCTTTAATATCACAGGTTTTACAGTGCACACAGTTCTGGGCGTTGATTTGGAACTTTTGTTCACCGTTTTCTAGGGCAACGATTTCATAGACGCCAGCAGGGCAGTAGCGCTGTGCCGGCTCATCGTACATGGAGAGGTTTTTACCCAATGGAATACTGGCATCAGTCAGTTTCAGGTGGCAGGGCTGGACTTCTTCATGGTTGGTGCTGGATAAGAACACCGAGCTGAGTTTGTCGAAGCTTAATTTGCCATCAGGTTTTGGGTAAGCGATTTTTTTCGACTCAGAGGCCAGCTTGAGCTTGGCGTAGTCAGGGGTGGTATCGCGCAGGGTGAATGGGATTTTACCGCCAAAGATATTTTGGTCGATATAGTTAAATGCACCACCCAAGATTGCACCGTATTTATGGATTGCAGGACCAAAGTTGCGGCTGGTAAATAGATCGTCGTATAACCAGCTGGCTTTAAATGCATTCACATAACCAGTTAGCTCATCACCGCCTTCACGGCCCGCAATAATTGCATCAGCTGCAGCTTCAGCCGCCAGCATGCCGGACTTCATCGCAGTATGGTTGCCTTTGATTTTGGCGAAGTTGAGTGTGCCTAAGTCACAGCCTACTAAAGCACCGCCGGGGAAAACCATTTTCGGTAGTGAGTTTAAGCCACCTTTAGTAATGGCACGTGCGCCGTAAGCCACACGTGTGCCGCCCTCAAGGTACTGGCTGACCACAGGGTGATGTTTATAGCGTTGAAACTCATCAAAAGGTGATAAGTACGGGTTGCTATAGGACAGGTCGACAATGAGGCCGACGACCACTTGATTGTTTTCAATATGGTAGAGGAAAGAGCCGCCTGGATTGTCATTATCCAGCGGCCAGCCAGCAGTGTGCACCACTAAGCCTTCTTCGTGTTTAGCCGGATCAATATCCCAGATTTCTTTAATACCAAGGCCGTAATGCTGAGCATCCGCTTCGCTAGCCAGGTTGTAGCGTTGAATCAGTTGCTTACCAATATGGCCGCGGCAACCTTCGGCAAACAGAGTGTATTTAGCGCGTAATTCCATGCCCGGTGTGTAGAGACCGTCTTTGGGGTTGCCGTCACGATCCACACCCATGTCACCGGTTAAAATGCCGTAAACAGCACCATCTTCGTTGATCAGGGCTTCTTGTGCAGCAAAGCCTGGGTACACTTCTACGCCCAGATTCTCTGCTTGTTCAGCTAACCAGCGGCACAGATTACCGAGTGAAATAATATAGTTACCTTCGTTGTGCATGGTTTTGGGCACAAAGAAATTTGGGATTTTTTGCCCTTTTTTGGCATCTTTTAATAAATAGATGTCGTCACGCTTAACAGGTGTGTTGAGTGGCGCACCTAATTCTTTCCAGTTAGGAAATAATTCGTCCAGTGCGCGCGTTTCAAACACAGCACCCGAAAGGATGTGGGCACCGACTTCGGAACCCTTTTCTACGACGCACACGCTAATCTCTTGGCCTGCATCTGCAGCCTTTTGTTTGAGTCGACATGCGGCGGATAGACCCGATGGGCCTGCACCGACGATGACGACATCGAATTCCATAAATTCGCGTTCCACAAGCTATCTCCTACAGATGCTATACATTATTTTATTGTGTTTGGGCTCGGATTTTTCATTTCTATCGTAATTGTTTTGTGCATTATATCTATCACTACAGGGTGTTTAAATGCAAACGCTCGTTTGAAATTTTTAAAAGCCTGCTAGAATGATATCTAAATGTAAGCAAAAAAGGCGCAATTGTTATCTTGACCAGTCTAAGCGTTACGTTCAAGATAACAAAAGTTGTGTACTTATTAGATCGGTTGGTTATATATTCGACACTCTGCATCATTCAAGCCAAGCGTGTCTTGGCACTATTATTTATTCACCCGAGATAACGAGGAAACCATGAAGGTTCTAGTAGCTGTCAAACGAGTGGTTGACTATAATGTCAAGGTCCGCGTAAAAGCGGATAACACAGGCGTTGAACTCGCCAACGTTAAAATGTCCATGAACCCTTTCTGCGAAATTGGCGTTGAAGAAGCCATCCGCTTAAAGGAAAAAGGTATTGCAAGTGAAATTATTGCAGTGTCCATTGGCCCTACTGCCGCTCAAGAGCAACTGCGCACTGCGCTTGCTTTGGGTGCTGACCGTGCGATTTTGGTTGAAACTGCAGAGGAATTGAGCTCGCTTGCTGTCGCTAAACTGCTTAAAGCTGTAGTGGATCAAGAGCAGCCACAGTTGATTATGCTGGGTAAGCAAGCGATTGATAGTGATAACAACCAAACCGGTCAGATGCTCGGTGCGTTAACAGGTTATGCGCAAGGTACTTTTGCTTCTAAAGTGGAAGTCGATGGCGATAAAGTTAATGTAACGCGTGAAATTGATGGTGGTTTACAAACGGTTGCACTGAAATTACCGGCTATTGTCACAACTGACTTACGCTTAAATGAGCCGCGTTATGCGTCACTGCCTAACATTATGAAAGCGAAGAAAAAGCCGCTGGATATTGTGACTCCAGATTCTTTAGGCGTTTCTACCGCATCCACAGTAAAAACTTTGAAAGTTGAAGCACCGGCAGCACGCAGTGCAGGTATCAAAGTTAAAGATGTGGCTGAACTGGTTGAAAAACTGAAAAACGAGGCGAAGGTAATTTAATGGCTATTTTAGTTATTGCTGAGCACTCTAACGTTGCTCTGGGTGCTGCTACCCTGAACACAGTGGCTGCTGCCAAAGCGATTGGTGGTGATATTCATGTACTGGTTGCCGGTGCAGAATGCGCTGCTGTGGCTGAAGCTGCTGCAAAAATTGATGGCGTAAGTAAAGTATTATCAGCTGATAATGCAGCTTTTGCGTATCAACTCCCTGAAAACGTTGCACCACTTATTGCTGAGCTGGGTAAAGAGTATTCACATATTCTTGCCTCTGCGACGACAAATGGTAAAAATATTCTGCCACGCGTGGCCGCGTTATTAGACGTTGATCAGATCTCTGAAATTATTGCAGTTGATAGCGCAGATACCTTTAAGCGCCCAATCTATGCCGGTAATGCGATTGCCACTGTGCAATCGAACGCTGCGACTAAAGTGATCACTGTACGTGGTACAGGTTTTGATCCAGTTGCTGCAGAAGGCGGTTCAGCGAGCATTGAAGCTGTGACTGTTGGCGGCGACGCAGGTATTTCTGCGTTTGTTGGCGAAGAGTTAGCAAAATCTGATCGTCCTGAGTTGACCGCTGCCAAAGTGATCGTCTCGGGTGGTCGTGGTATGCAGAACGGCGAAAACTTTGAAATGCTCAATCGTATTGCTGACAAACTCGGCGCTGCAGTGGGTGCTTCGCGCGCTGCTGTTGACGCAGGTTTTGTACCGAACGATATGCAAGTGGGCCAGACAGGTAAAATTGTTGCGCCAGAGCTGTATATCGCTGTAGGTATTTCAGGTGCAATTCAACACTTGGCCGGTATGAAAGATTCTAAAGTGATCGTTGCGATCAACAAAGATGAAGATGCACCGATTTTCCAAGTGGCAGATTATGGTTTAGTTGCGGATTTATTCGACGCTATACCAGAATTAGAAAAAGCGCTGTAAGGCTGCTTTTTTGTAAAAGAGCCCGCTTTTTAGCGGGTTTTTTTATGCCTGAATATCAGGTTTTAGTGCCAGATATGGACTCTATTTTCAGATGGGCGCTGTATCGGTGCCGATGTAAGTTGCTATAGCGCTTATTGACTGCAGGCGGTGTAATATAAACGTCTTGAATAGATCAATAAATAAAATGGAGCGTTATGAGCAGGCGATTTGTATTGTGCGCTATGGCCGCAGCATTCAGTTATATAGCACCTTCAGCTGTGTTGGCTGAGCAGCAAGCCTGTGAAACCTTAGTGGCTGCGAGTTATTTTGCTAAGCCTTTGGCTGCTGATACGACCGCAGATGCAGATAAACCATCGCAACGTCAATTCAGCACTGATTTTTTACAAGCGTTGGCGCAAACAACACACTTGACGATTAAAGTGCTGGCTGCCCAGGAAGAGAAAGCGCTAACAGAAGTACGCAGTGGCCGTGCAGATCTGATTATTGGCGTCAGTCCTCTGCCTGAAAAAGATCCAGAGCTCACCTATCTATTACCTGCTTATACTCAGAAAAATTATCATTTATGGGTGCGTAGCGGTGAGCATGTCACGCTAAAAAAATGGCCTGAACTGTCGGGTTTGCGTGGTTTGCGTGTGCTACCGCTTCAGGGTTTAATTGATTTCGATCTGCAGGTGCAGCTTTTGAAGTGGCCTGTGCGCACTGCTGATAGCCTAGCAGTGGCGATTAATAAAATAATGGGCGGTAAGGCGGATTATGTGGTTGCCGAACAACAGGCGATGCAGGAGTACGTGTTGGCGCATGATTTAGTGCGGCGCTTTGAGGTTCTCGAACCTGCGGTGGAGACGCAGTTTTTATATATTGCCATGGCAAAAGACTCAGCCTGTAACACGCCAGCTTTGCGCAGTATTCTCACGAAAGGTCTGACTCAGCTAGCCCAGCAGCCATAACCCACGAAATAAATGACGTTTATAAATAAAAAAGGCCCAGTACGCATCACGTACTGGGCCTTTTTGTTGGGCTGTTTTAGCCGCGTTGTTGCAGTGCTGCGATACGAACTTCTAAGGGCGGGTGGCTCATAAATAAGCCGGCTAGGCCTTCTTTTAAGCCACCACTGATACCGAAAGCAGTGAGTGCTTTAGGCATCTCAGATTCAATCCCTTGCTCTGCACGTAAGCGGTGCAGGGCGTTAATCATCGATTGTGTACCGGCTAAATCCGCACCGGCTTCATCGGCACGGAATTCACGGCGACGTGAGAACCACATGACAATGGTGCTGGCTAATACACCTAATACCAGTTCTGCAAAAATAGTGGCGACATAGTAGCCAATACCGCGGCCGTCTTCGTTTTTAAGAATGGCTTTATCAACAAAATCACCAAAGATACGAGCAAAGAACATTACAAAGGTGTTCACCACACCTTGCATTAATGCCATGGTGACCATATCGCCATTAGCCACGTGACCAATTTCATGGGCCAAAACAGCTTTGATTTCATCTTCTTGAAAGCGATCCAGTAAACCTTGGCTGACCGCGACTAAGGCGCTGTTACGGTTCCAGCCCGTAGCAAAGGCATTGGACTCATGCGAAGGGAAAATACCCACTTCAGGCATACCAATACCGGCTTTATTAGCCAGTTCTTCAACGGTTTGTAATAACCACTGTTCTTTGCGCGTACGTGGCTGCTCGATAATTTGTGTACCGGTGCTTCTTTTGGCCATCCATTTTGAAATAAATAGAGAGACCAGCGAACCGGCAAAACCAAATACGGCACAGAAGATCAATAAGTCGCCATGGTTCTGCCCGGTAAAGCGGTCGACACCCAGTAAACTGAGGGTGACACTGGCAATTAACAGTACCGCGATGTTAGTTGCTAAGAATAAAAAGATACGCATCATGTGCGGGAAACTCCAAAAGTGTAATCAAGTGAACTATATAGGGGCTGCGCGGATGCGCTTCAAGGGGAGGATTGTTGCAAACTGTGTCAAATAGATTGTATTTGAAGATTGTAGAAAATTTCCAGTATCTGAAGCACTTAAATCTAATATTTTATATAAAGGCCTGCTAACAGAGTAACAGGCCTTTATGGTCAGTACGTAGATCGATACACGCTTACTGGCGGTAGGTTTTCAGGAAGTTACCAATACGGCCAATGGCTTGCTCAAGATCGTCCACACGAGGCAGCGTGACTACGCGGAAGTGATCTGGCCACGGCCAGTTAAAGGCGGTGCCTTGTACGATCAGCAGTTTCTCCGAGAGCAATAAATCCAGCACAAACTTTTCATCATTATGAATCGGGCAGATTTTCGGGTCGATTTTTGGGAAAGCATACAGCGCACCCATTGGTTTAACGCAACTGACACCGGGAATATCATTGAGAAGCTCCCAAGTACGGTTGCGTTGCTCAAGTAAACGACCGTTCGGCAACACTAAATCGTTGATGCTCTGGTAGCCGCCCAGCGCTGTCTGAATGGCATGCTGCGCCGGTACGTTGGCACATAAACGCATATTGGACAAAATATCCAAGCCTTCAATATAGCTGCGCGCACGGTGTTTAGGACCGGAAATAGCCACCCAACCGGAACGGAAACCCGCCACACGGTACGATTTAGACAGACCGTTAAAGGTCAGGCATAAAACATCAGTGGCCAATGACGCGGTGCAAATATGTACAGCATCGTCGTATAAAATTTTATCGTAGATCTCATCAGAGAAAACGATCAAATTATGCTGACGCGCCAATTCCAAAATATCCAACAGCACTTCTTTAGAGTACACCGCACCCGTTGGATTGTTTGGGTTGATTAAGACAATAGCCTTGGTGTTGCTGGTGATCTTGGAGCGCATATCATCAATATCAGGGAACCAGCCAGCCTGCTCATCACATAAATAGTGCACAGGTTTACCGCCAGCCAAGCTGGTTGCTGCCGTCCATAATGGATAGTCCGGCGCGGGTATCAGTACCTCATCACTGTTATTGAGCAGCGCTTGCAGAGTCATCACAATCAGCTCTGATACACCGTTACCCAGATAAATGTCTTCAACACCGATGCCTTCGACATTTTTTTGCTGGTAGTACTGCATAATGGCTTTACGTGCGCTGAACAAGCCTTTTGAGTCACTGTAACCTTGCGCAGTTGGCAGATTACGCATCACATCCTGCAGAATCTCTTCTGGCGCTTCAAAGCCAAAGGGTGCAGGGTTGCCAATATTGAGCTTAAGAATACGGTGGCCTTCGTCCTCAAGACGTTTGGCGTGTTTAAGTACTGGGCCTCGGATGTCATAACAGACGTTAGCGAGCTTGTTCGATTTGCTGAACTGCATGATGTTGAGTATCCCGAATAAAATTAGTCAGTAAGGGGGCGGTCTGCCGATGGGGTGCAATACTGTGCGCTGTCAGATGGGTCGCCCGTGCACTCTATAGCTGCGCTTAAATTGCAAGCCTGGATAGAAGCACTTAAAGATGCCTATCATACGACTGTGCTGGCAAAGGTGAAAGGGAGCGTTAAGCTTATGGCTGCCCTTTAATTGGAGAATATGATGAAAAAAGTTGAAAAACCCATAGAAGAATGGCGTGAAGAGTTATCTGATGAACAGTTCCGTGTCTGCCGCCTAGGGGGTACAGAGCGGCCGTTTACCGGTGAATATCAGTCGCCCAAGTTTAGTGGCGTGTTCCATTGTGTATGTTGTGCTCAGCCGCTATTTGACGCACAGCATCAATTTGACGCAGGTTGCGGCTGGCCCAGCTACTCGCAGCCGATTACTCCAGCGGCTGTCACTGAACACACTGATGGCAGTCACGGTATGCAGCGCGTTGAAGTTGTGTGCTCGTCATGTGATGCGCATTTAGGTCATGTGTTTCCAGATGGCCCTGCACCCACGGGTTTGCGTTACTGCATTAACTCCGTAGCTTTGCAGTTACAGCCCGCTTAAGCTGTTTGATCTGCTTCTTAGCCGGCGGCGGTAAAACCATCAGGAGAGTCTTGTGTCTGAATTATTAAATGAATTTTTACAGCGAGCCAATCAAGTCTTACAACAGCTTGAGCCGTTGTTGCCTAAACCGACTGAGCCGGTTGACTGGAATACAGTCTATGCGGCCAGTTGGCAGCGCACAGGCAATAGCAGTTTCTTTCGCCCGATTGCGTTGGGTGCGGATATTCGCTTAGCTGATTTATTGGGTGTCGAACGGCAGAGCGAACAACTGTTGCGCAATACTCAGCAATTTATGCGCGGCTTCCCAGCCAACCATGCGCTGTTATGGGGCGCGCGCGGTACCGGTAAATCCTCACTAGTGCGTGCGCTGCTGGCTGAATACGCACCACAAGGCTTGCGCTTGATTGAAGTGGAGCGCAATGAGTTGGCCGATTTACCGATGATTGTTGAGTCTTTAGCCGGCTTGCCGCAGCACTTTATTGTCTTCTGTGATGATCTGTCTTTTGAAGCAGGCGAGGGCGACTACCGTATTTTAAAGAGCGTGCTAGATGGCTCATTAGAACGTGCGCCAGATAATGTACTGTTATATGCCACGTCCAATCGTCGCCACTTATTACCTGAGCAGCACAGCGATAATCAAAACTGGCAGCACGGTGATGGCGGTGAGTTGCATCCGAGTGAAGCGGTTGAAGACAAAATCGCGCTATCCGACCGTTTTGGTCTGTGGCTGTCGTTTTATCCCTTTGATCAAGATCATTACTTGGCCGTGGTGCAACACTGGATTGCTGAGTATGCTCAGCCCGCAGCATTAAAGTGGCAGTTTGATGACAGTGCTGAAAAAGAAGCGATCAGCTGGGCGCTGGCCCGCGGTAATCGTAATGGCCGTTGCGCCGCGCAGTTTGCTAAGCAGTGGGTTGGCTTGCGATTGCTGGAACAGGCAGCTGACTAATATATAGAGCGTCGCTGAATGCGCGCTAGTGATTGGGTTAATGCCGTGCAGGCTTTATACTGCGCGGCTTGTTTTTAAGGGGATAGGGTTATGACCACGCCGCACGTCGAACAGCATTTACAGTTATTAGCACATTTGCGCACAATTTTGGTCGCGGTTGCCGATGCCGAAGTGGTGCCAGAAAATCACCATGCGCTTTTTTTAGAGCGTTTCGATGAGATGGTGGTGGACTTGCGTGAGAGTACTGAAGACTTATATGTCGGTCAGGACATTATCAGCCAAGTGTTTCAGCGCTACCCACAAATTACGCATTTAGTACCGCGCGATCTGTTGTGGTTCTTTGGCGGTGACTGTTTGCATTTTATGCCTGATGAAGAAATTGAAAAATATCAGGAGTTAGAAGACCGTCGTTATGCAGCTTTAGAAAAAGGTGAGGATTTTGACTGGAATCATGAGATTCAGTTGATGTTTATGCCAGAAAAGACCCCGAAGCATTGAAATACACACTATTTTCATAATAGTGCTTGACGGAATGCAGTTTCATCCGTAATATGCGCACCACTTCCAAGCAATACTGCAAACAGCAAACGCTTCGGAAGTTGCAAGCTTTAAGAAGCTCAAGGATGCGTCCCCTTCGTCTAGTGGCCTAGGACACCGCCCTTTCACGGCGGTAACAGGGGTTCGAGTCCCCTAGGGGACGCCAGTTTTTGCGGAAATAGCTCAGTTGGTAGAGCACGACCTTGCCAAGGTCGGGGTCGCGAGTTCGAGTCTCGTTTTCCGCTCCAAATTCGGCGTCAAGCTAAGAAAGAAAGAGCCTAAGGGCTCTTTTTTTTCGTCTGCAGTTTAAGCCCTTGATTTGATTGGGCTTGCTGCGTTTTGTCTGAGCCGTCCTGGCTGTGTTTTGTTTTTCCATCCCTTTAGTTATGCGTCAAAGTTTACCGAAGGGTCAGTTTTAAAAATATCGCGCATACTTGAAGCTTGCTGTCGCTGCAAAGTAGCCTGATCAATACCTTTATCGTCTAACTGGCTGTAATTATAAGTTCAGGTAGGTTCTCACCTGGTTCCACAGCATCGGCTTATGCTACTAATCCAAACGCTAAAGCCATGGTCGTTAAAGAAAATCCTGCGAAAGGTCTTATGGGCTGTTTCACTTACGACTCCTGTTCTTATATCTGAAAGTTAATGCAAGGCGTTTGCATTTGCGTATGCTAATGATTCGCGCTAATAATAGGTGGCCACAAGAATGGAACACTCGATTGCAAAAACCTAGACACCTATGAGCAATTACACTGCACTACGTACACTTGTTAATTTAAGGTAAGAAAAAAATTAACGGCAACGGCTAACCTAATGAATATTGCAAAGTCGACCCTAAGTAGATGTTTGGCTACTTTAGAAAAGTAGCTAGTTTATCGACTAACACATGAGGTAAAAGGAGGCTTATTACTTACACTGGCAGATGATTGTTATGCTAATTATGCAAGCAGAACTCTAAAACTGCTAAAGACGCAAAGCTGGATTTACATACTTTAACCAAATAAATTCAAGGGCCTTTAAATATTCAGCTTTGCCCAGAACTGGCTAAAGGCTGGACTAGCAAAGTAATTAATTTTTTAAAAAAAGTATCAAGAAATGCAATTAAAAATTAAGATAAAATCCTGAATTCAATACATAAGTGCAATGCTTGCGCCTGTGTGTACTTAGTATGCTGATTTCCAGCTCAAGCATTTGCGTGTGCGTAAATTGATCTTGGCAACAGCCTGATCAACTTGGCTGGTAGTCAGCTTGCTAAAGTCGCTGCCTTTATGAAGAAGCCTATGCTGCAGACCATTTGCTGACACTAGAAAGCAACTTGTAAAGTGTGCCACCGGCCATTTAATCCTTTAGCTTGGTACCACTACCAAGCTCATAATATGTTCATCGACTTGGCAGAAATAGGTTTCTAGTTCGCGGCCTGCCTGCCATTCACTGTCGAGATTCGTTAGCAGGCGTAAGCGTGCTGTGCCTGTAGTCATATTCCAGTCCACCAGTTCGGCATGCTCAAAGTAGAACCGTTTTCCCACGAGTGGGTAGAGCGCTTTGAATAGGCTTTCCTTGAGAGAGAAGGTCAGGGTGACCATTAAGCTAAATTGCTCTGAGGGAAGTTGAGCCCAGCGTGAGTGCTCACCTGCTGTAAGTATTCCATCGGCCAGCTTTCGGCTATCACTGATACTTAAGCAGCGCTCGATATCTAGTCCTAGCGCAATGTATTTATCATATTGTGCAACCAGTGCGGCAGCCCATCTATCGCTGTGAGTAATAGACCCTATACAGCCTTGCGGCCATTGAGGTGCTCGGTCTTGCCTGATAGCTGGAATACCTACCGTACCATTGAGCATCAGCAATGCTTGCTGTGCGCATAAGCGGCCAGCAAGAAATTCAGCTCGCCGTTTGTGGGCTGCCCGTTGGATATTTGAAGGTAGGGGTACACCGTAACGTGCGAACTCTGCGTCGCTCAGAGGGCGGTGGTCGAAATGGCTGGCGATCAAGTGGACATCAGATAAAGGCAGTACCCATGGCCAGAAATTTTCAATGGGATTAAAAAAGATCAAGAGTTCACGCACACCATCATTGTGGCTCGAAAATGTTATCTAGACGATTCCTACTATTAAGAAAACGGCAGGGCTGAGTTCTAGATTGAGCAGGCTCTAAGTCTGGATTTTCTTATTGCAGATAAGTCATATCTGGAGACATATAAAGACCGCCTCAGAGTGTTGAGGTGGTCTTTAGTGTTGTGAGGCTTCGTTTACGGTGTGATTAATGTGACAGTGTTGCCTGAAGGCTCATAGGGCGTAGGTGCATCTTGTGGAGCACCGCGACCTTTACCTTTGGCCTTATTGCTGACATAGACCTGCCCAGATTTGGGGTCAATGGCAATGGTTTGCGGATGCGTACCGGTGGAAAGGTGGGCACTCACAAAGTGAGTCTTAGCGTCAATAATAGAGACTGTGCCATCGTTGCGGTTGGCTACGTAAAGGTCGCCGCTTTGTGGATGCAGTCGTGCACTCAGTGCGCCGCTTCCGGTTTTTACAGTACGTAGAATATCACCACTCTTGAGGTCAATCATCGCTATACCACCCGACTTCTGGTTGATGGCATAAAGAATACCGTTCTTTGTATCAATCTCCATATTGATCGTATCGGGACCTGCAGTCTTAGCGTCTTCAAGGGGCTCTACGCCGCTGAACTTACGCAGTACCTTGTGCGTTTTAAGATCGATTTCGGCAATGTCGCTATTGATCAGATCAGACACGTACAGGCGCTGATTGTCAGTATCGATGGCCAATCCTGTGGCGGTTTTTACTGGGTCAGTGATGACGGATTTTAGTGTGTCCGTCTTACCGTCAATAACCCAAATGGCGCTTTCTGGTCCGATTTTTCCGTTGCGTTCTGACCCACCGACAGTGCTGATGTAAATCATATTAGAGGTTTCATCTACTACGATTTGGCGCAAACGATTGGATTCTTTGCCTGAGCTTTTGATCAGTGCCACTTCCTTGCCTGAATCAATAGCATAAACGCCAACCTGACCGTTTGCTGTGTCTGCAGCATAGAGTTTTTGGGTTGTGTGGTTGATAGCTAAGCTAAAGGGGGTCATCTCACCGGTCGCAATTTTGTCCACCTGTTCTAGAGTTTGCGCGTCCAATACAACGATGCCTGAGGCAACTCGTTTTTTTCCAGTTTTTTCATCGATGTCGCGGCTACCGGTCACTGCAGCGTATAGGGTCTGAGTTTTAGAGTTAAAGGCAATTTCATAAATCTGCTCATCAACTTGTACTGAGCGTTCTACGTTAGGTGCTGCAATGGCTTGCAGAGTCGCGCCAATGGTCGTTGCGAGTAACGAGATTGTAAAGATTTTGCGCACAAGATCAGGGTGTTGAGTGTGCAAATTACTAAAGCGTGAAAGAAGCATGTTACGAACTCCAGAGATTAAATTTAAAAAACGTGGGCTCGAGAGTCTCTATCTTTCTTGTAGTTGATGTCAATGTAAATCAAAATGATTTGCATTTAGAGGGGTCGTGCTTTAGCCTACTCGCCTTATTTGATCCTACTGGGCTTGGCTTATATCAGCCTTTATAAGTACGGGATCATAGATTTGGATGAATCACTGCATGAGCTCACTTCAATCTACATCTCATTTATGGGTGCTCAATTTTGTAGCTTTGGTCGGCACTATGGCGATCATGGCTTTTGTTGCAGTCGTGGGGCCGGTTGTGCGCTTACTCGGTTTAGCGGACTGGCATGCGGGATTAGCTCTAACAGCCGGCGGTGTGCTGTGGATGCTCGCCGCCAGCCGATGGGGCAGGCTGAGCGATAGAGTCGGGCGCAAGCGCGTTTTACTTATATCTCTTGCTGCTTATGCGGTGACCTACTTGGTGTTAGCCATATCCGTTGATGCAGCGCTGAGCCGTACACCGGCGATAGCGCTATCGCTGACTGTGTTAGTGGGTACGCGAGCGTTAGTGGGCTTATTTTACGCAGCGGTGCCGACGGTCACGGCCGCATCGGTGGCTGATCAAGTCGCGCCCGGTAAACGAGCTTCTGCGATGGCTAAGCTGGGCGCGGCTAATGCCGTTGGCCTAGTAGCTGGACCCGTGCTGGCTGGCTGGATTGCTATGTACGATATCGCGCTGGCGCTGTATGCCGCCGCGCTGATGCCTATTTTAGCCTTAGGGCTGATTGCTTGGAAAATGCCTGAAACTAAGCCTGAAACTCTTGTGCAGCACAGCAAGCAATCATCTTCTACGCGGCCGGTTATTGGTTTTTTTGATGCACGGCTGCGACTACCTTTATGTGCTGTTTTTGTGGCCATGACTGCAGTTGCTGTGACTCAGTCCACAGTGGGCTTTTTGGCAATCGACCGGCTAGCGCAATCGCTGAGTGAAGGTGCGAAAACAGCTGGGTACGCGCTGACTGCCTTGGGTGCAGGGTTGATTTTGGCGCAGACGCTGATGACACGTATTGAATGGACGCCAACTCGTTGGCTGCTGATTGGATCGCTGCTGGCCAGTGCAGGCTTTGGTTCTATTGCACTGGTGAGTACGGCGTTGCCGATGCTGTGTGCGTTTAGCTTGGCAGGTGTGGGTATGGGTTTTGTGCGCCCGGCAGTGCAGGCGCTGACGGCAGATAGCGTGGATGCTCATGAGCAGGGTGCTGCTGCTGGCACGGTGTCGTCGATGCAGGGTTTTTCTATGATTGTGGGGCCCCTAGCAGGTACTTTGCTCTATCGCATATCGCCCAGCGCCCCGTATTTACTTGTGGTTATTTTGTTATTGCTGTTGGCGTTAGCCGTATGGCGATATCACTCTGTTGAAGTTACCAACCGTCGTACAGGAGTTATTTCATGATTACGCTGGCGTTATCCAGTCAGACTGAGGCTAGGGTAGAGCAGAAGGTACCGATATTTATATTGCGTTCTCCGCAGCACACACTAGAAGTGGAAGGGTGTTTAGCCAAGTTGCCAAGCGGTGATACCGCCAGTTTTGGGCGTCGCGTTAGTGAGTTTTTTGCGACTCCACGCCTTGGCCCTGATGTGCTGGTTGGCGCGTTGCCTTTTGACCCTCATGCCGCGGATGCCCTTTATCAACCGGCGCGGCTGGGATTGTCTGATGGGTTAAAAATAGCGTCGCAGGCCGAGCTGCCGCCGTTGATCGGTCACTCACACGCTGAGCCTACGGCAGACCATTATGCCCAGATGGTGAAACAGTGCGTGTCGCAGTTGACCGGCGAACAGACGGTACTGGGTAAAGCTGTATTGGCGCGCAGTTTACGATTGCAGGCGGCGGATACGATTGAACCGCTTGCGCTGGCTCAACGCCTTGAGCGTGATACCAGTGTGACCACCTATGTGATACCGCTGCCGGTGGACGACAATGAGCCGCCAGCATGGCTGGTCGGTGCCACGCCGGAATTATTGATCTCACGGCGCGGGCGCACAATTATTTCGCATCCGTTGGCCGGTTCTGCACGCCGCAGTCATGAGGCTGTAAAAGATGCACGCACAGCTGAAAAGCTAGAAACCTCAAGCAAAGATCTTGACGAGCATCGCTACGTGGTGGATGCCATCGTTGCAGCGCTTGCGCCGTTATGTGATGAGCTTGATGCGCCCACAACACCGTCGCTCTACACCACCGATAGCATGTGGCATTTGGGCACGCGGATTGTCGGTACTTTAAAAGACCCCAATACCTCAGTGGCCACATTGGTAGGTTTGCTGCATCCCACGCCGGCAGTTTGTGGCACTCCGCGCCAGCAGGCGTTGGACACCATCAATGCGCTTGAGCCTGTCTCGCGTGGTTTTTATGCTGGCGCTGTGGGTTGGCTTGATGCGCAAGGCGATGGTGATTGGTATGTGGCCATTCGTTGCGCGCATGTCCAGGCCGATACCTTACGTCTGTTTGCTGGGGCAGGCATCGTGGCCGATTCAGTTCCTGAGCTTGAAGTCGAAGAGACTGCTGCCAAGTTTATGGCGTTGCTGGATGCACTCGGCGTTGATGAAGCACACAGCCGCTAATTTGAAAAAGAGAGAAATATCATGAGTCATATTGCCGAAAAGCGCCTGCCACTCAGTCAGGTCTGGCCGTCCACTTTGGTTGAGCGTTATCGTGCTGCTGGTCATTGGCGCGGCGAAACTTTTCCTGCTTTTTTACGTGAGCGCGCCATCCGCTTTAGTGATGATGTGGCTGTGGTCGCGGGCGATACGCGCTATACCTATGCGCAATTAGGTCGCGAAGCTGAGCGCATTGGTGCCGGGCTTTTGGCGCAAGGATTGGTGCCAGGTGATCGGGTGATTGTGCAGTTTGGTAATGTTGCTGAGTTTATTCCTGTGGTGTTTGGGCTGTTTTACGCAGGGCTGATTCCTGTCTACGCGCTACCTGCCCACCGGTTAACTGAAATCACCCATTTTGCCCGCAAAGCACAAGCGATCGGCTATATCGCGGCTGAACGTTATGCCGGCTTTGATTACCGCACACTGGCCCGCGAATTGCGTCGTGCAGTGCCAAGTGTTGAGCAGATTATTATTGCTGGTGAGACAGAAGAATTTACCGCGCTATCAGCACTGGCTGGCGACGCAAGTACATTATCCATTGATCCTGATCCGCAGTCGGTCGCATTTTTACAAATCTCTGGCGGCAGCACTGGGCTGTCCAAGCTGATTCCGCGTACTCATGATGACTATATTTATTCATTTCGTGCCAGCAATGATATGTGCGGCATCACGCAGCACAGCGTGTATATGGCGGCATTACCGGCGGCGCATAACTTTCCGATGAGTTCGCCGGGTTGGCTGGGTGCGCTGTATGCAGGTGCACGCGTGGTACTCAGTCCCAGTGCAGAACCGAGCATTGCCTTTGCCTTGATTGAGCGCGAACGCGTGACCTGCGTGGGGCTGGTACCACCTTTAGCGCTGCTGTGGGCCGATGCTGCAGCGAGTACCCAACACGATATTTCCAGTCTTGAAGTGATGCAAGTGGGCGGTGCCAAACTGGTGCCCGAGGCTGCCAAGCGCTTGGTCAATGGACTTGATTGCAAGTTGCAGCAGGTATTTGGGATGGCTGAAGGCTTGGTGAACTACACGCGTTTGGATGATCCAGACGAGGTGATACTGAATACGCAAGGCCGACCTATCAGTCCCGATGATGATGTGCGCGTAGTCGATGACAACGGTGAGCCCGTTGCTGACGGCGAAGTTGGGCACTTACAAATCAGTGGCCCTTACACGATTCGCGGTTATCACAACGATGAGGTGGCCAACGCACGCAGCTTCACTGCTGACGGTTATTACTGCACGGGCGATATGGTTAAACGCAGCGCAGACGGTTATTTAATAGTACAGGGCCGAGCGAACGATCATATCAACCGCGCCGGTGAAAAAATCTCAGCAGAAGAAATTGAAGATCATCTGCTTGCTCATCCTGCTGTATTTGACGCTGCTGTGGTGTCGATCCCCGATGATTATCTGGGCGAGCGCAGCTGCGCCTTTATTATTGCACGCGGTAATCAACCGCGTGCAGTCGAGCTTAAAAAGTGGATCCGCGAGCAGGGGTTGGCGGCTTTTAAAGTGCCGGATCAAATTGTCTTTATTGATGCCTTTGACACAACCGCGGTGGGCAAGGTGAGTCGTCGCGAACTACGTGCTCAGTTGCGTCAGCGCTTTTTAGACAACATTCAGGGGAATGACTAATGGGACTTCCTACTATTACAAGCTATGCGTTGCCTGAAGCCCACGAGTTACCCACGCCACGAGCTACATGGACGCCTGAGGCCTCCCGCTGTGCATTGTTAGTTCACGATATGCAGCGCTATTTTCTGGCAATTTTTGATGCCAATGCTGCGCCACTTGCGCCGGCTGTAGCCAACTTGGCGCGGATCATTACTCATTGCCGTGCGCAGGGCATTCCGGTTTTTTATACTGCGCAGCAAGGCTATCAAGAGCGCTGTGATCGCGGTCTGCAAGCTGATTTATGGGGTCCAGGGATGCAGGCGACTCCTGAGCATGAGGCAATTGTCGATGAGCTGGCCCCGGCATCCAGCGACTATGTGTTGGTGAAGCACCGCTACAGTGCTTTTCAACGCAGCAATCTAGAAGCGCTGATGCGAGTTCGTGGCCGCGATCAGTTGCTGGTCACTGGCGTTTATACCCATATTGGCTGCACGGCGACCATGGCGGAGGCGTTTCAGTTGGATATCGAGCCGTTTATCGTTGCTGATGCGGGCGCAGATTTTAGCCGCGATGATCATATGAATGCGTTGCGCTGGATTGCGCGTACCTGCGGGATACCCATGACCACTGATCAACTGTTAAAGGCCTTATAAAATGACAACGAATACAAACACACCGCTGACTCTGGAGAGCATGCGTGCCGATATTGCCCAGTTGGTTAATGAAGCACCAGAAGAGCTTGAAAACGACGATAATCTGCTCGACTGGGGCTTGGATTCAATGCGCATTTTCAGCCTCACGGTTGAATGGAATAAGACTGGCGTTGAGCTGAGTTTTGCCGATTTGGCTGAAAACCCTACGCTGGCTGACTGGTGGCAGATCGTCCAACGTCAGCAGAGCGAGCTGTAATAATGGACGTCACTCGTTACCCCCTGACCGAAGCGCAGCAAGGACTGTGGTTTGCTCAGCGGCTTGAACCGCACAATCCAGCCTTCAATACCGCGCATGTGCTGTGGCTGGAGGGCGAGCTGGATATCAGCGCCTTTACCCACGCCGCCAATCAGGCTGCCACTGAAGCGCAAAGCTTAGCGCTGCGTTTTGCTAACACTGAAGCTGGGCCACGCCAATGGCTGGATCCGGATTACATTCCCATGCTTGAAGTGGTAGATGTCAGTGGTGATGACAGCCCCGCAGATGCTGCGCAAGCCATCATGCGTGCCGATTATTTAACACCCTTAGAACCAACTCGTGACCGACTCGCTCAGCAGCAACTCTTTATCTTGGGTGCAGGGCGCTACGCTTGGTATTTACGGGTGCATCATCTGGCGGCAGATGGCTATGCGATGGCGTTAATGGGCGAGCGTGTCAGCGCTCTGTATGCCGGTGAAAACAGCAGTCGACCCTTTGCTGCTTTGCTGCCAGTGCTTGAAGAAGACGCTGACTACCAAATTTCAGAGCGGCGTGTGCGTGATTCCGTCTACTGGAATAACGCCTTGGCCGATGCACCACCGCCAGCTTGTTTAGCCAATGACTTTACTGCCGGTGATGCGTCAGTACACGGCTGTTGGCGAAAAATTACGCCACTTGATCCCAAGCTTATCGCACGACTGATCGAGCTTGCCACAATACAAAAACAGCCCTGGCCCGATGTGCTAACCGCACTGACTGCCGAATACTGCCGCCGCCATACCGACGGTGCGAATGAAGTCGTCGTCGGCGTGCCCTATATGGGACGGCTGGGGAGTAAGGCGGCGCGCGCGCTAGCCATGGTGATGAATGTGTTGCCGCTTGTACTGCGCGAGCACAACGAAACGTTGGATACGTTTATCAGTGATACCGCACGTGAACTCACGCGGGGCCGGCGCCATGGACGTTATCGTGGTGAGCAGTTGCGCCGCGACTTAGGCTTGATTGGTGGTAAGCGACGACTGTACGGAACCTTAATTAATGTGCAACCGTTCTACCGTCCGCTGCTATTGCCCAGGCTGAGTGCACAGTTGGACATATTTTCTACGGGTCCTGTCGATGATCTCACGCTGGGTTTTCGGGGTGATGCTCAGGCCGCGCTTGATCTGGAAATCGAAGCCCATTGCGCTTATTACACCGAGGCCGATGTAGAGGCGCATGCTGCACGGTTGCCAGCTTTTTTAGATGCAGCGATTGATGCCTGCTACGCCGGTGCGCGTCTGGACGATATTGCATTGGCCACAGCGGCTGAAGCACAGCGCTATTTATATGAGGTCAATGCCACTGAGCATGATGTACCGGCCACTACATTAGTGGCGCTGTATCAGGCGCAAATGGACGCGACACCCGACGCTACAGCGTTGGTGTTTGCAGGCCAGTCACTCAGCTACGCCGCGCTTGAACAACGCACGCGTGCCTTGGCTTATCAGTTACGCGAGCAGGGCGTTACGCGTAATTCCATCGTCGCTGTGGCCTTGCCGCGTTCCTTTGAACTGGTGATTGCACTGGTGGCAATCCAACGTGCTGGTGGTGCTTATTTGCCACTGGACACTGCTCAACCCGATGCACGACTTGAGCGTATTCTCGACTCGGCGCAGCCGGTGTGTGTCTTAGCCGAGGACGCGTCGCGCTTCAGTCGTTGGCCGGTGTTGTCACCTGAATTTTGGCAACTGAATCCTTGTCAATCCAGTATGCAGACCCTGCTAGATGCGGCACCGCAGCCAGAAGATGCGGCCTATGTGATCTATACCTCTGGCTCAACCGGCGAGCCGAAAGGTGTGGTGGTTGAGCAGCAAGCTATCGTCAATCGCTTGCTGTGGATGCGCGAGTATTTCGCTATCGATGCCAGCGAGCGTATTTTACAAAAAACGCCTGCCACTTTTGACGTTTCAGTGTGGGAGTTTTTCTTGCCGCTGCTGGCTGGGGCGCAACTGGTGATCGCACCACCGGATGCGCACCATGACCCGCGCATCCTTGTGCAGCTGATCCGCGAACATGGCATTACCACATTGCATTTTGTGCCCTCAATGCTGGCAGCGTTTCTATCCGCGCCCAATATTCGGTGGCTGGCGCTACGTCGAGTGATCGTTAGCGGTGAAGCGCTGAGTGCAGCGTTGCGGGAGCGTTTTCATGCTGTACTGGATGCCGAACTCTTTAATCTGTATGGCCCTACTGAAGCGGCGGTAGATGTGAGCTGTTGGGCGGCCAATCGAGATGATAAAAGTGTTTCTGTGCCGATCGGTTTCCCTGTGTGGAACACTCAGTTGTATGTGCTCGATCAGCAGATGCGAGCGCTGCCACCAGGTGTGGCGGGGGATTTGTATCTGGGTGGTGTGCAGTTAGCGCGAGGTTATCTTGGCCAGCCGGCGCTGACCGCTGAAGTTTTTATCGATAATCCATTTGTCGATGGCGGGCGGCTCTACAAAAGTGGTGATGTGGCACGTTTTCGCCCCGATGGTGCGGTTGAGTTTCTCGGCCGCAGCGATGATCAAGTGAAACTGCGCGGCTTACGTATTGAACTGGGTGATATTGAGCATGCTCTGACTGAATTGCCCGCTGTAGCGAGTGCTGCGGTGCTGCTGCGCCAGATAGGCAATGCAGAGCCGTGTTTGGTGGCTTATGTGCAGCCAAAACAGGCCTCCGAGTCTGAGGCGTTAGCGCCTGCTGCTCTGCGCGCGCATTTAGCAGCTCGCCTACCTGAATATATGATTCCTGCAGCGTTTGTCACGGTGGCAGACTGGCCGCTGAGCGCCAACGGCAAATTGAACCGTAAGGCTTTACCGCTGCCAGATATCGCCTTGTCGGCGGGCGGTGAGTTAACGACTGCCACCGAGCGTGAAGTGGCACGCGTGTTTGCTGAAGTGCTTAACACGACCAGCACGATTGGCGCGGATGATGATTTCTTTGCGCTGGGTGGCGATTCGCTGTTGGCGGTGCATCTACTGCTGGCGATCCAAGAGCATTGGCACTGGGATCCAGGTTTTGGTGCGCTGTTCGCCACGCCCACAGTGGCCGGTCTTGCTGCGCTGATTGATGCACCCGTAGCTAACGCTGATAATGGTTTGGGGCCCACGGTGCGCTTGTCGCAAGGTGAGACGAGCCTCGCGCCGTTATTTACGATTCACCCAGCGGGCGGTATTGCTTGGAACTACCGTGAATTGTCGCGCGCGTTATCACCTGCGCGCACGGTATACGGATTGCAGTCACCAGCGCTGGATCCGCAGCAACTTCTGCCTGAAAACATTAACGCGCTCGCTGCGAGTTACGTGGACACATTGAGCACGATCTACCCGGAAGGCCCAGTGCATTTAGTGGGTTGGTCAGTCGGCGGAATTATTGCTCACGCCATGGCCATCTACCTGCGTGAACAAGGTCGCGAAGTGGGCATCCTCGCTCTGTTGGATGCTTATCCTGCCGAGTGCTGGCGCGCTGAACCTGAGCCTGATGCTGCGGGTGCATTGCGTGCGCTACTGGCGATTGCTGGCTACGACCCCGAACAACATTTAGAGTTGGATAGCCGCGAAAAAGTCGTGGCATTTTTGCGCCGTGGTGACAGCACGCTGGGCAACTTGCCTGAGGCGGCACTGGATGGCGTAGTGCGTGCGGTCACGGCTACCAATCAGCTGGTACGCGATCATTATCATGGCCGCTTTGACGGGCAAATCATGCATCTGCGTGCTGGACGTGATCATGTTGAACGGCCCTCGCTGCAGGCGAATCTATGGGCTGCTTACGCCACTGATATCGAGGCCGTCGAGTTGCCGTATTTACACGCAGAAATGACTGGCCGCGATGCTGCAGCACGTATTGCACCGTTGCTGTCTCGTCGTATGGCGGAGCATGAAGCGGCTCTTGCAACACCCTCAATTCATTCTAGACAGACACTATCGGAGACGCAGAATGCAGCTCACAGGATTTGACGGCACCATCGCGCTGGTAACCGGCGCAAGCGGGGGGATTGGTGAAGCGCTCGTGCAGTTGCTGCGCAAAAGTGGCTGCACCGTTGTAGCAACCGATCGTATTGCGCCCATCTTTGCAGACGCAGTAGCCGCAGAAGGTGCAGCGCAATTACCGCCCGTGCATGCCATGGCGCTGGATGTAACCGACTCGCACGCAGTGGACGCATTGGTGGCTCACGTGGAGCAAGACATTGGCCCGATTGGTTTTGGTATTAATGTTGCCGGTGTGCTGCAGTTTGGCACAGTAGAAAGCACTGATGATGACACTTGGCGACGCACTTTTGCGGTCAACGCCGATGGCGTATTTTACGTTTCACGCGCGCTGGCACGGGTGATGACACCGCGCCGTCAAGGTGCGATGGTCACTGTGGGTTCCAACGCTGCTGGCATTCCCCGTCATGCGATGGCCGCTTATGCCGCTTCAAAAGCAGCAGCGGCGATGTTTATGCGCTGTCTTGGGCTTGAGCTGGCGCCGCTAGGCATTCGTTGTAATAACGTCGCGCCGGGCTCAACGCTGACGCCGATGCAAACGGGTATGTGGGCCGATGCAAGTGGCGAGCAGCGGGTGATTGATGGCATTCCTGAGGCGTATAAAACCGGCATTCCGCTGGGTAAATTGGCTTCCCCTACAGATATTGCTAATGCAGTGATGTTTCTATTATCCGAGCAAGCCGGACACATCGTGATGGGTGATGTGTATGTGGACGGCGGCGCAACGCTGCGCGCTTAATGATGTCGCTCAGTGAATTAAAAGGAATCCAAATGCAACATTATTTACGCCTTAAAGCGACACTGGCAATCGGCATTTTTGCGCTGTTTTCGGCCCTGACTCCGCTCACGGTAGCGGCAGCTCAAGAAGTGACTGACTTGCGCGGCAGAACTGTCAGTGTGCCTGACACGATCAACACCATTGCCATTGATGACGGGCGCTTTTTGTTGGTATTGGCACTGATTGACCCCGATCCTGTGAGTCGTCTCGCCGCCTGGCCAAACGATATCAACCGCTTAGGTGATGCTTTTTATCAGCGTATGGCTGATATGTTTCCGGCAATGAAACAGCTGCCTATAGTATCCAGCTCTGCGGAAAGCTTTGATATGGAATCCATGTTGGCCGCAGATCCAGATGTTGCCGTGGTATCGCTGAGCCGCGGTCCGAACGATGCTCAAGTTGCCATACTCGAAGCGTCTGGCATCCCTGTGGTGTTTATCGACTTTTTTATTGATCCCTTTAAGCACCAACGCCCCAGTCTTGAGTTGTTGGCTCGTTTAACCGGCAACGAGCAGCAGGCCCACGATTATTTAGCGCTGCGTGATGAGCATCTTGCTTATATTTCTAAACGGCTGGACGCGCATCAAGACGAGCCTAAACCCAAGGTGTTTATGGAAGCCCATGCGGGCATCACTCAAGACTGTTGTTTTTCACCGGGTAACGGTGGCGTCGGTGACTATATTGAATTTATCGGCGGGCATAATATCGGTGCCGACGTGCTGACTCGAGCTTCGGGCAAGCTGAATCTTGAATACATTATTGCCAGCGATCCAGATGTTTATATTGCTACCGGCGGGCCGGCTTTGGCGAAAACAGATGGTTTAGTTTTGGGCGGCGATTATACCGAGCGCGAAGCGCAGACTGCTTTAACTAAAGTCGCCAGTCGCCAAGGTATTGCCCAGCTGTCAGCCGTCAGTAATGGCCGTGTACACGGGCTAGCGCACCAGTTACTCAACTCACCGCTCGATATTATTGCCGTAGAAGTGCTGGCTAAATGGGTGCACCCGCAGCTCTTTGCTGATCTTGAGCCTGCAGCAACCCTTGACCTCATCAATGAACGTTTTCTGGCGGTTCCTTATATTGGAACAGGCTGGGTTGATCTTCCACCATTATAGGCTGTACTTGTGAATACAATAACTGAGCAAAGCACCTCGGCCGGCAGTGCCGCTATTCTTGCGGCTTACCGCGGCAAGGTGCTATGGCGAGTGCTGATCCTTGTGGTTTTGGCGCTGCTCTGCTGCGCCGCACTGGTGCTGGATATGGTCACCGGCCCCTCTTCGCTGACAGCTGCTCAAGTGTGGGCTGGGATTCTCAATCCAGACAGTGTATCTGCCGCCCAACGGACGATTATTTGGGACGTGCGTTTGCCTTACGCATTAATGGCCATGCTGGTGGGCGCAGCGTTGTCATTGGCCGGGGCAGAGATGCAGGCCATTCTTAATAACCCGTTGGCGAGCCCATTTACCCTTGGCGTGTCATCAGCAGCATCATTTGGTGCCGCGCTGGCGATTGTCTTGGGCTTGAGTCTGCCGTTTGTGCCCACAGAATGGATGGTATCGCTGAACGCTTTTATTTTTGCGCTGGGTTCTGTGCTGCTACTGCAGTTGATGACACGGTTGCGTAGCAGCAGTGTCGAAACCATGGTGTTGTTGGGGATTGCACTGGTGTTTGTGTTTAACGCGTTGGTGGCTTTTGTGCAATTTGCGTCGTCGCAAGCAGCATTGCAGCAGCTGGTGTTTTGGAGCATGGGCTCGCTGTCGAGGGCCAATTGGCAGAATGTTGGGTTACTAGCGCTGGTGTTGTTGCTGGTGGTGCCGTTTTCATTACTCTCTGCCACCAAACTGACCGCGCTGCGTCTTGGCGAAGATCGTGCCCGCAGCTTTGGTATTCATGTCAGCCGTCTACGTTTTTTAGCGTTATTACGAGTGAGTTTGTTGGCGGCTACGTCAGTGGCATTTGTCGGCACGATTGGCTTTATTGGCTTGGTTGGGCCGCATATTGCACGCTTAATGCTGGGAGAAGATCACCGCTTTTTACTTCCCGGTAGTATTTTAACCGGTGCCTTGATTATGGCGTTGGCATCGGCTACGAGCAAAGTGCTGGTGCCAGGCGTACTGCTACCGGTCGGCATCGTGACCTCGATTGTTGGCGTACCGGTATTTCTATTGCTGATCTTCTGTAAGCCAGGGAGAACATCATGAGTGAGCAGGGGGCTGGTTTAATCATCAGCGGGTTGTCCACGGGCTATCGCAAAAACAATATTATCAAAGGGATCACTTTGCCGGCGCTTGCTGCGGGTGGGGTGTATTCATTAATCGGGCCCAATGCGGCTGGGAAAAGCACGTTAATGCGCGCGCTAGCAGGCTTACAGCCGGCTAAAGGTTCGGTGAGTCTGGATGGTTACGAGCTGATCGGTCGTTCGTTACCTGACTGGGCGCGGCGCGTGACCTATATGCCGCAAAGTCTGCCGCAGGGCGTATCGCTGAATGTACTGGAAAGTGTTATCAGCGCGCTACGAGCCTCACCGATGGATGGTGCGAGTTCCGGTCAAGAGATCAAAGAGTACGCCGTGAGCGTGTTAGAGCGGGTCGGTATTGTCGATTTGGCGCTTAGAAATCTGGGTCACTTATCCGGCGGGCAGCGTCAGTTGGTGTCGTTGGCACAGGTGCTGGCGCGTAATCCGCGGGTATTGCTGCTCGATGAACCCATCAGTGCGCTGGATTTAAAACATCAGTTTCGGGTGATGCGCTTGGTACATGAGCTGGCGCGCGAACGCAATATGATCGTCATTGCGGTGCTGCATGATCTGAACGTAGCGGCACGCTGGTCTGACGGTATTGTGATGCTTTCCCAAGGTGATGTGGTGGCCAGCGGTACGCCTACAGAAGCTATTACGCCAGAAACACTGGCGCGCGTTTATGGTGTTAAAGCGCGAGTGGGTCAGTGCTCGCAGGGCAATATGCAGGTTATGATCGATGACGTGCTCGATGTATAAATACATCGATGTTGAGGGTGGCCTATGAAAACCAGTCAACTGCGAGAATACATTGCACAGGCAAACGCAGCGATCTATCGCATCAGCCTGTGGATGCCGCCGGGTACGCCGCCTGAAGGCGGTTGGCCGGTGGTATATGTGCTGGATGCCAATACTTTATTTGCTACCTTTGTTGAAGCCATCCAACGCAGCGGTCGCCGGCCAGATGCCACTGGCATCGGTATGGCAGCAGTGGTTGGTATCGCTCACGCAGATGAGCGCATGTTTGCCACCGAGCATCGTTACCGCGACTACACCTTCGAGCCGTCGGCACTGATAGAGTCAAAAATATCAAGTGGAGGGGAGGCGTTTCTTGCCTTTATTGCGGACCAGTTAGTGCCTGAATTAGAGGCGGAGTTTGGCTTTAATCCCCTGCGCCGGTCATTGTTTGGCCATTCACTTGCTGGCTATTTTGTACTCAATGCGCTTGCTGTACGGCCAGAGATTTTTGGTCATTATGCGGCGATCAGTCCGTCGGTGTGGTGGCATCGTGAAGCACTGATTGCGCGGCTCAATAGGTTAAATCAAGACACTGTCGCCCATATTGGCGGTGTGCTGGTGGCTGTGGGTGAATGGGAAGGAAAGCCCGCACCTTGGCTTGCAGGCACTGAAGGTTTAGCGCAATTATTACAGCGTCGCGGTGAACGACAGATGATTGCCAATGCCAATGCAATGGCCGATCTATTGCGCTGCGTGTTGGGTGAGCGCCGTACCACTTATCGCTGTTTAGCCGAAGAAGACCATTCTTCGATTGTGATGATTGCCGTGCAGCGCACGCTGCGACTGATATTTTCTCAGAGACAGGCCATAGAATAACGGACTATCACTTGTGTGATCTGCGGATGTCACTCGATTAGAAACTGGCTTTACTGATGGAATTGAAGCGTTAGCGTCTACTGAGTTGCGTGACTATTTAGTAAATAAACCTGCAGTTTTTGCAATATTTATTCTTTTTAGTTTGTGGCATACTCACTCGCGAATGAGAATCGTTACTTAAAAGGAAGTGAATAGCATGCAAAAAACTTTATGGCTGCTCAGCGGATTGGCTTTTGCTGTAGCAGCGCAGGCAAACGAACCAAATTCAAATAGGTACGACTTAGGCGAAACTGTAGTGTTGGGTACTGCCGAGGAGACCTTGAAGCAGGCGCCCGGCGTTTCCATTATTACTGCTGAAGACCTCGCCAAGCGCCCGGTTAATAATGATTTGTCTGAAGTCATCCGTACTATGCCAGGGGTCAACCTGACCGGTAACAGTACCAGTGGCCAGCGTGGTAATAATCGCCAGATTGATATCCGTGGCATGGGCCCAGAAAACACCCTGATTTTAATTGATGGCAAGCCTGCCAGTAGCCGTCAGTCTGTGCGTTACGGTTGGCGCGGTGAGCGTGACTCACGCGGTGATACCAATTGGGTACCGGCGGAATCCGTTGAACGTATTGAAGTGCTGCGTGGTCCAGCTGCGGCGCGTTACGGTAGTGGGGCGGCGGGTGGTGTGGTGAATATTATTACCAAAAGTGTGCCAGACGCCTTACAAGGCTCGGTGACCGCTTACACCAATCAGCCGCAATCCTCGAAAGACGGTTCCAGCGAGCGCATCAACTTTATGTTGTCCGGTCCGCTGTCCGATAAAGTCGGCATGCGACTCTCTGGTAACGTGGCGAAAACCGATTCGGATAAAAAGAACATTAACCAAGGCCATCAGTCGACTCGTGGTATTGCTACCAATGGTACGGATTACCGCGGCACATACCCTGCTGGGCGTGAAGGGGTGCGCAATAGAGACTTGGCAGCACGTCTAAGTTTCCAGCCCGTTGATGATCATCAGTTTGACTTAGATGTGAGCTTCAGTCGTCAAGGTAATATCTATACTGGCGATACGCAAAACACCAATAACTACACCACCAATGCGGCGGGAGAGTTAGTGCCCACCTCGGCAAAGGTCGAGGCTTATCTTGATCGCGAAACCAATACGATGTATCGCGAAAACTATGCGCTGACCCACCGTGGTGATTATGATCTAGGAAATTCTTTAAGCTATATTCAGTATGAGAAAACTCGCAACCGTCGTTTAGACGAAGGGCTGGCAGGTGGGACTGAAGGCTTGTTCTCTGCTGATAGTAAAAGCACATCAGAGTTGCATCAGTACAGTGCCCATTCCGAGTTTGATATGCCCACTGAGCTGATGGGGCTGAATCAAGTACTGACCTTTGGTGCTGAGTGGAAACAGAGCAAGCTCACAGATAGCAACTCAACCGGGCAAGACACAGGTAAAATTGGTCAAGTCGGTAATATTGCGGCGTCACAGCGCAGTAACCAAGCCAAAGACCATATTACTTCAGTGTTTATTGAAGATAATATTGAGCTGACTGATAAAACGCTACTGACGCCCGGTTTGCGTTATGACAGGCACAGTGTCACCGGCGGTAACTGGAGCCCTGCACTGAATATGTCCCATCACTTTGATGACGCATGGACATTAAAAGCGGGTATTGCTCGCGCCTATAAAGCACCTAACTTGTATCAAACCAACCCCAACTATTTACTTTATAGCCGCGGTATTGGTTGTTGGGGAGCGGGTGGCGCCTGCTTTTTACAGGGTAATAAGAGCCTAAAAGCTGAGACCAGTGTTAATAAGGAATTAGGCATTGAGTTTGTTCAAGGCGATGTAGTGGCAGGGATAACCTATTTCCATAACAATTACCGCAATAAGGTCGAAGCTGGATTGCAGTCCGTGGGTAATGCTGTCGGTGGCGGTGGTGCGTTTGCCAATCCCGATATCTTTATGTGGGATAACGTGAATAAGGCTGTGGTAGAAGGGCTTGAAGGAACCTTTAATATTGCTCTGACGCCAACACTAGACTGGTCGAATAATCTGACTCATATGTTGCAGAGTAAAAATAAAACCACAGGTGAGTCGTTATCAATAATTCCTGACTTTACGGTGAACTCGCGTTTGGATTGGCAGGTCAGTGATCAGCTGGGTTTACATACCAACGTGACCTGGTATGGCAAGCAAAAACCTAACAAGTACGATTACCAAGGTAAGCGGATGGTCGGTGAAGAGCAGCAACAATTATCACCCTATGCTCTGGTTGGGCTGGGTGGTCGCTACGCTTTATCTGACCAATTAGCCTTTACTGCCGGTATTGATAACCTGCTTAACAAGCGTTTATACCGCCGTGGTAATGGTGTGGGTGTCGGTGACCCACGCACGATCAATGGTGCTGGCGCTGCAACCTATAATGAGCCAGGTCGTAGTTTCTATACGTCGGCAACCTTTAGTTTTTAAATACAATACAGTTCTGGGGCAGCCTAAAGTTGCTGCTTCAGAATTTGCTTTGTAATTGTTTTGGCGTCACACCGAATTCTTTCTTTACTGCTGTAGAAAAATTACCAGTGGTGCTATAGCCAGCTAATTCAGCGGCTTGATTGATGCTGATTTGATCTTTTTGCAGTGAGTGCAGCGCGCGCCTGAGACGCTGTTGACGATGGTATTGGGTCACACTGAGGTGAAAGTTGTTGCGGAAATGCCGCTGCAGGCTACTTGTGCTCATACCCACTTGTTGCGCAATATCCTGCTGATTTAACAAAGGCTGTGAACTGGCCTGAAGTTGCATAAGGTGTTTTTCCATAAACGCTGTAGATCAGGCGTTAGCGATCCCAGCTAACATTGGCGATATTTTTGCTGCTCATGCGGATTAAGTGGTTAGCAACAACCTGCTGCATTCTCTCTAAATCTTCAGCGCTACGGCTTGATAGGTTCAGTGTGAGCTGATCATCTGCATGCGTTAGAGTGCATTGTGCTGTGCCAAAATCAATCGAGCTGTGGTGTTCTGTTTGCTCAATTGTGAACTTGTGCGACCAGTGTTTACATAGACGGTTGATATAGCGACTGGGATTTTCTACGGTGATCAGTGCATTGCTGATTAGCATGAATAGCTCCTTGGAAGAAAAATCTTCTAATTATTAATGATAATCATTATTATTGATTGCGTCTGAGGTTGCAAGTCACTCAAGTCTGCATAGCAGTGAGGCGTATTGGTTTTGGAAGCTATGAAACGTTGAGAATATATGGATTAAGTTTTATACGTTAGAAAAATATGTAACAGGTGAGGAAAAGTGCCGTAACTGGAGCTAACAGCACTTTAGTTTTCTGCAATCAATATACGATTAAGGGTAGGTCATTCAGTTAACTTATTTATTGCCCATAACGCCAACTTATACCTAGTTTTACATTGCGCTCTCGACCTTGCCATGAGCTTGGCTCGTCTGCAACATAGCCTGCTTGCGGGTCGGTGTAGGTTTTGTTCATTATGTTATCAACACCGAGAGTTAGGGTGATATCTTCAGTGGGTTGCCATGAGGTATACACGTCTACAAGTTGGTAGCTCGGTGCTTTCTGTGCCGTTTCAGATTTACGCTCAGTGGCTGCTGTTAAGGTCCAGCGCACCCCATAGTCCCAGCGGCGATCACTACTTCTACCACCTATATTGACGCCTACCATTTTTAATGGCGCGTTATTTAAAGGAAGGCCATCATAGGTGCTGGTAGAAACTAAAGAGCCTGTTAAACGACCGTAAAAGCTGCCTGCATCATAGCCGTTTTCTAGCTCTATACCGCGTAGCGTGACACGGCCCACATTACGAAATTGGCTATGTTTTTTATTATTAATAAACACATAGTCACGATCAATATAATCTTTGATTTTAGTGTGATAAACAGACAACTTAGTGTGCAATGCATCTTGCCCTGTAAATACATTATCCAATCGATGATTTAAACCGAACTCGAATGTCGATGCTGTTTCAGGAAGTAAATCAAAGTTAGGTAAATTGGACGTACTTGAGCCGTGGCCACCGCCTCTAAATACTTCAGCGATAGATGGCGCGCGGAAGCCTTCAGCGTAGGTCAGGTAGGTTGTTAAGTTATCTGTAGGGTTCACACCTATCGTCAAGCGTGGGGATACACGGCTTTTATTAATGGATTTAGAGCTTAAATCACGATCTTGACCTTCCAGTTTAAAGTGGTCATAGCGTAACGAACCAATCAGCTGTAACCAGTCAGCATAATGCGCTTCCCATTGTGCATAAGAACCCCAAGATTTAGTGCTGCCTTCTCCAAAATTGACATGACTTGATGTGCCCTTTAAATCATAGCCATCAACGCCATAGCTGACGATATGATCCCATTGGTCAGAGAGTATTTCAGACTGGTTTTTTAAAGACCAGCCGTTCGTACGTACTCTGTAATCACGGTTTTCATTATCGCTGTACCGTGTTTGATCACTGTCCGTTACGCTACGATAAAGTTCAGCTTGTAAGTTTAGCAAAGGGTTATCAGGACTTTTAAAGCTATAACGAGCGTTGGTTGTGTCAGTTTTAGTTTTGGTATCATCTACGCTTAATTTGGCACTGGTTGAGCCAGCTGAACGGCTTGAATCATAGCGGCTACCATACTTTAATAATCCTACTTTAAGCTCATGCCCGTCTGCAGGTCTAAAGCTGCCTTTAAACATTTGTGAATCTGTACGCTGTCCTGAATATCCAATTTTTTGACCTGAGCCATCTTTATAATCATTATGATCACGGTTAACAGTACTGATTAAAAAATCGGCTTTTTCATTTAAACGCATTGCAGCCGTAGACCGACCGATCCAGCCGTGGCCACTGGTTTCATGGCCACCTTTGGCACCAATAGCCCATTGTTCATCTTTTTTTAGGAAGTCACGTGCATCAATGGTTTCAAAGCTAATAGAGCCGCCAATCCCTCCTGAGCCGTACACTCCAGCTACAGGCCCACGTACTACCGTTACTGCTTTTAGCATCTCGGGCTCTAAGTAAAACGATCCATTACCTGCATGGCTGGGGCGTCCAAAATCTTGTCGTACCCCATCAATAGTGACGGCCACTCGACCATACTCTTGCAAGCCACGCACATTGACTACCGTACCTGGATCATCACCTGTGGCAGAGCCGTGAACCCCTGGGACTTGATTTAAAAGCTTGGCTGGGTCACTTGTATTGATACGCTGAATTTCTATACTACCTAAACTACCCACATTATCTAATGCTTCAATGGCCTCTTGTTCCCGCTGCCCTGCGGAAATAACTACATTACCAAGTTGGATAGGTGGGGCTGTTTGCGCGAAAGCACTCATACTTAGTGCGCCAAAAGAAATCCCTATGCCTGCTTTCAGTAAAAATTCAAATCGGGGTTTAAGCACTTTTCCAGCTCCTAAAAATGAATTGATATAAATTATCAAGGCGAAAGGTAGCAGTAATGCGAATTGTTATCAATTGCACTTGTGTGGTTTTATGATTATAGTCGTCCACTTCAATTATTAAGGAGTAAGTCATGTTGCTTTTATCTAGGCGTTTAAACTGGCGTCATATGCAAAAAAAAGGAATCGTTTTTCTAATTGGTAGTGCGATGGGCGTGGCAGCAATGATCCCTGCTGCCACGTATGCTGCAGAGGCTTATGCTTTGCATGCCAACTATTTAGAAACGACAGAAGAGGGGCTGTATGAAATACAGGTCAATACTTCTCATAACGTGGTGATGACAGCTGTTATTGATCGCTTAAACGGAGAGAATGATATTGGTTATGTATATGGGTTTGATAGGGAAACACTAGAGCAGAAGTGGCGTGAAGTGATGCCTCACCAAGCTTTTTCGTTAGCACAGGATTTAAAGAAAAATAAATTATTTGTAAGCCATGGCAAAAATAAGTCTTTGAATATTAGTCGTATAGATATTGCTACTGGAAAGTTAGAAAAAACGGGAGAACGCTTAAAGGTGCAAGACCCAAGTTTTGAGGGTAATGAGGGGCTGCGCCATATGGTGTTTGTGCCTGAGGCGAACGCTTTATTTGTGGGGTATAGCTCCACAAGCTCAGAGGCGACCGGTAAAAAAAATAGCCAACGTTTAGTCGTGGTAGACCCAGATACTTTACAAGTGATTGACGAGGTCGTAGGTGCTTATCCTAGTACTGGCTATGCCCTGAGTTATGATGCCAAGCAGAAAATGCTATATACAGCGGGCTCTTTCATCAATGAAATTGATCCATTAAAGCGTAAGGTTGTACGCAGTCTAGCATTGGATAAACTTGATCCAGCGCCACAGAATATCTTAGCGCTCAGTGTTGATGCTGAAAATAAACGTATTTTTGCTGCACACAACGTCTTCAGGTCAGAAGGTGAAAATGATGGTGTGTATATATTAGATTTAGAAACAGGCAATCAAATTGATTTTGTACGCAGTGGTCGAGGCAGTATTAGCGTAGCGTATAATCCAGCTTTAAATGAAGCCTATGTCGCTAATTTTAGAGCAGGTAACCTTAGTGTTATTGATGGTGAAACGTATGAGGTTACGCGTAGCTTCAATGTTGGCCCTCTACCAAATGAAATGATGCTTGATACGCAAAATCAAAACCTGTATGTGGGTTTGAAAGAAGTTTATAGCTCGCGCTCATCGACAGGAGACTTTATAGCTGGTGCTAAAGAGCGAATTCTTAAAGTAGCTCTGCCAAGTGTTGAGTCTCAAACTGATTAACTGCCGAAAGTGTATACGTAGCTTTAATGAGTTTGTTGTTTGCTTTTTAAGTTGCCTAACTGTAATCTTAATAAGAATCATTTGTAAGGGAGCGCGTATGGTAACTGCAACACAAAGTACACCCGTAAATGGACCCAGCAAAACTGGTAATCCATCAGGTGGTGGGTGCGGTAATAATCCGCCAAAAGGTAAGTAGTGTGCAGTGACTTATCTCTATTAATTAAAAAAGCGAGTCAGATATTTGACTCGCTTTTTTAATGTTAAAATATGGTTTAAGTGTACGTTTTAGAGTTTAAACGCTGCGAGTGAAGAGCCTTTGAGGCCGCGTATTCAGGCGCAGGAGTGGTATTTGATTTAAAAGATTCCAGCAGAATTCCCCCCACCTCTTAGGTTAGGTGGGGGGATGAATGCGGTGCAGGCGATAGCCTGTTGGCTTTATGAATTCTTTGTATTACCGTTGGTCACTGGTATTATATACAGTATGAGCAAGCATATCCTAAAAGCCTACAGGTTTAGGCTGTATCCAAGCACTTATCAGCAAGAGTTCCTTGCCAAGTCGTTTGGCTGTGCGCGGTTTATTTGGAATAAAATGCTCAATGATAAAATAGAGCATTATGAGAAAACTAAAACAACTTTGAGAAATACTCCTGCCCAATACAAGGATGAACTTGAATGGCTAAAAGAGGTCGATAGTTTAGCGCTGGCAAACGTCCAGATTGTAGTGGTCAAGTAAAACTGGCCACCGGTTTATAGTTAATCCAGTATTTTTCCTCAGCTTTATTTGGACTCATGCCAGCATTGTGTTTATGCGGCCTCAGCTGACTGTAATAC
>JAVETP010000122.1:0-6481 GCA_034006005.1 Pseudomonas sp.
CTTCCAGCAAGGCAATCAGATCTGAATTAACATGTGTGCCATGACGCTTCAACCAAAAGAGTAAGTCCCAAGCGCGATCAGGCCCATCGTCACTGAATGCAGCTTCTTCAACTCGCAGTGCTCGAACCCGCCGTAGTACTTGGGCATTATCGCCACTATCAGGAGCAGTTACAGATACTTGCTGCTGTAGCTGATCGATATATTCCTCGATCTGGCTCTCTAGCTTTGGCGGTAATACAAGACCGTGCTTTTCTAGCTCGCGCAATCCATCCAGAATACTGAGAAACATTTCGGCCTGGATGTAATGAGTGCCACTAGACACTCTTGCCAGAGCCAACTTGGTTGATAGGTCTCGGACGTACTCTAGCTCTGGATACTTCTGATATTGCTCGTTGATTTGCGTCTGCAGATGCGTAATTTGACGATCCAGCCAGGGGTCAATCACAGCATCTTCGTTCTGTGCACCACGCTTACCGCCCACACGAGCACCGGGCAGGCCGAATACATCACTACGATCAAGCGCGTTGTCTACAGCATCATGTTGAAAGCTACTGATCAAAACCTGAGCTGCAATATTTCTATCATTGGCCTCCTCGCCCAAGCGGCGTTGCAATGCGGCGATAACTTGCGTTTTGCCGGTTCCGGGCGGCCCAATGATGATCGCTATATCCGGCGTATTTAGAGCCACATCCAGCGCCAAAGCCTGCTTTTCGGTCGGCTTGCCACCTTTGAACGTTTCCAGTGCATAGGGCGTCATTCCTTTGACCTGCCGGCGCCGTGCTGCTGGCACTACTACACCCTCCAGCAACAATTTCAACTGCGGTAAGCGCTTACCCGAATCAATCGATTGCTTGGCAGCAAGACGCCTTTTACCTACTGTTCTATGACCTGCAAGTGACAGGTAAATCCAGCCTTCAGATTTTTTCGGGCGAACACCGCGTCGACTTGACGCCGGCTTGAAAACCACCCAATCGCGCTCAAAGCGTAGGGTGCCACGCGGTGTGCCTTGCCCAGACTGTCCCTCATCCACGGTGAGCTCTTCTGCCCAGTCAGGGGGATCTAACCCCAAATCAACCTGAGAGTCTGTGGTTAATTCGAGGTTACGCCAGCGCTCACGAAACTCGCGGTAATCATCCTGTGACTTAGGCATTAATCGCCAAATATTATCGCGGCCTTCCTCTGCTGGTTCACATTCTATAAAGCGTAATGCACGCAGAGTCTCAGCCTTCGCTAAGGCAGTCTGCCACTCTTTATCGTTATAGAGGTTCCACAGCTCAAGATAACTGGCACTGTCGCGTAACGCAGCATCGAGCATTGCTTTTTGACTGGCGCTGGTTAGAGCAGCAGCAACCGATGCATCAATAAATGAAAATCGTCCAATCAGTAGGGAGAAAGCACCATCACGATGTGAGTTACGCGTAATTCGCTTGATCAACAAGCCACGATTAGTATTCTGCTCCACATCTGCTCGCCATCCTTTGCCAAGCAACTGAAAATTACCTCGTGCGGTGTTATTGCTAAAACGTGCGACCGTAAGCCATTCACCCTCAGGCAAGCCGTTCACTATAAAAGTCTCTGCCAGCCACTTACAGGCCAGATCGATACTGTTGTCAGGTATCTCCTGCTTGGTATAAAGGTCTTCTGCTATGAGCTCATCAACGCCGAGTTCACACTCCATAGTTGAAATCTCGACTGGAGCGCAATACTGCACTAGGAGCTTGCCATTCTTTTTACTGGTAAGCAGCCATCGTGTTTGGTCGCGCAGAACCAGACTGCCGAAAAGAGCAGCGTCATTAGCAGCGCAACTCACCCGAATTTGCTGCCCTTGTTGCACGGCCAGCCATTCATCTTGGTAAGACTGTAGATCGATTGCTTGCCCCACCTGAAAACCGTCAGTGGGCTCATCCGTTTTCAGGATAAGCACATTCTCAGACAGCCTGGGAAAGTCTTTAAATTCCATAGGGCATCACCATCTGAACTGCCAAAAAATATGGGCTTCACCTAAGTCGCCCACATGAATACGGTAAGGTTCAGTGTGCTTGCCGCGTAAACTTTCCCTGAGCCCTTGATAGCGATCCAACTCTTTTATTGCTTCATCACGCTGCAGGTGTAGCTTGCCCTCTGGCAAAGGAAAAATACCCAGCCCCTTATCACTGTACTCGATGCGGACATGATCAGCGGGCCAGCGGTCATAACTGAAGGTTGGCATCAACCGCTTTAACTCCAAGTTGTGACCAGGCTGAAGCCAGACTTTCCGGCCAGTAGCCAACTCCTGAGCAGATATTTCTGGCTGACTTTTATTATCGTCTGGAAAAGCCATAAATTCTTCAAATAGCACAGCTCTGCTATCGAGATGGGCATCACAAAAGAAACATAGCTCATCATGAAGCGAATCAAGTGCAATGGATATTAGGGAACTGGTACCGCAATTAGGGCATTCGATCAGTCGCTCATCAATTTCGCTGAGCGCTTCCAACCATTCTGCCATGCTAGGTCGCTCGGCTGGCTGGTTGGCTCCTAGCTCAAAGCAGCGGGTGAATAGAGCAGGCAACCTGCTGTGTTCGATCAGCTGAATCGGTAGATTGGTAAAACAAGCATTGGCATCATTTTGCGAATCGCAGATCCATGGATGCTCGCCACGCAGCGCGGCCTCCTCTTCCTCTGGTTCACCTGTCTCAACCAGCTCCCCCTTAAACGGGTGGTTATGAGTCAACAACTGATAAGCGATCACCGCGAAACTCCAGACATCAGTCAGACTGGAAAGCAATGAATCGCCCCGCACAACTTCGGGAGCACCGTAGTCAACGGTATGTAGTGATAAGCCACTATGTGTTTCTTGGCTGATGTTGTCACAGTCAATCAACCAAGTTTCTGCATAGGAGGGATCATCCGATACAAAAATATTACTTGGCGATAAATCCCCATACAGCATGCCACGGGCGTGCAATTGGTTCAGTGTTCTGGCTAGTTGGCATAGAATACGGATACGACGACGTAAACCGCCCTGATACTGATAATCAGTAATAGCATCCTCGCCAGCCTCCACAAAAGTTTCAAGAAGGTCTTGCAAAGGAACCAGCCCATCCATCAACTCCATGACATAACCACTGCGTGGCTCGGCTAGCAATGCAAGTGGACGCGCCAATTTGAGATCTGCAAGGTCTTGGTGAATAAGCCATGCAATACGCTGCTGCCACTGTTGGCGTGCCAAGGGATCTTTATTGGTAAAACCCTTAATCAAAACCTGCGGGTACTGAGTGTGATAAACAATACCCTGTCCGCCTCGACTAAGTTCCTTGTGTAGCTCAAACATCGTTCCCTTGGTGTCCTGCACCATACGCATGGGGCGCGCGTTTGTATTTGCATTCATACAAATCAATCCATTCTAAAAATACCGGCTAGGGTCTTGTCATCACCGTGAAGGGGTGTTGACCATCCATTTAACTCACGCGTAAGCCACTGACGCATCTGTCGCTTGCTCGAACGTATTTGACGACGGTAAATTGCCTCGAAAAAAGGCTCAAGCTGTTCGAAAATAAGATCATCGGAAATGCCATCGGTCATTAACAACACCCCATCACCTGGAAAAACCAGATCAAACTGGAGGCTACTAATTGTAGAAGGATCAGTCTGGGCTAAAGTTTGCGTCTGGTTACCAAAGCCCTGACGCTGCTCGGTAATGACCCGGAACTCACCGCGACTCCTGACAAGCAGCAAGCCATCGCCCACTTGGCCAGCTAGGCCACGGCCCTGAGCATCAACCTTGGCCCAAAGACAGGTCGTCTCGTACAGACTGTAGTTTGCCCCAAAATGAGCCAGCCACTCCTCTTGCAGCTTCAACCCAACCTGTTCAGGCAAAATATCAGCTTGTGAGCGGGCCAGTCGTCTGAACTGTTGTACAGCCTTATGCGAACCAAGATGACTTAAGGGTCGACTGCCCAAACCATCCGCAACAGCAATGCACCACCCACCGCTACAGCCGCTTACACAAAGCGCATCTTGGTTAGGCATATCATCAAGAACATGTGCCGGCCCTGGTACAGACGCTCCGCCTACGGCAAAATGCATCAGAACTCCCAGTCCTGATCATCAGCACCTTGAATATGCAGAGGGGTTGACTGATTAGGAGTAGCCGACTGACTACGTGCGCTAACGCTCATGGTTACGGCCCGGAAGAAACGGTGAATATCCCCAGCATTTTCAGCCTGGAACAGAGGTGCTTCAGGGTCGTTGGCGAAGGCACTGAGCATATCTTGGTCAGCATCCGCACCTATAGCCATGGCAAAACGGGTAGCCTTGGATGAACGCTCACCCTGAGCAAGTCGTTGAAATGCTCCCTCCCATTCATCATTGGGATAGCCGTCCGAGACCAACACCACTACCGGCCTATAAGCACGCGATGGGATACAGTCCTTATCTTCAACCATATCGCAGAGCAGTGTCAGAGCCCCACCTAGCGGGGTCATGCCATCTGCAGTGAGTGAGGTGAAGCCTGACAGCTGATGAGCGGGGGTCAGCGGCAGATTAATCGCTGCTTGGTTTCCGCCAAAGGTGATTACGCAGACTTGGATCTCTGCACGCAGACGGCTTTCACCAGCAAAACTCTGAATCATGTCCTTGAGCCCTTTGTTAAGGCCTTCTATCTTGCCGTCGACAGACATGCTTCCACTGGTATCTGCCAAGATAATGATAGGTAGTGGGCGGGCGGTTTGGACTTGGAACTTTTTCAATTCTGGCATCGGCATTTTTCCTTATGCGATAAGTAGATAATATATTTTACAAAAACACATACAGTCTATACTGACTGTTACAAAATAACGTGGGCCGCTGAATGTCTTGTTATAACCGCATCGCTCGGTCAATTACACATACTCCCCCGTAAAGTGATCAAAACCATTGCTAACAGCAAACTCAACCTCATCACCTAGAGCTTTGAAATGTGCTCTACCGCAGTCAATCTTGGCTTTTTCAGCAGGGCGCAGAGCATCCGTAAACAAGCTACCTTTAGTTTCTACAACAAAGTACAGCTTGTCTTTGCCATCCACCTCAATTAACACAGCCCAGTCAGGGTTGTAGCCGCCTAGCGGGGTGTCAATTTTGAACCAGCCCGGCAGTTTGGCATACAACTTAATATCGTCACTGCGTTCAAAGGCGCTGGCAAACTCGAGCTCAACATCTGAGTCATAGACCACATGATCAAATACGGACTTCTGGCTCGCCACCATGTTTTGCTGCAGATAGCCAAACAGCTCGTTATCGCTGAATAGTTCTTGTGCATAGTACTGGTCATCACCAATTTTGTGATAGGTAATGCCATCTACAACAAACAAACGCATCTGGTTCTTAATGATGCTGGCAACCTGCTCGATGAATTTTTGCGGGTTGTTTTTGAAAGATTCCAAACGACCGCTATCGTTAATAATTTTGACAAGGGTGCGGCGAGTTAAGTTGGTTTCATTCTGTAGATAGGTAATTAGATCAGGCAGCTCAAAGGCGCGTGACTCATAAATGTTCGCAGTTTCTTGAACGTGCTCTGTATGTACGCCACCACGGTCAATCTCTGTGATGGCCTTACGGTAAATAAAGCGTGCTTTACCGACCTGGAGGTTGTTTTTAATCTCCTCGGCGCACTTGGCAGTAAGCGCATCCACATCAAAGTCGACGCGGAAAGTGGTGCGGTACTTAATGCGATCCCACAGCTCTTTAAACTCGGAGCTCAAGAACACTGCTTTATTCAGTGATACTTTTTTCTTATCAGCATTGTTTTTGATATTAAGATTGCCAGATACTTTTTCCAGTACAGCAGCAATTTGTGACGCGTGCTCTTTAAACTCTTGAGGTAAGTCGAGATTGCCGTCTTTTAATGCGGTTTTCAAAGAGTCTTGGACCTTGCCTTTTGCATCGATATAGCCTGAAGCCTGCATGTGTTCCCATAGCTTTTTTGACGCATCAACACCTAGGTGCTCATGATTATGCTCATCGATTGGCACGACGATATTGGCAAATAAATGCTGCTCAACCACACCGAATTTAATGCCTGTTTCTTGCTCAATTTCTTTTTGCAGTTGCTCGGCAAATTCCTCGTAAGATTCATTGGCCATAACCGTTAGCGTATTCACCTCAAAGCCATGTACACGCTTGCCTTCTTGGTTAACGCAGATACGTAGGCCACGACCAATTTCTTGGCGTTTTTTGATCACAGAGTTGGTTTCATTCAGGGTACAGATCTGAAAGACGTTAGGGTTATCCCAACCTTCTTTTAATGCTGAGTGTGAGAAAATGAATTTCAGCTTGGATTTAAAGCTGAGCAGTCTTTCCTTATCCTTCATAATCAAGTTATAAACGCCCTCGTCAGCGACGGTAGCGCCGGAGGTGTCCTTGACCATTTCGTTGCCTGCTGAGTCTTTCTTTTTATCAATTGCGAAATAACCGTTATGCACACCTGTGGCAGCTGTTTCTAAATCTGCGCCTTCAAACAAAG
>JAVETP010000123.1:0-6362 GCA_034006005.1 Pseudomonas sp.
GGCGAACTTTGAAGAATACCTGTTGGGCTTTAGCGATAACGTTAAAGAAATCATTGAGTGCTTTAACCTGCAAGCGCAAATTCGCCACATGGCATCCAAGCAGGTGTTGCTCGATGTGGTTGAAAAGTTTGTCTCGCCTTATATCAACCTCACACCTAACGCCGTTGCTGATCCTGATGGCAATCTTATGCCTGGCCTCAGCAATCTAGGCATGGGTTATGTATTTGAAGAGCTGATTCGTAAATTTAACGAAGAAAACAACGAAGAAGCCGGTGAGCACTTCACCCCGCGTGAAGTGATTGAACTGATGACGCACTTGGTGTTTGACCCTGTGCAAGACAACTTACCGCTGACCATGACCGTGTATGACCCAGCCTGCGGTAGTGGCGGCATGCTCACCGAAGCACAAAACTTTATTGAAGAAAAGTACCCTGACGACAATCGTGATGTGTACCTCTACGGTAAAGAAATCAACGATGAGACTTACGCTATCTGTAAGTCTGACATGATGATTAAGGGCAACAACCCAGAAAATATTCGGGTTGGCTCGACCTTATCCACCGATGAATTTGCCTCCGACCGTTTTGACTTCATGCTATCTAACCCTCCCTACGGTAAAAGCTGGGCCTCGGAGCAGAAACACATTAAAGACGGTAATGAGGTCATCGACCCACGCTTTAAAGTTAAGTTAAAAGATTACTGGGGTGTCGAAACAGAAGCAGATGCCACACCGCGCTCTAGTGATGGTCAGTTGCTGTTCCTCATGGAAATGGTCAGCAAGATGAAGTCACGCGAGACCAGCCCAACAGGTAGCCGCATTGCTTCAGTCCATAACGGCTCCAGCTTATTTACCGGTGATGCCGGTGGTGGTGAAAGCAATATCCGTCGTTATCTGATTGAAAATGACATGCTGGATGCTATCGTCCAGCTGCCCAACAACCTGTTTTATAACACGGGCATTACCACCTATATTTGGCTGCTCACCAATAACAAACCGACTGAGCGTCGTGGCAAAGTGCAGTTGATTGATGCCAGTCTGTTATTTCGTAAGCTGCGTAAAAATCTGGGTAATAAAAACTGCGAGTTCTCACCTGAGCACATCGAAGAGATTATTCGCACCTACATGGATTGTGCAGCGATTGAACGCCAGTTGGATGACAAAGGTGATCCCACTGGTATAGCCAGCCAAGTTTTTGATAACGCTGATTTTGGTTATTACAAAGTCACCATCGAGCGTCCTGACCGCCGTAAAGCGCAGTTCAGCGCCGAGCGTATTGCCAGCTTACGTTTTGATCGCCAGTTCAGTGAAGTGATGCAACATTTATACAGTGTGCATGGCAAACAGGTGTATGCCGCGACAGGCTTTGGTGAAAATAATAAAGCCAGCTTCTTAAAATCCATCGAGAAAGACGTTCTTAAATGGTCTGAAGACAACGACATCAGCCTGAATGCCAAAGCTAAAACCAAGTTGCTGGATGTTAAACAGTGGCTGGCGCTGCAAGCCTTGCACACAACCGCAGAGCAGTTAATGCAGGCGATGGGTGATGAAGAGTTTGATGACTTCAACCTGTTTAAAGCCAAAGTCGATGACCAGCTCAAAGCCGATAAAACCAAGCTGTCAGCATCAGAAAAGAACGCCATTCTAAACAGCGTTAGCTGGTATGACGAAAACGCTGCCAAGGTGATTAACAAAGTAGTGAAACTCAGCGGCGATAAGCTCGCTGAGTTACTAGAGCGCTTAGGCTGTACTGAAGCTGATTTACCTGATTTCGGTTTCTACCCGCGCCCAGCCGCAGAAGGCGGTAAAAAAGGCGAATACATTACTTATGAAGCCAGTGCTGATTTACGTGATAGCGAGTCCGTGCCGGTTAAAGACAGAATTCATCAGTATTTCCGTGACGAAGTGCAGCCGCATGTGAGTGAGGCTTGGATCAATTTGGATTCGGTGAAAATTGGTTATGAAGTTAGCTTTAACAAATACTTCTACCGCCATAAACCTTTGCGCTCTTTGGAAGATGTCGCTGCCGAAATCATCACCTTGGAGCAACAAGCCGAAGGCTTAATTGCGCAGATTTTAGGCGTAAGTAGCTTTGATGCAGCGGTTAAGCAGGTGCAAAGCTAATGGTTACGTTTGCACAAATGCCTAAGTATGAAGAATATATATCCTCAGAAGCAGACTGGCTTGGCGATGTGCCAGCAAGTTGGGAGTTAACTAGGCTAGGAACTCGATTTTCAGAAAGAAGAACAAAAGCGTCTGATGTTGAATACCCTCCACTTTCTGTTACTAGAAACGGAATTTTGCCGCAGTTAGAAAGTGCAGCCAAAACCAAAGATGGTGATAATCGTAAGCTGGTTAAGGCAGGCGACTTTGTAATTAATAGTCGCTCTGATCGTAAAGGTTCAAGTGGTGTATCTGATCGCGATGGCTCTGTTTCACTCATCAGTATAGTTTTAGAGCCAAAAAATATTCATCCGAAGTTTTGCCACCACTTACTCAAAAGCTATGCATTCATTGAAGAGTATTACCGCGTAGGCAGGGGCATTGTTGCTGACTTATGGACTACGCGATATAGCGAAATGCGTACTATCATTATTGCAATTCCTACCTATGATGAACAAACGCTAATCGCCAATTTCCTCGACCAAAAAACCGCCCAAATTGATGCTGCCATTGCCATTAAAGAGCAGCAAATAGAGCTGCTAAAAGAACGTAAGCAAATCATTATCCAACAGGCTGTCACCCAAGGCCTTGACCCTAATGTGCCGATGAAAGACTCAGGCGTAGAGTGGATTGGACAGATACCGGAACATTGGGAAGTTAAACGCGCAAAGTATCTTTTTAATGAAATTGATGAGCGCTCAAAGACTGGTAACGAGGAGTTACTTTCAGTTTCGCATATGACCGGAGTAACACCGCGATCTGAAAAAAACGTCACTATGATTGCTGAAGACTATACGGGCTCCAAGACTTGCCAAAAGAATGATTTTATTATGAATATCATGTGGGCTTGGATGGGCGCAATGGGAGTTTCTGATAGACCCGGTATTGTAAGCTCTGCGTATAGTATTTTTCGGCAAACGCCCTTAGGCATATTTAATCCTATATATCTAGAATGGCTACTTACTACTGTAGGGTATATGGAACACTACAATCAGGTTTCCACAGGACTGCATTCTTCACGTTTGCGTTTTTATTCCCGTATGTTTTTCGATATGGAGATAGGCTTTCCTGATAAAAGTGAACAGGAAGAAATTGTAAAAGTAGTTAAAATTCAATCCACTAAAATTGAACAAGCTGTACAGCTAAATATACAGCACATAGAAAAGCTCAAAGAATACAAAACCACCCTAATCAATAGCGCTGTCACCGGCAAAATTAAAATCACCCCAGAGATGCTGCAAGCTTAAGCAAGGAAGCGCTATGTTCACCATCAATCGTCAAGACAATCGCATTAAACCCGTGAAGGCGAAAAGCTTTAACGAGCTAGGCTTCTCTGAGCGTAAGCATCTGCAAGAATGGCTCGCGCATCAGCCCAATGCTTTAGGTGCAGAAGAGCTGCTGATTATTCAGAAAGAGTTTGCAGGCTTTGACGAAACCCGCGAACGCCTTGATCTGCTGGCATTGGATAAAGACGGCAATCTGGTGATTATCGAAAACAAACTCGATGACAGTGGCCGAGACGTGGTGTGGCAAGCTGTCAAATACGCGTCTTATTGCGCCAGTCTCAGCAAAGCGCAAATTGTTGATATCTACCAGCAATACCTTGATCAGTATGAGCCTGTGGCGGCTGATATTGATTCGCCCTCTACGCCAGCCAATGCCGCTAGCCGCATCTGCGATTTTTTAAATGCGCCCGACCTAGACGAAGTAAAACTTAACCTCGGTAACAGCCAGCGCTTAATTTTAGTCGCGGCTAACTTCCGCAAAGAAGTTACCAGCACCGCACTCTGGTTGCTTGGGCAAGGTATTAACATTCAGTGCTTTAAAGTCACCCCTTATGCCTTGGGTGAGCAGTTGCTAATCAATATCGACCAGATTATCCCCACCCCTGAAGTGAAGGAGTTAATGATCGGTATCAGCGCGAAGGAAGCTGAAGAAAAAAGCACCGAAGTCGTGCTGAAAAACCGTCATAACGTGCGCCGTGAATACTGGGAGCAAATGTTAGAGGTGTTCCAGAAAAGCAATTGCACGCTGTACAATAATGTCAATCCCGGTAAAGAACATTGGCTGTCGGCAGGGTCTGGATTGAGTGGTTGCACCTATCAGCTGATTTTCATGCAAAAAGAATTATGGGTGTCGCTGCATTTTGGACGCAGCGTGACTGAAGAAAACAAATTTTTGTTTGATTACCTTGCACAGCACAAATAGCAGATCAATCAAGCCTTTGGTGAGAGGTTAGACTGGATGCGTATGGATGATAAAAAATCATCACGTATTCAGTTCACTCGTACCGCCGATGGCTTCAATCAAGATACCTGGCCGCAGTCTATCGCTTGGCATCTGCAATACATGAGCAAGCTAGAGCAAGCACTGAAAGGCCCGCTGCAAAAAGCATCAGAGGCGTTGAAGCAAACTAAATTTGAGTAGGGAGCACTTGAATAATGAGCAGACAAACCAAGCCTAAATTGCAGGTTACACCGCAGCCGCATTGTTTATTAGACACTGCAAATGCTCTTATCTGCTCAAGCTGTAGCACAATGTTAAGTGTGCATACTCGTTTACGAAACGCTGTCTCCGCTTTACAAGGATGTGTATACAATGCTTTACAATCTGTACTGAGCGGTTTTATACTCTGCCGCAATATACCCGCCATGCCTATGACTTGTTCGCAAGTTAAGCACAAATCGAGCGGGTTTTTTATTTCTAGCCTCCTGAAAAAATCTGCGTCTCAGTGCAACGCCACTTGTGTGATTGGAGGCTGCAGTGATGCGTAACTTTACCAAGCCCGTTATCGATGTTGAGCAGCAAGTCGCTGTGCTCAAGCAGCGCGGCCTGAGTATTCAAAATGAAGCAAAAGCTAAGCTGTTTTTACATTCAGTCAGCTTTTTCCGCTTAAGCGCGTATATGCGCCCCTATCAAATTAGTCATGACCCGGCGCACCTCTTTAAGCCTGCCGCCACCTTTAAACAAATCACGCAAACCTACGAATTTGACCGCAAGCTCAGGCTGCTAGTGATGGCAGCTATTGAGCGCGTTGAAGTCTCTGCTCGTGCCGTGATAAGTAACTATTTAGGGCCTAAGTATGAGAATGCGCACTGGTACTTAGACCGTAAATTGTTTAAGCGACACTTTGCTTATGAGCGACTGTTACAAACCATTGATCGCAAGCAATCTGATGCACTACAAAGCTACCAAAGAGAATCACAGCGCATTGATAAAGCCCGTGATAAATCAGCACAGGATAAAGAGATTTTAAAAGCCCGACGCGCTAAAGAGAGTTACGCCCGTCATTATCCACTGACTTACTCAGAGCCTGATTTAATGCCTGGCTGGGCTATGCTCGAAGAGCTAACACTGGGTGATTTATCACACTTGTATGCGGGGCTGGCTAAAGATGCCGACAAAAAAGCGATTGCGCGAATGCTTGGTTTGTCGATGCCGTTACTGGAATCTTGGCTTAAAACATTAACAACAATCCGCAATATCTGTGCGCATCACAGCCGTTTATGGAATAGAGAGCTGGGGATTAAGCCTGAGTTACCTAAGGACAGCTCAATCAAGTGGCCGGATTACCAGCAGCATGCGCATGATAATACGCGTGTAGCCGTTATCGTGAGCGTATTGCAGCATTTTATGACGTATATCAGCCCACATGATGACTGGCAAAACGATTTAATGACGCTGCTAAATACATACACTGAAATCGATCAGGCTATGATGGGCTTTCCAGAAGGCTGGCAGCAAGATCCTTTTTGGAACTTAGCCATTTGACGGTCATTTGATTGTGCAGACTGCTGTTAAATTAATTCCCTTTAGTATCAAAGGGTTATGTTTTCATGTCATTTGATTTCGGCTGTATTATTGAATCAGTTATAGCAAAAGGATAGGAAGGTTTATGGTTAGTAAAACCAACGAGCAGGCATTAGAAGCTGCAATTGAACGCGCTTTAACAGGTACCTGCATCGAAGATAATAGCGGCAATCTCGCTGATGCCACCACTACTTCTTATAGCAATGCACACCTTGGCTATGTGGCTGGCTTCTCTTCTGATTTCAATAAACAGTACGCTATTGATGAGCGCTATTTTTGGCAGTTCCTTGAGCGTACACAGCAGCCTGAACTCGACAAACTTAAAAAACATAACCCTGTTGACTGGCAGCGCAAGCTACTAGAACGCTATGACCGTCTGATTAAGAAATAC
>JAVETP010000020.1:0-38851 GCA_034006005.1 Pseudomonas sp.
ACCTACTACAGACCTAATAAGCCCGTGCAGGCTCGCGTTGGTCTTGTGCTGCTATGAGTCAATGTTGATAGTTGAGCGCTAGCAAAGATAAAACAGCCAAGAGAGGGGTGTATATACATCTTGTCGCACAATGAGAAATGCACGCAGTCATCGATGACTGCGTGCATTTAAGTGAAGCTATGGTGTTCGACCACCGCTAGGCAGAACGGCGACGGTAGAGCGGCAGACTTTGATCATATGCAGCTTGATAGCTTACTGAGAGTTCTGTGAGACTCTTAAGTGCATCAATAGGGCAGCGATCGGCACGAATCACATAGGCGTCAAAGCCGCAGCGCTGCATAAAGAACAACTGGTCACGTAATACATCACCAATGGCACGCACTTCACCCGTATAGGCATAACGCTCACGTAATAAACGTGCGCTACTGAAGTGACGACCATCGTTACAGCCTGGGAAATTTAGCGCAATCACAGAGAAGCGCGCAAGATCATCGCTGATATCTTCAATTGCCTGACCTGCTTCAAGCCAAATACCTAAAGGTGCGACGCTTTGCAGCTCATTTTTGTGCGCTTGCCACAGTGCCAATGGGATAATCGCGTGCTGGGTGTCTAGCGCTTGCTGCAATTGCGTATCAGCACTGAGCAATGTCCAGTGATCATCAATCACTTGATTGTTTTTAATGATTGCTTGCATAGACACGCTCCTTAAACTGAGTGATACCAATGCGGTTAAAAGTATCAATGAAATGCTCTTCAGGGGTTCGGTTTTCGATATAGACATCAATGATTTTGCTGACGACATCAGGCATCAAATCTTGGGCAAAAGATGGGCCCAGAATTTTACCTAAGGTTGCTGCACGGCCACTGTTACCGCCTAATGATACTTGGTAGAATTCCTCGCCTTTTTTATCCACGCCTAAAATACCAATATGACCAATATGGTGATGGCCGCAGGCGTTCATGCAACCTGAAATGTTCAGGTCTAAATCGCCGATATCAAATAAATAATCCAAGTTCTCAAAGCGTTCTTGAATCGCTTCAGCCACTGGAATGGATTTAGCATTGGCCAAGTTACAAAAGTCGCCGCCGGGGCAGCAAATGATATCAGTCAGTAAACCAATATTTGGCGTAGCAAAGCCGTTATCACGCAACTGCTGCCACAAATCAAAAAGTTTGCTTTGCTCAACATCTGCTAACACCATATTTTGTTCATGAGTGTTGCGCACTTCGGAGAAACTGTAGTGTTCAGACAGTTCAGCGACAAGTTCCAATTGCTGATCGGTTACATCACCGGGAGCAATACCGGTTTTTTTCAAGGATAAGGTGACGGCTGCATAGCCTGGTTTTTTATGGCTGACAACGTTACGACTGCGCCAGCGAGCAAAGCCTGGGTGCTCAGCATCCAGTGCTGCCAGTGCTTGGTCCTGATCTTCCAAGGTTAAATAGTCTGGATCAGTAAAGTGTTGCGAGACACGCTGTACTTCTTCTTCGGTTAAGGTGATAGGGCCGTCTTTTAAATGTGCCCATTCTTCAGCGACACGCTCAGCAAATACAGTGGGCGTCAGTGCTTTGACCAGTATTTTAATGCGCGCTTTAAACTTATTATCACGGCGGCCAAAACGATTATAGACGCGCAAAGTGGCTTCTAAATAGCTGAGCAAGTGCTGCCAAGGTAAAAACTCATTGATGCAGCTGCCCACAATCGGTGTGCGACCTAAGCCGCCACCCACTAGCACGCGAAAGCCTAATTCACCGGCATCATTGTGTACGGCTTCTAGGCCAATATCATGCACTTCAATCGCGGCACGGTCATGTGTACAGCCGTTAACAGCAATTTTAAACTTACGGGGTAAACGGGCAAATTCCGGGTGGAAAGTCGACCACTGACGAATCAGTTCACACCATGGCCGTGGATCAACGCGCTCATCACGGGCGACACCGGCAAACTGATCGGTGGTGGTATTACGAATACAGTTACCACTGGTTTGGATCGCATGCATCTGTACGCTGGCGAGGTCAGCTAAAATATCAGGCACATCTTCAAGCTTAGGCCAGTTGAGTTGGACGTTGGTACGTGTAGTGATATGTGCATAGCTCTTATCATATTTGCGGGTGATATGAGCCAGCATGCGCAACTGTGTGCTGGACATCAGGCCGTAAGGTACAGCAATACGCAGCATAGGAGCATGGCGCTGCACATAGAGGCCATTTTGTAGGCGCAGAGGCAGAAATTCATCTTCAGAGAGTTCGCCAGCAAAGTAGCGGCGGGTTTGATCGCGAAATTGTTCTACGCGATCTTCAACGATATGTTGGTCGTAATGGTCGTAAATATACATGGAAATCCCTGTATCAAGCCGCTGTAAGCGTGTGGCATGGGGTGCAGAATAACGCCTACAGTAGCAATCATTGCTTATACGATAAAGTAATTGTTTATCATAAGATGATGCTATTTAGATATAAGGAGGGTGTGGAGCGGGTCGTTCAGTGAACTCTAAGTTGTTTAAAAAGAATAGGGCGGCTGACGCTAAGCCATCCGCCCTAAGATCTTATTCCTCGTAACCCAGTGCTGGGCTCAACCAGCGTTCGGTGTACTCCATATCTTGATTGGTGCGTTTGGCGTAGCTTTCCACTTGGTCTTTTTCAATTTTACCCACGGCGAAGTAGTGCGCGTTCGGGTTAGCAAAGTACCAGCCGCTGACCGCAGCAGTCGGGAACATCGCGAAATGTTCAGTCATGGTCACACCAAAGTCTTGGTTAGGATCCAGTAGCTTAAACAGGGTGTCTTTTTCCGTATGGTCGGGGCAAGCAGGGTAGCCCGGTGCCGGACGAATACCTTTGTACTTCTCACGGATGAGCTCATCGTTGCTCAGTTCTTCTGCATCGACATAACCCCAGTGCTCGGTACGCACCTGTTGGTGTAGCCACTCAGCGCACGCCTCGGCTAAGCGGTCAGCCAGAGCTTGCACCATAATGGCATTGTAGTCATCGCCTGCCGCTTGGTAGGACTTAGCCAACTCATCCACACCGATACCTGCCGTGACAATAAAGCCGCCAACATAGTCGGTGATGCCACTTTCTTTAGGCGCAACAAAGTCAGACAGGCACATATTGGGCTTGCCGCCAGTGGTTTCAATTTGCTGGCGTAAGTGATGCAGCATTGCGATGGGTTCGCCAGCGTCATCATACAGTTCAATGTCATCGTGGTTGACTTGATTGGCGGGCCAGAAAGCAAAGGTTGCACGTGCTTCAATCAGGTTTTCATCAATCATTTTTTTCAGCAGTTCTTGTGCTTCATCAAAGAGCACCTGTGCTGCTTCGCCAACCACTTTATCTTTGAAAATACGCGGGTATTTACCGATTAAGTTCCAAGAGATAAAGAAGGGCGTCCAGTCAATATATTCAGCCAGTACTGCTAAATCGATATTAAATAGACGCTGTGTACCTGTCACGTGCGGCTTGGGTGCTTGGTAATCCGCCCAGTCGTATTGGGGCTTGTTGGCTAACGCTTGCTCGTAGGTTAGGCGCTTAGTGCGTACGGTGCGCGCAGCAATACGCTCACGTACTTCAGCGTATTCTTCACGAATTTTGCGCGTGTATTCAGGTTTTAATTCTTTGGACAACAAGGTGGTCACCACGCCCACTGCGCGCGATGCGTCAGTCACATAGACCACTGCATCATTGCTGTAATGCGGGTCAATTTTAACTGCGGTGTGTGCTTTGGAGGTGGTTGCGCCACCAATCAATAGCGGTAAGTGAAAGTTTTGACGTTGCATTTCTTTCGCTACGTTAACCATTTCATCCAATGAAGGTGTAATCAGACCGGATAAACCAATAATGTCGCATTTTTCTGCAATGGCAGTTTTGAGAATCTTATCCGCAGGTACCATTACGCCTAAGTCAACAATGTCATAACCATTACAGCCGAGCACCACCGCAACAATATTTTTACCAATATCGTGTACGTCACCTTTCACAGTAGCCATCAGGACTTTACCTTTGGCTTCGATTTTGTCGCCTTTTTCAGCGTCAATAAAGGGCACCAGATGACCGACCGCTTGCTTCATCACGCGCGCAGACTTGACCACCTGCGGTAAGAACATTTTACCGCTACCAAAGAGGTCGCCAACGATGTTCATTCCCGACATCAGTGGGCCTTCAATCACTTCAATCGGCCGCGCGTACTGCTGACGGCATTCTTCAGTGTCTTCGATAATCCATTGCGTAATACCTTTAACGAGGGCGTGCTCAAGGCGTTGATTGACGGGTAAGTTGCGCCATTCTTGCGTCTCAACTTCTTTAACCGAGCCATCACCGCGGTAGTCTTCTGCAATGGCCAGCAATGCTTCCATTGAACCGGGGTGACGGTTGAGAATCACATCTTCAACTTTATTACGCAAGTCTGCAGGAATTTGGTCGTAAATCTCCAACTGACCGGCGTTAACGATACCCATGCTCAGGCCATTTTGAATCGCGTAGTAGAGGAAGACCGAGTGAATCGCTTCACGCACCGGGTTGTTACCACGGAATGAGAAGGACACGTTGGAGACGCCACCTGAGGTCAGCGCATACGGAAGGTTGTCGCGAATCCACGCACAGGCTTCAATAAAGTCCACTGCGTAGTTGTTGTGTTCTTCAATACCTGTTGCTACAGCAAAGATATTGGCATCAAAGATAATATCTTCTGGCGGGAAGCCCACTTGATTGACTAGGATGTCGTAGGAGCGTGCACAGATCTCTTGCTTGCGCGCTGCTGTATCGGCTTGACCTTGTTCGTCAAAGGCCATGACCACCACTGCAGCACCGTAGCGGCGGCACAGTTTGGCGTGTTCAATAAACTGCTCAACACCTTCTTTCATCGAAATGGAGTTGACGATACCTTTACCCTGAATACACTTCAGACCGGCTTCGATAATCTCCCATTTGGATGAGTCAATCATAATCGGTACACGGGAGATATCAGGCTCACCGGCGATTAAGTTGAGGAAGGTGACCATGGCAGCTTTTGAATCGAGCATACCTTCGTCCATATTGATATCAATCACCTGAGCGCCGGACTCAACCTGCTGCAGAGCAACGGCGAGGGCTTCAGTGTAATTGTCTTCACGGATCAAGCGAGCAAAGCGTGCTGAACCGGTGATATTGGTCCGCTCACCCACGTTAACAAAGAGTGAGTTGCGATCAATGGTGAAGGGTTCCAAACCTGATAAACGACAGGCCTTAGGAATATCTGGAATCACACGCGGTGGGAATTTAGCGACTTTCTCGGCAATGGCACGAATATGTTCTGGCGTGGTACCACAGCAACCACCGACGATATTAAGAAAGCCTGCTGAGGCAAATTCTTCAATCATGGCTGAGGTTTCTTCAGGCGTCTCATCGTATTCAGCGAAAGCGTTGGGTAGACCGGCATTGGGGTGTGCTGAGACAAAAGTGTCGGCTTTATCAGACAGCTCTTGTAAGTACGGGCGCAGTTCTTTAGCACCCAAGGCGCAGTTTAAGCCGACTGATAATGGCTTACAGTGACGGATCGAGTTCCAGAATGCCTCTGTGGTTTGCCCTGATAATGTCCGGCCTGATGCGTCAGTAATGGTGCCGGAAATCATAATCGGCAGGGTAATGCCGAGTTCTTCAAAAACACCTTCAACCGCAAAAATCGCCGCTTTGGCGTTGAGCGTATCGAAAATGGTTTCGATCATAATAATATCAGCGCCACCTTTAATCAGGCCGCGGGTGGATTCGCTGTAGTTTTCAACCAGAATATCAAAGGTAACGTTACGAAAGCCTGGGTTATTCACATCTGGAGAAAGTGAACAGGTGCGACTGGTTGGGCCAAGCACCCCAGCGACAAAGCGTGGTTTGTTCGGTGTTTCTATGGTTTTTGCATCAGCCACTTCACGTGCAATACGCGCGCCTTCAAAGTTCAGCTCATAGGCAACCGATTCAAGGCCGTAATCCGCTTGCGAGACTTGTGTTGAGCTAAAGGTGTTGGTCTCAATAATATCCGCGCCAGCATCAAGGTAGGCTTTTTCAATCTCTTGAATCAGCTCAGGCTGGGTTAAAATTAAGAGGTCATTATTACCTTGTAGGTCTTGTGGCCAGTCAGCAAAGCGCTCACCACGAAAGTCATCTTCAGTTAATTTATAGCTTTGAATCATTGTACCCATAGCGCCATCGAGCACCAGAATACGTTGCTTTAATGCGTCTTGAAGGGCGTGTTGACGTGCTAAATGGTCGGCCATGCGTGTTTACCTAATTAAATGCTGTGTAATCAAAAAGTTACCAATGATAGCAAAACATCATCCGCTTGAGTGAAACCCTCAGCATTGATGCTGTGATTCGCTGAATTCTTTTACATAGCCATACTTAATAAGTCCTCTATACTGCGGCGTTTAAATTTTAGTGTTTGAGTGGTTATTCATAGCGTTATGAAAGCATGGTATTTAAGTGTATTAGGTGTTCTATTAAGTCACATCGCATATGCAGCACAACCTTCCTATAGCGAGCATATTCAGCCGATCTTTACCCAGAAATGTGTTGCTTGCCATGCCTGCTATGACTCGCCTTGCCAGCTCAATCTAGGCAGTGGTGAAGGTCTTGAGCGCGGAGCCCATAAAGATCCGATTTATAACGGCGGTCGTAAAGTAGCGCAAGCCACCACACGCTTATTTACTGATGCGCAGACCACAACAGGTTGGCGTGAAAAAGGCTTCTATGACGTGCTGGGTAAAGATCAGCCGCAAGCCGCACTGTTAGCCGGTATGTTGGCGCTGGGTCGCCAGCAGCCGTATGAGCCCAATAGCCGCTTACCAGATCATCTGGATGTGGCTCTGTCGCGCAGCAATCAATGTCCACAGCCTGATCAGTTTGCCCAATATGCACAAAAGAATCCGCACGGTGGGATGCCTTTTGCGGTGACTGGTTTAACTGATGGCGAGTACGCCAGTGTTGAGCAGTGGTTGCAGGCCGGTGCGCAAGTAGATTGGCAGCCTTGGTCGGCGAATGCTGTGGAGCAAGAGCAGATTGAGCACTGGGAAGCCTTTTTAAACGCGCCTGGTGCACGTGAGTCCGTGGTCAGCCGCTGGCTGTATGAGCATTTGTTTATTGCGCATATTCATTTTTCAGGCGCTGATCAGCAGCATTTTTTCCGTATCGTGCGTTCACGTACGCCGACAGGCGAGCCAGTTAAAGAGATTGTCACACGCCGCCCGAATGATGATCCGGGTGTCAGTATGTATTACCGCTTTGTGCCAGTGGCGGATGTGATTGTGCACAAAACTCATATCACCTACTCAATGAGTGCGCAGAAGCTCGAGCGGGTCAAAGCATTGTTTTTTGCCGATAACTGGCAGACTGATAAAGTCCCTGGTTATGGCGCCTTTTCTCGTAATAATCCCTTCGCCACCTTTGCGATGATTCCAGCGCAAGCGCGCTATCAATTTATGCTTGATGATGCCGAGTTTTTTGTACGCACCTTTATTCGCGGACCGGTCTGCCGTGGGCAGATTGCAACGGATGTGATTCGTGATCATTTTTGGACGCTTTTTCAAGACCCAGAACATGATGTGTATGTCACAGATCTTGTCTATCAAGACAAGGTCAATCACTTGCTGGCGATGCCGGGGCAGTTCGATGGTATTGCGGACTTTGTTTCGGATTGGCCTGCTTATAAGAAAAAACGTCATGCCTATGAGAACCTACGCCGTAAGCGTTACAAAAGTGCGGAGTTGCCGGACTGGCCGCATATTTGGTCGGGTAATGACCAAGCTTTATTGAGCGTTTTCCGTCAGCATGACAGTGCCTCTGTGCGTAAAGGCCTGATCGGTGATGCGCCACAGACTATGTGGCTGTTGGATTTTCCACTATTAGAGCGTACGTATTATCAGTTGGTGGTGAACTTTGATGTGTTTGGTAGTGTGTCGCATCAAGCACAGACGCGGCTGTATTTTGATTTGATTCGTAATGGTGCTGAGGTCAACTTCTTACGCTTAATGCCATCGGCAGTGCGTAAGGATGTACTCAATGATTGGTATCAAAAAAGTGGACAGGTCAAGCTGTGGCTGAATTACACCAAGATCGATAACAATACAAAAAGCGCACTCGGCTTGCCCAAGACAAACAGTATGCAAGTCTTTGCTGAGCGAACCTTAAAACGTTTTGCGCAGGTGAATGCACGACCTGATCCGATCAACCGTTGCCGTAGCGCCCATTGTAATCGCCAAGGTTTAACTCGGGAGGCTGCTCAGGTTGAGCATGTGTTGGCACGCTTAGCCAGTCGTCCGGCTGCCGGTTTAAAAGTGATTGATTACTTGCCTGAAGCAAGCATGGTGCGGGTGGCCATGAGCAATGGTGAGCGTGAGGTGTATAGCGTTTTACGTAATCGAGCGCACAGTAATGTGGCGTTTTTGATGGGCGAATCGCTGCGCTATCAGCCTGGGCTAGATACCTTAACGGTCTACCCTGAAGTGCTGAGCAGTTACCCCAACTTTATCTTTAATGTGCCCGCTGCTGAGATATCCACTTTTGTTGGGGCGTTTGAGCAGGTTAAGGATGAGGCTGCGTTTCGCCGAGTGGTTGAGCAGTGGGGGATACGCCGTACGCATCCGCAGTTTTGGGAATACTTTCATGACTTAAGTGAACATATCCGCGAGCGTGCGCCACTCGAGGCGGGTGTGCTGGATATGAACCGTTATGAGAACTTGTAAGCTATAGCAGCACCCGCCTCTTAAGCTGGTGCCTTAAGTCTGCGGATGCAAGCTGTTATTGATGCTCAAACGAGCGCTCATGCCATTCAACTAATGGCATCGGCGTTTTAAGTTTCTCGCCGTAGATCACTGAATAAGTGAGTACGTTTTGTACATAGAGGCGAGTTTCATCAAAGGGAATACTTTCCACCCAAACATCATAAGGTAGATGCTTAGCATCGCGCAGCCATTGGCGTACGCGACCGGGCCCAGCATTGTAGGCTGCTGAAGCCAGTACACGGTTACCATTGAATTGACCTAAGACTTGGCTTAAATAGGCTGCGCCAAGTTGAATATTAATCGCTGGAATCACTGCGCTGCGCGGAGTAGCTAAGGTGATTCCATAGCGTTGTGCGGTTTCTTTAGCGGTGGCAGGCATCAATTGCATTAAGCCCATCGCGCCGACATGGGATTTTGCTTGAACCATAAAGGCACTTTCTTGCCGAGTTACGGCAAACATCCAACTGGGCTGCACGCTGCGGATTTTCGCCTCGGCAACAAAATTACTGCGGTGCGCCATCGGGAAGCGAATCTCTAAGTCATCCCAATATTTAGCTTGAGTGATATTACGAATAGCGGGGAAGTACCAGCCCATATCGTAAGCAATACGCGCTTGTGCCACTAGCTCATCGCGGCTTAAAAAGTTACTTAAGTGATACCACTCACGGCGCGACTCAGTGGTTTCGTCACGGCGATCAAATTCAATAGAACGCTTTAAACCTGCCGCATTACGGACTTTTTGTAGGGTCTGCGGTTGCAGCGCTAAGGCTTGATGTTGCAGATGATAAGGCTGCTGACTGTGGTCTGCGGCCATAAAGCCATAAAAATCACGTTCGCGCGCTAAGGGTTGGTAGAGCACTAAGGGCTGCTGACTCTTGGGCTGTGCCAGTTGTAAGCTGCGTGCTTGCCAGTAACGCCAGCGATTGCTGTCACTGAGGTCATCAGGCAGATTACGGGTGACTTCATGGGCTTCACTCCAGCGCCCCAAGCGTAATAATAGACGAGCGCGCCATTCGCTTAAATTAGCGTTCTGCATCTGTGGATCGTACTTTTGCATTACGGTTAAGGCGCGCGGATCAAAGCGTTTAGCTAAACGCAGGCCAATATCATTGGCGAGGGTGAGCTGATCCGCGGGACTGAATGCGACTTGTTTTTCGTAATGTCCGAGCAGTTGTAAACTGGCATCCAGGTCTTGCGTGGCCAGTTTACGTAACCCCAGAGCAATCACTTCTGCGCTGCGCTGATCTCTACCGCTAAAACGCTCTTTTTGCTTGAGCAGGTCAGGCTTTTGCGACACATCAATCAAGCGCTGCCCGTGGGCTTGTTGGCTATCAAGCAATTTAACTAAGTAGTTGGCGACACCATAGTTGCGCGCATCGGTGGCCAGCTTGAGACGCTGCCAGATTCTATCTTCGGTTAAGTATCCGGCATCACGCCAGGTATCGAAGAGCCCGTCACAGGCATTGGGTTGCGATTGGGCGCTGAGCCACAGCTTTTCTGCACTGGCGAAGGCGGCTGGGCGCTGCCCATGTTGCAATTGGTAACGGGCAAAACGACAGTCCAGTTCCGTGAACTTTAGCTCAGGGCTGTAATATTTTAAAAATAATGGCCAGTGCTGGCGCTCACTGAGTAAGCGTAACCAGCGCAGTTTCATCCAATTGATCTGCGGTAAGTCACCATGCTCAAGTAAGAACTTTTCTACTTCAGCGCTACTGGCCGAGGGTAGACGCTGCGTGAGCTCATCATAAGCAAGGTAAGGTGTTAAAGGATAATCGCGCAGTGCCGTGCGGTTATTTAAATATACTGAAGCATCATTTTTACTGAGAGCTAGTTTGGCTTGATCATATAAAACACGCTGCTGAGCTAAGGATGCAGCTTGCACAAACGATAAGGGTGCGCACAGTGTCATTAACAAAATCAGAGGTAACACATAACGACTGCGCATACGACATCCTAGTAAATAAATGCTCAGGAAAAGACCAAAAGCTAACAGCTTTATGGCAAACAGCGCCTAGCTTAGCTGCTTGTGTAGAGTGGTGAAAGAGGCGTGCCTACGCTTAAATACAGATATCCAACGAATCACTGCGCGAATCTGTACAATACGTCGCAGATTTTAGGAGAAATACAATGGCTTTGCTCAAATTAACTCAAGTATCACTCGCTTACGGCGCTACCCCTCTTTTGGAGGGCGTCTCATGGCAGATTACCCGTGGCGAGCGCGTGTGCATTATTGGCCGCAATGGTACGGGCAAGTCAAGCATGATGCATATCGTCAAAGGCGACCGCTTACCGGATTCGGGCGAAGTATGGCGTGCGCCTGGGCTGAAGATTGGTGAGCTGCCGCAAGAGCTGCCAGTGGCCGATGATCGCACTATTTTTGATGTGGTTGCGGAAGGGCTTGATGGTGTCGGTGAATTGCTGGCGCAGTTTAATCATATCAGCCAAAATATCGTCACTGACGAAGATTTAACTAAAATGATGCACGTCCAGCAAGAGTTGGAAGCACGTGATGGCTGGCGCTTACAGCAATTGGTCGATAGTACGCTGAGCCGTTTACAGCTGCCAGCGGATAAAAAGATGAATGAGTTGTCCGGTGGCTGGCGTCGTCGTGTACTGCTGGCGCAAGCCTTAGTGGCTGAGCCCGATTTACTGTTACTGGATGAGCCGACGAACCACTTGGATATCGGTGCGATTGCTTGGTTGGAAGCTGCGCTCTTAAACTTCACTGGTGCGGTAATTTTTATTACTCACGACCGGGCATTTCTGCAAAACTTAGCCACACGTATTTTTGAGCTGGACCGCGGTAGCTTAATTGACTGGAATGGCGATTACGTCAGCTTCCTTGAACACAAAGAACAGCAGTTGGCCGCAGAAGAAACCGCCAATGCGCTGTTTGATAAAAAGCTGGCGCAAGAAGAAGTGTGGATTCGCCAAGGGATTAAAGCCCGTCGTACACGTAACGAAGGTCGTGTGCGTGAACTCAAAGCCTTGCGTGTTGAGCGCAGCCAGCGCCGTGAGCGTCAAGGTACAGCCAATATCAATATTGGTGGAGCAGAGAAGTCCGGTAAACAAGTGATCGTAGTTGATAATGTCAGCTTCGCACACAAGGGTGGCCGCGAGCTGATCAAAAACTTCTCCATGGTCTTGCAACGCGGCGATCGTATTGGATTGCTCGGTGCTAACGGTAGCGGTAAAACCACATTACTGAAGTTATTGCTGGGTGATTTGCAGCCGACTGCAGGTACAGTTGAAGTGGGCACTAAGCTTGAAGTGGCTTACTTTGACCAGTTGCGTCACCAGCTTGATCCGGAAAAAACCGTGATCGAGAACGTCGGTGAAGGCAGCGACACCATTATGATTGATGGGCAAAGCAAACACGTACTGAGCTACTTAGGAGATTTCTTATTTAGCCCACAACGTGCACGTACGCCGGTTAAAGCTTTATCGGGTGGTGAGCGTGCGCGCTTATTGCTGGCTAAGCTCTTTACCCGCCCCGCTAACTTATTGGTACTCGATGAGCCAACCAACGACTTGGATGTTGAAACTCTAGAATTGCTTGAAGAAGTACTGATGGAGTTTAAAGGTACGGTACTGATTGTCAGTCATGACCGTGCTTTCCTGGATAACGTTGTGACCAGCACTTTGGTGTTTGATGGTTCGGCTAATATTCGTGAATATGTCGGTGGTTTCGATGATTGGCTCAGACAGGGCGGTAGCATTCGCTTGCTAGGCGTGACCGACGATCTTGAAGCACCGGAGCCAGCAAAAGTTGCGGCTAAGGTTGAGCCTGTGGTTGAGGCGGTTGTTGCAGACAATGCCGAGCCTAAAAAGAAACTCAGCTATAAACTGCAGCGTGAACTGGATGCTATTCCTGGTGAAATTGAAGCGTTAGAAACTGAGTTGGAAAACTTGCACAAGCAAGTCTCTGGCGCAGAATTTTATCAGCAGCCCCTTGATGTGACTGAAGCGGTGTTGGCAAAAATTGACACAGTGCAAGAACAGTTAGACGCTTTGATTGAGCGTTGGGCTGAGCTGGATAGCTAAGGGCAGGCTTTAAGCAGCGTCTAACCAGAAAGTCATTCTGCGTTAGGCGTTGTATTGCATATAAAACAGGCAAGTCATGCGCAAGCAGCTTGCCTGTTTTGCTATCGACTAATCGTTCGTATCATGCGTTTTTAAATCCACTGCGAGCACATCGCAGGGCGCGCCTGACAATAAGTCGTTGGTGGTGGAGCCGAGTAAGAGCGCTAGGCCATGGCGGCCATGACTGCCAACAATAATCAGGTCACATTTCTGCTCTTTTGCTAAAAGATGAATTTCTTGGCGCGGCTGGCCATAGCGCAGATGGCAATTGTTTTCTTTAAGTAACTCATGTTGCCCAGCCAAAATATTAAGTTTGTTCTGTGCCTGCTCAGTTTGCTGTTCTTGCAGCAGAGAGACATCCATCGGCACATCACCACCAAAGGCCATGGTCAACGGCTCTACAACATGCACTAAGGTCACTTGGCAGGACAGGGCTTGGCGTAGCTTCTGCGCTCGATCAAGCACGCGCTGGCAATCTTCATTTAAATCAATGGCTATCAGTAAGTGAGAATAGGCCATAACAATCTCCAGATGGGCTCTAGGTCGATGCCGTAGAGCATGTTTTATTTGAGTATCTGCCTAGCGCCTATGCTGCGTACTTGGCCTGTACACGAAGCAGGCATGCTCCGTGCTTGCTGTTAGTAACGAGCGCTGCGTGCAGTGTGATTATTTAAGTTTTTTCAATGTAACGCCACTGCGGATCAATTGCACGAATTGATTTACTGATACTTAAGTCGCTGATGAGCTGAAAAGAAGTATTTAGGCTTAATATTTTCCCCTTATAAAACAACAGGCTGCGACAAAATAACGCATATTTGTTATGTTTCTTTGAGAGAGGCAATTGACAACGGAGGAGAATTCCGTGAATGTGTGTTAACCCAAATCAAACGGGCGTATGAAATGCATGGTGGTGTTACTGCTTGTGTTCTGCTGAATGCGAACTCAGTGAGTAGGCTGCTTTGTACTGCGCAACGTGCTCAGCACATTGTTTAACAGCTGTCAGTGGCGAATATGTAACTGACAGCTTCCATATCGTGGAGATCAGTTGATGATTTACGAAGGTAAAGCCATCACGGTAACAACCCTTGAAAGTGGCATTGTCGATTTTAAATTCGACCTTAAGGGTGAGTCCGTCAATAAATTTAACCGTCTTACACTGACCGAACTGCGTGATGCAGTTGCCGCAATTAACGCCAATAGTGATATTAAAGGTGTGGTTGTGACCAGTGGTAAGAGTGTATTTATCGTTGGTGCAGATATTACGGAGTTTGTGGAAAACTTTAAGCTTCCTGAAGAAGAGCTGGTGACTGCCAACCTTGCCGTAAACGCGTTTTTTAATGCGTTTGAAGATATGAATTTACCCACTGTTGCGGCGATTAATGGTATTGCCTTAGGCGGCGGTTTTGAAATGTGCTTGGCCGCGGATTATCGTGTTATGGCTGATAGCGCGAAAGTAGGTTTTCCGGAAGTGAAACTGGGTCTTTATCCGGGGTTCGGCGGAACTGTGCGTTTAACGCGAATTATTGGTGCAGATAACGCCATTGAGTGGATTGCTGGTGGTAAAGAAGCACGCGCTGAAGATGCGTTGAAAGTCGGCGCTGTGGATGCGGTTGTCAGTGCGGATCAATTGCAGGCTGCTGCAGTTGATATGGTCAAACGTGCGATTTCCGGTGAGCTTGATTACAAAGCTAAGCGTCAGCCGAAGCTTGAAAAAATTCAGCTCAATGCCATTGAACAAATGATGTGTTTTGAAACGGCAAAAGGTTTTGTTGCTGGTAAAGCGGGTCCCAATTACCCTGCGCCAGTTGAAGCCATTAAAACCATACAAAAAGGGGCCAACCATGGCCGTGATAAAGCCTTAGAAATTGAAGCCAAAGGCTTTGCTAAACTGGCGAAAACGTCAGTGGCTCAAAGTTTAATTGGTCTGTTTTTAAATGACCAAGAGCTTAAGCGTAAAGCTAAAACTCACGAGAAAATTGCTCGCGAAGTTAAGCTGTCAGCTGTTTTAGGTGCGGGGATTATGGGCGGCGGTATTGCCTACCAATCTGCTCTAAAAGGCACGCCAATCCTGATGAAGGATATCCGTGAAGAGGGTATTCAACTGGGCTTGGATGAGGCAGCTAAATTGCTGGTCAAGCGTCTTGAGCGTAAGCGTATCGAACCTGCGGCCATGGCCAAAGCCTTGAATGCGATTCGTCCAACCATGTCCTATGGCGATTTTAGTCATGTGGATCTTGTGGTTGAAGCCGTTGTGGAAAATCCAAAAGTGAAGCACGCGGTTTTGGCTGAAGTTGAGCAGCATGTGGGTGAAAACACCATTATTGCCTCTAACACTTCAACCATCTCAATTAACTTGCTAGCTAAAGCACTCAAGCGTCCAGAAAACTTTGTCGGTATGCACTTCTTTAACCCTGTGCATATGATGCCCTTGGTTGAAGTGATTCGTGGCGAGCATTCATCGGACGAAGCGGTCGCAACTACAGTGGCCTACGCTCATAAAATGGGTAAGAACCCCATTGTTGTGAATGACTGCCCAGGTTTCTTAGTGAACCGTGTGCTGTTCCCGTATTTCGGTGGTTTCGCGAAATTAGTCAGTGTGGGCGTTGATTTTGTGCGCATTGATAAAGTTATGGAAAAGTTTGGCTGGCCGATGGGTCCTGCCTACTTAATGGACGTGGTTGGTATCGATACCGGACACCATGGCCGTGACGTAATGGCTGAAGGTTTTCCAGATCGCATGAAAGATGATCGTCGCTCAGCAATCGATGCATTGTATGAAGCCGATCGTTTAGGTCAGAAAAATGGCAAAGGTTTCTATGCCTATGAAATGGATAAGCGCGGCAAACAGCAGAAGGCTGTTGATGATGCGATTGCTGGCATTTTAGCGCCGATTGTCTATGAGAAACGTGAAGTGAGCGATGAAGACATTATCAACTGGATGATGATTCCATTGTGCATGGAAACTGTACGTTGCCTTGAAGACGGTATTGTTGAAACCGCAGCAGAAGCTGATATGGGTTTGATTTACGGTATCGGTTTCCCACCCTTCCGTGGTGGAGCATTACGTTACATCGACAGTATAGGTGTGGCCGAGTTTGTTGCTTTGGCTGACACATATGCTGACTTGGGTGCGCTATATCACCCGACCGAGAAATTGCGTGAAATGGCCAAAACAGGTCAAACCTTTTTCGGTTAATCGCACATAGATTAGAGCGGGAGTAAAGATATGAGCTTCAATCCAAGAGATGCAGTTATTGTCGATTTCGGGCGCACCCCAATGGGGCGTGCGAAAGCAGGTATGCATCGCAATACGCGTGCTGAGAATATGTCAGCACATTTAATTGACGGTTTACTGAACCGTAATAACAAAATTAACCCAGCTGAAGTTGAAGATGTAATCTGGGGTTGCGTCAACCAAACCTTAGAGCAGGGTTGGAATATTGCCCGTATGGCTTCTTTGCTAACGCAACTGCCACACACCTGTTCAGCACAAACAGTCAGTCGCTTATGCGGCTCGTCAATGAGTGCTTTACATACTGCCGTACAAGCCATTCAGACCGGTAACGGTGATGTGTTTGTAATTGGTGGTGTCGAGCATATGGGGCATGTCAACATGATGCATGGTGTTGATGTAAACCCGCAGATGTCACTGCACGTTGCTAAGGCATCAGGCATGATGGGTTTGACTGCAGAAATGCTGGGTAAAATGCATGGTATTAGCCGTGAGCAGCAAGATGCTTTTGGTGAGCGTTCGCATCGTTTAGCGCATAAAGCGACGCTTGAAGGGAAATTCAAAGACGAAATTATCCCAATGGAAGGCTATGATGCTGATGGCTTCTTGAAAATGTTTGATTATGATGAAACCATTCGTCCTGAAACAACATTGGCAAGTTTAGCGGCATTGCGTCCAGCATTCGATCCTAAAGGTGGCACTGTAACAGCCGGTACATCATCGCAACTGACCGATGGTGCATCATGCATGATCGTGATGTCAGCGCAGCGTGCTAAAGACTTAGGTATTGAGCCGATGGCCGTAGTGCGTGCAATGGCAGTGGCCGGTGTTGATCCGTCAATTATGGGTTACGGTCCGGTACCCGCAACGCATAAAGCGCTGAAACGTGCGGGCTTGACCATCGATGACATTGACTTTGTTGAGCTGAATGAGGCGTTTGCTGCACAGTCTTTGCCGGTTATTAAAGACCTTAAATTGCTGGATAAAATGGAGCAGAAAGTGAATGTGCACGGTGGTGCAATCGCTTTAGGTCACCCATTTGGTTGCTCTGGCGCGCGTATCTCAGGTACCTTGCTCAATGTTATGAAGCAAAACAGTGGTACTTTAGGTTTGGCGACCATGTGTATTGGTATGGGTCAAGGCATCTCGACGGTATTTGAACGCGTGTAAACGTTTTTTAAATACTGAAGCCGGGGCCTTGTGCCTCGGCTTTTTTATTTGAGGCAGACAATGAGCATACAGCCTGGTATTTATCAGCACTATAAAGGTCCGCAATATCGTGTTTTAAGTGTGGCCACGCACTCTGAAAATCAACAGCAGATGGTGGTCTATCAAGCGCTATACGGTGCTTTTGGTCTGTGGGTGCGACCCTTGTCGATGTTTATTGAGCAAGTTGAAGTGGAAGGTGTGCAACAGCCGCGCTTTGCTTTGCTACAGGCAGAAGAAAGCCTGTTAAATCGGCTGTGAAAATTAAATCAAATACAGCAAAAACTTGACCTCAGCCGCTTTCAACCTATATATAGCGTCACTGTAAAGTAAGTTATCGAATTTTTTATGTGAGATTAAGAGTCTAATTTAGGCGTCTCACTTTCTTTATTTCAGGAATATTCTGAGCAATGAGTAAATCGCTGGTTATCGTAGAGTCCCCTGCTAAGGCGAAGACAATCAACAAATACTTAGGTGATAAGTATGTGGTGAAGTCGAGCGTGGGTCACATTCGTGATTTACCGACAAGTGGCTCAGCCCCGGCTAAGCGAGCTAAAGCCGCTGACACTGCAGAGCTGACTCCGAAACAAAAAGCCATGCGCACCTTAGTCGCCAGAATGGGTATTGACCCTGAGAATGACTGGAAGGCGCGTTATGAGATTTTGCCGGGTAAAGAAAAAGTTATCGAAGAGCTGCGTCGCTTAGCTAAAGATGCCGACACTATCTATCTCGCAACTGACTTGGACCGCGAAGGGGAGGCCATTGCTTGGCACCTGCGCGAAGCCATTGGTGGTGATGACAGCCGCTACAAGCGTGTGGTGTTTAACGAAATTACTGAAAAAGCCATTCAAGGTGCGTTTGCTGAGCCGGGCAAGTTGGATATTGATCAGGTCAATGCTCAGCAAGCCCGTCGTTTCTTAGACCGCGTTGTAGGTTTTATGGTTTCACCGCTGTTGTGGAAAAAAGTTGCCCGTGGTTTGTCTGCTGGTCGTGTGCAATCGGTTGCGGTGAAATTAGTGGTTGAGCGCGAGAAAGAAATCCGCGCGTTTATTCCTGAAGAGTTTTGGCAGGTTCATGCTGATTTAAATAATGCTGATCAGATTAATACGCGCTTTGAAGTGGTACGCGAAGACGCTAAAGCCTTTCGTCCGGTCAGTAAAGAACAGACGGATGCAGTGCTGGCTGTTCTAGAAAAATCCGCTTACACAGTTATTAAGCGTGAAGATAAGCCCACCAGTAGTCGTCCAAGTGCGCCTTATATCACTTCAACGTTGCAGCAAGCTGCGAGTACGCGTTTAGGTTTTGGCGTAAAGAAAACCATGATGCTGGCGCAGCGTTTATACGAAGCCGGTTACATCACTTATATGCGTACTGACTCAACCAATATCTCCAATGATGCCATTGAGATGGTACGCAGCTTTATTGATCAAGAGTTTGGCGCTAAGTACGTACTTGAGAAGCCTATTTTTTATAGCAGCAAAGAAGGCGCGCAAGAGGCGCACGAGGCGATTCGCCCCTCTGATGTTAATACACAAACCTCCATGCTGAAAAACATGGAGCGTGACTCTGAGCGTTTGTATGAGCTGATTTGGCGTCAGTTTGTGGCGTGCCAAATGCCACCCGCAGAATACATTGCCAGCAGCTTGACCGTTGAAGCACAGCAGTTTGATTTGCGCGTGCGTGGACGTATCTTGAAGTTTGATGGTTACACCCGCGTACAGCCGCAACAGGGTAAGGGTGCTGAAGATGCAATCCTGCCAGATCTGAAAAAAGGCGATGTGCTGAACTTAGTTAAACTGGATCCGTCTCAGCACTTTACTAAGCCGCCCGCGCGTTTTAGTGAGGCTAGCTTGGTTAAAGAGTTGGAGAAACAAGGCATTGGTCGTCCTTCCACCTATGCTGCGATTATTTCCACTATTCAAGACCGTGGTTATGTAGCTTTACAAAACCGCCGTTTCTATGCAGAAAAGATGGGTGATATTGTCACTGAGCGTTTGGGTGAAAGTTTTTCTGATCTGATGGATTACAGCTTTACTGCGCAGATGGAAGAGCGTTTAGACAGTGTTGCGCACGGTACATTGCAGTGGAAACAGTTGCTCGATGAGTTTTATAGCGACTTTAAGAAAAAGTTGGAAGCTGCAGACTCTGCTGAAAACGGTATGCGTGAAAACACACCGACATTGACTGATATTCCGTGCAAAGAGTGCGGGCGTCCGATGATGATTCGTACGGCTTCAACGGGCGTATTCTTAGGCTGCTCAGGTTATGCTTTACCACCTAAAGAGCGTTGCAAATCGACCGTGAATCTGGTTCCTGGTAATGAAATTGCCGACGACGATGAGGGGGAGTCTGAATCGTTATTACTGCGTAATAAGCGTCGTTGTGCAAAATGCGGTACGGCGATGGATGCGTACTTATTGGATGAGACGCGCAAGCTGCATGTGTGCGGTAACAATCCAGACTGCACCGGTTTTGAAGTGGAAGAAGGGCAGTTCCGTATTAAAGGCTATGAAGGTCCAAGCCTTGAGTGTGATAAATGTGGCAGTGAGATGCAGCTGAAGACCGGCCGTTTTGGTAAGTATTTTGGTTGCACCAATGCGGAGTGTAAAAACACCCGTAAACTGCTGCGCAGTGGTGAAGCTGCACCACCAAAAATGGACCCAGTGCCGATGCCTGAGTTGCAATGCTTGAATGTCGAAGACACGTACGTGTTGCGTGATGGTGCTGCAGGTATGTTCTTAGCGGCCAGTCAGTTTCCAAAAAAGCGTGAAACGCGTGCACCATTAGTGTTGGAGTTGCTGCCGCATACCAAGGAAATTGATCCTAAGCACAGTTATCTATTTACTGCGCCAACCCATGATCCAGATGGTGTGCCAACGGTGATTCGCTACAGCCGTAAAACCAAAGAGCAATACGTGCAGTCAGAAATTGAAGGCAAGCCCAGCGGTTGGAAAGCATTTTACGACGGTAAAAAATGGCAAGTTGAAGATAAGCGTAAAGCTAAGCCAGCAGCTAAATCAGCAGCTAAACCCGCGGCTAAGCCAAAAGCCTAAGTCATCTGCAGGGCCTGCTTTGGCCCTGCAGGGTTTTATTTGATTTTTTAAGAGTTATTTATGTCCACTGCGTTTTTGGAAATTGTTGAGTTGCCTGATGGTCGTATCGTCTTACGCCGCGCTGAAGAAGACACAGCGCTTGTAACACTGACCTTTTCAAGTGAAGCGCGCGGCTTTTTAAAAGCGCGTTATATTGATATTGCTAAAGAAATGTTTCATGCCGGCTTATTGGCGGCAGGGCATTTGGCAGAGGAAGAATCAGCTAACGAAGTTGATGAAGATGATCCTGCTGGTCATACAGTGCATTAATCGCCGCTATGACAGGTTTTACTTTATTGGGTGCCAGTCGGGTGCATCTACCCTCTGAGCCGTATGTGTTGCTATTGGATTTTCTGTGTGAGCGATTTACTGCAGTCAGTCGCGCAAGCTGGCAGCAGCGTATGCTTGAAGGTAAGGTTTTGGATGAGCAACAGCGCTATTTGTTGCCTGCCGAACCGTATCAGGCTGGTACTTTAGTGTACTATTTTCGTGAAGTGCTTGATGAAACTGCAGTGCCTTTTACCGAAACCATTTTATATCAAGATGAGCATTTGGTTGCGGTGGATAAGCCACACTTTTTACCAACTATGCCGGCTGGACGTTATGTTGAAGAAACCGTTTTGCGGCGATTAATGAAGCGCTTAGATAATCCGCATATCGTACCGATTCATCGAATTGATCGTTTAACGGCCGGTGTTGTGTTGTTCTCTATCAACCCTAGCAGCCGTGATGCTTATCAGCGTTTATTTCGTGAGCGCAAAGTGTTTAAGTGCTATGAAGCGCTTGCCCCAGCATTGCCTGGGTACGAGTGGCCGTATCGTTATCGCAGTCGCCTCGAGCCTGCACAGCAGTTTTTCCGTATGCAAGAAGTGGCCGGTGAGGCCAATAGTGATACGGTGATTGAAGTGTGTGAGCAGTTAGGTGAAACTTGGCGTTATCGACTCTATCCTGTCACAGGGCGCAAGCATCAGTTGCGTGTACACTTAGCTGCTTTAGGTGCGCCCATTGTCAATGATCCACTCTATCCTTGCCTGCAAGAGATGGGCGAATATGACGATTACACCCAGCCATTAAAGCTGCTCGCCAAGCAAATCAGTTTTATCGATCCTTTTAGTGGTATTTTGCGTAGTTTTAAAAGCCAGCTTGATCTATTAGTGTGAGTTATAAACTTAGGCTATGCATATGCGACTAAAGCGTCTATAATATGCGCCGGCTAGATCGGCCCCCGTTAAGGTTACTGCAATATCCCGAAGCATGGCTTCGACTGCTTGTCCTGCAATGGACTATCCTAGACGTTTTTTTAAAACAGCGTTCTCGCAAATACTCGCAATTAGGCTGCCAAAAGGGCGACCATTATGGTCTTTCATGGCGTGTGCAGCTTTCATGGGTCTTTGCGGATGCACATAAGGCATACCATGACCCAAGAAATCGAAAACACTCCAGCTATCGCTCCTTTTAACACTCTCGGACTGCACCCTTCAGTGCTTGCTGCTATCACTGCAGTGGGCTACGAAGAGCCATCTCCGATTCAAACACAGTCTATTCCGTTGATTATGGCTGGCCACGATATGATCGGCCAGGCACAAACCGGTACTGGTAAAACGGCTGCGTTTGCGTTACCTATTTTATCACGTCTTGACGCTGATCGTCGTGAAGCGCAAGTGTTGGTGTTAGCACCGACCCGCGAGTTGGCTCTGCAAGTAGCTACTGCGTTTGAAAGCTTTGCTGCGCAAATGCCTAGCGTTAATGTTGTTGCGATCTACGGTGGTGCGCCAATGGGCCCACAGTTGAAAGCAATCCGTAATGGCGCACAAGTCATTGTGGCAACGCCAGGTCGTTTAGTTGACCACTTGAGCCGTAACGGTGGCTTACTGTCGACGATTAAATTCTTAGTCCTTGATGAAGCTGACGAGATGTTAAAACTCGGCTTTATGGATGACTTAGAAGTTATTTTTAACGCTATGCCAGATGAGCGTCAAACTGCATTGTTCTCAGCAACATTGCCTGCATCGATTCGTGGTATTGCGGAAAAACACTTGCGTAACCCTCAGCAAGTTAAAATTGCTAGCAAAACACAAACTGTTGCGCGTATTGATCAAGCTCACCTAATGGTGCATGCGGATCAGAAAGTGAACGCTGTTTTACGTTTGCTCGAAGTTGAAGACTTTGATGCAATGATCGGTTTTGTGCGTACTAAGCAAGCCACTTTAGATATCGCTGCTGCACTGGAAGCTAAAGGCTATAAAGTTGCTGCATTGAATGGTGATATCGCGCAAAACCAACGTGAGCGCGTGATTGATTCACTTAAAGATGGTCGTTTAAATATCGTGATTGCAACTGACGTTGCTGCACGTGGTCTTGATGTACCGCGTATCACACACGTATTCAACATTGATATGCCTTACGATCCAGAGTCGTATGTACACCGTATTGGTCGTACCGGTCGTGCGGGTCGTGAAGGTCGTGCACTACTATTAGTGACACCACGTGAGCGTCGTATGTTGCAGGTGGTTGAGCGTGTAACAGGTCAGAAAATTGCTGAAATTCAACTGCCTGATGCTAAAGTTATTTTGCAGGCACGTATTCGTCGTCTGACTCAAGACTTAACGCCACGTGTTACAGATAAAACAGCACAGAATCCTGAGCTTTTAGCGCACTTGACTACAGAGTTAGGCTGTAGCGTTGAAGATCTAGCTTTAGCTTTGTTAGCGAAGACCACTGAAGGCCAAGCCTTTACTTTGGCTGGCGTTGAGCGTGAGCAGCCGGTATTGGCTCCACGTGGTCGTGATAGCCGTGATCGTGATGACCGTGGTGGTCGTGGTCGTGATGATCGCGGTGGTCGCAGTGAAGGTGGCCGTGGTGAAGGTCGTAGCGAAGGTCGCGGTGAAGGACGTGAGCGTCGTGCGCCGATCGCTCTGAGCGAAGGCAAAGTACGTTGCCGTACCGCTTTAGGCATCCGTGATGGCGTTGCTGCACGCAACTTACTGGGCGCGATCTTAAACGAAGGTGATTTATCACGTGATGCGATTGGTCGTATCCAGATTCGCGAAAGCTTTAGTTTGGTTGAGTTGCCAGAAGTAGGTTTAGAGAGCTTGCTGAGCAAACTTAAAGATACTCGCGTTGCTGGTAAAGCATTGAAGCTGCGTCGTTACCGCGAAGATTAATCTTTAGGCTGTGACCTTTAGATTGTGCAATTGATGCTTTGGCATTAGTTGTTTGAAAAAACCGATTCGACTGTGAAGTTGAATCGGTTTTTTCGTTTAAATAGGGGGCTAACTCAGTCTGTTTTAAGTCATTAGGCTTGAGGTTTATATTTAGAACGGTGTGCAGCGTTGAGTGTCATCTATACTCAGTGTTTATTCAGTTATTTTTGAGGTGCATAAATGACCTTGCGGATTTGTATTTTAGAAGCGGATGACTTGCATCCAAGCATGCAAGATAGCTTTATTGGTTTTGGGCATATGTTTAAGCAGTTGCTCAGCTCGCAAGATGCGGCAATTGAATTTGAAGTCTTTAATGTGGTCCGGGGCGAGTACCCCGACAGCAGCCAGCCATTTGATGCCTATTTAGTGACAGGCAGTAAGGCTGATTCCTTTGCTAATGATCCATGGATTGTGACCTTACGCACTTACTTGCGCGAACGCTTTGCAGCGAGTGATGTGCTGTTGGGCATTTGCTTTGGTCATCAAATTCTGGCGTTGGTGTTGGGTGGAGAGAGTCAGCGTTCAGATAAAGGTTGGGGGCTTGGCGTGCATCGCTACCACTTAGAGCGTAAACCTGAGTGGCTCACAGATGCGCCTGATGAGTTTCAGTTATTGATCAGCCATCGTGATCAGGTCACTGCTTTACCTGAGGGTGCTGAGTTATTAGCCAGCAGTGATTTTTGTGAAAATGCCGCCTTTATGCTGGGTGAGCAAGTACTGTGCTTTCAAGGTCATCCAGAATTTACTCATGAGTTTTCTAGAACATTATTACAGACTCGCCAGTCCATATATTCTCCTGAAAAATTTCAAGCGGCCTGTCAAAGCTTGGTTAATAAGCATGATGGCTATCAGGTTGCGCGCTGGATGCTTAATTTTATTCGTGCTGCTAAAGGCCAGCTTTGCTCAGCTAGTCGGTCGAATGCTGAGCAAAGCGAGCGCTTATGCTCAGCTTAACCGCGCAGATGTTGAGTCAGTACGCTGTGCCATTGTTGCTGGGAGCTGTAGTTCTGGGTGCAGGTACGCAGCAGTTTGTCCGCGCGCAACGCTTGCAACAACAATTGACTGAGCGTCAAGAGGCTTTGGCGCAGGCACAAGAGCAGCTGCATGAGCAAGATACCGATTTGCGAGTGCTGGGCAGTCAGCAGGATCAGTTGTATGAGCAATTAAAACAGCGTGAAACAGATTATCAGCAACTTAAGGTCGAACAAGGTCAGTTGCATGAGAAGTTGTTGGGCGTGCGGGGTGTCGCCGATGCCGCTCAAGCGAGTTATCGCGAGCTTAAAGAGCAGCAGTTGCTACGCGAAAATACACTCACAGAGCTGCAGGCTCGTTATATTGATCTGCAAAAAACGCATCAGCAGCTACAGCAAGAGTTTGCCTCATTAAGCGGGCTGAGTGCACAGAAAGAACAACACTTACTTGAGCAGCAGCAATTGCTTAAAGACAGTCGTGAGCAATTAAAACTTGAATTTGAACAGTTGGCCACGCAGATTTTCGAAGCGCGTGGGCAATCATTGACGCAAAGCAGTCAGCAGTCATTGGAAACCATGCTGAAGCCTTTTCGTGAGCAAATTGATGGCTTTCGTCAAAAGGTTGAAGATATTCACCATAAAGATGTGCAGCAGCAAGCCTCGTTACAGCAGCAGTTATTGCAGTTAAAAGAGCTCAATCAGCAGATCACCCAAGAAGCGCATGAATTAAGCAGCGCTTTGCGTGGCCAGAAAAAAACCCAGGGTAATTGGGGTGAGCTGATTTTAGAAAATGTGCTTGAACGTGCCGGCTTACAGCAGGGTAAAGATTTTGCCCGCGAGGTGAGTTTTACCACCAGTGAAGGGCGTAAGCGTCCGGATGCGATTGTCTATTTACCGCAAAATAAGCATTTGATTATTGATGCGAAAGTCTCGCTTAATGCCTATCTGCGCTATATCAATGCCGAGGATGAGACGCTGCGGGCGCAGGCCTTAAATGAACATGTCAGTGCATTTGCTGCGCGTGTCAGTGAGTTGGCTGAGCGTGATTATGCTGCTTTACCGGGCCTTAATGCGCCGGATATGGTGTTTATGTTTGTACCCATTGAGTCAGCCTTTGCTGATGCTGTACGGGCTGATGAGAGCTTATTGTTGCGCGCTATTGAGCAGAATATTTTAATAGCGACACCCAGTACCCTGTTGGCCAGTTTAACTATTGTGCGTCAACTGTGGCGTTTTGAAGAGCAAAGCCGCAGCACGGCAGAGTTGGCTGAGCGTGCCAGTAAAGTCTACGACAAGTTACGTATCTTTTTAGGCAGTATGGATGGTATTGGTAATAGCTTAGATCGAGCGCAAGAAGCCTACCGTAAAGCCTGTGATCAGCTGGTCAACGGGCGCGGTAATTTGATTAAGCAGGCCAGTGATTTTCAACAGTTGGGCGTGGCGGTCAAAACCGAAATTGCTGAGCAATGGCAAGACCGCGCACATCTGGAGCTCACCCACACGATCGAGGGCGAGGCTACTGATTAGCTCTGCAGGTGTTTGAGTAGCTTTTCTACAACCTGGATTGAGTTGTTTTTATGTTGCTGTTCAAGTTCATTGAGCAGCTGCATAAAGGTTTGTTTTTCTGAGCTACTGAGTTCACGCCACGCATCGTGTGTGGGGATATGCTTAGTTGCGCTAAAAACAGTTTGCAGTACTTGATAGTCTGGGTGCATTGCCATCTCAGAGTCGTAGTGATCTAGGATTACTTTGATACGAATACAGCCTTCAGCCCACGGCATTTGTTCGCTTAAAAAGCCAGTAGCCAAGACAATTAAATCATCATGACGTAGACGTTTTTGTTCTGCTTGCAGCTGCTTGCGTTGCTGTTCGACTTGCCCGACTCGTCGCCATAACAGTCCGGCATAGGCTGCTAGGGCAAGGATGCAAACAGCTGCAATGATCAGCCAGGTACTTGAAAGTATCTGCACATTAAGCACCGTGACATTTTTTGTATTTTTTACCACTTTCACACGGGCAAGGATCATTACGGCCAATGGCTTTTAATGGGTTGAGTATCGGCTCTTGGTGAGCGTGGCCGCAGTGCGGTCCATGCACATGAGGTGTTGGCTCATGCTCATGCTGGTGATCATGTTGGCAGTCAGGGCCGTGAACGTGTTCTGTAGAAGTCATAGAGATTACTCGCGAATATAGTCGCCGGGAATTATATCACCGTGACGTACAATATTGATTTTTTTACCTAATACAAGGCCTGTTTTAACATCAGCATGCAGTGCGTAGTGGATGGGTTGGTTAGGCTTTTCTAGCATCCGTACAATTACTTTCATATGTCGCCATAGGTTGGTATGCACAGGAATTTTAAAATAAGCATGTGAGTTGCTGGGCACCGTTAACCATTGGTTATTACTACCTGTGGCAAGCGGGGTGTCGTTGAGCATCACACGATAGTTAATACTATGAATGGGCAGGCTTTGCGAGTTGGGGTTATCCACTCGAAAATGTAAAATAAATTGCTGCTCCAGCAGCTTAGCGTGCACTAGTTCCACATCCACTAACTGTATGTCAGGCTTTTGAAAGCTGCCGCTAATCCAAGTTGAACAGCCACTGAGAGAGCTTAATGCTGCTAGCAAAATCAAGAGTGCCGGTGTGTTCTGTATTGTTGCTAAATAGCCCATTGATTAACTCCAAATCTCACGGCAGTGTATCAAGCAAATGTTCAATAAACTCACAAAGCACAAACATTGCCTGTTTGCGTAACAGATATCAATGAAATGCTATGTAAATCATCAAGGATGGGATGCTGCTTGCGCAAGACTTTAAAAAGCGTGTTCTAAGTCGTTGCTACTTACTGTGTAACGTTTAACAAATAAGGTCTTGTATTACATCAATTATTGTTAATAAATCATGCTTGTTTTGTTATGACTTGTAGCACATCGCATGCTCAATTGTTGTTAAAGATACGGCGCGCAGCACTTTTTAAATTTTAAACCACTCAGGCAAGGGCAGGCTGCATTGCGTTCTGCACTCAGCGCTACATTGGGATCATAAAAATACCATTGCTCAGCCGGTTTAATAAATAACGATGTTTCTTGATGCTGGTGGCGACCTTGAGCATCGTGCCAGTGCGCAATAAATTCGACGGTGGCGTGGCGTTGATCTGCTGCCAGTGTTTCATTGATGACCTCTAAGCCGAGCCAGTCACTTTCCATGCTCCATTGGGCGATGCTCTCGAGGTCAAGATGAGTTTGTTGTGCCGGTAGTGTGGAGGCTTTAATAAACTCAATATTGTGTTTGACGAAAGCACTGTAACGCGCGCGCATTAATGTTTGTGCAGTATTGGCTAGAGCACCGCTATGGTAGCGTTCGCAGCAGTGTAGGTAGCTGGTGTTAGGGTTGCAGGGGCAGGCTGAAATAGCAGTCATAAGTAATCCGTAGAGCACAAAGCGTTTAAGCAGGCTATTATACGTTTTTAAATTGGCACTGAACAAACGTACAGTTCAAGAAAGTGGATACAGCATGCTCAGCGATGAATTAAAAAGTGTTATTCAAGGCGCCTATACACGCTTTTTGGATGCTAAAGGACTTAAAGCGCGCTATGGCCAGCGTTTAATGATTGCTGAAGTGGCGAAAGTCTTAGGCAATATTGCGGTGGATGAAGAAGGTAAGCGCTCGGGTGAACCGGCCGTGGTTGCGATTGAAGCAGGCACGGGAACGGGTAAGACTGTGGCCTATAGTTTGGCTGCCATCCCTGTGGCGCGCGCTGCCGGTAAGCGTCTAGTGATTGCGACTGCTACAGTGGCTTTGCAAGAACAAATTGTCGATAAAGACTTGCCAGATATCATTAAAAACAGTGGCTTGAATTTTACCTATGCTTTGGCTAAAGGCCGTGGCCGCTATTTATGTTTGTCGAAGCTGGATGCCTTATCTCAGAGTGGTGAGGCTGAGCAGGCTACCGCAGAGCTGTTTGCCGATGAAGGTTTCCACATTGATGTCGATAGTGAAAGTGAAAAGCTCTTCACCGATATGATCAATAAGCTGGCCAGTAATCGCTGGGATGGTGATCGTGATAGCTGGCCTACAGTGCTGGAAGATACTACCTGGTCGCAGGTTACTACCGATCACACTCAGTGCACCGGTCGCCATTGCGCTAACTTTCAGCAGTGTGCTTTTTATAAAGCCCGTGAAGGCATGACTAAGGTGGATGTGATTGTCACCAACCACGATATGGTGTTGGCTGACTTGGCGTTGGGTGGCGGTGCTGTGCTGCCTGATCCGCGCGAAACCATTTATGTGTTTGACGAAGGTCATCACCTACCTGATAAAGCCATTAATCATTTTGCTCATTTTACTCGTTTGCGTTCAACTGCAGATTGGCTGGGGCAGGTCGAAAAAAACCTCACGCGATTATTAGCGCAAAATCCATTGCCCGGTGATTTTGGTCGTTTGCTCGAGCCTGTACCGGAAATGGCTAAAGCCTTACGTATACAAATGCAGTTTATGTTTACTTTATGTGAGCAGATTGCAGAGTTTCGTCCCAATACCGATCCAGACAGTTATGAGAAGCCGCGTTACCGCTTTATTGGTGGAGTGATTCCAACTGAGTTGGCTGAGCTGGGTATCGATCTTAAAAAAGAATTTACACGCTTGACTGATATTTTTACTCGCGTGACTGACTTGCTGAAAAAAGCGATGGATGATGAGCCGGGTTTAGGTGTGCCCAGTCATCAGGCTGAAGAATGGTATCCGCTATTTGGTAGTTTGCAGGCGCGTGCCGAGAACAACCAAGAGCTATGGACAGCCTTTACCGCTGAAGACCCTGAGAAAAGTCCGCCGATGGCGCGTTGGTTATCGCTGGCCGATGCCGGCGGCGCTTTTGATATTGAAGTCAACGCCAGCCCGATCTTGGCTGCAGAAACCTTGCGCCGACATCTGTGGAATGTGGCGCATGGTGCATTGGTGACTTCAGCTACATTAACTGCGCTAGGCAAATTCGACCGCTTTAATATGCGTGCCGGATTGCCCTTTGATGCAAAAAAAGCGGTCGTGCCCAGTCCGTTTAAATATGCTGAGGCGGGTGTGCTGCGCGTCCCCGATTTGCGCGCTGATCCACGTGATGCCGACGCACATACGCAAGCCATTATTCGTGAGATAGCCGGTATATTAGAAGGCGCTCAGGGCAGCCTAGTGTTGTTTTCTTCGCGTCGACAAATGCAGGATGTGTTTTCTGGGGTTGATGCTGAGTGGCGTAAGCGCGTGTTGATTCAGGGCAGTCTGTCGCGACAAGAAACCTTAGCTAAACATAAAGCGCAGATTGATAAAGGCGAGACCAGTGTTTTATTTGGTTTAGCCAGTTTTGCTGAAGGTATCGACTTACCGGGCGCTTATTGTCAGCATGTGGTGATTGCTAAAATTCCTTTCGCCGTGCCGGATGATCCAGTGGAAGCTGCATTAGCTGAGTGGATTGAAGCCCGTGGCGGCAACCCCTTTATGGAAATTGCCGTGCCGGATGCTTCGTTGCGGTTAATTCAGGCCTGCGGACGTTTACTGCGTAATGAGCAAGATACCGGTAGCGTGACGTTATTGGATCGCCGTTTGGTCACGCAGCGTTATGGGAAAGCGATTTTAAGTTCTTTGCCGCCGTTTCGACGTCAAATTGATTAGCTATAAGTGAGTGAAAAGCAGTGAGCATACATATAGATGGCATCAGTGACGGTGCGTTTTCCAGCGTTCTCGATGTGTTTACGCAAATATTAGAAGAGCCTGAGCAACGTGGTGCTGCTTTATGTGTGCAGATTGCTGGGGAAACTGTGCTGGATGTGTGGGGTGGGGTGATTGATCGCCATGCCGAGCAGCTGTGGCAGCGGGATACCTTAGTCAATATCTTTTCCAGCGGTAAGCCGATTGCCGCTGTGGTTTTATTGCAGTTAGTGGCTGAAGGGCGTTTGCAGTTGGATACACCGCTGGTTGAGTACTGGCCGGAATTTGCGCGGCAAGGTAAGCAGCAAATCACGTTGCGTCATGTGCTCTGTCATCAGGCGGGGTTGCCTGCGGTGCTAGAGCCCCTGACAGCGGAAGCGCTGTATGACTGGGAGCGTATGGTTGCTGCTGTGGAAAATACTCCGCCGTGGTGGACTCCAGGCAGTGCGCACGGTTATGCGCCAATGACCTATGGCTGGTTGGTGGGTGAATTGATTCGTCGTGTGGACGGTTGTGAGCCCGGCGCTGCGATGGCTAAACGTATCGCTGAGCCTTTGCAGCTTGAGCTGTATTTAGGTTTGACTGAGCGTGAGTTGCCGCGTGTTGGTGATGTGATGCGTATGAAAGGTGACTTTGCTGATGCCGCTTCAGTGCGCTTAATGCAAAGCATGAGCAAAGATCCGCAAGGTATGGCTATTAAAGCCTTTGCTAACCCACCGTCAATGATGACCAGCACCAACAAGCTCGAATGGCGTCAGATGCAGCAGCCTGCAGCCAATGCACACAGTACTGCGCGTGGTTTAGCGGGGTTTTATACGGGTCTACTGCAGGGCAAACTGTTGGATCGTGAAATGCTCAGTGAAATGTTGCAAGAGCACAGTGCCGGTATGGATTTAACTTTGCTGACTCGTACACGATTTGGTTTGGGCTGCATGCTTGAGCAAGCGAATGAGTTGCCTGCCAGCTACGCATTGGGTGCGCAGACCTTTGGTCATCCAGGGGCGGGCGGTACTTTAGGTTGTGCTGATCCTGAGCGCGAAGTCAGTGTCGCTTTTATCACTAATAGCTTAGGTGGTAGCGTGCTGATGGATCCGCGAGTGCAGAAAATCAATGCGATGCTTAAAAAGCGTTTGTAGGGATCTGTACTCGTATCTGCGCCGCTTTCCCTAGATGTTTGGTTGTGCGGGCTGATTAACGCTAAGGGCGGGCATCCATGGCCCGCCCTTAGCGTTATATATCTGTCGCGTGACTTGACTGATATTCGTGCTGATTAAGCTTTTTTTGCGTTGTGCTCGTAGGCTTGCAGGGTGTTTTCCAATAAGCTAGCGCGGGTCATTGGGCCAACACCGCCTGGAACAGGGGTGATCCAAGCAGCGCGTTTGATGGCTTCGTCAAAACCAACATCACCGACTAATTTACCGTCAGCTTGGCGGTTAATACCCACGTCGATGACGATCGCGCCCGGTTTGATCCATTCGCCTTTGACTAGATCTGGGATACCTACAGCCACTACAACCAAATCAGCGCGGCGTACATGCTGTTCTAGATTGTTAGTGAAGCGGTGTGTAATCGTGGTGGTGCAACCTGCTAGCAGTAACTCCAGCGCCATGGGGCGGCCAACAATATTGGATGCGCCGACAACCACTGCGTCTAGGCCATGCAGGTCAATGCCTGTATGTGCTAGCAGGGTGATAATGCCCTTAGGTGTGCATGAGCGCAGCAGCGGCATACGTTGGGCTAAACGACCAACGTTATACGGGTGGAAACCGTCGACATCTTTATGAGGGTCGATACGCTCAAGCAACAATGATGAATCGAGGTGAACGGGCAGGGGCAGCTGCACCAGAATGCCATCGATCGTATTGTCAGCATTAAGCGTATCAATTAAGTTAAGCAGCTCGTCTTGTGTAGTCGTTGCAGGTAAATCATAGGCTTTAGATTCAAAGCCCACTTGCTCGCAGTCTTTACGTTTATGTGCGACATAGACTTCAGAGGCTGGATCATTACCCACTAAAATAACGGCTAAGCCAGGAGCGCGTAGGCCTTGGCTCAGACGGTCTTGTACCTGTTGGGCAATAGTGTGTCGAATATCTGCGGCAATCTGTTTGCCGTCAATCAATTGTGCTGTCATGAGGTTATGAACCATACTGATTTTAGTGGAAAAGATGTGGGCTATTCTCGCACGACCGGCCGCATCGGGCAAAGATGCACGGGAAGTATTTTGTTTTAAAGCGCTATGTATTTGATTCTTTTACAAATAGTAGTTGACAGGGTCATAGGATCTCTTTAATATTCGCCCCGCTCACTCGGTACGGCCTGAAGCTGGATACGAAAGCTGGACAAATCATATTGAACAGTAATCGAGCTTAGAATCAGTTGCTTATTATAGGTAACGAGAATAAGCGCCCGTAGCTCAGTCGGATAGAGCACCCGCCTTCTAAGCGGGTGGTCGCAGGTTCGAATCCTGCCGGGCGCACCATTAAGGTGAAGCTTGTAAGTGAGTGGAATAAGATGTAAGATGTAACGCGCAATATGGTGGGCGTAGCTCAGTCGGTAGAGCACGGGATTGTGATTCCCGGTGTCGTGGGTTCGAGACCCATCGTCCACCCCATATTTGGAAAACTTAGTGCTGTTCAAGCATTAAGCGTGAGTAACAAAGCGGACGTGGTGGAATTGGTAGACACACCAGATTTAGGTTCTGGCGCCGCGAGGTGTGAGAGTTCGAGTCTCTCTGTCCGCACCATACAAAGGCTGATAAAGCCTGCAAGTGAAAAAGCCCCTTAATTGGGGCTTTTTTGTTTCTACGGATTGTATTTTATGTTGGCTGAGCACTATCTACTGATTAAACATATCCATATCAGCTTGGCCTTACTCAGTGGCGCTTTGTTTGTGCTGCGAGGCATCTGGGTTTTAGCTGTTACTAGAAAGACAACCTTGCAGCGTTCAGTCAATCGCTTGAGCTATGTTATTGATAGCGGTTTATTGTTGGTTGGGCTATTGCTGTTAGCCAGTCTAGACTTTGTCCCTTTAGCGGCGGCGTGGTTGCAGGTTAAATTACTGCTGTTGGTCTTGTATGTGCTGTTTGGTGTGCTGGCTTTTCGAGCTAAGTACACAATGTCTGTGCGTTACTTGGTCTTTGTTGCAGCGTTGATCTGTTATGCAGGGATGTATTACTCAGCGCGACTGCACCAGCCGTTGGCAGGTTTATTCAGTTAGTGGGTGTTTTCAGTCTTTATCTTTGGATGGCGGCTGCAGTAATAGAAGCGGAGGATCACTTTGCTGATTGCGGGTATAAAAACCTTTGGGAGCTTTGCCTTTCAGATACCAAGCAAAGGCGATAATCTCAGCGACAGTATGATAAAGCGATTCAGGGATGGCATCGCCCAGCTCAAGACGCGCAAGCAGACGCACTAGATCTGCGTTCTCATAAATAGGCACATCATTTTCACGAGCAATCTGCAGGATTTCTTCTGCCAGTGCGTCATTGCCTTTGGCCGTTAGGCTGGGGGCGTTTTCACCATCATATTTTAATGCAATGGCCTGGCGTTCAGTGGATTTACTCATGCTAAATCATCAATCCAACGTTGCTGTAAGGTGGTTTTGTTGCCTTGTGGGGGCGAACCTTGGTGGCAGGTTAAATCTTTTACCGTCAATCCGATACCTAATAAACGATCGCGAAAGTGGTTGAGTTCTTGATCAATCAAGGTGGCTGTTGCACTGTGTTGCGCCCATAATTGGCTGGAAATACTCGAACCTTGCAAGCTGGCTTGAATATGCAACGGTCCAAGCGGTTCCAAATCAAAGCTGAGATCAACTTTCCAGATTGGTACGGTGGGTTCGCCGGAGTTTTTTTGTGCGGCTTCTTCATGCTGAAACTTAATTTGCAGCGGCACAATATGGTGCTGATCGCGCGCCGGCACTTCCAGCTGCCAGACGGTAACCTGCGTACCTTCGTTGGTGGTGTGGGTTTGACCTAAGCTGGACAGTTGATGAGTTTGCAAGCGTGATACCGCTGCCGCAGCTAAGCGTAGCAGCGAGCCTAGATCGTTGGGATTGTCCAAGCTTTGCAAAATACGCGTAGGCAGGGGAAAACGCATGGCTTGTTCACGCAATTGCGTTTGAGTGTTGCCCAGCAGTTGGTCGCGCAATAGCCCCGGTAGTGCTTGTGATAATAAGGCGCTTTGTGATGCGGCAAGAGTGGGGTTGCTGTTGGGCAGCATCGGTACCAATTGCGCGATTAAACGCAGTAAGCTGGCTTTGATATCTTGACTGGCTGGGTCTAGAGCGCCACTGAGTAAACGGCTTTCTAATTGTGCGCCACTGTTAAGTAAGCTGTGTGCCAGTTTTTTAGGGTCTGATAATTGACTGAGCTCAGGTAAGCCGCCAAGCAGTTGTTTAATCGCTTTGTGTGCATCGCTTGATAAACTGTCAGGTGATATTGTATCCAGACCTTTAAACAGTTGGCCTAAAGAGCCTTGTTGGCTGAACTGTTTTTGCAATTCTTGGTTAATCGCCAAAGGCTCAAGGCGCACATTGAGAGGTTGAAAGGTCAGTTGTTGTGCGCCATCAACGCGAGCATTGAGTACGCTATTGAGTGGCAGTGATTTGGGGCTGTCTATTTGCAGCTGTTGACCTGCTGCAGCGTTATTTGACACGCTAACGGTGATTTTAAAGCCACCTTGGGGGCTGGGCTCAACATGGGTGACCTTGCCTTCAAGTAAGGTGCCGGGCGGCAATAATGCAGTATCAATACGTGTAGCAACCGCAGCTTTACTGGCGGATATTAAGCTAAAGATCAGTTGCTGCGCTGATAACGCCGTAACATTGAGAATGTTTCCAGTGGTCAGAGGTTGGCTGCTTTGTACTTCAATCGTACGTTGTTCGCCGTTTGATAGTGATAAACGCAGTAATACCTGAAATGATTGGTTGCTTTCACGCAAAGCGATGACTTGTGCTTGCGCCGAGTCGCCAATTTTCAGTTGGGCAGGTAGACTGCCTTGCAGTTGCAAAATAGGGTTAGCGACTGACGCGGCCGGACGTTGCAGGCTGGGGATGCTAGGGGAAGGGCGGGCTGAAGGTATTTCACTGGCCATTTCGATGCAACCTATTGTAAATGCTTTGTAAATGCCTGCCGCGTGCAGATCACAGCTGTGTATAATCGCGACTTATTGGAGTCGCTACAGGGCAGTATAGCTGCTCTGTGAAATTGACTTGAAACTTTTTCGCAAGGCGGCGTGTTTGTGTCTGAAGCTTATCTTGAAATTGTTGACTTAGCCTGCGAGCGTGACTGGCGGCTGCTATTTGAGCATCTGCAGGTCAGTGTCAAACCTAAGGATATGCTGCAGGTCAGTGGCCCTAATGGTAGCGGAAAAACCAGCTTATTACGTTTAATGGCTGGCTTGATGCGACCGACCGCAGGTGATGTACTGATCAAAGGCGTGAGTATTCATCAGCAGCGCAATGAGCTGGCGACTAATTTGTTATGGCTGGGGCATGCTGCTGGCATTAAAGGTTTGCTGACCGCTGAAGAAAACTTAATGTGGTTAGCTGCGTTGCACCATGGCGCAACACGCGAGCAAATTTGGCAAGCGTTAGCAGCGGTGGGCTTAGCGGGTTTTGAAGATGTGCCCTGTTATACCTTGTCGGCGGGGCAGCAGCGTCGAGTGGGTTTAGCACGATTATATTTAGATGCGCCGGCATTGTGGATTTTAGATGAGCCCTTTACTGCGCTGGATAAACAAGCGGTGACGCAGCTTGAGCTGCATTTGGCGCAGCATTGTGACAACGGCGGTATGGTGATTTTTACCACTCACCACTATATACAACACACTCCCGAAACTTTTCGTGAGCTTGATTTAGGGCAGGCCGCTGTATGAGTCATGTCTTTGTACTGATGCTGTTACGCGAGACGCGCTTGATGTTTCGTCGCCCTGCTGAGTTGGTCAATCCATTGGTGTTTTTTGCCATTGTGATTGCTTTGTTTCCGCTTGCGGTGGGCCCTGAGTCGCAATTATTACAAACCTTGTCGCCAGGCTTACTGTGGGTGGCGGCACTGTTGGCGGTTTTATTGTCGTTAGATGGCTTGTTTCGCAGTGATTTTGAAGACGGCTCACTTGAACAGTGGGTCGTTTCGCCGCATCCACTTGTGGTGCTGGTTCTTGCTAAGGTGCTCGCGCACTGGCTGTACTGCGGATTGGCGTTGGTGATGTTGTCACCTTTATTGGCGCTGATGCTGGGTATGCCAGTTGATCGGATTCCTACCTTGTTACTGTCATTACTATTAGGTACGCCTGTTTTAAGCTTGCTCGGTGCAGTGGGTGCTGCACTGACGGTTGGGCTCAAGCGTGGTGGGATATTATTGGCATTATTGATTCTGCCGTTATACATTCCCGTGCTGATTTTAGGCAGTGGTGTGATTCAAGCCGCTCTACAGGGCTTGCCCACTGCAGGTTACCTTCTATGGATGGCGACGTTAACCATGCTGACGCTGACTTTAGCGCCTTTTGCCATTGCAGCGGGTCTGCGTATTAGTGTGGGTGAATAATACCCAAGAGTTATATTTTAAGTGGTAAGACACTGTATAAATAACAAATAATGCAGTCATAGGCTGCATAACTGATATTGAATAACTGTGAGTATCTCGATGAATTGGACGTGGTTTCATAAGCTGGGCTCGCCGAAGTGGTTTTATGAGATAAGTGGCCGCTGGTTACCTTGGATTAGCATCAGCGCCGCTGTATTAATGCTCGTGGGTGGGGTGCTAGGTTTGGCCTATGCGCCGCCTGATTATCAGCAAGGTAATAGCTTTCGCATTATCTATATCCACGTTCCGGCTGCTTTATTAGCACAGTCCACCTATATATCATTGGCAGTGGCTGGAATTGTCGGCTTGGTCTGGAAAATGAAAATTGCTGATATCGCCTTACAGCAAGCCGCGCCGATTGGTGCCTGGATGACGGTGATAGCCCTGTTCACTGGAGCGGTCTGGGGTAAGCCAACCTGGGGTGCTTGGTGGGTGTGGGATGCACGTTTAACCGCCATGTTGATTCTATTGTTTCTATACTTTGGGATTATTGCCTTAGGCCATGCGATTACTAACCGTGACAGTGCGGCTAAAGCCTGTGCTATTTTAGCGATTGTCGGCGTTGTTAATATTCCCATCATCAAGTACTCGGTAGACTGGTGGAATACATTGCACCAGCCTGCGACTTTTACCCTGACTGAAAAGCCAGCCATGCCGGTAGAAATGTGGCTGCCGTTGTTAATTATGACCATTGGCTTTTATTGTTTTTTTGCAGCTGTATTGTTGATGCGCATGCGCACTGAGGTGTTACGACGTGAGTCGCGTACCCGTTGGGCGCAAGCTGAAGTTGCACGGCAGATTGGGAGAAAAGCATGAATTTCAATTCGTTTTCTGAATTTTTAGCCATGGGCAATCACGGTGTGTATGTGTGGTCAGCCTATGGCGTCAGTTGTGCAATCTTGGTGTTGAATGTGGTGTTGCCTTTATTAGCCCGTCAGCGTTATTTCAAAAATGAGGCGCGTCGTTTGCGTCGGGAGGCTCAGCAATGAATCCAGTACGTAAAAAACGTTTAATGATTATTGTTGGTATTTTACTGGGTGTCAGTGCCACCGTTGCACTGGGCCTGACTGCATTGCAGCAAAATATCAATTTATTCTATACACCAACCCAAATTGCCAATGGTGAAGCACCTGAAGGTGCACGTATTCGTGCCGGTGGTTTAGTTCGGGAAGGATCCCTGACGCGCAGTGAAGACTCACTCACAGTGGATTTTATTGTCACTGATGGTGATGCCGATACCCGTATTCAATACCGTGGTATTTTGCCTGACCTCTTCCGTGAGGGGCAGGGCATCGTGGCCATGGGGCGTTTGAATGAAAGCAAAGTGTTAGTTGCTGATGAAATACTGGCTAAGCATGATGAAAACTATATGCCGCCGGAAGTGAGTGATGCCTTAGAGAAAACAGGCATGCTGCAACATTATGAAGATGGTCAAAAGGAATCAAAGAAATGAGCGATGCGGCGTTGTATGTGCCGGAACTGGGTCAGTTAGCAATGATCCTTGCGTTATGTTTTGCTGTGGTGCAGTCCTTTTTCCCATTAGTCGGTGCATGGCGCGGCGATCATAAGTGGATGAGTTTGGCGCAGCCAGCAGCGTGGGGACAGTTTGTCTTCCTGCTGTTTGCGTTTGGCTGTTTAACCTGGTCATTTATGGTCGATGATTTCTCAGTGGCCTATACCGCATCGAACTCTAATAGTGCACTGCCTTGGTTCTACAAATTCAGTGCGGTATGGGGCGCGCATGAAGGTTCATTACTGCTCTGGGCGCTGATTTTAGCTGGTTGGACCTTTGCTGTTGCAATCTTCTCACGTCAATTGCCTGAAGAAATGCTGGCACGAGTGCTGGCGATTATGGGCATGATCAGTGTTGGGTTTTTGCTGTTCTTGATTGAAACGTCCAACCCATTTGAGCGTTTATTACCACAAATGCCTCTGGATGGTCGTGACCTCAATCCATTGCTGCAAGACTTCGGTTTAATCGTTCACCCGCCTATGTTGTATATGGGTTACGTGGGCTTCTCCGTGGCCTTTGCCTTTGCGATT
>JAVETP010000022.1:0-38216 GCA_034006005.1 Pseudomonas sp.
ACAACTCCAAACACTGGCTGCCGCCTTATCCAAGCGGCTTGATCGTACCGTTCAACCCAAAGCGACTGTGAATCCCGCTTTAATTGGCGGTTTGCACATTCGTGCTGGTGACTTAGTTATTGACGGTTCGATCCGCGGCAAACTGAACCAGTTAGCCGAAGCGTTGAAATCCTGATTTGAGGGGCATGGCATGCAGCAACTGAATCCTTCCGAGATTAGCGAGATCATCAAGCAGCGTATAGCTAAGCTTGATGTATCTGCGCAAGCCCGTAATGAAGGCACAATCGTCAGCTTGTCTGACGGTATCGTACGCATCCACGGCTTAGCCGATGTTATGTACGGTGAAATGATTGAATTCCCAGGTGGTATTTTTGGTATGGCACTCAACTTGGAGCGTGACTCCGTTGGTGCTGTAATCCTGGGTAGCTTCTTCGGTTTGACCGAAGGTATGAGCGCCAAGTGCACAGGACGTATCCTTGAAGTTCCGGTTGGTCCAGAACTGTTAGGTCGCGTTGTAGATGCACTGGGTAACCCAATTGATGGTAAAGGTCCTGTTGAAACTAAATTAACTGATGCAGTTGAGAAAGTTGCACCAGGCGTAATTTGGCGTAAATCAGTCGACGAGCCTGTGCAAACAGGTTACAAATCTGTCGATGCGATGATTCCAGTCGGCCGTGGTCAGCGTGAGCTGATTATTGGTGACCGTCAGATTGGTAAAACTGCTCTGGCGATTGATGCGATCATCAACCAAAAAGACAGCGGCATTAAGTGCGTCTACGTGGCCATTGGTCAAAAGCAATCCACTATTGCTAACGTAGTACGTAAGCTTGAAGAAAACGGTGCGCTGAGCAACACAATTATTGTGGCTGCAAGTGCATCTGAATCAGCTGCTCTGCAATACTTGGCACCCTATGCGGGTTGCACCATGGGTGAGTACTTCCGTGACCGTGGTGAAGATGCGTTAATCGTTTACGATGACCTGTCTAAGCAAGCAGTTGCATACCGCCAGATTTCTCTGTTGTTACGTCGTCCACCAGGTCGTGAAGCGTACCCAGGTGACGTGTTCTACCTCCACAGTCGTTTGTTGGAGCGTGCATCACGTGTATCTGAAGAGTACGTAGAAGCATTCACTAAGGGTGCAGTGAAAGGTAAAACCGGTTCTTTAACCGCGCTGCCAATCATTGAAACTCAAGCAGGTGACGTTTCAGCGTTCGTACCAACCAACGTAATTTCTATTACTGATGGTCAGATCTTCCTTGAGTCATCTATGTTTAACTCAGGTATCCGTCCGGCAGTGAACGCAGGTATTTCGGTATCGCGTGTTGGTGGTGCAGCTCAGACTAAGATTATTAAGAAGCTTTCAGGTGGTATTCGTACTGCACTGGCTCAGTACCGCGAATTGGCGGCCTTTGCTCAGTTTGCTTCTGACTTAGACGAAGCAACGCGTAAGCAGCTTGAGCACGGTGAGCGTGTGACTGAGCTGATGAAGCAGAAACAGTATGCTCCTATGTCTATCGCTGATATGTCTGTGTCTTTGTATGCTGCTGAACGTGGCTTCTTGACTGATGTAGCAGTGAATAAAGTGGGTGCTTTCGAGGCAGCCTTGTTGGCCTTCTTCAAACGTGACTACGCTGAGTTAATGGCGAAAAGCAATGAGAAGGGTGACTTTAATAACGATATCGATGCTTCTATTAAAGAAGGTATCGAGAAGTTTAAGGCCACTCAGAGCTGGTAAGCCGCAGTGGGAGTGTTAAAGCTCCCGCTTGCTTAACCTGAAGGGTGACAAATGGCAGGCGCAAAAGAGATTCGCAGTAAAATTGCGAGCATCAAAAGTACGCAAAAGATCACCAGTGCCATGGAAAAAGTGGCAGTTAGTAAAATGCGCAGAGCACAACAGCGCATGATTACTGGTCGTCCTTATGCAGAGCGCATACGTCAGGTCATTGGCCATTTAGCTGAAGCCAATGCTGAGTATAAGCACGCATTTATGGTCGAACGTCCGGTTAAACGCGTGGGTTATATCCTCGTGTCGACCGACCGTGGTCTATGCGGCGGTCTGAACTTTAACCTGTTCAAGGCCCTGATGAATAATATGAAGGACTGGCACAAAGATGGCGTTGAGGCAGAGTTCTGCGTCATCGGCAAAAAAGGTGCAAGTTTCTTCCGTAGTTACGGTGGCAAAGTCGTTGCAGCAATCACCGACCTTGGCGAACAACCAACAATGACTGACTTAATTGGCAGTATTAAAATCATGTTGGATGGTTTTGCTGAAGGCCGTATTGATCGTTTGTATATAGTATCCAACAAATTTGTAAATACTATGACGCAAAAACCAACAGTTGAGCAGTTAGTGCCACTGGCGGTTGATGCAGGGGTTGAAGGCGATCGTCTTGGATCTTGGGATTATATTTACGAACCAGATGCCCAGCAATTGCTGGATGCTCTGATTGTTCGTTACATCGAATCTCAGGTGTATCAAGCGGTTGTTGAAAACTCAGCATGCGAACAAGCAGCTCGAATGATTGCAATGAAAAATGCGACAGACAACGCGGGTGACCTTATTGATAACCTACAATTGGTTTACAACAAGGCTCGCCAAGCAGCGATCACTCAAGAAATTTCAGAAATCGTCGGCGGCGCAGCCGCGGTTTAAGAACGGTTCAAATATTCAGAGGAACCAGATATGAGTAGCGGACGTATCGTTCAAATTATCGGCGCCGTCATCGATGTGGAATTTCCACGCGAACAGGTCCCGAACATTTATGACGCACTGTTAGTACAGGGCGTTGAAACTACATTAGAAGTTCAACAACAGTTGGGCGACGGTGTAGTACGTACTATTGCCATGGGTTCGACCGAAGGTCTAAAACGTGGTCTAGAAGTAGTCAACTCAGGCGGTCCAATTACCGTACCTGTGGGCGTTAAAACCCTGGGTCGTATTATGGACGTATTGGGTAACCCAATCGACGAAGCCGGTCCAATTGGCGAAGAAGAGCGTTGGGGCATTCACCGTCCAGCACCTTCTTATGCAGAACAAGCGGGCGGTAACGAAATTCTAGAAACAGGTATCAAGGTGATTGACCTTGTTTGCCCGTTCTCTCGAGGCGGTAAAGTGGGTCTGTTCGGTGGTGCCGGTGTTGGTAAAACCGTAAACATGATGGAACTGATCCGTAACATTGCTATTGAGCACAGCGGTTATTCTGTATTCGCTGGTGTTGGTGAGCGTACTCGTGAAGGTAACGACTTCTATCACGAGATGAAAGACTCCAACGTACTCGACAAAGTAGCACTGGTTTACGGTCAAATGAACGAGCCACCAGGTAACCGTTTACGTGTTGCTTTGACTGGTTTGACCATGGCTGAGAAGTTCCGTGACGAAGGTCGTGACGTACTGTTGTTTATTGACAACATTTACCGTTACACCCTAGCCGGTACTGAAGTATCTGCACTGTTAGGCCGTATGCCTTCAGCGGTAGGTTACCAGCCAACCTTGGCTGAAGAAATGGGTGTTCTACAAGAACGTATTACCTCGACTAAGTCGGGTTCCATTACTTCAATTCAAGCTGTTTACGTACCTGCGGATGACTTAACTGACCCATCTCCAGCGACCACGTTTGCGCACTTGGATGCCACTGTTGTTCTGTCACGTGACATTGCATCTTTGGGTATTTACCCAGCGATTGACCCACTTGACTCAACTTCACGTCAGCTTGATGCTGCAGTGATTGGTCAAGAGCACTATGACTGTGCTCGTGGTGTTCAGTACGTATTGCAACGTTACACAGAGCTAAAAGATATCATTGCGATCCTGGGTATGGACGAGCTGTCTGAAGAAGATAAGCAGTTAGTAACCCGTGCACGTAAAATCCAGCGCTTCCTGTCTCAGCCATTCTTCGTGGCTGAGGTCTTTACTGGAGCGTCAGGTAAATACGTATCGCTCAAAGATACCATTCGTGGTTTCCAAGGTATCTTAAATGGTGACTACGATGACCTACCAGAACAAGCGTTCTACATGGTGGGTACTATCGAAGAAGCGATTGAAAAAGCGAGCAAAATGTAATTTGTGATCCTTAATGGTGAGCAATATGGCAGCGGGTGCATCAGCATCCGTTTAGCCTAAAAACTGAGGCGATTTATATGGCCAGCAGAACAGTCCAGTGTGACATTGTTAGTGCAGAAGAAGAGTTGTTCTCCGGTCGGGTCGAAATGGTCATCGCTCATGGTCACATGGGTGATTTGGGTATTTTGCCTGGCCACACCCCACTTATCTCGACAATCAAGCCGGGCCCTGTCCGCGTGATTAAGCAAGGTGGTGGAGAAGAGGTGTATTACATCTCGGGTGGTTTTATCGAAGTGCAGCCAACTATGGTTAAGGTTTTAGCAGATACGGCAATCCGTGCTGCTGACCTTGATGAAGTTGCAGCACTTGAAGCTAAAAAAGCTGCTGAGCAAGCATTACAAAATCAAACAGCTGATTTTGATTATGCAGCCGCAGCAGTACGTTTAGCTGAAGCCGCAGCACAATTGCGTACGATTCATGAGTTGCGTAAAAACATTCGTCGATAAGCAAATCATGCTTCATCGTAGCAATAAAAAAGGGTAGCCTAGAGCTGCCCTTTTTTATTGCTTATTTTTAATATTTTAAGTAGTAGACAACTTTTTATTTAGGATTTAACACATGTCGCTGGATATTGTTATTCTCGCCGCTGGCCAAGGTACGCGTATGCGTTCGGCTTTACCTAAAGTCCTGCACCCGATTGCCGGACAGTCAATGCTAGGCCACGTTGTGCAAACTGCGCGCCGTTTACAGCCCGATAGCATTCAAGTTGTAATTGGCCATGGTGCCGAGCTGGTACGTGAGCAATTAGCCGCTGATGATGTGACCTTTGTTATACAAAACGAACAATTGGGCACCGGACATGCCGTGGCTCAGGCTGTGCCTTATTTAAAAGCGGATAACACCTTGGTGTTGTACGGAGATGTGCCATTAATTGAGGCTGCTACGTTAGAAAGTTTACTTGAGCAGCTCTCAGCAGACAGCATGGCACTATTAACAGTGAATCTTGATAATCCTGCCGGCTATGGTCGTATCGTGCGTAATAACGAAGCTGCGGTACAAGCGATCGTTGAGCATAAAGATGCGAATCCCGAACAGCTGAAAATCTGTGAAGGTAATACCGGGATTCTAGCCGCACCACGTGCTGCCTTAACGGATTGGCTGAGTCGTCTGTCGAACAGTAACGCGCAAGGTGAATACTATCTAACTGATATTATTGCCATGGCAGTTGCTGATGGTTTATCAGTGAATACTGAAAGAGCGGCTGATGCGATGGAGGTGCAGGGCGCGAATGATCGTTTACAGTTATCAGAACTCGAGCGTCACTATCAGCAGCGCGCTGGGCGCCGTTTAATGGCCCAAGGTGTAACTTTACTTGATCCTGCGCGCTTTGATCTGCGTGGCGAAGTGACTGTTGGCCGTGATGTATTGATTGATGTGAACGTGATCTTAGAAGGCACTGTTGAAATTGCTGATAATGTTTCAATTGGCCCGAACTGCGTGATTAAAGACTCCATCTTGCGTACGGGTGCAGTGATCAAAGCCAATAGCCATTTAGATGGTGCGGATGTTGGCGAAGGTGCCGACTGCGGTCCCTTTGCCCGTTTGCGTCCTGGAACTGTATTAGCCGCACGCGCGCATGTGGGTAACTTTGTTGAACTGAAGAACACACGCTTAGGTGAATCCGCTAAAGCAGGGCATTTAACCTATTTAGGTGACACTGATATTGGTGCACGAACCAATGTTGGCGCAGGTACTATTACCTGTAATTACGATGGTGTGAATAAGTTTAAAACTGTGATGGGCGCAGATGTATTTATTGGCTCAAACAGCTCATTGGTTGCGCCACTGAATATCGGTGATGGTGCAACGACAGGTGCGGGCTCAACCATTACGGAAGATGTTCCTGCGCATGCTTTATCCATTGGACGTGGGCGTCAGCGTAATTTAGAAAATTGGCCACGCCCGAAAAAGCTGTAAGTTATACAGAGCGATCTAAAGCTGCTTATAGTCATGTACTCTAAGCAGCTTTTTTATTGGAGCAGTGCGGCAATCTTACTTTTCACTTGAAAATACTGTTTCTAGCAGAAATTTGCTGGTTGATAGTCCAATAATCATAGAGCACACCGATTAGCAGAAAACCGCCGGTGAATAAGTACAAAACGCCGCTGATCCACTTACCTTGATACATTCTGTGTATACCGAATACACCCAAAAATGTTAAGAGAATCCAGGCCACATTATAGTCAATTCGACCCGTGTCGAAACGCATACTGGCTTGGCGATCCATGCTGGGGATTAAAAATAAGTCGACAATCCAACCAATGAAAAAAAAGCCTAAGGTGAAAAACCAAATCGTGCCTGTGATGGGTTTACCATAGTAAAAGCGATGCGCACCCATAAAGCCAAAGATCCACAGTAAGTAACCGATGACGGGCGTATGGCTATCTGTGTCGTAGCGCATAACGTATATCCTTTATGTGTTAAGTAGCAATAAGACTCATACAGAGTCAAATAGTTGCGAGCTTATTTTGTCGCAGGCAAGCTGGGCTGTTGTTCAGTGTCACTTTTGAGTGAGCATCATATGACTTTACGATTATAAATAATGGATTCTTGATCGTAGACTTGATAAATCACATCTAACATTGAACGTATATTTGAATTTTCATCCATATTACGTACCGCTAAAAAAACGGGGCTGACGGCTGCGTTATCTAGAAGAGGGATAAATTTTAAATTAGGAATCTGGATGGCTCTAGCGCTCTGAGGAATAATACAAATACCTTGGTCAGCTGCGACTAAACCTAAGGCTAACTGCACCTCTCGGATTTCTATTAGGTTACTTGGGTCGAGACCATGCTCATAAAAAATACTACGTACTTGAGTTGAGAAATTAGGCTTAGAGTGGTTAGGGAAAATAAACAGATTTTCATCAACCAAGCTCGATAAGTACAAACCATTTTGTGCACTGGCAAGGTGATGCTGTGAGTGCACAGCGACCATTAATGGTTCATCTCTGAGTAAAATACGGCGTATTGCAGGGTCGGATATTCTTAGACGGCCAAATCCAACATCAATTTTACCTTCTTTTAAAGCATCTATTTGTAGCTTTGTATTCATTTCTTTCAGCTCCAGCTTGAGTTGCGGCTGCTGCTGGCGGAATAAGTAGATTATCTTTGGTAGTAGTCCATACAGCAGGGAGCCAACAAAACCTATTGTTAGCGTTTTTTCTGCGGTGCCTACACGCTGCGTCATCGTTTTGATTTCTTCTGCATTGGCTAAAAGCTTTATGGCATGCAGATACAGAAATTGACCCCCTTCAGTTGTTTTTAAAGGCCGACTACCGCGTTCAAAGAGCTGTACGCCTAGTTTTAGCTCCAGATTTTGTATTTGGCGACTCAATGGTGGCTGTGAAATAAAGAGACGCGCCGCTGCTTTTGTGTAGCTCTGCTCTTCAACCACAGCCACAAAGTATTTTAAGTGCCTCAGTTCCATAGCTGTATACCTTTTAAGTATAAATAGATGCTGAATAAGTGTTAGACAGCAATGAAAATGTTCTATTAGAGTATAGGCAGTCAATAAGCACCGCAAGATATGTAGGCGAGTTATGTATAAAAATATAGAAACATTACTGGTCCAGATTCCAACTATTCGTCCGCATAGAATGGCCGTGGCCACAATGCATACGCAAACATTGGTTTTAGTCAAAGTGACAACTGATGATGGCGTTGTGGGTTGGGGTGAAGCAACAACGATTGGTGGCCTGGGTTATGGCGATGAGAGTCCAGAGAGCATCAAGGCAAATATTGAAAGCTATTTTGCTCCATTGATGAAATCGTTGCCTGCAGCAAATTTAGCTCAAACACTGCACGCAATTAAAAAGAATATCCAAGGTAATCGTTTTGCTAAATGTGCGATTCAAACAGCATTGCTGGATATTCATGCACAGCGATTGGGTTTGCCTTTGAGTGAAGTCTTAGGTGGACGCTTACGTGATAGCGTTCCTGTATTGTGGGTTTTAGCATCGGGCGATACAGAAAAAGATATCGCTGAAGCACAGCAGATGCTGAAGGCTAAAAGACACAATATATTTAAGCTGAAAATAGGCTCACGTACTGTAGAAGAAGATGTTGAGCATGTCCTTGCTATTAAGCAGGCGCTCGGTGCCGATGTATCCATTCGCGTTGATCTAAACCAAGCCTGGACTGAGCTAGAGTCTAATAAAGGTATTCAACTTCTTCAGGCGGGCGGGATTGATCTGATTGAGCAACCTTGCACGACTGAAAATGATGATGCTATGGAGCGTCTCACGCGTAAGTTTGATATTGCTATAATGGCTGATGAGTCACTTAAAGGACCAGAATCAGCTTATCGATTAGCTAAGCATAATGCTGCTTCAGTATTTGCTGTGAAAATTGCCCAGTCAGGCGGTCTTCTAGAGAGTTGTGAAGTCGCTCGCTTAGCACAGCTTGCAGGTATCGACTTGTATGGCGGTACTATGCTTGAAGGCCCTGTGGGTACCATTGCGTCTGCACATGTGTTTTCTACGTTTGAAAACCTAGCTTATGGAACCGAATTATTTGGTCCTTTGCTGCTCACTGAGCAAATTTTAAAAACGCCACTTCAATACGAAAATTTTGAACTCATTGTTCCAAGTGCACCTGGAATGGGCATTGAGTTAGATGAAAATAAAATTGATAATTTGCGTTTTAAATAACTATTAAATTAAATTTGGAGTTTTTATGATTTTTCACGTACGTATGGATGTAAATATTCCTTTAGATATTGATGAAGAAAAAATCAATGCTATTAAAGTAAAAGAAAAAGCGTATGCACAGGATCTACAAGAGCAAGGTAAATGGCGTCACTTGTGGAGAATTTCTGGCCAGTATTCAAATATCAGTGTATTTGATGTGGAAAGTAATGAAGAGTTGCATGATTTGCTACAAGGCTTACCGCTTTTCCCTTATATGGATATTGAGGTTATGCCGTTAAATCGCCACCCATCTTCCATCCGTGACAACGATATTTAATCATTTATAAATATACTGTTAGCCAATAATTAAAATAAAAAACTCAAAGGTGAGAGCAATGAAACATACCGATATTGAAGCACTCGTAAAAAAAATGAACGTTGATACAGCCAAAGGTGCTGTTGATAAACGAGTCCAAGAAGTCGTAGTGCGCTTATTGACCGATTTATTTAAAGCCATTGAAGATCTTGACTTAACTCAAGCTGAAATCTGGAAAGGCCTAGAGTACTTAACAGATTCAGGTCAATCGAATGAAATGGGTTTATTAGCTGCAGGTTTAGGCCTAGAGCACTTTTTAGATCTGCGTGCTGACGAGGCTGATGCAAAAGCTGGTATTTCAGGCGGTACTCCAAGAACGATTGAAGGACCTCTGTATGTTGCAGGCGCGCCTGAAACTGTAGGTTTTGCTCGTATGGATGATGGTTCTGAGTCTGATACGGTTGATACCCTATTTGTTGAAGGTTCTGTACGCGACACCGACGGTAATATTATTGAAGGTGCTAAAGTGGAAATTTGGCATGCCAATAGTTTAGGTAACTACTCGTTCTTTGATAAGAGCCAGTCTGAGTTTAACCTGAGACGTACGATTCTTGCCGATGCTAAGGGTGAGTACGTTGCTCAAACTACAATGCCAGTGGGTTATGGTTGCCCACCAGAAGGCACAACTCAGGCCTTACTGAATAAGCTCGGTCGCCATGGTAATCGTCCATCGCATATTCACTACTTTGTTTCCAGCCCTGGTTACAGAATGCTAACAACGCAATTTAATATCGAAGGTGATGAATACCTTTGGGATGACTTTGCATTTGCAACACGTGAAGGCCTCGTTGCAAGTGTTATTGATGTAACAGATAGCACTGAAATTGAAAAGCGTGGCTTAAACAAACCATTTAAACAAATCATCTTTGATGTTGTGTTAACTAAAGATAATGCTGATGCACCCACTACAGAAATTGAGCGTCGTCGCGCTTAAGTAGTTTTGTGTATAAGCGGCATACCAGCGCTTACTGGTATGCCGCAAATTTTGTTTGATTTGGTGTTTGGAGATAAACGCATGCCCAATATTCCCGTTACTAATATTAGCCATCTAGATAATATTGACGATTTATTTGTTGAGAACTATGAGACTGGCGAGTTCAAGCTACACAGATCTGTATTTACAGATAAAACTTTGTTTGACCTTGAGATGAAATACATCTTTGAAGGTAACTGGGTTTACTTGGCGCATGAGAGTCAAGTTAAGGATAATAACGATTACTACACGACTCATATTGGTCGTCAGCCTGTTCTTATTGCGCGCAATCGTAGCGGTGAATTAAACGCCATGATTAACGCGTGTTCGCACCGCGGCGCACAGATTTGTCGTAATAAAAGAGGCAATAAAGCAACTTATACGTGCCCATTCCATGGTTGGACTTTTAACAACTCGGGCAAATTATTAAAAGTTAAAGACCCCGTTGATGCGGGCTACTCTGATTGTTTCAATACAGACGGCTCACATGACTTAAAAAAAGTAGCACGCTTTGAAAACTACAAAGGCTTTTTGTTTGGTAGTTTGAATCCTGATGTCTTGCCATTAGAAGAGTTTCTAGGTGAGACCACAAAAATCATCGATATGATTGTTGGTCAGTCAGAGCAGGGCCTAGAAGTTCTGCGCGGCGCATCAACTTATGTGTATGAAGGCAACTGGAAACTGACTGCTGAAAACGGTGCTGATGGCTACCACGTTTCTGCAGTGCACTGGAACTACGCGGCAACAACCCAGCAGAGAAAAGAGAAAGACGCTGTCGATAATATTCGCGCGATGAGTGCGGGCAGTTGGGGTAAACAAGGCGGTGGTTCATATGGCTTTGATAACGGCCACCTGTTGCTTTGGACACAGTGGTCTAACCCTGAAGACCGTCCTAACTTTAGCAAAGCTGAAGAATATACCGAAAAATTCGGCGCACCCATGTCGAAGTGGATGATTGAGCGTTCACGTAACTTGTGCCTCTATCCAAACGTATATTTGATGGACCAGTTTGGTTCGCAGATCCGTGTATTACGTCCGATTTCAGTGAATAAAACAGAAGTGACTATTTACTGTATTGCACCTGTTGGCGAAGCGCCGGAAGCACGTGCTAGACGTATCCGTCAATATGAAGATTTTTTCAATGCTTCAGGTATGGCCACACCCGATGACCTTGAAGAGTTCCGTGCTTGCCAAGCCGGTTATAACGGAATTGCTTCAGAGTGGAATGACATGTCCCGTGGATCAAAACACTGGGTACATGGACCGGATGCTGCAGCAGATGAAATCGGCCTAAAACCAAAGTTAAGTGGTATCAAAACTGAAGATGAAGGTCTGTATTTAGCGCAGCACGAGCATTGGCTGAATATGATGAAAAAAGGAATTGCTGCTGAGCAGGACCTTGCTGAGTTGAATGCTTCAGAGCAGGGAGAATAATCATGAGTATGATTCCAGATATTGTACAAGTTAAAGATTTTTTATATCGCGAAGCGCGTTTTCTAGATGATGAGCAATGGGATGATTGGTTAGCCTGCTACTCACCTTGTGCATCTTTTTGGATGCCAGCTTGGGATGATGATGATCGCCTAACTGAAGACCCACAGTCTGAAATCTCATTGATTTATTATGCTGATCGTCAAGGTTTAGAAGACCGTGTGTTCCGTATAAAAACAGAGCGTTCTTCTGCAACAATGCCTGACACCCGCACAAGTCATAACATCAGTAACGTCGAAGTGATTGAGCAAGATGGCAGTAAGGTTACAGTTCGTTTTAACTGGAACACTTTAAGCTATCGCTATAAGACCAGTTACAGCTACTTCGGTATGTCACGTTATGAAATTGATTTTTCAGGCGAGAAACCACAAATACTTAGTAAATATGTGGTTCTAAAAAATGACTATATCAATCAAGTGATTGATATTTATCATCTTTAAAGTCTGCTTTTTATCTTAGATAAACTTCAGTCAGCTCAATCTGGCTGAAGTGTAAAAGTTTTATATAGGATCTTCACTCATGTCAAATCATAGCGTAGCACTTCAATTTGAAGATGGCGTTACCCGTTTTATTTCAGTTGCTCAGGGTGAGATCTTATCTGATGCTGCTTATCGTCAAAAAATAAATATTCCTCTCGACTGCCGTGATGGTGCCTGTGGTACATGCCGTGCATTTTGTGAAACTGGTTCTTTTGATATGCCTGAAGAGACATATATTGAAGATGCCTTAACGCCAGAAGAGGCTGCAGAAGGTTATATTTTAGCCTGCCAATGCAAGCCAACCTCGGATGCTGTTTTTCAGATCCTTGCATCTTCTGAAGTGTGTAAGACCGAAGTTCATGAGTTCCAAGGCAGCTTGGCTCATCTTGATAAAGTTTCTGATTCAACAATTTCTTTTGATATTAAGCTTGATGAAGGGCAGCCAGAGATTAATTTCTTAGCTGGCCAATATGTCAAAGTTGGAATTCCGGGTACGACTGAAACCCGTTCATATTCTTTTAGCACTAAGCCAGGTGATAGCTTGACTGGCTTTGTTGTGCGCAATGTTTCAAATGGTCAAATGAGTGAGTACCTCAGTACTCAGGCCAAAGTGGGTGACAAAATCACTTACACAGGGCCTTATGGCAGTTTTTATCTACGCAATATCGTTCGTCCGACCATTATGTTTGCTGGCGGAACGGGAATTGCTCCTTTTCTATCCATGCTGCAAGTGCTTGAAGAAAAAGGCTCTGAGCATCCAATACGTTTAGTATTTGGTGCCACAAACGATTTTGATTTAGTGGCGCTGGATAAGCTTAACGAGCTTCAAGATAAGTTCTCATGGTTTGAGTTCCGCACTGTTGTCTCACATCCTGATATTAATCATGAGCGTAAAGGCTATGTCACTGGCCATGTTGAGAGTGATTGGCTCAATGCTGGCGATGTTGACATCTATCTTTGTGGTCCAGTTCCAATGGTTGATTCTGTGCGTGGCTGGTTGGATAGCGAAGGTGTTAATCCAGCGAATTTCTTCTTTGAAAAATTCTCTGCAAACTAAGTCTATTGGAATCATTGAATATGTTAGAACGCCAAAGATTTTCAAATAAAGTCGTTATTGTTACCGGTGCTGCTCAAGGTATTGGTCGTGGTGTTGCTGTCCAAGCCGCCGCAGAAGGCGCGCAAGTTGTGCTGGTCGATCGCTCTGAGTATGTGACAGAAGTCTTAGCTGAAATTAAAGACGCTGGTGGTGATGCCATTACCGTGAATACGGACCTAGAAGTGTTGGCGGGTGCGCAAACGGTTGTTGCGCAAACTCTGAAGACCTATGGCCGTATTGATGCGTTGATCAATAATGTCGGTGGCGCTATTTGGATGAAACCTTTCCAAGAGTTTTCTGAAGAAGAAATCATTAAGGAAGTCGGGCGTTCACTGTTCCCCACATTATGGTGCTGTCGCGCTGTGTTGCCTGAAATGATTAAAAACCAGAAGGGCACGATCGTTAATGTGTCATCTGTTGCGACTTGTGGCATTAATCGAGTTCCATACTCCGCTGCTAAAGGTGGTGTAAATGCTTTAACTGCTTCGCTGGCTTTTGAGCATGCCCAAGATGGTATTCGAGTGAATGCGGTTGCTACTGGCGGAACAGAGGCACCACCGCGCAAGGTTTCACGTAACGATAATCCAATGACTGACAATGAACAAAAATGGATGCAAGAAGTGGTTGAGCAAACCATTGAGCGCAGTCTTTTAGGCCGTTATGGAAGTATTCAAGAGCAAGTGAATGCCATTTTATTTCTTGCATCAGATGAATCCTCTTATATAACTGGCACAGTACTCCCTGTCGGTGGTGGTGATCAGGGCTAGCCTTGATCATTTAATTGCAGAAATGGAGTTATAGGCTGAATGAAAAATCTAATAAAAAAATTACAAGAAGATTGGTCTGTTTCAGCCACTGTTGCAGGATTTTTGGCTGTATTGATTTCGTATTCTGGCCCCCTGATTATCTTTTTCCAAGCCGCTCAGCAGGCTCAAGTGCCGGTCGAGATGATGGCATCGTGGATTTGGGGGGTGTCAATTGGCGCAGCGGTAGCGGGTATTTATCTATCGATAAAATTCAAAGTGCCAGTGATCACTGCATGGTCAGCGCCAGGTACGGCTTTATTAGTCACTCTATTTCCGAGTATTACTCTGAATGAAGCAATAGGTGCATACATTACATCTGCAGTGGTGATTTTCATTATTGGTGTCACCGGCTATTTCGATAAATTATTGAGATTTATTCCACAAAATATTGCTGCAGCGATGATGGCAGGAATTTTGTTTCAGTTTGGTATAGGGCTGTTTTCAGCAACCAATACAATGCCTATTATCGTATTTGGCATGTTATTAGTTTTCCTTATCGCTAAGCGCTTCACTCCCCGCTACGTAATGATCTGGGTGCTAGGCTTGGGTATTGCTTTGAGTCTGTTTCTGGGCGAGATCAATTCTGTGGCCGTTGATTTTTCTTTAACTGTTCCGCAGTTTATTGCTCCTGAATGGACATGGGGTTCAACTTTAAACCTTGCTATACCTTTGATTCTTGTCAGTCTGACGGGGCAGTTTTTACCGGGCATGGCGATAATGAAGTTGAATGGATTTGATATGCCTGCCAAACCCATTATTAGCGTCACGAGTATAGCTTCGATTTTTGTGGCTTGCGTGGGTGGCATAACCATCGTTTTAGCATCCATCACTGCTGCTCTATGTTTAGGTAAAGATGCACACGAACTTAAAGATAAACGCTATATAGCGGGTGTTGCTAATGGCTTGTTTTATATTTTAGGAGGGCTGTTTGCAGGTAGCATTGTGATGCTATTTAGCTTATTGCCTAAAGAACTCGTCGCTGCTCTTGCAGGTCTCGCTTTACTGGGCGCTATTGGTAGTAATATGTCCATGGCTATCCAGAGCGAAGCCAATCGAGATTCTGCATTAATTACATTTTTGGCAACAGCTTCAGGTATGAGCTTTCTAGGTATCAGTTCTGTATTTTGGGGTATCTGCATCGGTATAACTGCGCACTTAATTTTGACTAAGCGTAATCCGATAGCGATTGATACACTTCATCCAGAGCAAAGCTCAAAAAGTTAACACGTACTTAAATTTATTTTTTGGGAAGCATTATGATTGATAAAACTTCAGCTTCTTTAATCGAAGCGCTTTCACAGATTAAAGATGGCTCAACCATCATGATTGGTGGTTTTGGAACGGCGGGTCAGCCAGCAGAATTAATTGATGGCCTAATTGAATTAGGCATTAAAGACTTAGTTATTGTAAATAATAATGCGGGTAACGGTGATTACGGTTTAGCTAAGCTTTTAAAAGCCGGTGCAGTACGCAAAATTATTTGTTCTTTTCCTCGCCAATCTGACTCATGGGTATTCGATGAGTTATACCGTGCGGGTAAAATTGAGTTAGAGCTTGTTCCTCAAGGCAACTTAGCCTGCAGAATTCAAGCGGCGGGCATGGGGTTAGGTCCTATCTACACGCCAACAGGTTTCGGCACAATGCTGGCTGAAGGTAAGCCTGTGTTAAATCATGAAGGCAAAGATTACGTCTTAGAAAATCCAATCCGTGCCGACTTTGCTTTAATCAAAGCCTATAAGGGCGATCGCTGGGGCAACTTGGTGTATCGCAAATCAGCCCGTAACTTTGGACCGATTATGGCCATGGCGGCTGGTGTGAGTATTGCTCAAGTTCAAGAGGTTGTTGAACTGGGTGCTCTGGATCCTGAGCATATTGTTACTCCAGGAATTTTTGTTCAACACGTCGTACAAATCTAACCTAAACCTTAATAGGAACTGGAGTAAAAAAATGAGCTACATCAAATTAACTCGTGATCAAATTGCTGAACGTGTTGCCCAAGATATTCCTGAGGGTGCTTACGTCAACCTAGGTATTGGTTTACCGACAAGAATTGCCAGCTATTTGCCGGAAGATAAAGAAGTGTTTTTGCACTCTGAGAACGGTCTGCTTGCATTTGGCCCACCCCCAGCTGCTGAAGATGAAGACCCAGAGCTGATTAATGCCGGTAAAGAGTTCGTAACCATGCTCAGCGGTGGTGCTTTTTTTCACCACGGTGACTCGTTTGCCATGATGCGTGGCGGACACTTGGATATTTGTGTTCTTGGAGCATTCCAAGTTGCCCAAAATGGTGACCTTGCGAACTGGCATACAGGTGCACCCGATGCTATCCCTGCTGTGGGCGGGGCTATGGATCTGGCTGTTGGAGCAAAAAAAGTATTTGTAACCACTGATCATGTCACTAAACACGGCGAGCCTAAACTTGTGAGCGAGCTGACCTACCCTGCAACAGGTTTGAAGTGTGTTGACCGCATTTATACCGACCTGTGTGTGATTGATGTCACTGATAAAGGTTTGGTCGTGATAGAGAAAGTTGCAGGTTTAAGCTTTGCAGAGCTTCAGGCAATGACGGGTGCAGAGCTGATTGATGCCACTGTTTAAGTTGCACGTATAAGTTGAATGGCTTTATTCAATAAAAGCCTTTGCGCTAATTCATAGATGCTTCTAAATATTTTAGAAGATTAAGGATGTTATTCAAAATGAAAAATGCATATATTGTGGACGCAATCCGAACCCCTTTTGGTCGGTATGCTGGAAGTTTAGCGTCAATTCGTGCTGATGATTTGGGCGCTCTTCCACTTAAAGCATTGATGAAGCGCAACCCATCTGTGAATTGGCAGCAGGTTGATGACTTGGTGTATGGCTGTGCTAACCAAGCCGGTGAAGATAACCGTAACGTTGGACGTATGTCTGCATTATTAGCAGGTTTGCCGTGCGATGTGCCTGCGACAACCATTAACCGCTTATGTGGCTCGTCTTTAGATGCGATCTCCATCGCGGCACGTGCCATTAAGTCAGGTGAAGCTGACTTGATTATTGCCGGCGGCGTTGAGTCCATGTCGCGCGCACCTTTTGTGATGGGTAAGGCCAGTACGCCCTATGATCGCAGCCAAATGATTGAAGACAGCACGATGGGCTGGCGTTTTGTTAATAAGCAGCTAAAAGAATTGTATGGTGTAGAAAGCATGCCGCAAACGGCTGAAAATGTTGCCGAACAGTTCAATATCAATCGTGAAGACCAAGATGCGTTTGCTTTGCGCAGCCAACAGCGCACCGCTGCTGCACAGGCGCGTGGTTTTTTTGCGAATGAAATTATTCCGGTAGAGATTCCACAGCGTAAAGGTGACCCCGTTATCTTTAATCAAGATGAGCACCCACGCTCTTCAACCACGTTGGATAACCTGACAAAACTTAAGCCGATTGTGAAGCCTGATGGAACAATTACTGCCGGCAATGCATCTGGCATTAATGATGGTGCTGCTGCATTACTGATTGCTTCAGATGAGGCGCTTGTACAGCATGGTTTAAAGGCTCGAGCGAAAATTATCGGTGCAACAGTGGTGGGTGTTGAGCCTCGAATTATGGGCTTTGGTCCTGCGTTGGCGATTAAAAAGCTACTTGAAAAAAACAATCTAACCCTTGATCAGATGGATGTGATTGAGCTCAATGAGGCTTTTTCTGCACAAGCTTTAGCGGTAACACGCTACCTAGGTTTGCCGGATGACAGCGAAAAAGTAAACCCCAATGGCGGTGCTATTTCTATTGGTCATCCATTGGGAGCATCCGGTGCGCGTTTAGTTGCTACAGCGCTGAATGAGCTTGAAAGAACCCAAGGTCGCTATGCTCTGTGTTCTATGTGTATCGGAGTCGGTCAAGGTATTGCTTTAATTATTGAGCGTGTTTGAGGTTGGAATATTAAAATGTCAGAATTTAATTTAAACGGTGTCACTCTCAATTACCAAACATTTGGTGATCCAGCTCATCCTGCATTAGTACTATCCAATTCCTTGGGTACTAATTTGACGATGTGGAAATCACAAGTTGAGTTTTTTAAAAAAGACTTTTATGTGATTTGTTATGACACTCGCGGGCATGGTGCTTCATCGACACCTGATGGCCCTTATACCGTCAGTCAGCTTGGGCAAGATGTTGTTAACCTACTTGATTATTTAAAAGTAGAAAAAGCAAGTTTTTGTGGCATATCAATGGGTGGTTTAGTCGGCCAATGGCTGGCTATAAATAAAGCAGAGCACTTCAATAAAGTCATTGTCTGTAATACCGCTGCGAAAATTGGTCAGGCTGCAGCCTGGCTAGAGCGTGCAGACTTAGTTCGGAAACACGGGCTGAGCTCAATTGCTGCTACAGCTGCATCACGTTGGTTTACCGAGGGCTTTATTAAAGAAAATGCAGATGTTATTGCGTCTTTAAGCACGGATTTAGCTGCAGGCTGCAATATGGGCTATGCCAACTGTTGTGAAGCATTAGCAACAGAAGACTTACGTGAAAGCATAGAGCGTATTTCTATTCCTCTACTGGTTATTGCCGGTCTGCAAGACCCTGTAACGACGGTTGAAGATGGGCAGTTTATAGTGAATAAGGTGCCTCATAGTCAACTGTTTGAAATTGATGCGTCTCATATCTCAAATATTGAACAACCTGATATGTTCAACCAAGAAGTTTTTAGATTTCTAACAGTTTAAGATTAGTTATAAAGAGACTAACTTATTGTAGTTGGAGATGAATTAGACTGATTGTAGATAGATTTTTTGCCTGATGTAGAATCTTATATTTTAATTTTCACTAATAATTATAAAGACAGGTGGTTAATATGAAGTAAATAAACGTACAGGACTATATTTATAAATCCAAACTTGGTGATTTTTATTGGCTCATTCTTATAGATTGCGATACATTTATTCAGTAAGTAATAACTTTAAATAATAATTAAATAAAAGAAGTGAATATATGAAAAATAAAAATAAAATTTTTGTGGGTATGATTATGGTTGGTCTTTCCAGTCAAGTGGCAGCTATAGATCTTGGGGAGTTCAATGGTGTCGATTTCAGTATAGGTGGTTATATTAAGGCTGAAGGTATAATTAATAGGCCAGATAAGGGGAGCCAAGACTTTGAGGGTAGCATGCGTCAGTCTCGCTTGAACTTTGCCGCAAAAAAAGATGTAAATGGCCATAAGCTGAAAGGCTTTGTGGAAATGGATTTATGGGATAATGTCACTAACGGCAAGGATGACAGTTATGCACCACGTTTGCGTCATGCCTATATTTCTATTGACAATGTGACTATTGGTCAAACTTGGAATGGTCAGTTTTTGGCGGCTGCTCCGCTTGATGTGGAAATGGTGAACTTCTGGGGGCCTGGTTTCGGTACTATTGCCGGTAATGGTTCCGTAGTACGGCCAGATCTGGTTGTTAATTACGCGAAAAACGGTTTCCTTGTGAGCGCTCAGGATCCAACTTGGGATCAGGCATCTTATCCGGATATGGTCGCAGCTTACACTTATCGTACAGGTGCCCATGCTTTCAACTTAGCGGTGACTGGTCGTGAAGTAAATACAACAGGTAATGACTCTAAATTTGGTGCTGCGGTGTCTGCGGCAGCGAAGTTTAAATTTTCTAGCACGCAACTTGCAATGAGCGGATTTACAGGTAAAGGTGCTGGAGTGTATGCAGGTTGGGGTTACAGTGGCTTTACTGGTGCCAGTCAGAATGCTGATGTGAATGCTACCGGCGATCTGATCACAACGACCGGTTTTTCTACCGGCGTAACCCAGAATTTTATGGAAAACCTTCGAGGCACTGTTCGTTATGGTCAGGTAAAGGCTAACGAAGTCAAAGTAGGTGTAGATAAAGATACGATGAAAATGGTCAACGTAAACTTGATCTACAGCTATCTGCCAGATCTGGATTTTGGTATTGAATGGCGTTATCAGAATGCGCCGACTATTCCAGATACTGCTGCTGCGAGTGCACGGCGCCCCAAAGGTAAGCAACTAGAAATGTTTGCAATGTATAAGTTCTAATTATTTTTGATTAAAGGAAGGCTGTGCTTCTGCGCGGCCTTTTATTCATTATAAAGTTTATTAAGTTTTTCTGTAGTTTTTCGAACGATCCGTTTATTTGATACGAAAATCCTCCCCGCTACCCAGAATGCTTAGTCCGAAATTCGAACAAAACAGTCCGCACCACAGTCCGCACCACAGAGTAAGCGTCCTTAAATCAGCATATTTTAACCCAGATTATACCGCTTCAAACTAGTACGTTTTCTTGTTAGAGCTAGTAGTTATGAGTTCGCGCGAGCGTCATGCTTTTGGCAGCAGCACATCGAAGCTTGCCAGTATTCTGGTTTATGGGGTATTGATTTAGTGGCGTTTACCAGTAACCAGCGCAAAACAACTGAGACATCTATAAGAGTTTTATCTGGTGTCCTTGCTGATCAGCGATAGGAATTGCTTGATAAACCATGTGTCAGAATTGAACAACACTCAAATATATTGAGGTAAAGATAAACTGTTTATATTTATATTGTATTACATGTAAACAGTCGTGCTAGTATGCTTTGAGTGTTGGGCTAGGTCAGATATCGTATCCTGTACTTTACTTCAGTAAGGTCGAAAATATGCCTATAGCTCTCGCCTAATTAACGGAATTCTGAGGAGTGAATTAATGAGCAAAGTCATTACAGCTGACCAGGCTGCAGGCTTGATTAAGGACGGTGACACGGTTGCTTGGACTACGGTAGGGATGTCGTTCTTTGCCGAAGAAATTGCTATTGCATTCGAAAAACGTTTTCTTGAAACTGGCTTACCGCAAAACCTGACGCTCGTGCATGATTGTGGTTGCGGTGATATGCAGAAGGGCGGGATGTCTCACCTTGCACACTTGGGCTTGGTAAAACGTCTCATCTCGGGGCACACAGGGCAAGCTCCGCAGATGGCGCAACTGGTTGCCGACAATGAAATCGAAGCTTACCTATTACCTCAGGGGGTATTGGCAACTTTGTGGCGCCAGATTGCGGGGCGAAAACCAGGTGTTATCACTAAGGTTGGCATTGGTACCTATGTTGACCCACGGCTTGAAGGAGGTAAGGCCACTACTAAAACGACTGAGGACCTGGTCAAAGTGATCGAGCTGGAAGGGGAAGAGTGGCTTTTATACAAGTCATTTCCCTTGAATGTTGCAGTGATTCGGGCGACTACAGCAGATGAGAATGGCAATTTAACCATGGAGGAAGAGTCGATGCTAGCAGAGGCGCTGCCAATGGCCCAAGCTGCTAGGAATACAGGTGGTATTGTGATTGCACAGGTTAAGTATCTGGCCAAGGCGAATACGCTGCACCCCAAGGATGTGAAGGTACCCGGTGTGCTTGTGGATTACATAGTAGTCGCTAAACCGGAAAACCACATGCAAACTATGGGTACGCTATATAACCCAGGTCTTGCCGGTAACCTACAAATTCCTCTGGATAGTATTCCTCCGATGCCTTTTGGCGCACGTAAAGTCATCGCACGGCGTGCTGCAATGGAGTTGAGGCCAAATATGGTTGTTAACTTGGGTATAGGTGTGCCCGATGGCGTTGCAGCAGTGGCAGCGGAAGAAAAAACTAGCGATTTGTTTACATTGACAACTGAACTTGGAACCTATGGTGGCGTCCCAGCATCTGGCGCAGACTTTGGCAGTGCTTACAATGCCCAGGCCATTATTGAGCACGAAGCTCAGTTTGATTTTTACGATGGAGGCGGCCTAGATGTTGCATTTCTTGGCTTGGCTCAGGCAGATATGGCCGGTAATCTTAACGTCAGCAAGTTTGGCCCTCGGGTGGTAGGCCCTGGTGGTTTTATCAATATCACGCAATGCTCCAAGAAGGTTGTATTTTGTGGAATGCTAACAAATGGTGCCAAGCTTGAATTTAATGACGGTAAAGTGCGAGTCTTAGAAGAAGGGAAAACAAAAAAATTCGTTAAAGTGGTCGACCAGATTACCTTCAGTGGTGACATTGCACGAAAGGCCGGTCAACCGGTCATGTATATCACAGAGCGCTGTGTCCTTGAGTTGACCGATGCAGGTATGACTCTGACGGAAATTGCGCCAGGATTGGATGTCGAAAAAGATGTTCTGGCGGCCATGGACTTTATTCCTATTATCTCACCCCGGCTTCGCGAAATGCCTGCAGAACTGTTCCAGGAAATCTGGGGGGGGCTGCAGCGTCATATGAGTTCTAACAATTGAAACCGCTGCGACCACGTCGTGATGAACGTCGTAGCATTACGTCATTCCAAAAGGAGTATCTTTATCATGTCACTTACTAATGTTGAAATTCCGTACGGTGCTTACTGGTCGACGCCATTTGTTAAATGGCAGGGTTCATTTCAGCACCTGCACGCTATGAAATTCGCAGCCTATGTTGCGAAAAACGAATTGACCAAACGCGATATTGACCCGACAGTATTTGATTCAGGCATATTGGGTATGACTATTGCTCAGTACCAGTCTTTTAACGGTGCACCTTGGCCTTTGTATGAACTTGGCGCGGTCAATACTCCAGGACATATCCTTAGCCAGGTTTGTGCAACTGGAGCGCGTGGTCTGTTTACTGGTGCTTCTGAAGTAGCCTTAGGTCTAGCTCAAGTATCCTTGTTGCTGACAGCTGACCGCTGCTCAAATGGCCCGCACATTTATTATCCAAATTCAGCAGGGCCAGGTGGTACAGGTGCTTCTGAGGATCAGGTGCTCTACAACATGATGAATGATCCTATTGCTGGCCACTCAATGATGCAAACTGGTGAAAACGTTGCAGCTAAGTTCTCAATTACTCGAGAAGAGTTGGACGAGGTGTCTTTACGCCGTTTTGAGCAGTATCAGGATGCGTTGAAAGATGGGCAAGCTTTCCAGAAGCGCTACATGACTCTGCCATTTAGCGTGCCCAAACCCAATTTTAGGGGAGAGGCATCGATCCTAGCTGGCGATGAAGGGGTTTTCCCGACTACAGCCGAAGGATTAGCAAAACTCAAGCCAGTTATGGAGGGTGGGGTTGTAACTTACGGTAACCAGACTCACCCAGCTGACGGCAATGCTGCAATCGTCATAGCGTCATCAGAGCGTGCGCAGGATCTCAGTAGTAATCCGAAAATTAAAGTAAGCTTACGTGGTTTTGGCCAGGCACGTACTGAGCTTGCGTTTATGCCTGCTGCTTCGATAGAAGCTGCATATCGTGCATTGGAGCATGCTGGGGTAACTTTAAAAGATATCAAAGCAATCAAAACGCATAACCCGTTTGCCATCAATGATGTTGCCTTCGCTAAGGCAACAGGTGTTGATGTGATGACAATGAACAATTATGGCTGCTCACTAATTTGGGGACACCCGCAGGGTCCAACTGGCACGAGAGCGGTCATCGAGCTGATTGAAGAATTGGTAATTCTTGGTGGGGGATATGGTCTCTTCACCGGTTGCGCAGCGGGTGATACAGCTATGGCTTTAGTGGTTCACGTAGGTGATCGCTAGAGGTTGTGGGGCAAGGTGCATAACACTTTGTAGGTGAGATAATTTTCTGGCTAAGCTATTTAATACATAATATGCGTGAAGTTGGTGCCTTGGAGATATTTGGATGGTAGATAATAGCGCTGTAGATAGTATTGACTATGGGGTCTTAGGGGAGCTGATTGGTTATCGCTTGCGTCGAGCTCAGCTTGCATACTTTAGTAGGTTTGCAAATTTTCGCGGAGACTGGGGGGTAAGCCTAGGCCTCTTTGGTGTACTAGAGATCGTTAATAAGAATCCAGGGTTAACACAAACTGCTGTTGCTCAAGCACTTGGAAACGACAGGTCTGCAATGGTGGCGATAATCGATAAACTAGAGAAAATGAAGCTAGTTGAGCGCAGGCAGTCAGAGCTAGACCGTCGTTCCTATGCACTTTATTTGACACCTGAAGGTAAGAAGTGTTGTCAAGAGATAACCCTTAAGGTGATTGAAAGCGAAACCTCTTTTGAGTCGAAGCTAAAACCTGGTGATAAAGAGCGCTTGATGGAAATATTGAAGTGTTTACCGAGCTGATCTAGTCCTCTTGTAGCTTCAAGATCTTGGGTTTATTAAAAGGAGATATCCCAGTAATCAGGCTGTCGTTAGAGGGCTGATTATTGGTTTTTGAGACGAAATTAATTCAAAGAGGTGGGTGAGTAATATTGTTTTATAGCAGCTTGCTCAGTGTAGTAATCGCAGCAGAACAGAGGTGGTCTGTATGTTGTTTACTATTCCAATGTTTAGCTTGCATATTGTTGTTCTTTCAAGCTATTGTTGATTTTAACAAACGCAGAGTATGCTTTGTGTCATGAAGCGTTTGGCGGCATAGCTCAAACCGATAATAAAAAGAGGCAACTTAATGAGTGAATATCATTACCTGAACTTTACAGTAGAAGATGGCATAGGACTTCTTCAACTGAATCGACCTGAAAAAAAGAACGCTATCAATGACCGGCTCATACTAGAGATCGAGCAAGTGTTTATTAGCATGCCAGAAGAAGTGAGTGTGGTGTTGCTATATGGTGCAGGCCCAGAGTTTTGTGCTGGTCTCGATCTGGCTGAGCACAAAGCACGTACCCCTTTTGAGGTTGTAAATCACTCGCGCTTATGGCACCGAGTATTCAATCTGATTGATAACTCAGGTGTGCCTGTTGTTGCTGCTATGCACGGTGCCGTTATTGGCGGTGGGTTGGAGCTTGCAACCAGTGCTCATGTACGAGTTGCAGACGAGACAACTTTCTTCCGCTTACCTGAAGGGCGCCACGGTATTTTTGTTGGTGGTGGAGCTTCGGTGCGGGTAAGTGGAATTATCGGCGCCAGTCGAATGACTGAAATGATGCTGACAGGACGCACCTATGATGCGGAAGAGGGTCTACGCCTAGGCCTAGCACACTATGTAGTGCCAAAAGGTAAGGCATTAGAAGAGGCGCTTGAGCTTGCTGCTACTATTGCGACTAATACACGTCTTTCCAACTGGGCAATGACAACGGGGCTTAGCCGTATTGACAGCATGTCCAAGGATGATGGTTTGTATACGGAATCACTCATTAGCGGCATGACGCAGAGTAGTGGTGAAGTGAACGAGCGTATTGATGCATTTTTAAATCGTAAAAAGTAGTCTTGAGGAGAAGTGGTCAGATGAAAATTACACAAAAGCATTTTCTAGTAACAGGTGGTGGTTCGGGGCTAGGTGAGGCTGTAGCGCGTCACTTGAATGCTCTTGGAGCCTCCGTCACTATTGCTGATATTAATGAAGCAACTGGTTCTGCAGTTGCAGCTAGTCTAGGCGATAAAGCTCAGTTTGTTAAAACTGATATTGCAGATGAGCAGTCAGTACAAGTTGCTGTCGATCAAGCTATTAGTACCTTTGGTGAAATCCGAGGCTTAATCAACTGTGCTGGTATTCCGGGTGCTGAACGAGTTGTTGGTAAGGAAGGCCCGCATCGACTAGCTAGTTTTGAGACTGCATTGCGAGTCAATCTACTCGGAACTTTCAACATGATTCGTCTTTGTGCAGACAAAATGCAGCATAACACAGAAGGTGAGAGCGGTGAGCGAGGCGTAATTATCAATACGGCGTCTGTTGCTGCATACGACGGGCAGATTGGCCAAGTTGCTTATGCTGCTTCCAAGGGTGGTGTTGTCTCGATGACGCTTCCGATTGCACGGGAGTTGGCGCGTTTTGGGATTCGTGTGATGACTATTGCTCCAGGCTTATTTAAAACTCCGATGATGGCAACCTTGTCACAGGAGATTCAAGACTCTCTAGGTGCTGCTGTGCCGTTTCCTGCAAGGTTAGGTGAACCATGCGAATATGCCTTATTAGTACAGCAAATTATTGAAAATACTATGTTGAATGGTGAAGTTATTCGGCTTGATGGGGCTATTCGCCTCGCGGCAAAATAATGTAAAAATTGAAATCAGCGTTCTAGCAGAGCGCTACAAATAAAAATAATAAAGGTGTTTTCATGAGTCACTACCAAGCACCAGTTAAAGATATTATGTTTCTACTCAATAATGTTTTTGAGCTGTCAGAATTGTCGGAGCTTCCAGCGCTAGCAGATTTTTCTCCGGACCTAATTGGCGCGGTACTAGAGGAGGCCGGAAAGTTTGCGACAGGCGTCTTAGCACCACTGAACTCTGTAGGAGATCAGCAGGGGTGCAGCTTTGATGATGGCCAGGTAAGTACGGCTGATGGTTGGATCGACGCCTATAAACAGTTTTGTGATGGTGGTTGGATGGGGTTGGCGCTACCTGAAGCTTATGGTGGACAGGGTTTGCCTAACTTTATTGCTATGCCAGTGAACGAAATGTGGAACTCTGCCAACCTATCGTTCGAGATGTTACACACGCTGATACAGGGTGGTAGCGAAATATTTTTGAGCCTCGGAACTGATGTGCAAAAGGCACGTTATTTGGAACAGTTGGTATCAGGCAATTGGACGGTGGCCATGGCGCTGACTGAGCCTGCAGCTGGTTCAGACCTAGGTGCAATCACCACGAGAGCGATCCTAAATGAAGATGGTAGTTACCAAATTAAGGGACAGAAAATCTTCATAAGCTATGGTGAGCACGACGTCGCTGAAAATATCATTCATTTGGTTCTGGCGCGCACGCCGGATGCTCCTCCGGGCGGTCGAGGTATTTCTCTGTTTGCAGTACCTAAATACCGTATCAACGCTGACGGTGGTGTAGGTGAGTTGAATGATGTTGCTTGCATGTCGATCGAGCACAAGACAGGGTTGCATGGTAGTCCGACCTGCTCGATGAGTTATGGTGACAATAATGCTTGCTTTGGCGAGTTGATTGGCACAGAAAATCGTGGTTTATCGGCGATGTTTATTTTGATGAATGCAGCTCGCCTAAGTACTGGTCTGCAAGGTGTGGCGATTGGTGAGGTGGGGTACCAGCGTGCATTGGAGTATGCGCAAGAGCGTGTGCAGGGTACAGATATTACTGGGAAAAAGCGGGTGCCAATCGTAGAGCACCCAGACGTTGCGCGGATGCTGTTGAGTATTCGGTCTCAGGTTATGGGGTTGCGCTCATTATCTTACCTAATAGCTGCTCGGATCGATAAAGCTAGCCTGTCTAAAAATGAGCAGACGCGACAGAGCATGAACTCCAGTGTTGCTTTACTGACCCCTGTTTTTAAGGCGTTTGCAACAGAGAGTGCGAACCTGATGGCTGGTACTACCATCCAGATTTTTGGTGGTATGGGTTTCATTGAAGAGACAGGCGTTGCTCAGTTGATGCGTGACAGTCGTATTACAACTATCTATGAAGGCACTACAGGCATTCAAGCTAAGGATCTATTGTTCCGAAAAATTGCTGCCGATAAGGGAGCTGCTTTGAGTGATTTACTTGCAGAAATTACTCAGGATGCTGAGGTGTTGGCGAGTATTGATAGCTTTACAAGCTTGGCCGAAGTGCTGCAAGGCATTTGTGCTGAGGTAGCTCGTATGAGTGAGCGAGTGGTTCAGGCGGAACAAGATGATCAGCTCGGTTTATATGCTGGCTCATTAGCAATGCTTGAAGCAATTGGCATTCTTTGCTGTTCTTGGCAGTTGGGGTGTGTTGCACTGACCGCGCATCAGAAACTTCAGGAGGGTGATGACCCTGCATACCACGAAAATTTGATTGCATTGACGCGTTTCTATTTTGCTCATTTTACACCGAGAGTGCTGAGTCTTACTCAGACCTTCTTTCAGGCGGATGCTGGTGTGAAAGATTACCAGTTTTCTGTGAGATAAATGTGGTATTTGAATACCGCTCCGTTGATTAAGCGTATCTAAAGCCTTAGTACGCTATTGCAAGTAGTAACTTAATAAAGTCGCGAAATAAAAACAATTAAACGGCATAAAATAATAAAGCCGGCGATAACAGGAGTACAAAACATGCGAACCGACACACATCCGGTCAAAGTAGTGAACCATCCTATTTCACTGGAACATCGTAGTGATGGCAGCATACTGATTAACTCCACTGGCACACTAGGATCTTACGAAAAGCGCGTTACAGATCGTTTGGACTACTGGGCAGCGAATGCACCAGATCGTACTTTTGTAGCGCAACGTGGCCTCGGTGGGCATTGGGAAAAGTTGAGTTACGCGCAAACGCTGGCCAGGGTGCATGTGGTAGCACAGTATATTCTGGAGAAAAACCTTAGCGCTGAGCGACCTGTTGTCATTCTATCTGGTAATAGTACTGAACACTTGATCATTGGGTTGGCAGCGATGTATATCGGTGTTCCTTATGCATCAATTTCACAAGCCTATTCATTGCTTGATAAAGGTTTTGGGAAGCTGGGTGACATAATGGACACTCTGACTCCAGGGCTTATTTTTGTAGACAACCTTGGACCTTATCGTGAAGCTATTGATGCAGTGGCACCAAAAGGGTGTCCGGTGGTAGCTACCGAGTATGGTCATGCTTTGGATGGTGTTGATTACCCTGTCACTCCGTTTGGTGAAGTGTTGCAGACTCAGTTGACTCCTGAAGTGGAGAAGGCTAATGCAGCGGTAAATGGGGACACCATCGCAAAATTTCTCTTTACCTCAGGCTCAACTGGTAGCCCCAAGGCGGTGATTAATACGCATCGCATGCTTTGCGCCAATCAGAAAATGTTAAGTTCGGCGCTAGCATTTTTGCCAGATGAGCCTCCAGTGATGCTTGATTGGTTACCTTGGAGCCACACTTTTGGTGGTAATCACAATATTGGCATTGCGCTTCATAATGGCGGCACTTTCTACATCGATGGGGGCAAGCCCACCAGTAAAGACGTAGAGATTACCCTGCACAATCTTGAAAGCGTAGCACCGACACTTTATTTCAATATTCCTAAGGGGTTTGAAGTCCTTGCTGCTAAGTTTGATGAGTATCCTGAAGCTGCTAAACGGTTTTTCTCTAATCTTAAAATAATGTACTACGCTGCTGCTGGAATGTCGCAGCATGTCTGGGACCAGCTTGATGAGCTTGCTGTGCGTTATACAGGTAAGAAAATTCCGATGTTGAGTGGCTTGGGTTCGACAGAAACGGCGCCTGCGGCGATGTTTGCATCGGTCGAGGAGTGCGCTGCTGGTGTTATCGGGTTGCCTTTACCCGGTGTTGAAATTAAGTTGGTTCCCAATGCTGGGAAACTGGAGGCACGGCTGCGTGCGCCAACGATCACGCCTGGTTATTGGCGTGATCCAGAGTTGACTGCGAAGTCTTTTGATAAAGAAGGGTTTTATTGCCTCGGCGATGCTTTCAAGTTTATTGATCCGGAGCAACCCAATCGAGGCTTGATGTTTGATGGCCGCGTATCCGAGGACTTCAAATTGGATACCGGTACTTGGGTTAGTGTTGGAACGTTGCGTTCTACCATAATTCATCACTTTGCACCTTATGTTAAAGATGTAGTGTTTGCAGGCCGAGATCAAGGGTTTATCTCTGGGCTAGTCTTTCCAGATATAGAAAAGTGCCGACAGTTATTAGGAAATGCAGGTGACTTTGATGATGCACAAGTTCTTTCACATCCAAAAGTTGTGTCTCATTTCCGTAATGGTTTGCAAGTTCTTTCGATGCGAAATACTGGTAGTTCAACACTAGTACGACGGATTATTTTACAGGCAGAACCGTTAGATTTTTTAAAGCGTGAAGTGACCGATAAGGGAACAGTAAACCAGAATGCCGTGTTGGAAAACCGTAGTGATGATGTAGAAGACATATATAGTGATGCGCCTTCAGCGCTGGTGATTGACTCGCAAGGTAGTTGAGCGATCTTGCTTAATATTTCTTCAATCGGTTAACAAGGTACCAATCTTGCGGGGAGTAAAAAATATGTTGCTAAATCGCAGAAAAGTAACAATTGAATGGGGTGATTGCGATCCGGCAGGAATAGTATTTTACCCTAGGTATTTTTCCTTTTTTGATGCGTCTACTGCGCAGCTCTTTGCTGTAGCTGGGTTTAAGCAACAGGACATTGTTAAATGTTTTGACGCGATTGGTTTTCCAATGGTCGACACTAGGGCAAAGTTTTATATACCGTCAAAATTTGGGGATGAGATAGAGATTGAAACAACCGTGACTAAATTTCGTAACAGTAGTTTCGATATTTATCATCGGGTGTTGAAAAACGGTGAACTGGCGATTGAATGTTTTGAAACCCGCGTTTGGGTCGGCAAGGATCCTAATGAACCGGAACGACTCAAATCTAAACCTATACCTAAAGTGATCATAGATAAGCTGAGCGCGTGAAACCAGCTGAGTGTGCCAAGAAGGAAATAGATCCATCTGTGGCGAAAAAATAAAAACAACAACAAATAGGTAATACTCATGATAAAAAATAAAATTGCAAAAAGTATATTACTCGCCATGGCTGTAACTGCTTGCGTTAGTCATGCAGTGTCAGCGACACAGTTACGCGCTGCCTCTGGCGTACCGCCGGTGCACCCTGCGCACAGTCCGTTGTACACCGCATTTAAAGAGCAACTGCCAGCACAGTCTGAGGGGCGGTTGTCAGTGAGCTTGTTGGGTACAGAAATCGTGTCACTGGGCGATATGCGTACTGGAATTAAGAGTGGGCTTGTAAATGTAGGGTTATTCCTACCAGCTTATTTCCCTGCAGATCTTCCAGATATCAATCTTGTGGGGGATATGGCGTTACTTGGTAACAATGCCTATGTGATGGGCGCTGCGATGACCGAGTACGTTGTCTCCTGTAGTGATTGTCAGGTTGAGCTGAAAAATCTTGGCATTGCTTATACCACTTCACATTCGACCAATGTATATCAGATCTTGAGTACTAAGCCGATCCGAAAGTTATCTGATCTGCAGGGGATGCGCTTGCGTGTAGGTGGACCTCAGTACTCGCGCTGGGCCGAGTCCGTGGGTGCTACACCGGCTAACACTCCAGTAGGGGAAACCTTTGAAGCCCTGTCGCAAGGGGTTATCGATGGCACCATTGCGTCGATCTCTGACATCATATCTTTCCGCTTAGAAGATGCTATTAAATACATATCACCTGTTGGGTTAGGTACCTATCATTCACCCATAAGCCATGCTGTTGATTTGAAAATATGGCAATCACTGTCGCCAGAAGATCGTAAAGCAATTGCGATTATGTCCACTATTGCTAGTTTTAAAACTATGGATAGCTGGATGGAAATGTCGGCTAAGGCAGCTAGCATAGCCGAGAAAAAAGGCATTGAAACTATTGAACCTAACCAGGAGTTTCTTGATTCTGTCACAAGCTTTATCGAAAAAGATCTTGTTTTTTCAGCTGAACAAGCAGGCGAGCGTTATAAGATCAAGGATGCCAGCGCTAAGCTTGAGCGTTTCCGTCAGCTAGTCGACAAGTGGAGCACGATCGTTGAAGAGGCTGATAACGACTCGACTAAAATAGCCGAGGCGCTACAGCGTGAGGTCTGGGATAAAGTAGACTTTAACACTTACGGAATTTGATGGCCTAAAGCAAACCTGAGCGGACTGAAAATATCTGTAGTCTCCTTGATTTGAGTTACTCCATTGGCGCTGTTTTATAGCCCAGTGGAGTACTTAATTTAGATAGCAATAATAACGTCGAGACTTTAAATCTATGTTGAAATATAAATCTATAAAAAACATTGCTCTGGTGTTGACTATTACAGCCCTTAGTAGTCAGGGACTGGCTGCGAAAGACCTTCGTATGGCTTCTGGAGTTCCGACTATCCATCCTGCCCATGAACCACTATATACACTCTTCCAAGAGCAGCTTTCCCTGCTGTCTGATGGACGTCTGACTACAACTTTAATAGGTACTGAAGTTACCCCGTTGAGCGGGATGCGTACTGGCCTTACTAGCGGTTTGATTAATATAGGGTTGTTTGTCCCAGCTTATTTTCCAGCTGACTTACCTGAAATTAACTTAATAGGTGATTTAGCATTCTTGGGAAAAAATCCTCAGGCTATGGCTGCGGCTATGACGGAATATGTTGTCACCTGTGATGATTGCCAAGCTGAATTGCGAAAGCTGGGTATTACTTATACTAGCTCACTATCAACCGAAGCCTACCATTTATTGAGTACAAAACCGATCCGTGATCTAGCTGATCTAAAAGGCGTTCGGTTGCGTGTTGGGGGGCCACAGTTTTCTCGCTGGGCTGTGGCTATGGGTGCAAGGCCGATTAATGCACCTATTGAAGAAACGTTTGGCTCCCTCTCACATAACATTATTTACGGTGGTGTTATTTCGATAGCGGACCTTGTGTCGTTGCATCTAGAGGATGCGATTAAATATGTTACTACGATTAATTTAGGTACTTATTTTTCTGTTATCTCCCACTCTGTAGCGTTAAATACTTGGGAGTCGCTTTCGCTTGAAGACCGAAAGGCGATTGCCATTGCTTCTACAGTCTCCAGCACTCAAGCGACTAATCGTTGGAGTAAAGTTACCGATCAAGCTTATGCTGTGGCCGATCAAAATAAGATTAAAATTATAGAGCCTAGCGAAGAATTGTTAGCAGCGACTGCGGCCTTTGTCGAAAATGATTTGACTTTTGCTGCACTGGAAGCGGGTGAGCGATACAAGGTTAAGAACGCTGAGGGTAAAATCGATAGATTCCGCCAGCTGATTAACAAGTGGACTGAGATTGCAGAAACGGTTAATAACGACGCTACAGAAATGGCCAAAGCACAGCAAAGGGAAATTTGGGACAAAGTGGATTTCATCACTTATGGTCTTTGAACGGAACTACATAGGTTGCAGGCTGGTTTGCGTTATTTAGCATACTGATCTGCACTATTTTGACAGAACAATAAAGGTGATAATTATGAATTGGCTTGTCCGCTTGATGGATCGTGCCTCCGTACTCCTAGCTTTGGTCGGCACTTTAGGTCTCGTTGCCATGATGCTGCATATCAGTCTAGATATTATTCTTCGCTCGACAGTGTCCGTGTCGATTCCAGCAACATTGGAACTTGTAACCCGTTACTACATGGTTTCTTTGGCATTATTGCCGTTGGCTTGGGTTGAATGGCGTAGGGAGATGATATTTGTTGAAGCGTTGGATGGCTTTTTTGGTGACATCGGAGTTCGCGTGGTGGATGTACTTGTATCAGTGCTCTCGGCGGGCATCTATATCGTATTGACCATCGCGACTTGGAGCAAGGCGATCGAACAGTACGAAATAGGTTCCTATGTTATGTCCCTCAGTTTTCCTATGCCGGTCTGGCCAACTTATTTTATTTTACCAATTGCATTTGGATTGGCGGCGATGGTAACCATCATTCGCATACCGCTGATCGCCAAAAACACCCTATTAACTGATCGCGTATAAGGAAAGATCATGGCTATTGAAATTGGTTTTTATGGGCTTGCGATATTACTGGTGCTACTGGCACTACGCGTGCCTGTAGCACTGGCGTTGATATCTGTCGCCTTGGGAGGAGTTACTTTGATGTTTGGCTGGGACACCTCCATCAGTCTGCTGGCAGCCAAGCCCTATGAGTTTTTGTCAAAATGGACACTTAGCGCCGTACCTATGTTTCTGCTTATGGGGTTTGTCTGCTATCACACAGGATTGACTGGGGGGTTGTTCAATGCGGCGAAAGTTGTATTCCGCTGGTTGCCAGGTGGTCTCGCTATCGCTAGTATATTTGCCAGCTCAGGCTTTGCTGCGGTCTGTGGTTCGAGCGTCGCCTGCGCTGCAGCGATGGGACGTATTGCAATCCCGGAGATGGTACGCAGTGGTTACAAACCCAGTTTTGCTTGTGGCACTATTGCGGCAGGGGGGACTATTGGTGCGCTGATCCCGCCGAGCATTTTGATGATCGTGTACGGTGTTTTTGCTCAAGTCTCGATCACAGATATGTTTTTGGGCGGTATCGGCGTCGGTATTGCGACAGCCTTGAGCTACACTATTATCATTTTGCTTGTTAGCTGGTTCCGCCCAGATATCGTGCCGCGCGAGGCAACAGATGTGCAGGAGGGTTATAGTGTCGGTCAGGCTTTGTACGATATCTGGCCAGTGCTGGCGTTGGGCAGTCTTGTGTTCGGTGGGTTGTTCGGTGGTTTTTTTACCGCAACGGAAGCGGGAGCAGTGGGTGCTGCAGGTGCGATTCTGATTTCGTTGTGTCAGCGTCGTCTGGATATGGAAAAAGCTAAGTTGGCGGTGCTGGAAACTCTATCCACAACTGCTGCATTGCTGATAATCGGTATCGGGGCAAGCATGTTTACCGTATTCCTGAGTCTCAGCGGGGTTGCTGGTTATATATCTTTGGCCGTTACTGGTTGGGGTCCATCCTACCTTGAGCTGATGCTTATTGTAGTGGTGATCTACCTGTTACTTGGGTTGTTTATGGAGCCATTTGGCGCAATGCTTGTTACGTTACCAGTTTTTCTACCCGTGTTTGAGCTTTACGATGTTAGTCTAATTTGGTTTGGTGTATTGCTTGTCAAGCTGCTAGAGATAGGAATGATTACTCCCCCAGTAGGTATGAACATCTTTGTTATTCGAGGTGTTGCTGGGCAGTATGCATCTTTAGTAGAGATCTTCAAGGGTGTCACGTTGTTCTTGCTTGCGGACTTAGTAGTTGTGACGCTGATTATCCTTTACCCAGAAATCGTGATGTTTATGATTGGTGACTAAATAGTTGCGTTATAAAATGCTTTTGTAGTGAGTCAATGTCATATTATTTGGTTTAGTCTAATCAAATTTGTCTCAGTTAGATAAAATGGAGGGACACTCCAATTCTTGTTTAGCTTCTTTAAACTTCACGCTGTTGACTTTAGTGGTCAACAGCGTGAAATCCTTTAAGGCTGTTCCAGCGATTTTGCACTGATTGCAGCAATTTATAAACCATTGCCAGAGTTGTATTTCTTGAGCCGCGGTTGTGGGTGTTCATCAATCCAGCTCTTTTTAAGCCTAGAAATGGACTTCTTGGCAGTCGCCAGTGGAAACACCTTTGATGTACAGCTAGGGTAACAGCCCTTCAATGCTGCGGACACGTTTGAGATATGGGGGTAACAGCGCACTAATAAAGCTAATGCCAGAGCGGCTACAGTCACGTATCTTAGGTAGCTTGGTTGTTGGCGCTATTGATAACAATCGCTCTGAGCGCGATCAAATCTTTCGTTATCGGGTACAAAACAGGCTATTCTCCAATACCTGCAGCGGTGTACAAACCTGCGTTATGCTTTACAGTTTGATTGAAACGGCTAAAGCCAACGGCCTGCAAACGAGTCCATATATCACCGCGCTGTTTGAGAAGTTACCAGAGATTGATACAGTCGATAATTTATTGCCTTGGAATAATCGCTTATAAATCAATCGTGACCAGATAGCATTGCGTCGCTCTGCTTATAGTGTTTGGTTGTTGTTACCTTACGCTCTTCCGTTTAAAATCCAGATTATATATTTTAGACTGCGTTATTTTTTATTTATAAGCCGCTTTCTGAAACCCAATTTTTAATAATGTATCGTGCGCCACTCTTATAGAAGAGTATCTTTAAGTGATTAGGTCTGAAAATTCACTTGAGTATAGGTTGTTGAGATGGGATCAGTATGAAGTTTCGAGCATTGTTGTGCGCTGCTTTGCTGTTATCAGGCTGTTCTGGTCTGAAATTTGATGACAGCTATCAGTCCGTTGGGCAAGACAGTCGTGTGCAGTTTATTGTGCTGCATTACACCTCGAGTGATTTGCCGCGCTCTTTGTATTTATTAACAGAGAAAGAAGTCAGTAGTCATTATCTTATCGCTGAACAGCCAGCGACGATTTATCGTTTAGTGGATGAGAATCGTCGTGCTTGGCATGCGGGTCAAAGTCAGTGGAATGGACGCACTTGGTTAAACTCCAGTTCCATCGGTATTGAAATGGTTAATCAAGGCTATACCGATACGCCAGAGGGCAGGGTATGGCAGCCTTGGAGTGAGGAGCAGATTGAAGCTCTGGTACTGTTATTGAAAGATATTATGCAGCGCCACGGTTTAAAGCCTGAAAGTATTGTTGGCCACAGTGATATTGCACCACAGCGCAAAGTCGATCCAGGCCCCGCCTTTCCTTGGGAGCGTTTAGCGCAAGAAGGACTCATCCATTGGCCTGACTCAGAAGCTGTGGCGATACATCTACAGACCTTTAATCAGCAGCTGCCCTCTATTGAATGGTTTCAACAGCAGTTAGCACAAGTCGGTTATGGGGTGCCTGAGCACGGTGAACTGGATGAGGCTACACGCAATGTAATCGCTGCTTTTCAAATGAAATACCGTCCAGATTTATATAATGGTGAGCCTGATGCGCAAACAGCAGCCATGCTTTTAGCACTGACTACACAAATGAGCCGCCAACCCTAGGAGCACCTTGCATGTTAAATGGCTTATGGCTGAGTTTTTTTATTGTCGCCAGTATTGCAGGGTTGGTGCGCTGGTTCGGTGGTGACCCAGGTGTGTGGGCCGCTATGGTGGAAAGCCTGTTTAATATGGCTAAGCTCTCTGTTGATGTGATGCTACTGCTCTTTGGTACGCTGACACTGTGGCTGGGTTTTCTAAAGATTGCTGAAAAGGCCGGTTTAGTCGATGTACTGGCTAGACTGCTTGGGCCACTCTTTGCCAAGTTAATGCCTGAAGTGCCTCGCGGCCATCCAGCGCTGGGCTTAATTACCCTAAACTTTGCTGCCAATGGTTTGGGCTTAGACAATGCTGCAACACCGATCGGCCTTAAAGCCATGCGGGCTTTACAGGAGATCAACCCTTCAGCCACGACAGCCAGTAATGCACAGATACTATTCTTAGTACTCAATGCCTCTTCACTGACCTTGCTACCCGTCACTATTTTTATGTATCGCGCGCAGCAGGGGGCGGCTGATCCCACTCTAGTATTCTTGCCCATTTTAATTGCCACCAGCGCTTCGAGTTTAGTCGGGCTGTTATCGGTGGCCTTTATGCAGCGCCTGCGTATTTGGCATCCTGTGGTTTTAGCCTACCTTATACCTTGCGCTTTGTTGCTCGGTGCTTTTATGGCGTTATTGGCCACCTTAAACGCTACAGCCTTGGCGAGTCTCTCGTCTTTGCTGGGTAACTTAACTCTGTTTGGCATCATTATGAGTTTCCTTGTTTTAGGGATGATTCGTAAGGTGCCAGTCTATGAAACCTTTGTTGAGGGTGCTAAAGAAGGCTTTGAGGTTGCTAAAGACCTGCTGCCTTACTTGGTTGCGATGTTATGTGCTGTAGGGGTGTTGCGTGCCTCAGGTGCATTAGAGTTTGGCTTAGACGGTATTCGTTGGCTGGTGGATTGGTTGCAATGGGATTCACGCTTTGTCGATGCTTTACCTACCGCGCTGGTTAAGCCATTCTCCGGTAGTGCGGCACGGGCCATGCTTATTGAAACCATGCAAAGCCAAGGTGTGGATAGTTTCCCGGCATTGGTGGCAGCCACTATTCAAGGCAGTACCGAAACGACCTTCTATGTATTAGCTGTGTATTTTGGTGCGGTAGGTATTCAGCGTGCGCGTCATGCGGTGGGTTGTGCGCTCTTGGCTGAGTTTGCCGGTGTAGTGGCAGCGATCTGTGTGTGCTATTGGTTCTTTGGCTGATACCTATATAGAGGGGATTTACGATGTTATTGAAAATCATCAGTGGCGCTGCACTACTAGTAACTTGCAGTGCATGTGCGGCACCCTTGCCAGGGCACGATCTAGATATGGCTTGGATTGATGTGCAGTCGCAAGCGGGGCATCGACTGTTAGCGCAGCGTATGGATGGCGCTAAGGTTAATGATGCGCGCTACTTTCAAGTCAGCCCTGGTGAACATGAGCTGCAAATGCGTTTAACCTATGACCGTGGTGGTAGCACTACCGGTGATAGCCAGCGCCGTTGTCGAGTTAATATTACCTATGCTGATTACCAAGCAGGACAGCGCTACAGTATTCGTGCCTTGGCTAAGGGCTGGACGGTCAGAGCTTGGCTATATAGTAGTGATGGCCAGCGCCTGATTGAAAGCAAACCCATACGCTGTGGCTCGCAATATTGATGTTTTTGCAAAAAGTTCAGTTATCTGCAAAAAAGGGCTTTACAGCATCTTTAAAGTCTGTAGAATGCGCACCTCGTTAGGCAAACACAGTTTCACTTGTCTAACGTAAGAGTTTGATTTTTAAGGAAATAACTTAAAAAATAAGCTTGACAGGGTCGCGAAACGCTGTAAGATACGCACCCTAGCAACGAGCAACGTAAGAAGCTCAGCGCTAACAAGGAGTTATCC
>JAVETP010000124.1:0-6060 GCA_034006005.1 Pseudomonas sp.
GCCTGCTTGAGGGCTTCGAGGTCTGCTTTTTTCATGACGTACTCCAGTGACGGACCGGATATACAGTAGTTTATACAGTGCCATGAGAATACGCCAACAGAGGATGCAAACATAGCCATACAATACCAGTGCTGCACGTTAAACCCAAGGGAAAGCTATGCTTTCCGCGCTATCCATCCCCGCACTAAAAGTACGGGGCATTTCGCGCAAAACTGGTAAGTCAGTCTTACCTCAAAAAAGATCGAGTGCTAGAATACAAAATCCCCAACATTTATAGGATCACTGATGAAATTTGTTATTTTTGCTGCAGTCATTGCATTGGTGGCTTTTTACTTTGTAAAAAACTCTGCTGGTAAAAAAGTAGCGTCTGAAAACATCGCGATCGGAAACGATTTCTTAGTGCAAAACAAAGCAAACGAAGATGTACTGGAAACCGCATCAGGCTTGCAATATCAAATATTAAAAAAAGGCGCAGGAACTGCCCACCCAAGTGCCAGCTCTACGGTAAAAGTGCATTACCATGGCACGCTATTAGACGGTACTGTATTTGATAGCTCAGTCGATCGTAATGAACCCATCAGCTTTCCTTTAAATCGAGTGATAACAGGATGGACAGAAGGCGTTCAATTAATGGTCGTTGGTGATAAATTTAAATTTTTCATCCCATCTAAACTCGCCTATGGCAACAGCGCAGCGGGAAAGATCAAACCGGGATCTTTACTTATTTTTGAAGTAGAACTCTTAGAAATCCAATAATTCCAATAGCTCAAAACTTATAATACCACCCAGACTAAAAGAGCCCTGCTCCACTCAATCTTGGTGGTATTTAAAGAATCAACCAAAATAATGACGAGCTCACTAGTCTTTTTTATCGATCGTTATTTCAATCGTTTTGCTATCACCAGCAAACCACTTCTGAACATACAAAGTACCCACGATAGGAGCCGTTCCTTCATCAGGAACCTCCTTATAACGAACACTATTTTTTGTTTCTTTCTCGTATTCAAACATCACTACTTTCTTCGACATAAAATATCTCACATAACTATTGTAGAAAATCCGGATTAATAACGCACAGCATAACGGCGCTATTTTACCAGCGCGCAGCAATTGTAGACCGCGTGCTGCTGCGATTTGATATATTTTATACGTTTGATTTGGCCAATGATGATATTCAGTAGGTATATTGAGCCTCAAGAGGCGACATGGCTTGGGTCATACTTGGAGTCAGATGTAACAACTACGCGGGCCACACGCGAGGGTCGTCTTTAATTTAAACTTAAACACTTCGCATAGCCTAGGTCAACGACGAACCCGCAGACACGCCACTCGGGCTATGGAATTACTGCTCGAAGCGCACTTGGCAGAGACAGGGCGAGCAGTGCCCTTATGTGTTGAATTTAGGAGTTACTATATATGGACATGCAATTAAGCAGAGATCTTTCTAGCTTAAATTTAGCCCTAGATACTTTAGGTGAATGGGTTGTCGTTGTGGATGCTGCGAGCAAAATTACATTTATTAATCGGCCCTACGCACAGTTCCTTGGCGTTAAGCAAGACGATGTATACGGGCGCTCCGTTGTTGATGTGATAGAAAACACCCGCATGCACCTCGTCATTGAAAGCGGGCAAGAAGAGCTCTCTAAACTGCAAGAAATTCGAGGTCGGCACATCATAGCTAACCGCTACCCGATACGCCAAGCAGGCAAAGTGATCGGCGCCATAGGTTTTGTCCTCTATCACGACACCCATGAGTGGCAGAAAATAAACACTCAAATAAAAGCACTGGTGTCTGAGCTGGATTTTTATCGACGCGCTTTAGATAAAGAGCAGAGTGGTGCTCATTATCATATCAATGACTTAATAGGTCGCAGCCCTTTAATTACAGCGGTGAATGATAGAATAAAGAAAGTAGCCGGCGGTGACGTTTCAGTATTAATTCGTGGTGAATCGGGCACGGGTAAAGAGCTGTACGCCCATGCCTTGCACTTATTATCTGAACGCTCCAAAGGGCCTTTCATTAAAATAAACTGCGCCGCCATCCCCGAAAACCTGCTCGAATCAGAGCTGTTTGGCTATGCCGAAGGTGCATTTACCGGTGCTAAGCGCGGCGGCAAGCAAGGTAAGTTTCAATTAGCCGATAAGGGCACCCTGTTTCTTGATGAAATTGGTGATATGCCACTCACCATGCAGGCTAAGTTGTTAAGAGTGTTGCAAGACCGTGAAGTTGAAGCCGTTGGTTCTAATCGCCTGGTGAAGATTGATGTGCGCTTAGTCACTGCGACTCATCAGCCCCTAGAGCAAATGATTGAGTCAGGTACGTTCCGTGAAGACCTGTATTACCGGATTAATGTGGTTTCTGTCGAACTGCCGCCGCTTAGAGAGAGACGGGAAGATATTCCCGCACTGGCTGAGCATTTTTTAACTCGACTGGCTAACCGTACTGGACGCAGAGCCCCCAAACTCACTGCGAGTGCTTTAACCCGTATGCTGGAATATGCATGGCCAGGTAACGTGCGGGAAATGGAAAATGCAATTGAGTCAGCTTTTTATCTGAGCCAAGGCCCTAAAATTTCTTTGCAATCGTTGCCTAAAACCTTAACCGCTGGAATTGAAGTTGCAACGTTGAATAGGGAGCAAGGCACTTTAAAAGAACGTTTAGCCATAGCAGAAAAAGAAATTTTACTTGAAGTGTTAGCAGCCTGTGATGGTAATCGGCAACATGCTGCAAAAATGCTGGGTATAGGAAAAACAACTATTTATGACAAATTATCCAGCTACCAATTAAGCAACGAAGCATTTATTGACTAAAACAGACAGTTCTATTGGCAGACCACGTTATAAAAGCTTGAGATTCCGAATATCCGGACACACTCCGCTAATCCGAACACCAAAAACGACTGTTTAGTCTAAATCAAGCCCGTAAAGTCATAAAAACAGGAATTTGTCGTATTTTTTAGTTTAAAAACAGCGACTCATCTTTTTTATATTTGTAACCTATTGATTTAAAAGAGCTTATTAACAAGCGGCCTGCTCCTTGCAATGCTCTAAGTGCCGCACAATAAGCGGCTCAGTCTTTCCTAGAATAAACATAATAAATAGGAGTACTAGCCATGACTAAAAAGCCACTTGTTGCCGCTATTGCAGCTGTAATAACTACCGCTGCCATGGTCTTTTCAACAATAGCTGTAGCCGATGGTCCAAAAAGTATTGATGTTGCGAGTACCTTTGCCACCAACAATTTTCTTGGTTCAGGTGCCCAATATATGGGCAAGCAACTCAATACAGCCTCTGATGGAAAAATAAGTTTTCGCGTACATGAGCCAGGTGATCTAGTACCTGCTTTCGAAGTATTTAATGCTGTGTCAACCGGTGCGGTTGATGCTGGTTGGGACTGGATGGGGTATTGGGCTGGAACCATACCTTTACTCAACTTGTATGGCGCCCTACCGTTTGGTCCAACCCCTGAAGCTTTTGCATCTTGGATGTGGGCCGGTGACGGCACTAAGTTTATTCAAGCGGCTTACGACGAATACAACATCAAGGTCTTTCCTTGCTTTGTATCACCCCAAGAAACAGGCGGTTTCTATAATAAAGAAATCAACTCAGTCAAAGACTTTGAGGGCCTACGTTTCCGTATTTCAGGCCTAGGTGCGCGTGTTCTCAATAAATTTGGTGCCTCAACTCAGCTCGTGCCAGGTGGCGAAATTTACCTAGCGCTTGAGCGTGGTCGTATTGATGGTGCGGAGTTCTCGGTACCCCAAGTTGATGAAGTCATGGGCTTTAATGATATTACTAAATACTATTACTTTCCTGGGTGGCATCAATCTGCAAGCTGGTTTTCTCTCATTATAAATAAAGATGTTTGGAATAAATACAGTGAAAAGCAGCAAGCTCAATTTCAAACGGCTTGCCAATCAACTTTAGCTTGGTCAATGACAGAAGCACCACCTGAGCAAATGCGTGCTATTGCCCGCATGGAAAAAACGAAAGGTTTTGAAGTAAAACGCTTTAATGATGAAACACTCAAAGCATTAGAAGGCGCATGGAATGAAGTGGTAGCCGAAGAAATGGCTAACAACCCTCGTTTTAAAGAAGCCTACGAGTCATTAAATGCGCACGCTAAGCTTATTAATGCTTGGTATGAATTGCAGGAGATAAAATAATGAAAGACGCCGCTCACTTAAAAGTGGCGGCGGCACTTTACCGCATCTCTCAGCCCTTAATAGGGTCTGGGCTATGGGTGGGTCGATTGACGAGCTGGCTTGTTCTGGCAGTCATAGCCGCTGTCATGATCACTATTGTAATGAATGCGCTAGGAATGAATGAGTTACTGCGTTGGGATAACTCTATTTTCTTGTTTAATAAAGCCTTTACGATTAACTCATCCACTGAATTACAGTGGTACTTATATGGTTTCTTAGTGTTGTTTTCATCAACCTACGCTATGCATACAGACTCCCATGTGCGTGTTGACTTGCTGTATCAGCATTTCTCACCACGAATTAAACACCTGGTAGATGTGCTTGGCCATCTGCTGTTTTTAATACCCTTCTGCTTAATGGTGGCTTATTTATATTGGCCACAAGTGATGATGAGCTTTAATTCAGGCGAGCAGTCTAACTTTGGCGGCCTTACCGATCGCTTTTTAATTAAAGGTGCTTTATCTGTAGCACTGGTTTTTATGGCATTAAATGCATTAGGCAGAGTTTTTTATAGCCTATCGATGATGCTAGATCCAACACGTGCAACTAAGGGGCCTTTCTATGCTCATTGAATATCTACTGCCAATCTTAATGGTAGTTTTCTTGTTGCTGAGTATCTTTACCGGTTATCCGGTGGCTTTTGTCTTAGGTGGGCTCAGTATTGTCTTTGCTCTGATAGGTGATGTGCCGCTACCCTATTTAGGCATGATAGGTTCACGCATTTTTGGTGGTGTGATTGAAAACTGGCTGTATATCGCCATCCCGCTTTTTGTATTTATGGGTTTGATGTTAGAAAAGTCTGGCGTCGCCAGCCGTCTGTTGCTGACTTTGCAAAGACTCTTTGGTCGACTGCGTGGCGGCTTAGCAATCTCTGTTGCTTTGCTCGGTATCGTCATGGCTGCCAGTACAGGTATTGTCGGTGCTTCAGTGGTGATGCTCGGCATGCTGGCGTTACCTGTGATGCTTAAGCAAAACTACAAGGAAGAAATGGCCTTAGGCATTGTCGCGGCGTCGGGCACCTTGGGTATTCTCATTCCGCCCTCCATTATGCTGGTGTTAATGGGTTCAATCATGCAGGTGTCAGTCGGTGACCTATTTAAGGCGGCGCTGATACCCGGTTTAATGTTAGGTGTTCTATATATAGTGTATTTACTCGTTATGGGTTGGCTTAAACCTGAGTGGATGCCGCTAGCCGACCCGGATGACTTAGATACAGATACGACCCCTTTGCCGTTAGCTTTATTAAGAGACCTTGTCGGTCCTGTCTTTTTAATGGTCGCAGTGCTGGGTTCTATTATGAGTGGTCTTGCAACACCCTCTGAAGCTGCTGCAATTGGTGCTGTGGGTGCAATATTACTCGCCGCTGTTGCGTTCAAGCTCAATTATATAACGCTGCGCGATGTCTGTTATGACACAGCAAAAAGCACCGCAATGATTATCTTTATTGTCGTAGCTGCAACGTCTTACAGTCTTATTTTTAAACGACTGGGCGGCGATTACTTAATTATGGATATGGTGTCTGCTATCGACTTGGGTCCTTACGGATTACTGTTATCTATTATGTTAATGGTTTTTATTCTTGGCTTTTTCTTAGAGTGGATAGAAATCAGTTATGTCATTTTACCTTTGCTGCTACCGGTCATCACCTTGCTCGACTTCGGTATGTCGACCCAGGCAACATTAGTATGGTTTGCAATCTTAATGGCCATCAATCTACAAACTAGCTTTTTAACGCCACCCTTTGGTTATGCGCTCTTTTATTTAAAAGGTGTAACAGAAGGCAAAGTTAAAATAACCACTATTTATCGATCAATTATTCCTTATGTACTGCTACAAGTCGCCGGTCTCATACTTT
>JAVETP010000023.1:0-37412 GCA_034006005.1 Pseudomonas sp.
CTTGTAATGGACGGATCCAGGTGTTGAAATGCTGAGCAGGCAGTTCATCGCGTAAAAAATCGACAGACTGTAGCCAAAGTTCGACAGACACAGAGATCCCTCAAGTAAAACGTTGAAATTGCAATCTGCTATTGTAGCTGTCAGACGCAAAGTTATCCACAGGCTGGTAAAAAAACTACATGTTAAATTGAGACACAGACCGTCACTGCATTGCCTACTGCGCAGTGACTCAAAAGACATAATCAGAGTGATATATATGATTACACTGGGTGAGTTGTTTGCTTGGTTATTGGTCGGGTTGGTGATTGCCTGGCTTTGGCGTGGGCACGGTATTCGTGAGCGTGCTTTATCTTTTGTACGCCAGCATTGTAAAAATGCAGGGGTGCAGCTGCTCGATGGTAATGTAGCGTTAAAAGGCTGGCGAATTATGACCGATGGCCAAGGCCAGAAACGCTTAGCACGTCAATATGGCTTTGAGTTTACTGTCACCAGTCAAGAGCGTTTAAATGGCACTGTGGCTATGTTTGGCAACCATTTAGGCAAGATTGAGATGCAAGCCTATCTGATGCCTGGGAGTGTCAGTGATAGCCATGATGCTATTGTTGTTGAGCCGCAAGCACAACCGCGCTCGTATACGCCCAATAATAATGTGGTTGATGTGAGTCATTGGCAAAATAACAATGAGAAAAGCGACTAGCATCAGTATTTAATACCAGTCGCTGTAGAGACGGAATTATTCGGCGTCGAGGGTAAAACCAATACGTTGTAACCAGCCCGCTTCTTTCTCGAAGTCAGCTAAGGTTAATGGATTATTATCCAGCCAGTTCTGCGGAAAACAAATATGCAGACTGTTATCTTTAGCGGTGAGTTGCAGCTCTGGAACGGCTTGAGTACCGCGAATATGATGCAGTAAAATCGCAAAACGCAATAAAATACATAAGCGCAACAGCTGCTGGCCGTCTTGCCCAAACTCAGTAAAACGCTCTTTAGGAATATTGCGACGATGGCCACGTACCAGCAGAGCCAACATTTGTTGATCTTGGCGGGAAAAGCCTGATAAGTCAGAATGCTCGACTAAATACGCACCGTGCTTATGGAAGTGATAGTGCGCAATATCCAAGCCCACTTCATGTACGCGTGCTGCCCAACTGAGCATATCGCTGTGCCAGTCCTCTTGTAGATCCCAGGCTTGTGCAACTTGTTCAAGCGCTTCAAGGGCTTTGCACTCAACTTTTTGCGCATGTTCAATATCAACATGACTGCGCTCCATCAGCGCTTGAATCGAGCGCTCCCGCACATCTTCATGTTGATGACGGCCTAGCAAATCATAGAGCACACCTTCACGCAACGCTCCATCACAAGGTGCAATTTTATCGAGTTCTAGTGCATCATAAATGGCTTCGATAATAGCTAAACCGGCGGGCAAAATAGCACTGCGCTCAGGTTTAACACCAGCTATTTCAATATTGTCAATTTCGCCAATATCCAGCAGTTTGTGCTTGAGCCAAGTGATGCCTTCTTTGGTGATTTCGCCATTACTGAGGCCTTCGGCGGCAATTGCTTGTGCGACTGAGCGGATAGTGCCAGACGCGCCCACAGTCTCTTGCCAACCCATTCGACGCAGGCTTTGCTCCAGCTCCATCAGTTCTAGACGGGCCGCTGTATAGGCTTGTGCATAGCGTGCTGCAGTGATTTTTCCATCTTTAAAGAAGCGCTGAGTGAAGCTGACGCAACCCATTTGCAAGCTGCCGCGCAATTGTGATTCAAACTGCTGACCAATAATAAACTCAGTGCTACCGCCACCGATATCAACCACCAAGCGCTTGCCGGGTGTATCAGCCAATGTGTGCGACACACCGAGGTAAATCAGCCGCGCTTCTTCGCGACCCGAAATAACATCAACGTCATGGCCTAAGATTTCTTCAGCACGTTCAATAAAGGCTTGGCGATTGTGTGCAACACGTATTGAGCTGGTGCCGACAATTCTTACAGCACCTTGTGGCAAGCCGTGAATCAGCTGGGCAAAGCGACGCAAGCAGTCAAGACCACGCTCAATGGCGTCATCCTGCAATTGCAGATCAGCCGTAATTCCAGCGGCCAGCTGCACTTTTTCACCAATGCGTTCAAGAATACGTATTTCCCGTTGATCGGTTTTTGCCAAGACCATATGAAAGCTGTTGGAACCGAGGTCAATAGCTGCAATCAGTGGGAAATGCTTGGGTGCAGAGTTGGGCATGCCGCTAATCCAAAAAAATAATACTGCTATCCTGCCATGCAACGGCGCATTCGCCAATTTAAATCACTTAGCAGCTGTGTAAAGTAAATAACAAAAGAAAAATACTGTAACGCAATGCTGCTTTCGTTAAAGGTTAAGTCAGGCTATGATTATTAGTACGTTAATTTATATCAACCTTTACGGAGAGGTTTCATGAGCGATCACATTACTAATATTAGCGATTCGAGCTTTGATCAAGATGTATTGCAAGCTGACGGCCCTGTGCTGGTTGACTACTGGGCAGAGTGGTGTGGCCCTTGCAAAATGATTGCGCCGGTTTTAGCCGAAGTTGCTGCTGAGTTTGCAGGCAAAGTTAAAATCTGCAAATTGAATATTGATGAAAACCAAGAAACGCCACCAAAATATGGTGTGCGTGGTATTCCAACGCTGATGCTGTTTAAAAACGGTAACGTTGAAGCGACCAAAGTTGGCGCATTATCAAAAACCCAATTAGTCGCTTTCTTGGAAAGCAATATCTAATTGCAGCGTCAATCGCGTAAAGAGACTGACGTCTAGTGTGTGTTTTCTTAATCTGCCCACTAGACGCCCGCCTTTGCAAGTGATAGATTAAATCCCTGTAACGTAATCCGTTACAACAACAAGTTTGCATGCCGTCGCCGATATCTTATGCGGCTCTGAACAAGCAATCGATTGTTCTCCTCGCGGTACGCCTCCCAAGCCAAGCGCTTATTCATTTCTTCTAAATTAAATCATCGTCATTCCCTATGAATCTGACCGAATTAAAACAAAAACCCGTCGCTGAACTGCTTGAAATGGCTGAACAAATGGGCCTAGACAATATGGCTCGTTCACGTAAGCAGGATATTATTTTCTCCCTCCTGAAGCGCCATGCGCGTGGTGGTGAAGAAATTTCTGGTGATGGTGTTCTCGAAATACTCCAAGATGGTTTTGGCTTTCTGCGCTCTGCAGACTCGTCATACCTTGCTGGCCCAGATGATATTTATGTATCACCGAGCCAAATTCGCCGTTTTAACTTAAGAACGGGCGATACCATTATGGGTAAAATCCGTCCGCCAAAAGAAGGCGAACGTTATTTTGCATTGCTCAAAGTGGACGAAATCAACTTTGACCGTCCAGAAAATGCCCGTAATAAAATTCTTTTTGAAAACTTGACCCCACTCTTCCCGACCAAGCGTTTAAAGATGGAAATCGGTAACGGCTCAACGGAAGACTTGACCGGTCGAGTGATTGATTTGGCTGCGCCGATTGGTAAAGGCCAACGCGGTTTAATTGTGGCACCGCCCAAAGCCGGTAAAACAATTATGCTGCAAAATATTGCCGCCAATATCGCCCGCAATAATCCAGAATGCCATCTTATCGTGTTGCTGATTGATGAGCGTCCTGAAGAAGTAACCGAAATGCAGCGTACCGTGCGCGGTGAAGTGGTTGCTTCAACCTTTGATGAGCCGCCCACACGCCACGTACAAGTGGCTGAAATGGTCATCGAAAAAGCGAAACGTTTAGTTGAGCATAAAAAAGATGTGGTTATTCTGCTCGACTCCATTACGCGTTTAGCTCGTGCCTATAACACTGTTATTCCAAGCTCTGGCAAGGTATTAACCGGTGGTGTGGATGCGCATGCCCTCGAAAAGCCAAAGCGTTTCTTTGGTGCGGCACGTAATATCGAAGAAGGTGGTTCACTGACCATTATCGCTACCGCTCTAGTTGAGACCGGCTCGAAAATGGATGAAGTGATCTACGAAGAGTTTAAAGGTACCGGTAATATGGAGCTGCAACTTGAGCGCCGTATTGCTGAAAAACGTGTGTTCCCTGCGATTAACATCAACCGTTCGGGTACTCGTCGTGAAGAGCTGCTCACCAGCGAAGACGAGCTGCAGCGCATGTGGATTTTGCGCAAACTGTTACATCCTATGGATGAATCTGCAGCCATCGAGTTCTTGCTGGATAAGCTTAAAGACACAAAAACCAACGAAGAGTTTTTCATGTCGATGAAGCGCAGCAAATAACCCTCGTTTAGTATCAACAGTGATGGGCTGCTTGGCGTTTATCGCGCTTAAGTAGCCCAGAGCTTGATCTGCTACGGATAACCTCATGCAATATACTGATCTTCGAGACTTCATCAGCGGCCTTGAGCAGCGCGGTGAACTTAAGCGCATTCAAGTCCCTGTATCCCCCGTTCTAGAAATGACAGAAATCTGTGACCGTACCTTGCGTAAAGGCGGCCCTGCTTTGTTATTTGAAAACCCTGTAGGTTTTACAACACCCGTGCTGGGCAACTTATTTGGTACACCTAAGCGTGTGGCAATGGGTATGGGTGCAGAAAGCACGACTGAGTTGCGTGAGATTGGTAAGTTGTTGGCAGCGCTAAAAGAGCCTGAGCCCCCTAAAGGCTTTAAGGACGCTTTGAGCAAGCTGCCGATGTATAAAAAGGTTCTGTCGATGGCACCTAAAGTGCGTCGAGATGGACCTTGTCAGGAAGTGATTATTGAAGGCGATGATGTTGATTTGAACGCATTGCCAATTCAAACCTGCTGGCCTGGTGATGCTGCCCCGTTGATTACTTGGGGTTTAACCATCACCAAGGGTCCGCATAAAGAACGTCAGAATCTGGGTATTTATCGCCAGCAAGTGTTGGGCCGCAATAAAGTTATTATGCGTTGGCTCAGTCATCGCGGCGGTGCTTTAGATTTCCGCGATTGGTGCAAAACCTACCCTGGCCGCCCCTACCCTGTAGCGGTTGCTTTAGGTGCTGACCCTGCGACCATTTTAGGTGCAGTGACGCCCGTGCCTGATGCTTTGTCTGAGTATGCCTTTGCGGGTTTGCTACGTGGTTCGCGTACTGAGTTGGTCAAAGCCATTGGCAGTGATTTACAAGTACCTGCGCAGGCAGAGTATGTTCTAGAAGGGCATATTTACCCAGGTGAAATGGCCGATGAAGGTCCTTACGGGGATCACACTGGTTATTACAACGAAGTGGATAGCTTTCCAGTCTTTACTGTAGAGCGTATTACCCATCGTAAAAATCCGATTTACCACAGTACTTACACGGGCCGTCCACCGGATGAACCCGCCATTTTAGGTGTGGCACTCAATGAAGTGTTTGTACCTATTTTGCAAAAGCAATTCCCAGAAATTATTGATTTCTACTTGCCGCCAGAAGGTTGCTCGTATCGTATGGCTGTGGTGAGTATTAAGAAACAATACCCCGGCCATGCTAAGCGTGTGATGCTCGGTGTCTGGAGTTTCTTACGCCAGTTTATGTACACCAAGTTTGTGATTGTGGTGGATGACGATATCAATACCCGTGATTGGAACGATGTGATTTGGGCCATTACCACACGTATGGATCCCAGTCGTGACACGGTATTAATTGATAATACACCGATCGATTACCTTGATTTTGCCTCTCCGGTATCCGGCTTAGGCAGCAAGATGGGCTTGGATGCAACCAACAAATGGCCCGGCGAAACCAATCGTGAGTGGGGTAAAGTGATTGAGCAGGACCCTGCTATTAAACAACGCGTTGATGATATGTGGTCTGAGCTGGGTATCGATTGATACCGCTGTTTGATTGCAGTGTTATGCAGATAAAGGAAACAGTTTACGCATGAAAGTCACAGAACAGTCCTCAGCACATCAGCTTGAGGCACTACCGACCGTTAAAGTGGCCTGCCAATTGGTCAGTGTTACACCCTTAGGTGCAGACGTTTTTTCTGTACGTTTGCGCTTACCTGAAGGTCAAAATATAGCTTACCGTGCTGGCCAATACTTATTGCTAGAGCGTGAAAACGGCGAATTCAACGCTTTTTCAATTGCCTCTGCACCGCAGTCAGGTGGCGATTTAGAGTTGCATATTCTGGCTCGCGATAATGTTGCTGTCGATTTGCTTAAGTATCTAGAAAAAGAGCAGATGGCCCATATTAATATGCCCTTTGGTGATGTGCATTTAGCCGGTGCCGATCAGCGTCCGCTCTTATTGATTGCCGCCGGCACAGGTATGGCGCAAGTGCATAGCTTGGTTGAATATTGCCGTGCCACAGAGTTTAGCCAGCCCATCCATGTGTATTGGGGCGCGCGGATTGCCAGTGATTTTTATGCACTGGAGAACTTAGCGGCTTGGCAGACGATGCCTAATCTGCATTTTCATCAGATTGTCAGTGAAGATAGCGGCTGGACCGGACGTGCAGGTTTGCTCTATGAAGCGGTATGCAGTGATATTTCACACTTAACCGATTATCGAGTGATTGTTTGTGGTTCACCTGCCATGGTGTACGGCACGCTGGATGCATTGGTTGCCGCAGGTATGCAACCTGAGCAAATGCTCGCGGATGCCTTCGCTTACGCGCCGCGTCCTCAGTAACGACGCGAGCCTATTGAGTGTGCGCAGCGCCTGACTCTAGAGCCAGTAAGGCGCGTTTGCGCTCAACTCCCCAGCGATAGCCTGAAATCCCGCCATCGGCACGTAAAATGCGATGGCAGGGGATTACTAATGCCAGTGGGTTGGCTGCGCAAGCGTTGGCAACAGCGCGTACAGCCTTGGGTTTACCTAAGCGTTCGGCAACTTCGCTGTAGCTAAGAGTGTGGCCCACAGGGATCGTCCGTAATACCGCCCAAACACTTTTCTGAAAGTCACTGCCGTTGATATCCAGTGGGAAATCCAGCGGTGTCAGTGGCGCTGCCAAAAAATCAGTCACAACCTTGAGCCATGCGGCTAAACCGTGCTTGTTTTCAACTAGCTGTGCTTTTGGGAAGCGTCGCTGTAAGTCAGCGTACAACTCGTCAGCTGTATCCCCGAGTAATATGGCACAAACACCAGACTCACTGCGTGCCAATAAAATCAGCGCAAATGCGTTTTCTAGTATTGAAAACTCAATAGATTGAGGCGTTATTTTCGGCATATAGACTCCGTTTCTCACGACGCTTTTGATGGATGATCTGGGTTGCTTAGTATCTTCAAGCATAGCTGAAAATCAGATGATCGAAGTTAAGTCCTCAGTCCTTCAAGTATATTGTCCTGCTGAATCTAAACCCAGCTCTGCCAAGTCCGTTGCAGTTGCGCTAAAATATAGAACTTAGAGAGCTGCTTGGCTCAGAAGATTATGTCTATATTGATAGGGATTGAAAGCTGCTATGAGTGAAAAACCAACGCCCCCAGAAGATTACGAATGCTGCGAAAGCGAATGCTCACCCTGTGTATGGGACACTTATTATGAGGACATGCGTGAGTGGCAAGCAGAGCAAACAGCATTAAAAAACAGTGCTGAGAAAAGTGAAATAAGCACTACAGAATCCTAGGCATATTTTTTCTATTCTATATGCACTGAGCCGTGTTTATCGCTATTTTTAGTTATAGGTTTTCCCCAAGAAAAAGGACTACACTTTTGCACCTTTTTCATTTGCTCACTGGGGACTAACATGACAACTGTTTTACTTGTTTTATCGTTCTTGGGCTTTATATCAATTGTTGCTGAAGATTTTACAAAAATTGATAAAGCTAAAACGACTTTGTTTTTCGGTACCCTGGTTTGGGTGCTGTATTTTATTGCGCCGCCCAATGGCCTGAGCACACTCGAGTTGATGGACTCGCTCAATGAAAACCTCTTAGAAATTGCCACGCTGTGGTTGTTTTTAATGGCGGCAATGACCTTTGTGGCTTATGTATCGCATAAGGGCGTGATTGATGGCATCGTTAATAAGGTCATGCCTACGCATATGAGTGAGCGGCGCTTAATGCTGATCACCGGTCTGTTTGCGTTCTTCTTCTCGTCCATGGCCGATAATATTACCGCCACCTTGGTGTGTATTACCGTGCTGCTCAGCTTGAATTTAAGCACCGAGAAGCTGCTGCGTTATATTGTTTTAGTGGTGTTTGCGGTGAACTCCGGTGGTGCTGCGCTGATTACCGGTGATGTCACCACTTTGATGATTTTCTTGGCCGGTAAAGTCAAAATTGTTGACTTAGTGCTACTCAGCCTGCCCGCTTTATTTGCAGTCTTGTTCTTAGCGTTTCTATTATCACGCTCGCTTAAAGGCGAGGTGATCTTAGTCAAACGTGAGATAGAGATCGCTAAAGGTGATCAGATCATTGCAGGGCTGTTCTTAGCCACAATTATCGGCACCATTGGCGCTAACGTGGCCTTTGGGATTCCGCCGGTTTTATCATTTTTGTTTGGTTTAGCTGTGATGTTTATGGCGGTGCATTTCTTAAATAAAGATGAAGCGGTTTTAGAATATATCCGCAAAATTGAGTTTGATACCCTACTGTTTTTCTTAGGCGTATTGCTGTTGGTTGGCATGCTTAAAGAGCTGCATGTGCTTGAGCACTTCCCTACTCTGTACGAAAAGTTACCGATTATTGTTGCCAACTATTCAGTCGGCTTATTCTCTGCATTGATTGATAACGTGCCATTAACGGCAGCACTGCTTAAATCAGGTATTGACATGAGTGAAGGCGAATGGCTGACCTTGACCTATTCGGTAGGTGTCGGTGGTTCGTTGCTGGCGATTGGTTCTGCTGCAGGTGTAGTGGCCATGAGTAAAATCGCGGCACTCAGCTTTATTGCCTATTTGCGTTATTTTGGTTATTTACTCTTGGCTTACACCGTCGGTTTCTTGGGTGTGGTGGCTGTGAGTTATGTGTTGTAAATCTGTATTGTTTGAAAAAAGTCAGCTTTAGTGCTGGCTTTTTTTTGCCTAATTTAAAGTATTAACTCATTTGTCAGGTGAGTTTTTTGGCCTATAGCACAGCCTTTATTAGGTGGGAATTTGGCGTGGTGTGTTGAACACAATAACGTTCAGAATAGAGAATAAGACCTCTATATTGCTGCAGATTGTTGGTTAATCACTGCTAAATTGCAAAATACGCCCTCTAAATGAATGAAAAGGTTCACTCTCATGGCGTTGACCTTTAAGCTGTGCGGTCTTTTATTCTAGCGAACGCAATGCCACTTTATTTTTAAGGGTGGTGTTTAAGTTGTGTGGATTAATACGCAGCAGTTCAATGCATTGGTGTGGAGTTTTTATGAGTGATGGTTTCGTTATTGTTTTAAACAGTTATTACACCCTGATTGCCGCCACTGTGGTGCTCTTGGTTGGGCGTATTTTGGTCAAGCGCGTGCGTGTGCTGAATGACTTTAATATTCCAGAGCCAGTAGTGGGCGGTTTGATTGCTGCTTTACTGGTATTGGCCTTGCATCAGTTCAATGGTTTTTCCATTCAAATTGAAAAAGGCCTGCAAGATGGCTTTATGCTGATGTTCTTTGCCTCAATTGGCTTAAGTGCAGATTTTAGTCGGCTAAAAGCAGGCGGCTTGCCACTGATTTTATTCACGACAGTGGTTGCAGGCTTTATCGTTGTACAAAATATAGTGGGTGTTAGTTTAGCCACATTACTGGACTTAAAACCGCTCACAGGCTTGATTACCGGATCAGTCACTTTAGTCGGTGGCCACGGCACTGCAGCAGGTTGGGGGCAGATTTTTGAAACAGACTTTGGCATCCAAGGTGCAGTTGCTTTAGGTATGGCCTGTGCCACCTTTGGTTTGGTGTGTGGTGGTTTAATTGGTGGCCCAGTCGCGCGTCGCTTAATGAAACAAGTTCAGGTGCCTGGCGAAGAATCGAATTTAATGCCGCATGTAACCTTTGAGCAACCGCAGCATAAACGCTTGATTACCGCTGATAATGCGATTGAAACTTTGGCATTGTTTGCGGTGTGTTTGGCCAGTGCTTCGTACTTATCCAGTTTTATGGCTGAGCACTTTGGTGACTCAAACTTTGTTATTCCTACTTTCGTTTGGGCGCTAGCTTCAGGCGTTGTGGTGCGTAATGTGCTCTCAAGTATTTTTAAAGTGAGCATATTCGATCGTTGTGTGGATGTGTTTGGCAATGTGTCGCTATCACTGTTCTTAGCCATGGCGTTGCTGAGTTTAGAGTTGTGGGTGATTAAAGAGTTGGCCGTGCCGTTGATTATTATTTTAAGCGTGCAAGCTCTATTGCTGGTGTTGTTTGCGGTTTTCGTGGTGTTTCGTGTGATGGGGAAAGACTATGATGCTGCGGTTCTAGCCGGTGGTTTCTGTGGTTTTGGCATGGGTGCAACGCCCACTGCGGTCGCGAATATGCAGGCGGTCACTGACCGTTTTGGTCCCTCACATAAAGCGTTTTTAATTGTGCCGATGGTTGGTGCTTTTTTTGTTGATATTCTAAATGCGACGATTTTATCGATGATTACTTCCCTGCCGTTTTGGAATTAATCTGTTCTTTGCATTGATATCACTGAGTAGCGCCGCGAGTAGGCACGCCGCTCAGCGGTGTGGTGTTGTTACATACCGTTAGCAAACTCAGGCTGGCTCATATCAACGGCCTTACGGACGGCGACTAGAGCCGTTGCGTAGTGTCCCAGTACGCCTAGAGCATAGTCAATGCGAGGTCTGAGGCGCTTGTCGTTGTCATCCACCACAGTACCTGAGTGCAGCATAGCGTTAACCTGACGAACGATAATATGTTCAGGGATATAACACAGGCGGTTATTTTTAAAGCTGGAGCTGCGCAGTTCGCTGAGTGGATATGCGCCGCCCAGACCCGATGATACCGAGACCAGTAAAGCGGGCTTGTGTGCAAGCTCTTCTTTGCTGGCCAAGACAAAAAAGTTCTTCAGTGCTGGGCTGGCCATGCCGTGCCATTCTGGGGTAATCACAATAAGAGCGTCAGCGGCTTGTAAGCGGGCTGCGTAGTCACGCCATAAGTCGTCATTGGTGTCTGGCCACAACGGTAAAGGCTGGCTACCTAGGTCAATGAATGAGCAGCGGCTGCTATCGCTCAGTTGTAAGTCAATCAGACGCTGGCGCATATACTCACCCACCCGTGCCGACTCACTGTGCGGACGTCCCGAACCTGATATCACCATATAATTAAGCATTGCAGCCACTCCTAGAGTAACGAATAGACTTTGAGTTTAGCGCGAAATAGATGCTCGGTGGCACGCTTACAGCTTTTGTTGAATGAAGTTTAGAACTTACCGTATTGACTGAGAAGTGAGGTTGTAACGCAGCCTGTACAGTGACTTTCATAAAGTGGGTCTAAGACCGCTTAGCTTTTAAAAAACTCACCTGGAGTGCTGCCAAAGTGCTCTCTAAAGACTGCAATAAAAGCTGATGTGGATTCATAACCACAGGCCAAAGCCACATCGGTCACGGCGTGCTTTTGTTCTAATAACGGTAAGGCGCTGAGCAAACGTAAACGCTGTCGCCACAGGCGAAAAGTTAAGCCAGTTTGCTGGATAAACAGCCGGCTTAAGGTTTTCTCTGAGATCGCTAAACGGTGTGCCCACTGGCTGAGAGTATCCGTTGCATCAGGGTGTTTTTGCAGTTGCGCCACAATTTTTTGTAAACGTTTATCCGCAGGCAATGGCAGCATCAAACCCATATCAGATGCATGGGTGAGTTGATCGAGTAAAACAGCAGCTAAGCGCCCTTGCGCACCTTGCTCATCGTATTCCACCGGCAAGTCAGCAAAGACACAAATCAGCTCTTTGAGTAATGGACTGACCTCCACCACGCGGCAGTGATCGGGCGTGTTCTGCAGTACTTGATGATCAATATATAAACTGCGGATGTGTGTTTGTGCTGAACAGTGCACACGATGCTTAACGCCCGCAGGAATCCATACCGCGCACTGCGGTGGTGCAATAAAGCGACCCTGTGCGGTTTGCACTTCGAGAACACCACTGATGGCATAGGAAAACTGCACCCACGGATGGCTGTGACGATAACCCAGTACATGATTGGGCAGCGCTTCGGTTTGTCCGTACAAGGCTCGGGGTAAGTGTTTTAAGTCGCTAAGGCGTTGTTCAAGAGTGCTTTGCATGTCCGTTTGTCGATACTCTTTGGCTGATTGGCGTTAGCCGGATTGTTTCATATCCAGTACAGTCGCACCATCTTCGTTTTGGGTGGTGTACAGATGATTTCTCAACTGCGTGTTTTCTTTGATAATTTCACCTTGATCTTGATTGCGGTGGTGTTGGCGGCAACCTTTATCCCTGCCTATGGTGTCGGTGCGACGATTTTTCAGTGGCTGACGAACTTTGCCATTGCCTTATTGTTCTTTTTGCACGGTGCGAAGTTATCGCGCCAAGCGATTATTGCAGGGGTTATGCATTGGCGTTTACATATTTTGATTTTTGCTTGCACCTTTATTTTATTCCCTATTTTGATGTTGTCATTACAGCCCTTACTGCGACCTTTGTTGGGTGATGAGTTGTGGGTGGGGATGTTGTATTTAGCAGCTTTACCGGGGACGGTGCAGTCGGCGATTGCCTTCACTTCGATGGCGCGCGGTAATATTCCTGCTGCAGTGTGTGCGGCATCGGCTTCAAGTTTAGTAGGGATTTTAGTGACGCCTTTCTTGGTGAAGTGGATGCTGGATGCGGATGCTGGTACCACTGGGATGCTGGAGGCGGTGCTGAGGATTAGTCTGCAATTGTTACTGCCGTTTTTGTTGGGCCATTATATGCGTCGTTGGATTGGCGGCTGGGTTGAGCGTAATAAAAGTTGGCTGAAAAGTGTCGATCAAAGCTCGATTCTTTTGGTGGTGTATACCGCTTTTAGTGCTGCGGTGATAGGTGGGTTGTGGACGGCGGTGTCGCCTTCTGCTTTGCTGATACTGAGTGTGGTGTGTTGTGTGATTTTAGCCATAGTGTTGGTTGCTACGACGTGGCTGGCGCGCGGCTTGAAGTTTAATAAAGAAGATGAAATTACTATCGTTTTTTGTGGCTCGAAAAAGAGTATGGCCACAGGGATTCCGATGGCTTCGGTGTTGTTTGCCGGTGGCGCGGTGGGGCCAGCCATTTTGCCATTGATGGTGTTTCATCAGATTCAGTTGATGGTCTGTGCGGTGCTGGCGCAGAAATATGCGCGGCGTTGTAAAGAGGCTGATGCTGAGTGTGAGTATTGATGTTGGTGTTTTTAAAAAGCGCTGCGGCAACTGTGTATGGCGCACAGCGCTGAAGCTGCTTTTCCCTCCACGAGCCCATTCTGGGCTCAAGTCGGGCGCTACGCCATCCATGGCTAAGCTTGTCGCAGCATCAGCGCAGTGCTTGTTGAATAGTGATGGCGTTGGTGATTTTTGTCTAAGGCTAGGACACGCACAATCATCTACAACTGCACTGTATGTGGTTTTCCGGTGCGGGCTAAGCAATAGACCTCAACCTGCGCCGCGCCCAGCTTAAGTAACAGAGCGCTGATGATTGAGCAGGTGGTGCCAGTGGTTAAAACATCATCAACCAAGGCAATATGCTGGTTTTTAATGTGCCTAGGCTCGGTGATATAAAAAGCGTTATGTAGATTATCGCGTCGTGCCTTGGCATTCAGACCTTGTTGGCTAATGGTTTCGCGGGTGCGCAGTAAAAGCTGTTGTGGGTTATCTAAGTGCAATGCTTTGCATAACACATCACAGATCATTTGCGCTTGATTATAACCGCGCTGGCGCTGGCGTCCTTTAGCTAAGGGTACGGCTAAAATTAGATCAGGGCGCTGTCCACCTTCATCAAAATAGTAACTTAAATGCTCTACCAACAAGCTGCTTAACAAATGACCATAGGGCCAGTTCTGTTGGTATTTAAAGCGACTGATCAGCGTATCCACTGGAAAAGTAAACTCAAAAGGCGTCAGCACTTTGCTAAATAGCGGTGGATTGTGGGTGCAATCGGCACACAGCGCTTGCTGGTCGGGGATGGGCAGAGCGCATTGCCGACACTGTCGTCCAAGCCATGGCAGCTCAGTTTCGCAGTCTTCACATAGCGCTATTAATCGATGACTGGGCGCATCACAGAGCAAACAAGGTTGTCTGCTTTTTAACCAATGGTAAACCTTGCGTATCTTTCTGGGTTGACAAGTCATGTTCTCTCCTTGAATACTATCGCTCTGCATCCTGCATGTATGAAGTTTAGCACTCCGCCGCTGAATCGCTCATAAAAAAGTGAACGGCCAATAAAAAGGATAATCCATGAACGCCAGCCTAAACCCTGTGACTCGCCACAACTGGACACTTGCCGAAGTCACCGCGCTGTTACAGCAGCCTTTTAACGACTTAATCTTTGATGCACAAACCGTTCACCGCCAGCATTTCAATGCCAATCGCGTGCAGGTGTCGACGTTGTTATCGATTAAAACCGGTGCTTGCCCTGAAGATTGTAAATATTGTCCGCAGTCGGGTCACTACAACACCGGGCTGGATAAAGAAAAGCTGATGGAAGTACAGAAGGTTCTCGAAGAAGCTCAGCGCGCCAAAGAGATTGGCTCAACACGTTTTTGCATGGGCGCGGCGTGGAAGCATCCGTCGGCGAAAGATCTGCCCTATGTGCTGGAAATGGTCAAAGGCGTGAAAGCGCTGGGCATGGAAACCTGCATGACTCTGGGCAAGTTAGATGAAGCACAAACTCAAGCGTTAGCCGATGCAGGCTTGGATTACTACAATCATAATCTGGATACCTCACCTGAATTCTACGGCAATATTATTACCACGCGCACCTATGCTGAGCGTTTACAGACCCTGAGTTATGTGCGTGATTCTGGGATGAAAATCTGTTCCGGCGGTATTTTAGGTATGGGTGAGTCCATTGCTGACCGTGCTGGTTTATTGATGCAGTTGGCGAATCTGCCAGAGCACCCGGAAAGTGTGCCGATCAATATGTTGGTGAAGGTCGAGGGCACGCCGCTGGAGAATGCAGAGGATATTGATCCTTTTGATTTTATCCGCATGCTGGCGGTGGCGCGGATTATGATGCCGCAATCCCATGTACGTCTATCAGCCGGTCGTGAGCAAATGAATGAGCAGATGCAGTCTTTGGCATTTTTAGCCGGTGCTAACTCAATCTTCTACGGTGAAAAATTGCTGACCACCGCTAATCCACAAGCGGATAAAGATATGCAGTTATTTGCGCGTCTGGGCATTAAGCCCGAAGCGCGCGAAGAATATGCTGATGAAGTGCATCAAGCGGCAATTGAACACGCCATTATTGAGCAGCGTGATTCATCCTTATTTTACGATGCTGCTACGCACTAAGTGATGATTTAAGCGTGCAAGCTGAACGGCTTGCCGCTTATGTCTGCTTAATCTTCCTAAACCTTATTTTGGATTGCCATGAGCTTTAATCTTGCTGCCCGTTTGGCTGCGCGTCATACCGATAATCTCTACCGTCAACGCCCGTTATTACAAAGCCCACAGGGGCCTGTGGTACAGGTGGATGGTAAGGAATATGTGGCGTTTTCATCCAATGACTATCTGGGCTTAGCCAATCACCCTGAAGTGATTGCAGCAATGCAGCAAGGCGCGGCGCAATGGGGTGTTGGCGGTGGTGCATCGCATTTAGTGATTGGCCATAGCGAGCCGCATCATCAGCTTGAGCAGGCACTGGCCGAGTTTACCGGTCGTGAACGCGTGCTATTGATGAGCAGCGGTTATATGGCCAATTTAGCGGTGATTACTGCGCTGGTGGGCAAAGGCGATACTGTGCTGCATGATCGACTGAATCACGCTTCTTTGTTGGATGGCGGGCTGTTATCCGGCGCGCGTTTTAGTCGTTATTTACACAATGATATGGCCAGCCTCAGCCAGCGCTTGCAGCGTGCCCAGGGCAATACGTTATTGGTCACCGATGGCGTATTTAGTATGGACGGTGATTTGGCGCAGTTGCCTGAGTTAGCCGCGCAGGCCAAAGCTCATAATGCTTGGCTGATGGTGGATGATGCGCATGGCTTTGGTGTATTGGGTCAGACGGGTGGTGGCTTAGTTGAGCACTATGCTTTGAGCACTGAAGATGTGCCAGTGCTGGTGGGTACTTTAGGTAAATCCTTTGGTACGTCAGGTGCTTTTATCGCCGGTAGTGAAGAGCTGATTGAAACTCTGATCCAATTTGCTCGCCCTTATATTTACACCACCAGTTCCCCTCCAGCAGTGGCCTGCGCAACGCTGGCCAGTCTGCATTTGCTGCAAACGGAACATTGGCGCCGTGAGCATTTACAGCAGTTGATTGCGCAGTTTCGTCAGGGCGCGCAGGCGTTAGGTCTGAACTTGATGGACAGCCCGACACCGATTCAGCCAATTCTTATCGGTGATAGCGGCCAAGCTATGGCGATATCTGCTCAGTTACGTGAGCAAGGGGTTTTAGTCGGTGCGATTCGTCCTCCGACGGTACCTGTAGGCAGTGCACGTTTACGTATTACCTTAACTGCTGCACACACTGCTGAGCAGGTGCAGCAGTTGCTCGATGCTTTGGCGGTTTGCCAGCTCGAGGTGAGCAATGAGTAAGCAGATTGTCTTGCTACCTGGTTGGGGTTTAGGTGTGGTGCCAATGCAGGCGTTAGCTGCAGAGCTGAATGTAGCTTTACCAAGCTTTACCGTGCAGATTCAGGCGTTGCCCGATATGACCGGCAAAGATGCAATGACAGTGATTCAGCAGTTGGATCAACAATTGCCGAATGACTGCTGGCTGCTGGGTTGGTCGTTGGGCGGAATGTTAGCCACTGCATTAGCCGCGCAGCGCCAATCAGCCTGTGCCGGTGTCATCAGCTATGCCAGTAATGCTTGTTTTGTTGCGCGTGAGCACTGGCCGTTGGCGATGCCTGTGGATACTTTTACTGAGTTCCGTGCCTTGTGCAGTAATGATCCGGCGGCTGGATTAAAACGCTTTGCTTTGCTCTGCAGCCAAGGGGCTGAGCAAGCACGTCAGCTGTCGCGGCAATTGCAGGCGCTGGTGCAGGTGGATGAATTAGCCGGTGTACTCGCTGGCTTAGATGTTTTAGCAGAGTTGGATAATCGCAGTGCTATCCGTACATTTGCAGGGCCGCAGTTGCATCTATTCGCCGAGGCGGATGCCTTAGTACCGGTTGCAGCTGCAGCGCTATTGCCTGAGCTGAATCCGCAGGCGACAGTTGAGGTGTTAGGACAGAGTCATGCCAGTGTTGTCGCTGAACCACAGATGCTGGCGCAACGTATTGTCGCTTTTATTAAGGAGGGTCAGCATGCTTGAACGCCCTGCCCCACAATCCTGTAAGCAACAGGTGGCTGCCGCTTTCTCACGCGCCGCGACAACTTATGACAGCGTTGCTGATTTTCAACGCGCGGTCGGTGCACGTTTACTAAGTTTGTTGCCTGAGCAGCAGAGTCATCCGTTAACAGCTCAAACACCGGTGCAGCAGTGGTTGGATATTGGCTGTGGTACGGGGCACTTCTGTCAGCAACTGCAACAGCGTTGGCCCAGTGCGCAAGGTATTGGTTTGGACTTGGCTGAGGGCATGTTGGATTTTGCCCGCACACGCTGCCCTCAGATCCGTTATATCTGTGCCGATGCTGAACAACTGCCGCTGCAAGATAACAGCCAAGATCTTGTGTTCAGTAGTCTTGCATTGCAATGGTGCACTGATTTCCCCCGTGTGCTGAGTGAAATTAAACGCGTGTTGAAACCCGGCGGTGTCGTGCTCTTTAGCAGTCTAGCGGATGGCTCGCTGATCGAGTTGCGTCATAGTTGGCAGGCTGTGGATAACTTAGCCCACGTTAACTCATTCAGGCCGCTGAGCCTCTATCAAGATTTCACCGCAGCCTGTGGGTTGCAAGTACTGGATATGCATTGTCATACGCATACCTACCATTACGCCAAGGTGCGCGATCTGACTCATGAGCTAAAGTATTTAGGCGCTGATCATCTGCAAGGTGGGCGCGCTCCAGGTTTAGTCGGTCGGCAGGGTTTGCAGCGTCTGTTGGATGCGTATGAAGCCTACCGTCAGCCGCAGGGTTTGCCGGCCACTTGGCAGGTTATTTATGGCATATTACGCAAAGAGAGTTAAGTATGACGCAGGCTTATTTTATTACCGGCACTGACACTGATGCTGGCAAAACTACGATGACTGCCGGTCTATTGTGTGCTGCGCAACAGCAGCAGTGCAGCACCTTAGCGATGAAACCAGTGGCGTCAGGTTGTGAGATGACTGCAGAAGGTTTACGTAATAGCGATGCCCTCGCACTTATCGCGCAAAGTACTGTGCGATTGCCCTACCCTCAGGTGAATCCTTACGCCTTTGCCCCAGCGATTGCCCCGCATATTGCCGCGCAAGAAGCGGGTGTTGAATTACGAGTGACAGACTTATATCAAGCCGCTCAAGTGATTCTGCAAGAACAGGCTGATTTCACCCTGATTGAAGGTGCCGGCGGCTGGCGCGTCCCTATCTCCGCGACTGAATATTTATCGGATTTTGCTGTCGCGCTAAATCTGCCAGTTATTTTAGTGGTGGGTATCAAGCTCGGCTGTATTAATCATGCGTTATTGACTGTGGAAGCTATACGCAATGATGGACTTGAGTTAGCCGGTTGGGTGGCGAATGTGATTGATCCAGATGGCGCGCGCTTGGCTGAGAATATTGAGTTTCTTAAACAGCATATTAGCGCGCCGTGCCTTGCTGAAATACCGCACTTAGAGATTGCTGGCGCTGAGCATAGTGCTGTGCATTTACAGTCGGCTTATCAATTGTTATGCGATAGAAGTCTATAGTGGCATATTGATATTTTCGTAGAAAGTAAATCTATATTTAACGAATAATATTTTTTGGCTTGTAAACTTTTGAATAATATATTTATTAAGAAAATATAACGGCTTATATACATCTTACAACTAGATATAATTGTCTGTTTTTGTACACTGTACGCCGTTTATAAAAGCACTGTTATTCAGGGAGTTTTACTATGTTGAAGAAAACATTATTAGCTGCAGTGGCACTAGGGTTAGCAGCCACTGCAGTTCAGGCTAATGATATATCAGGTTATGCCACTTATAGCGTTGGTCATGGCATAGCCAGTAAGCCAAAAGCAGCTAAAGAAGTACAAAGTTTTTATAAAGAATTCGGTGGTAGCACAACAACGGATCGTGCAAGCGCAGGACATAAAATTGTAGTTGGTTTGAATGTTCATCCTTATATTGCACTTGAAGCGCAATATACTAATTTAGGTAAAACTAATTACAAAGGCAGCTTTGCAGATAACGATGGTGCCGGTAACTCTATTGGATTTAGCGATAAACTAAACTTGAAAACCAGTGGTTTTGGTGGAAATGTTGTTGGTAAATATCCTATTCAAGACTTTACCGTCTTTGCTAAAGCGGGATATCACTTAATGCGTACTAAAGGCACCTTTAAAGAAAATGGTGCTGTTTCTTTTGCTGGCTTTAGTGATAGCTTCAGTAACTCTAATAGTAAAACGGTGAGTAAATGGGCTCCGTCAGTGGGTATTGGAGCTGCATATGATATGACGCCAGAGCTTTCTGTTGTTGCTGAATATGAGCGTTATCAAGGTCTTGCTAACAAAAAAGTTAACATCGATGGTGATAAACTTAGTTTCAAGCATAACGTAGATTTTACTTCAGTTGGCCTACGCTACACTTTCTAAGTTGTAATGCATATCTGCCGTTAGCATTAGCATAGCGGCAGGTTTCTTGCTTTGTGAGTACTCAGCTAGCAGCTGAGTCGATTGTTAACCCCTACCCGTGTTTATCCCTAGCCAGCAGTTATTAATGTCCTCCTGAGGACTCTCTTTTAGAATTCAGCAGTCATATAGTATTGATTTTATCCATTAAATTATCTTCAATTAGTGCGCTGCATAGTGCTGGGCAGAAAGTGGGCGCGGCACTGATGATCCTGTTCGTAATAGGGTGATAATTCGCTATAGTTCGTTGTTAGAGTACACTGCGCGTTGCTTATAAAAGAACTATTATCTAGGGAGTTTCACTATGTTGAAGAAAACATTATTGGCAGCATTGGTATTTGGCGCTGCAGCCACAGCAGTACAAGCCAATGAAATGTCCGGTTATGCGACTTATAGCGTTGGTTATGCACACTCAGAAAAGCCAAAAGAAGTTAAAGAGCTTGAGGGTGTATATAAAAATAATGGTGGTCATACTTCGTCTGATCGTTCAAGTACGGGCCATAAAGTTGTACTCGGTTTAAATGTTCATCCTAATGTTGCCCTTGAAGCACAATATACAGATTTAGGCCGTGTAACCTATAAAGGGTCATTAGCACCTCTAGTAAGCAGTAAAATTGATGCTAAAACTCGAGGCTTAGGTGCAAACGTTGTTGGCAAATATCCAATTAATGATTTCACAGTATTCGCAAAAGCTGGAATACACAAAATGGAAACAAAGGTCACGGCTAAGGCTGGAACTGCTGGTTTTGGTAGCGCTAATGAAAGTGATAAGGACCGTGAGTGGGTTCCTTCATTTGGTTTAGGAGCTGCTTATGACCTTACTCCTGAGCTTTCAGTTGTTGCTGAATATGAGCGTTATAATGATGTTGCTGACGCTTATAATGTGGATTTAACGTCAGTAGGTTTACGCTACAACTTCTAAGTTGTAATGCGCACCTGCCGTTGCAAGGACGGCAGGTGCGCTCTGGGATTAGGGCTGCACGACCAAATTATTAAACAGTAAGTCTTCCACCAGCGCCTGCCCTTCTTCTTGGTTTAGTACCTGCTGCACTTGTTTTAATGCGGCTTGTCTGACGGCCTCTTTACCTGTCTGTTCTTGCATAGCTTCATCCGTTTGCTGAGAAAACAGCTGAATCAGCTGATCTCGAATCAACGGTTCGTGATACTCAACTTTAGCAACATCTTCTGGTTTAACCCGTAGAGCTATATCTGCTTTATAGTATTTTAGTTTGGTGCCCGCACCGTAATTACCCACCAGCGCTGGGCTTAAATTGACATAGGCTGCAGCAGCGGGCGCTACGTCTTGAGCGTAAGCAGTACTGCCCAGTGAGAAAGCGAATAATAACAATGATAAATATTTCACAATGACAGCTCCAAGGTATAAAAATGCACCCTGTATTAATCCCTATGGATGCGCTACTTAGGGTATAGGATATCGGCTCTAATTTGCAGATTAAGTTAATGTTGTTTAGGTCTATATTAACCGTTGTACTGTTTTTTTGAGTCCTATCTATATAACGGAGATAGCAGATTGTTACGCCAGTTTAGCGTGCGATTATTAAATGCTTTATGTGCAGTTTCCATCGTATAGTAGGTGTGACTTTTTATTGATTGGTAGGCTAAACAGCATGTTACATCGCATTGTAGTGGTGGGTGGTGGTGCCGGCGGACTTGAGTTGGCAACTCGCTTAGGGCGCAGCTTAGGTAAACGCAAGAAAGCTAAAATCACCCTAGTGGATGCTGATCTAACCCATATTTGGAAGCCTCTCTTGCATGAAGTGGCCACCGGCTCACTGAATAGTACCGATAATGAATTAAATTACGTTGCGCAAGCTAAATGGAATCATTTTGAGTTTCAGATTGGTAAGTTTTCAGGTATTGATCGCCAAGCGAAAATGATTGAGTTGAGCGCTACGCTTGATGAAAAAGGTTATGAATTAGTACCGGCACGTAGCTTAAATTATGACACTTTAGTGATTGCAGTGGGCAGCCTAACCAACGATTTTGGCACCAAGGGTGCTTCCGAGCATTGTATTTTTCTTGATAGCCCACAGCATGCCATTAACTTTCATCGACGCTTACTCGGTGAGTATCTCAGCGCGCATGCCAAGGGTAATGATGGCAATACGGTGAATATCGCCATTGTCGGTGCGGGTGCGACGGGTGTTGAGTTGGCCGCAGAATTACGCCATGCATCGCAGCAATTATCCGCGTATGGCTTGGATAACATTAAGCCTGACGATATGTGCATTACTATTATTGAAGCGGGGCCGCGTGTCTTGCCTGCCCTATCTGAGAAAGTCGCCGGTGAAGTGCATCAGCAGTTGCTGAAGCTGGGTGTACAAGTTCAGCTTTCTGCTGCAGTGGAAGAAATCACCGCTGAGGGTATGCATACGCGTGATGGTGGGTTTATTCCCGCGTCGCTTAAAGTCTGGGCCGCTGGTGTACGAGCGCCAAAGTTCTTAACCGAACTGGATGGCCTGGAAACTAACCGTATTAATCAACTGGTGGTGCACAGCTCATTACAGACCACGCAGGATAAAGATATTTTTGCTTTAGGCGATTGCGCTGCGTGCCCACTGAGTGAAGGCAGTGATAAAAATGTGCCACCGAGGGCGCAGACGGCACACCAACAAGCCAGTTTCTTAAATAAAGCATTGGCTCTCAAGCTTGAGGGTAAGGCGCTACCCAGTTATCAGTACCGTGATTACGGCTCCCTTGTCTCACTGTCGCAATACAGCGCAGTCGGTAACATTATGGGAGGCTTTATGCGTACGGTGAATGTTGAAGGCTGGATGGCCCGTATGTTCTATATTTCTTTATATCGGATGCATCAAGTTGTGCTCTATGGCTTCTTTCGTACAGGCTTGATTATGCTCAGCGACCGCATTGGTCGGCGTACGCATCCACGCATGAAGCTGCATTAAGTTAGCAGCTGGATTGAATTAGAGAACCTATAAAGGCGCATGCCCTGCTCTTTTATAGGTTCTCGGATGACTTGAGTAGCCAGTTTTTTTCAAAAGTACGCACTGTCAGTGGCTTGCTAAAGAAGTAGCCTTGACCGTAATCACAGCCCAACTCAATAAGCGTATCTGCAGTTTCTTTGTTTTCGATACCTTGGGCTAGAGTTTTTATACCCATTGTTTTTGCTATAGCAATAATAGTTTTAACTATTGCCAAACTCTTTTTATCTTTCAGCATTGATGAAATAAATTGCATATCAATTTTCAATATATCTGAATTGATATCTGTTAAGACGTTTAAGGGAAAGTGCCCCGTACCAAAATCCTCAATCGCTAGCATAAAACCCAATTTATTGAGTTTATTCAGTATCGCGATAGATTTATCTGCATCATGCATTAAACTTGTTTCTTTAATCTCTAGAGTATAGTTTTTTGGTGATAAACCTGACTCAATTATAAGTGAGGTTAATTTGTCCATTGAATTATCGTCTATGAGTTCTTTAGCTGAAATTTTAATAGCTAAGCGGATACCTAGTTTATGTAGACATATATTATCTTGCGACTTCCAATTGCATATTTCTTGGTTAACAATAGTTATAATATGCTGAGTTACTTTATTAATTAAGCCACGCTCTTGTGCATATGGAATAAATGTAGCAGGTAAAATTCGGCCCAATTTTTTATCATTCCAGCGTAATAAAATCTCTGCTCCAGCTATTTGACCTGTGCTTAGGTCAACTTGTGGCTGAAATCTGATGGATAACTGCTCTGGTGTGCTGTGCAGAGTGCTTTCTAAGCGCTTAATTATCAGTGATTTCTTTTCTATGTGTTGGCCGACTAGAGTATTGAAATAACAGTAAGGTAAATTATTTTGCTTCGCTTGGCTCAGAGCTGTATTGGTTGCCTTAGATATCGTTTCAAAACTATGCGCATCTTGTGGATAGAGTGCAATACCCGCTACTGCATTGACTTTGGTTTGCGCGCCATAAATATAAAAAGGTTGGCTAAATAGCCCTTGTACGTTTTTCATCATTGTATGTGCGACTGCAGGTGATGAAGTAACAGCGGCTAGTGCAAATACATCAGTACCAATGCGCGCAATGGCATGAAAGTCGCGATTGATGCTGTATTTACTTGGGGCTTGATAAAAATCAGCGTTTTCAAATTCTGGGCTGGGTAGAGCATCACAGCTACCTGCAGCGCTGAGTAAGCGTTGACTAACTGCTTTGATCTGTTCTTCTCCAGCAGCAAGCCCCATTGTTTGGTTAATATCTTCTAAGTTAGCCAGTTCTAGATAAATGATAGCAACATGATGCTTTTGTTTTGAGGAGAACTTTAATAAATCTGTGACCCTATCAGCGAACAAGTTTTTATTGGGAAGGCCTGTCAGAGTATCAAAATAAGCTAATTGCTTGATTTTAAGTTCTTTTTGTTTAAGTTCTGTCAGGTCGCGCCAAACGACCTGTAGGCATTCTTCACCAAGATAGGCTATAGACATTAAAGTGACTTCAATAGCTTTGTTTTGACCGCTAGCTGTTTTATGCAGCCATTCAAAACGTTGATATCCTTGATATTTTGCTTTTTTTAAATGAATTTTACTCAGCGTATACATGTTGTTGGTTGTTTTTTCTGGGGCTGATATATCAATGGCTGAGCGACCCATCAGGCACTCTCGACTGTTGAATTCAAATAGCTCCACTGCAGCTTCATTGCAATTTATTATCAGCATATTGGGGCTGATAATACCCATGGGGTCTTTTGATTTTTGCAGTAGCGTAGCAAAGCGTAATTCATTCTCACGCTTTGTTCTTTCAAAACCAGCTTGAGCACTGATGTCATTGAGAACACTCACAAAAACTGTTTTATCAAACTCATCTTTTATTGATTGCATGAATACTTGAGCAAGATATTGCTCACCATTTCCTTTAATGAGAGGAGTAATAAAGTTCAATCTTTTTTTACTGCCATCTAAAAGAGGTCGAATAAGTTTTTTATAACTGTTCTTATCAAATTTGGGTTTTAAATAATAAGGCTTTAGTTTTAATAATACTTTTGAAGAGCGCCCGAGCTGTCTTTGCGCATCTGAATTTGTATACGTTATTTTTAATGTATCAGGGTCGATATATAAAACAGCATCGTTTTTTTCATTGTAATAATTTTTAATTGCAGATTCGGTTTTTGTGATCTCAACTGGTTCTTTAATAAGTGTTTTATTCATAGTTAATTATTACAGTTTTTGAAATTTAATCTTATTTTCTATAAGAATAGTTTTCTAAGATTTTAGTGAATGAGATTAAACTCTTTGACTAAAATAATTCTTGGCCGTCCAAAATGGCGCAAGTGTTTGAAAATCTGAAATAGTTTACGGCTATGTTTTTTCACTTGGTAAAAAATGCTAATTTGATAGGTCGTGTTAGTCGTTTATTGAATTTTAGCTATATTTTAATGAGTAGTGTTATAAGGTTTTTATTTATTAATAATATGTATTGAATTAATAATTCCATAGAGTAAAAATTTAATTTGTGTTCTGATGATTTGATATAGAAACATAAAGCAAGGCGGAATGCCATTATCTATTTATGCATAGATACTTTTGTTTGTTTTTTAAGTCGGGATTGAAAGGGTTTATAGGGAAAAAGTAATTTTATTATAATTTTTTTGCCATAATGCTTTTTTACTTGGGAACTAAAAAATATTGAAGTTACCTGTGTTTTACAATTTATTTTCAGTTTGCTTGCCAAAAGCAGTTGCGTTGCTTAGTAAATGCATTATGTTGAGATTTTTACAAGCCAAATGCGCATAAATTTGTTATTCTTGCACAACAAAAGTAGCTAATACCTTTTGTGTTGTAATTTGATGCTGTTGCGCTTTAGTGGATTTTATAGGTGTAAAATCTTAATACAATATTAATGAGTAAAGGGGTCTTTTAAGAAAATATGGACAAGATACTTGTTGTAGACGATGAACCTTTTATTGTTGAAGAGCTTGTTGAGTTTTTTGAAAGTGCCGGGCTGCACTGTATCGGCTGCACAAGTTCGAGTGAGGCTGTCAGAATATTTCACGAAGACGAGCATATAAGTATTGTTTTGAGTGACTATAGAATGCCTGAAGTGAATGGCATCCAGCTGATTGAAATGCTCAATCGCTCGAAACGAAAAGAACGTGTTCTTGGCAGTATCTTATTTACAGGGGATGCTGATAAGGAAGATATAGTTGCAGCGTTACGAGCAGGAATCTCAGATTATTATTCTAAGCCGCTGGATCTTGATGCATTGCTTGACGGTGTAAAAAAACTACAGCAGACACTTATTAGTCAACGTAAAGTGATGAGTGCTCAGCTGATTACAGATCGACTATCAGAAATGACATCGACTCTTTTGGATCTGCAAGCGGGCGTGGATAAGTGGAATACTGGACTTGACGATGTCGACTCATCGGGTAAAACTGTGAGTAGTCAGCAAGCGGCAGTACCAGGTTTATCTCTCTTATCGCCACGGCAGGTCGAAGTTGCTCAGCTGATAGGTCAAGGTATGACCAACTATCAGATTGCATGTGAGCTTGGGATTTCTGAAAACACAGTAAAACTGTATGTATCGCAAGTACTTAAAGCGACAAATATGCCAAGTCGCACTAGGCTTGCAATTGCATTAGGGTTGGGCGCAAGTTTGTCATAACAGGCAAACAAGTCTGAATGACTTATTTGCCTGTTATGCATAAGAGTTACCGCAGTATAGCTATAATTTATAGCCTAACTGTTGTATGGCTGCGAATCACAGTTTCACCATTGACTTCAGGTAAGCTGGGTATTTTTATACCCAGAATATTAATCGTTGGGATAATTGCTCTATCTGATGCTGCGCCTGTACTGCCGTACTTACGCTGTAAGCACACTTGTAAGGTGTAACGGCCAGACTCCTCATCGAAGCTAAAGAAGCCGTAGGATGGTTTGCCATTCACTGCTGGTAGTTTAGTCCATGGGCCATTTTTAGGTGTTGGGCAATTACCATCCACCCAGCTTGTAGGAAGCCAACTTTCCCCAACTGCTTTAGTCACTTGCTCACTAACCTTTTGCGTGTAATGGGGATATGCGATGTCAACACGAATCGCTGCTCGGCTAGCATCACTACTGACTTGCTTAAAAGTTGATGTCAAAAGCAAGGGTATGCTATAGGCAATAATCGCATATATAATAACAAAGAAAATAGCGAATAGAGCAGCAAACTCTATCGCAATAGTACCGCGCTGATTTTTTATAGTCTGCATATGCTTATATCTAGTTAAGCCTCCTGCTTTATTAGATCTAAAATTTAACATACTCATTATCTTACTAGTCTCGGTGCGCCACAGCTGATTGAATGAACCGTTACATCTGTTCTACCGATCTCTATGCCTAACACATCCGCAAGAATTACAGTAAGTAAGTGACCCACGCCATTTAATATAGGTTTAAGTAATAAAATAACGGGTTTTAGGATAATACATAAAAGGCCATTACAGTTTACAGTATCGCCTCTTGTCGCAATACTTGCACCATCCGTGTTTTCCGTCACATTAACGCCTTCAGGGTTTGTTTTTAATAGCTTAACTAAATTACGTTGAGTACAGGCATTCCAGTCAACAGTTGCGGTGATGAGGTTTCCACAAAACTCATAGCCATTGCGCTGGGATGGCAGAAGCAAGTCGAGTAGCCCTTTCGGTTCGCTGTATGCTTTAAAAGCTTCGCTAAATAACCCTGTTCCCCATTGACTAACAGGGCATGAGGTTAATAGGCATGACTTAGGAATACTTCTTTCTATTTCCCAGTCGGCCTTGACTAAAGGAGGTAAAGTTTGATTTCCATCTTTATCTTTTATCCCATTGAATATTAATTGAGTTGTTCGCTCAATATTATATAGCCCACCTTCTACTAGCGCGCTTTCTTTTAAATATTCTGTAGCAAGGTTTTTCAATAGCATCTCTTGCCCTGCTTGGCTGTAATTTAAATCAGAGCCACCACTTGCAGCATTAGGTCTGCGAAATAGTCCGCTGAGTAGATCAAGCAGCCCATCCACCACCCCTTCGACTGTATTGCCAAGCGCTAGTTTGTTGGGGCCAGTTGATACTGTCTCTCCTGCTTCCATGTCCTCCAAGTACTCGTAATGAGACAGGGCAGGGATATGAGATTTACCACTGAGTATAGGAATATGCAGTAGCTTAATGAGTTCATCTTCTTGCAGGTTTGAATCACAGCTAGCTGAACCAGACCATTTAAGGTCAGCGGGTATTTTACCAATGCACACGTTTAGAATTTTTGAGTCTACTGAGATATCGACTGTCGGTATTTCAGTATCACAACTGATTTTTTCCAATGTGCCGTAGCCGGATATAACGTCTATCCAGATCGGTAGGTTGACACGTGTACCGAGTATTGTTTCTGTTAACCAGCGCAGAATACCACCCAGTAAATTGTTTGTGTCCACGCCAAGATAGAGCCTAACTTGTGCGTTGTAAGCTGTTGTGCCAACTGGACCAATACCAATCGAGGGAGGCTCAACAATACCTAGCTCAACGGTTTGCCCTAATAGATTAAGGCCAGGAATAACGACACTGCGACCGGTTTCCTGTACACCAATAAATATAGCTGTAGTTAAGATCTCCCCCAAATTAATTGAAGCTTCAAGCGCAGAGCCAACCGGTTCTAGGGTATGTGAAGCTAGTTTGAGTAGCCCTGGTCTGTCGTCATCGCCTAAGAGATTGATTCTGACATCTTTGAGTAATGGGTCGGATAGTATTTTTTGACCGATCAAGTCGAGCTCTGCAGTCAGTACAGAGTCGGCTCCTACAACTTCTGCTGAGACATTTAGCAGTTTGGAAATACCTAGCAAGCCGACTCGGGTGTCGACTAAGTCCACTAAGCCTCGTGGGCTTAAAGCTTTAAGCTCATGTATACCAACCTTAATACCCAGAGCCTTGAGTAAGCCTGCTGGCGTAATTTTAGCATCCACTAAGCCATCTTTATCTAACAGTGTTAATGTTTCAGGGTTTAATCCAACGGTTTTTAAGAGCTGCCCAAGAAGCTTGTTGTTTTCTAAGCGAAGCAGTTGAGAGCCGACGGTAAACACGGCCGTAGGCTCTTCTCTTGCTGCGACCGCGGAGGCAGATAACTTCACAGTTGAAGGAATTTTACTCAACATGCTTTGTGCTTTGATAATTAAGCTGGCAGGCACTTCATGGTAGGTTTCGACTTGGACTGCACGACCTTCTACAGCCTTACCTTCTTTGTTTTTACTGATAACGATTAAACCATTCTCGCTGGTCAGGTCTACACATGTTACGTCCATGCTTTGTTTTGGGCCACTTAAAAAATCATAGTGAGCAGCGTTTTGCCGAGCATATTGATCGGCCTTCGCGGGTGACGCTGAACAGTTACCGCCTTCTATTCTTGCGATACTTTCTAATGCGGCTGTATCTGCTATTTTTTGTAAGTGGCGCTGTTCCATATAGAGGCGACCACTGTCCAGTACCAGTACAAGAAATAGCAAAGACATCAATAAAGTGCCGGCCGCCATAATGCTGAAAGCACCACGCTGGCTTTGTTTACTAGAACTTAAATAAAGCATTATCGTTATTCCCTACTGATTAAAAGCTATAACAGCTTTACCGCTTATGGTTTCTGGTAACTTGATTATATCCAAACCAAGTAGACTGATTTGAGGGATTATGCTCGAGGGCTTGTTATGTGCAATACAGACGCTCCACTCGGATCCGTTTTTTTTAAAAAAACTATTGCCATAACCATCACAAACCTGACGCCAATTATTAGGCAGCCAGCTGTCAGCAATCACTGAGTTGACGGCTAAGTTAATTTCACCAGATTTAGTACTATGTGATCGCAGTGTGATCGCTTCTCGTAATGCTTCCGCTGACAACTCTTCATACGTTGCACTGAGCAATAGCGGGAATGTCAAACTGACCATGCCGTAAAACAGCATAAAAAAAACAATAAAAACGAACACAAATTCTATGCTTGCCGCTCCCTTTTGGTTTTTCATCCTTCTCTGCATTTTAGTTATGCCTCGTTAATAGTAGAACAATATTTAACCCATTGTATTTTATTTAGCTAGGCTGGGGATATATATATATATGTATATATTCCTTTGTGAGTGCATTACTAAAAACCACTGTTTTATCTCTAGTTTTGTAATAAAAAAATCAACGGAGAGCCACTGTAGAGCTCAGGATCTAGTACTAACTAGAGGATTGTAGGCCGTGCGTCGATCGTATCAAATAGAACGACTTCTTGAGATGACACACTCAATCACAGATTTTTGTATATAACGCACATACGGATATTTATATTTTATGAAGAATCAAAAAAAAGTCGTTCATAGCTTAACTGCACTTGCATTAGTTGTGTCGATGTCTATTGCTGCAGGTTGCAGCGGTACCACTAAGAAATACTATGTAGCGGGTGGAAACTCATCAGCTCCGAGTATGCCAGCCATCCCAGGTGATCAAAATCTTGGTGGTAACGACGGCTTAAATGGTAATGATGGTACTAACGGCAACGGTGGCCTGAACGGTAATGACGGTGCCAATGGTAGTAATGGACAGAATGGTAACGATGGTACCAACGGCGATAATGGCCAAAATGGTAACGAGGGTACTAATGGTAATCCTGGTTTAAGCAGTGGTGTTATTAGTGATGTTCAAAACGCTGTCGTAGGCATTACTGATGGTAATGTTTTAAGCCCTGTTTCTGATCTTATTGATAATCTTGTTGATCCTGAAACTGGTGTTTTAGGTCCTGTGACGGGGCTGGTTGATAACCTGACAGGTAATGGTGGCATTCTTGCGCCGGTTGGCGACCTAACAAATGGCTTGCTCGGTTCTGAAGGAGCACTTGCTCCTGTAGTAGGCCTTGTTAATGGTGTTTTAACCGGCGGTGAAGTTGGAACTGGCACGATTACTGATTTACAGGGCACTGTAAGCACTTTAACGGGTGTGGAAGGTGGCTTAGCACCTGTTAATGATTTAGTGAATACATTAATTGACCCATCAGAAGGTCTTCTTTCCCCAGTAACGGGTTTAGTTGACGGTTTAACGGGTAACAATGGTGTGTTGAGCCCGGTAGGTGACTTAACTGGCGCTTTACTGGGTGAAAATGGCGCACTGACACCCGTTGTTGGTCTTGTTAATGGCGTAGTTGATGGTCTGGGACTGTCTCCAGTCACTGACGGTGTTGGCGCTATTGTGGGTGGTGTGAATACATTACTTGATGGTGTTACCACAGAGTTAGCGGGTGGTGAGTTAGGTACGGGCACTATTAACGATGTGCAAGGCACTGTCGGCCGTCTCGTTGGCGGTACTGCTTTAGCCCCAGTGAGCGGTTTAGTTGATGGTTTGATCGATCCTCAAAATAGTCTCTTGCAGCCTATTACTGGTTTGGTCGATGGTTTAACTGGCGTAGCGGGTGGTCTTGAGCCGGTTGGTCAGCTCACTGAAGGTCTGCTGGGTGAGCAAGGTTTAGTGACGCCAGTCATTGGTTTAGTGAACGGTGTTCTTGTCGGTGTATTAGGTGAGAATGGTTTGCTAGCCGGTGAGAACGGTGTTCTAGGTGGGTTGCTGGGCGGTGAAGGCGGTCTGTTAGGTGGCTTGGTTGGCGGCGAAGGCGGCTTGCTCAGTGGTTTAACTGGCGGTGCTGAAGGTGGCTTGCTAGGCGGCGTAACCGGTGGTGAAGGTGGTTTGTTAGGTGGACTGCTGGGCGGTGAAGGCGGCCTCTTAGGTGGTTTAACTGGTAGTGAAGGCGGTCTGCTGGGTGGATTAGTGGGCGGTCAAGGTGGCTTGCTCGGTGGTGAAGGTTCTGAAGACGGCACCATTAATCACGTTCAAGGCAGTGTTGATACTTTGTTGAATAACACCGCATTGGCACCTGTTGGTGGTTTAGTGAATGGTTTAGTTGATCCACAGCATGGTGTATTGGCTCCAGTCACTGGTTTAGTCAATGACTTAACCAGCACCGGTCCATTAGCACCAGTCGGTCAGTTGACCGATGCGTTGCTCGGTGAAGAAGGTGCATTGACTCCAGTATTGGGTACAGTGAACGGTCTGCTGGGTGGTTTGACGGGTGGTTTAGCTGGCGGTGAAGGTGGCCTGTTGGGCGGCCTAACCGGTGGCGAAGGTGGTTTGCTAGGCGGTCTGCTAGGCGGTGAAGGCGGCCTCTTGGGTGGCCTAACTGGCGGTCAAGGTGGCTTGCTCGGTGGTAGCGAAGGTTCTGAAGACGGCACGATCAATCACGTTCAAGGCAGTGTTGATACCCTGCTGAATAACACAGCATTGGCGCCTGTTGGCGGTTTAGTGAATGGTTTAGTTGATCCGCAGCATGGCGTTCTCGCTCCAGTCACCGGTTTAGTCAATGACTTAACCAGCACTGGCCCATTAGCGCCAGTCGGTCAACTGACCGATGCATTGCTCGGTGAAGAAGGTGCATTGACTCCAGTATTGGGTACAGTGAATGGCCTACTGGGTGGCTTGACGGGTGGTTTAGCCGGTGGTGAAGGCGGTCTGTTGGGCGGCGTAACCGGTGGCGAAGGTGGTTTGTTAGGTGGTTTGCTGGGCGGTGAAGGCGGCCTCTTAGGTGGCTTAACCGGTGGTAGTGAAGGCGGTCTATTGGGTGGTTTAGCTGGCGGTAGTGAAGGTGGTCTGCTAGGTGGCTTAACCGGTGGAAGTGCAGGTTCTGAAGACGGTACGATCAATCACGTACAAGGCACTGTTGATGGCTTGTTGAATAATACTGCACTTGCGCCTGTTGGCGGTTTAGTGAATGGTTTAGTTGATCCACAGCACGGTGTACTGGCTCCAGTTACTGGCTTAGTCAATGATTTAACTAGCACCGGTCCATTAGCGCCAGTCGGTCAGTTGACTGATGCATTGTTAGGTGAAGAAGGTGCACTGACTCCAGTTGTTGGTTTGGTGAATGGCTTGGTTGGTGGTTTAACTGGCGGCTTAACCGGTGGCTTGTTGGGTGGTGGTGCAACTGATGAAGCATCTGCTGGAAACCAAGGCTTGTTAGGTGGTCTGTTAGGTGGTGGTTTACTTGGAGGTAAACCTGCATCTAAAACAGAGTAAATGATGTCATAAAAACGCCCGCTTATGCGGGCGTTTTTTGTGTAGTATTATGACCCCTATCAAGGGCTCTTCAGTCCTCTATAATTTGGGCTAATTCTTTATAGCTAATGCAAATAATACTTTAAATGGAGTGTAAGGAAATGCGCAATAAGCTTATTCCAATGCTGATGCTAATGTCGATTCCAGTGTCGACACTAGCCGCGCAAGTGCCAGCTTTTTTAAATAGTAATGACGTTGAAAGTGCATTGCCGCAACCTAATTTACCCGCAGATGCATACAGGCCTGATACGCCGCAGACAAGTATTACTAAGCCTGGCCAGAACCAATTGCCCCTTGCTTCACTGATTTACCTGCGCGGTATTCAGATTGAGGGCGGTACTGTGTATGAGTTTGAAGAGGTTGCTCAGTTATTTGAAAACCTAATCAATCGTACCGTAACACTAAAAGATATTTTGACTGTTACCGAGCAAATTACAAATCGATATAAAGCGGATGGCTATGCCTTGTCATATGCTTTTTTACCGCAGCAAAACCTTCTCAGTGGTGAAATCACTGTTGTTTTAGTAGAAGGTTATATTAATGATCATGAAATGCTGGGTGATATCGGACCTGTTGAAGAGCGTATTGTTGCTATGGCGCAGCCGCTGTTGCAAGAGCGTCCGCTGAAGCTGGAAACATTTCAGCGCTATACATCTTTGATGTCACAAATTCCTGGTGTATCGGTTGTTGCTAATGTTGCACCGCCAAAGACCACAGAAGGTGCAGTAACGCTGATTACTGAAGCAAGTCGAAAGCCTTTTGAGCTGACGGCCAGTGTTCAAAAAGATAAAGGTGATGATGTTCAGTTGATCGCTGCCGTCGCCAGTAACTCTCAGACTTCAGTCGGTGAGAAAGTGGTGGTGAGTGCATTAATGCCGCCGGGTGAAGATAATGAACGTTATGCACGTATCGATTACAGCCAGTATGTTTCTAATGAGGGTACGCGTTTGCAAGCTTATGCATCCAGCTACCGCAGCGAGCCTACTGATCGTCTCACTCCAGTATCGACTTATCGCTGGTTAGATTATTCATATCGGAAAAATAATCGCGCATCAGTCGGTGTGTCACACCCATTTAGTTTGTCGAATACAGAAATTATTACTGGTGCTGCACGTTTTTATGCTGTTGATGATGAGCGTAAGTATAACTTGTTGGATGCAGGTTCTGGTTTTAGTCTTTTTAAAAATGCAGTGAAGCAAAACAGTAAAGTAAGGGCCTTGGCGTTTGAAGGTGATTGGCGTCAAGCCGAAGGTTCGCAAATGCGTTTACTCAGTGCAGGCTTATATCAAGGTTTAAATACATTTGGTGCTAAAAGCGATACCAATGTACTCGGCACAAAAGTTAAAGATAAAACCGATCTTGATTTTACCCGTGTGCGCTTAAGCGGGATGCAAAGCAATCGTTTTGCTGATGCTTGGCAGGGTGTAGCTTCAGGTGCGTTTTATTGGTCGAATGATGTATTACCTGAAAGTGAGCAAGTGATCTTTGGTGATCGTAACTTTGGCCGTGGTTATCCGAGTGATCAAGCCAATGGCGATAAAGGTTGGGGTGTAGGTTACGAGTTGAACTACAGTTTAAAGCTTGATGAAACCTGGATGCGTTTGGTTCAGCCTTATGCGGCGCTGGATGCGGCACGTACTTGGTATAATTTGAGTAATCAAGTGACGTCAGATTTATCATCCGCGGCACTGGGTGTGCGTTTGGCTGATAATAAGTTCTATAACTTAGGCCTTGAAGTGGCGCGCCCATTGGGTAATAAAGCGATTGATAGTCATGATCGCAGTGTAAGGTATGGGGTGACGTTGAGTTATAGCTTGTAATAAATTTATTATAAGAGGTTTTTTTAAATAGAGCTTATTTACTTGATGCTATTTTGTATTGAGTATTTAGGCTTTTTATATGAATTGTAGAATTTTAGCGTGTGTTGTGTGAGCTTTACTTAATAAAAAAGGGCTATTATAGCCCTTTTTTATTTTAGTTAATAATTCTTAAGATAGTGCTGCTGTTATTTTCTCAAAAACAATGCTAATTTGTTCGCCAAGCAATGTTGCTGCGCCAATAATTACAACCGCAATCAATCCAGCAATAATTGCATACTCAATCGCTGACGCTCCGTCTTCACGCTTGAGAAATGACTCAGCTTTGAGCTGTAGTTGAATAATTTTTTCCATCATGATGGGATCCCTCTTCAATTAATGTAATGGTGTCGTCTATATTAGGCGCTGTATTTACTACTGTCTATATACACATAGTACTAGATCTATCTAGATGATAGCTACCGCTTTGTATCTGTTTGCAGCCTGTCTGTGACGTGATAATATCCAATGATTCTCTGCTTATAACTGAAATATGGCTACAAGCAAGGTTAGTACAAACTACTTTTTTTAATCTAAAACTATGGCTAAGGAGGGCGACACACATGAGTAGTCGTTTAACCATGATCTTGGCGGTCGCTTTGTTTTTTGGTGCGATAGCCGCAGGGTATTGGGGTTTGATGATAAGCCGACCTGCAAGCGACCCAGTTACTGAGCTTTCCGCTCAAACTGTGACTGAATCCGAATCTATTTTAAAAATAGATCAGAGCGAAGTGCTTCGCGAGTTATTGGCTGATAAGAGCGAAGAAATTCAGCGCGTACCTGTTATTGTACTTGCGCGTGATATAAAGGCAATGTCTGAAATTCAAGCAGATGACTTGGTTGAAGAAATGCTCAGAATTGCACCACCTGGCAGCTATAATGAGGCGCAAAGCCTTGTTGGTAAGGTTGTCTGGCGCGATTTAGCAGCAGGTGCTGTGCTGAACGAAGCGAGCTTTGCTGTTGCTGGTCCACTGGCGCGTATGATTCGACCTTCTGAACGTGCTTTAGCGATTGATGTAGATGAAGTTACTTCTGCTGGTGGGCATTTACAGCCGGGTGACTATGTTGATGCGTTACTGTACTTACGCGATGATGAAACTAACAGTGATCGTACTGCTCAAGTTGTTGTGCCTGCACTACGTTTGCTCAGTGTTGGCAGTGCCTTAGGTGCATCCAGTCAGGGTGAACCATTAATGTTGCCTGAAGAGGATGAAGATCCTGATGCGCGCCGTCCACGACGTGTTGAGGCTGCACGTACCGCAGTCTTAGCCATTCCAGAAAGTTTAGTCAGCCGCTTTATGCTCGCAACCCAAGTCGGTAAGTTACGCTTGGCTGTACGCAGTGTCGATGAGAAGTTACTGGCTGCGTATCAAAATGGTGAAGAGCCGAGTGCTGAAGTTGAAGAGCTCAAGCGTCAACTGTTTCAATTTGAGAAGTTAGCGTTGAAGCAGACGAAGAGGCCTCAGCCTGGTTTAGTAGCGCCCCGTCCCGCAGGTATACCTGTGTACAGTGGATCTTCAATCTCCCGTCAAAATCCCTGAATTGCAAGGTAGCAGATCATGAAGTTTAAGATTTCTCACAACCTAAGCTGCGGATTTCTACTTGCAGCAGCAAGCCTGCTGGCGTCTCCAGCGTTGTTTGCCGCATCCGCGTGTTCCAGTCTAGCATCTGCCCCAGCTGTTTTAGAGCTGCGTCAAGGTGTGCATCAAGAGTTTCATCTACCGGTCAATATTAAGCGCTTAGCGGTGGGTAACCCTGAGATAGCTGATGTTAAAGTTACAAGTCGTAATAGCTTTTTAGTGCTGGGCTTAGCCAATGGTGTGACCAACTTAAGTGTTTGGACATCGTGCGCTAAAGAGCCGCGCCAAAGCATGCTATTTATTGAAGGTGAAGCGGCCTCGGCGTTAACGAAGCCAGTGACTGTTAAAACCACTGCTGAAGCGCCCTTGCTGAATCAAGTGCAAACAGATATTCGCTTTATCGAAGTGAATCGCACCAAGCTGAAAGATATTGGTGTATCGCTTTATGGTAAAGGCTCTAACGGTAAAGTTATTACCAGTCCTAACAGTACGTTTTTTGACACAGTTGGCGACTCAATCGCTTCGAACTTATTGGGTGAGGGCTTTAATATTGCTTGGGGCGGTGGCAGTAAAAAATATTTAGGTGCGTTGAATGCGCTTGAGACCAGTGGTTTTGCTTACACTTTAGCGCGTCCAAGCTTAGTGGCTATGAGTGGTCAGACCGCGAGCTTTTTAGCGGGTGGAGAGTTTCCAATACCAGTCCCCTCAGGTAGTAGTGATTCAGTTTCTATTGAATATAAGCCTTATGGTATCAAGCTCAATTTAACTCCTACTGTTATTGATAAAAATCGTATTCATTTAAAAGTTGCACCCGAAGTCAGCGAGATTGATTTTAATCCTAATAACAGCATTATAATTAATGATATTAAGGTGCCGTCATTTACTGTGCGTCGCACTGATACCAGTGTTTCACTGGCTGACGGTGAAAGCTTTGTAATCAGTGGTTTAATGACAACACGCAACACTGCTGAAGTGAATAAGCTGCCTGGACTGGGTGATATTCCAATTCTTGGTGCATTTTTCCGTAACACGAAAAATAGTACTGAAGAGCGTGAACTGCTAATGATTGTCACGCCGCACTTAGTTAACCCGCTAGCGGCTGATGCTAATCTGCCCGAGTTACCGGGTGAATCATTGCGCGAATACGA